>CAYNPO010000037.1:0-1527 GCA_964399165.1 uncultured Bacteriovoracaceae bacterium | reverse complement strand
CTCGAGCCACCAACTGCCCCACCTTGCCGGATACCGGCCCGTCCTGGACTGAGGCCGCGTCAGGCAGAGCATGGCTTCCCAGCACCCCCTCCGGCATGCGGCCGATGGCCTCTTGAAGCGCCACCTGCAAATCCTGGCCAGGATTAGGCAAGAGTGCCCGTTGATCCGCCCGGCCGTACAGCGTCCCTTCCAACGACAAGCGCCCCAGCATCATCTGGGGGTTGGCGATGAAATACTGGTTGATCTCCACGGGTTTGCCGTCGTAGGTCAGGGTCGGGGCGGAGTCCACCCAGGCCTGCCCCTCGAACGGCGTACCGTCGCGCTTACGGAACACCAGGATGTCGGTGGTGACCTCCGTGCCAGCATTCTCCTTGAAGGCGGTGTTCGGAAGTCGGATGGCGCCCACCAGGTCGGCCCGCTCCGCCATATACGCCCGAGCTTCTCGGGACGACGGGGAGTCCATGGTCGAATCGGAGGTGATCGCCACCACCAACCCGCCGGGCTTGGCCACGTCCAGCGACCTGGCAAAGAAGTAGTTGTGCAGGCTGAAGCGCGGATACCGCTTGTCGATCGGCCCATCCTTGGCAAAAGGGAAGTTGCCGATGACCAGGTCGACCGAGTTGGGCGCCAGGCGGGCGGTCTGGAACCCGGTCTGTTGCACCTGCGCTTGAGGGTAGAGCTTGGCCAGGATCCGCCCCGACACGCTATCCAGCTCGACGGCTTGCCACTTGGTTTCCCCACGCACCGCATCCGGGGTGAGCCCCAGGAAATTGCCCACCCCCGCCGAAGTTTCCAGGGCACGCCCCCCACGAAAGCCCAGGCGCGTGGCCAATTCCCACAGGGCAGCAACCACTTGCCGCGATGTGTAATGGGCGTTGAGGATCGACCGCGCCGCCGCTGCGTACTCTTCTTCCGTGAGCACCGCCTTGGTCTCGTCGTAGAGCTTTCCCCACGACTTCTCCCAGTTGGCGAACTCGCGCCGCTGCTCCTCGTTCCACGGCGGCCGCTCGCGGTACGCGGCTTTGCCAGCGTCGAACACCTGCTTGAGCCCACCCCAACCGACGTAGCGCGCCAGGACCTCTTTCTCTTCGGGGCTTGGGTTACGTTGCTCGCTTTCCAGGCGACGCAGCAACCGGATGGCGTCCAGGTTCGCCCGGGCCTTGGCCTTGTCCCCAGTCGGAATCCAATCCTGGTCCCGAGGCAGGACGTGGTTTTGATCTTCCGCAGGTGCCGCAACGGTCGCGGAAGGTGTTGCGGCTGGCGCTAATTCGGGAGATTCGGGGGGGCTCGCCTCCTTGGGATCCCCTCCCTCGGTTTGGGTAGGCTCTGCCTTGAGGACTTCCGCGAACGGCTGACCCTTGAACATCGCCACCGTGGCTTTCCGACCAGCGGGGAGCTTCACCCCGGTCACCTGCTTGAACAGGGCCCGGGCGTTCTTGTTTTGGGGGCCCAGGATTTCCCCGTAGACCCCACTGCGGACCACCTCGAAGACTTTGCGGACCGTGGCCTCGGCGGCCCAGCCCGTGA
>CAYNPO010000036.1:0-3081 GCA_964399165.1 uncultured Bacteriovoracaceae bacterium | reverse complement strand
CGCCCAGAAAGGGCGCTTGGGTGCCAGGGCAGCACCATTCAAGTGGGGCAGTTTACGAGCGATGAGGTAATTCTAGTACGAAGCAGGTGTGAGCGGATCGGGGTTCGAGGAAGAGCCGTCCGCCATGGCTTTCCAGTATTCTCCGCGACACCGACAGCCCCAGACCCATCCCCTTTCCGATGTCTTTCGTGGTGAAGAATGGCTGGAAAATCTTCTCCCGCAATTCCTCGGGTACGCCGGCACCGCCGTCCTCCACTTGGATGCATAACCTCGTGGCGTCCGCTTGCACCCCGATCCTCACCCAGCCGCCGGGGCGACCTTCCAGGGCATGAAAGGAATTGGTGAGAAGGTTGAGCAACACTTGGGAGATCTCTACCGGCCGACACACCACGAGTTCGTCGGGGGCCGCCCGGAGCACGTCCAAGCGGATGCCGTGACCACGGAACTTCTCCTGGACGAAGTCCAAGGCGTCGTCCAACAACGCATTGACCGCGTAGGGTTGCATGCTGTCCTTGGAAGAATCGCGGGAGATCCGGCGCATGCCGCTCACGATGCGCGAGATTCGGTCAATGGTAGCGCGGGAACGCATTAAGTACTGTCGGAACACCTCTGGATCAATGTAGTCGCGGCCCATGTGCCGTTGCATGAGGTCAACGAAACCCCGAAGGATGCTCAAGGGATTGTTGATTTCATGGGCGATGCCGCCCGCCATTTCCCCCAAGGCGGTGAGCTTGGTGGCCTGGCGGAGCCGCATGTCGTTTTCCTTCTGGTCGCTGATGTCTTCAACGATCAGCACCACACCGCCGATTTCACCGTCAGGATCGCGCCAGGGCACCGTGCGCCAGCGCAACCACGAGATCGCGCCTGGAATGATTTCCAGAGGCTCCTCCTCCATGCCTAGCTCTTCACCACGCAGGGTCCGCTTGAGGCGCTCCTTCCACAAGTCGGGGAAGAATTCGTGGACTTCCGGCGCCCGCCGCCCTACGGGGTCAGGCACGGTAAATGGGTATCGCGCGCGGAAGCGTGCGCTCATGCCCACGTAGCGCAAGTCATGGTCGTACAGGGCCACATCGAGCGGCATGGCCGTGAGGATGGCGCGCAGTTGGGCCTCGCCGACCCGGATGTCTCCCGACAGCAGCCCCGCGTTCAAGGGGCCAGCCCGGAGCGCCTCAAAAGGGCGTCCACGGAAGGCTCCTTGCCGCGGAAGCGCCGGTAAAGTTCCATTGGATGCTCGGTGCCACCCTTCTCCAGGATGTGCTCGCGGAAGCGGGCCGCCACCTCGGGGTTGAAGATGCCTTTCTCGAGGAAAAACTCGAAGGCGTCCGCATCCAGGACCTCAGCCCACTTATAGCTGTAATAACCGGCCGAATAGCCACCCGCGAATATGTGGGAGAAGGCACAGGACGTGTTGGTGCCCGGCACGGGGGGGAACAGATCAGTAGCGGCGGTGGCCGCCTTTTCATGTGCCTCCACGTCCGTGATGGAGGATGGGTCTCCCGAGTGGTAGGACATGTCGAGCAGGGCGAAGGAGAGCTGCCGGAGCGTGCCCAGGCCCTCCAGAAAGTTGGCGGCGCGCTTGATCTTCTGCACGGTTTCCGCGGGGATCTTGTCGCCGTTTTCGTAGTGGGCGGCGAAGAGGTCCAGGCATTCCTTCTCGTACACCCAGTTCTCCATGACCTGGGATGGAAGTTCCACGAAATCCCAGAACACGTTGGTGCCGGAAAGAGTAGTATAGCGACACTGCGAGAGGAGACCGTGTAGGGCGTGGCCAAACTCATGATAGAGCGTGGTGACCTCGTCGAGCGTGATGAGGGCGGGCTTGGTTTTGGTGGGCTTGGTGAAGTTGCAGACGATGGCAACGTGCGGACGGCGCACCTCCCCTTGGCGCAGGCCCTGCTCCAGGAAGCTGGTCATCCAGGCGCCCGCCCGCTTGGTCTCGCGGGGGTGGAAGTCCATATAGAACACGCCGATGTGTCCCCGGGTGTCCTCCACCTCGTAAACTCGCACGTCCTCGTGGTAAGTCGGTAAGTCTTTCACCTCGCGGAAGCGCAGACCGTAGAGCAAACGCGTGACCTCGAAGACGCCGGCGATGACGTTCTCAAGCTTGAAAAACGGGCGCAGCGATTCCTCATCGAGGCCGATCTCGCGCTGTTTGAGCAGTTCGGCGTAGTAGGCGCTGTCCCAGCGCTCGACCCTGTCGATGCCATCCAGCTCCCGCGCCAATGCGTTGAGCTTGGCAATCTCCTTCTCCGCCATGGGGCGCGCCTTCGCGAGCATTTCCCCGAGAAACTCCCGCACTTTGGAGGGCGAGGAAGCCATGCGCTCCTCCAGCACATAGTCGGCATGGGTGGCGTATCCCAGCAAGCGCGCGCGCTCATGGCGCAGCCGCGCGAGAGCCAGCACATTACCGCGGTTGTCATAGGGACCGCCGAAGGCTCGGGTAGCGCTCGCCTTCCAGAGACGTTGTCGCAGATCACGTCGTTTGGAGTAAGTCATGAATGGCCCCACCATGGGGAAATCCAAGGTAATGACCCAACTCCCCTTCTTACCTTTGCGTTCGGCGGTCTCAGCGGCGGCTTCCTTGAGAGAATCCGGAAGGCCGACTAGATCTTCCTCCGACGTCAGCACCATCTCATACTCATTGGTGGCCTTAAGCACGTTCTGGGAGAATTGCAGGCTAGTCTTCGCCAGTTCCTCGTCGAGGGCACGCAGGCGCTCTTTTCCCGCGGCATCCAACAAGGCCCCATTGCGGGTGAAAGCTTTGTAGCTCTTCTCCAGGATGGTGCGCTCCTCCGGCGTGAGCTCTTGGGTCTCGCGGGTTTCCCAACAGGCTTTCACTCGGGCGAAGACCACCGGATCGAGGGTGACGTCGTTGCCGAACTTGGTGAGGCGCGCGGACATCTCGGGGGAGATCTTCTCCATTTCGGGCGGGCAGTGAGCAGAGTGGAGGTTGAAAAACACGCCGCTCACATGGCCGACCATGTGCTGGATGTCTTCCAGCTCCACTAGCACCTCCGCGTAAGAGGTCCCCTTCTCCTTCTTCCACGCGGCCAAACGCTCTTCGGCCGCGGCTATGGCGCG
>CAYNPO010000035.1:0-3729 GCA_964399165.1 uncultured Bacteriovoracaceae bacterium | reverse complement strand
TCCCCTTCTCCTTCTTCCACGCGGCCAAACGCTCTTCGGCCGCGGCTATGGCGCGGTCTAGGGCGGGCAGGAAATCCTCGATACGGACGCGGTCGAAGGGGATGGCGCCGTAGCGCAAGGGGGACGGGTTTAACAGGGCATCCATGCAGCTCCTCACGGGAAGGCTGGCCGGTCTTGGCCCGCCACCACCCATTTAGCCCCAAAGCCGGATGGAAAGAAAGCGGGGCCGCGGCAGCGCGCGGCCTGTATCAAAAATGTCGGGATTGCCTCACTTGAGGTAGGTGTCGCCCTTCTGCAGGTGCACGAATTCCTCGGGGCGATTGAACTGGGCGAAATCGAAAGAAGTGCCAAAGTCGCGGCTTTTGGCGTCCCCGTTGCACAGGCCCTGCATGAACTTGAAAAACTTGTCCCGGGACTCCTCGCTCATGAGGTGCTCCATCAAGCAAGAGTCTTTATGGGCGGTCTCTTCCGACACGCCCACGATGTCCTTGAGAAAATAGTAAAGCAGCGTGCGGGAAGAAAGGATGTCATGCACGGCATGATGGCCGGTATCCGAGAGGGAGAGAAACTTCGACTCGTCTTCGGTCACCAATTCACGTTTCTTCAGGTTGTTCAAAGCGGTGGATACGGAGCCCTTGGTCAAACCCATCTCATTGGCGATGTCAGTGACCCGAGCATACCCCTTGGTCTCCTTAAGCTTATGGATGGCCAAGAGGTAATGAACCATGGAGTGGGTTAAATCATTGTCGTGAGTGTGCTGCACCGGGGCTTTTTTCATAGGGTTCATGGGACCCACCCTACCATTGATGATTATTGTTTGCACTTTTCCGAGGGGACCATTTCCCAATTAAAACCGTAACTTCCCGATATCACTAATGCTTTGCGCAAGTGACTCTTTCACGCGCTTTACCTCTCAGGGAGCATGTTAAACTGGTTGTAAGAATTCCAAGGATTTGCCTTATGAAACACATTCTGAGTTTCTGCCTGAGCGCCAGCTTGCTCGCCCCTCCGGGATGGGCCCAGACCTTGGACGAAACCTTTTCCAGCTCCGGTGCTGACCGGGCCCTCACCGACCAAGAGCAAGTTGAGGCCAACACCTACTACCACCAGGGTCGGGCCCAGACCGTGCTTACCGAGGAATGCGCCAAGCTTGGTACCAGTGGCTGTAACGACACCACCAACAATCCTGGCCGCGTGCTGGGTGGCGGCCTGGGCACGCTGGTGGAAGAGGCCCTGCCCAAACTCTACGCCGCTATGGGGACCCTCGCTTTCACAGGTGGTGGTGGAGGCGGCCTAGGCTCCATCCGCATGAGGCCGCGGGCGCCCGAAGCAGGCAGCACCTCCAGCACTCCCAACGGCCAGCCCTCGACCACCGGCGAGGGCAACGCTGCCGAAAGTGGCCAAGGAGAGAACAAACGCGATTGGTGCATGGTCATTCCCATGGGCGGCGAACTTGCTGCCGCCGCTTTCCAGCGCGCCTCCGAAAACCAAGTCCAACAGCAGACCAGCGCCGCCGCCACCGCGGGCGACGCCCAGAAAGAATCCCTTTACGCCGTGGCGCGAGTCCACGACGCCCGCGCCAAGACCGCCAACCTGCAAGGGGGCGTCTACGCCGCCACCGCAGCCTGCTACGTTTACTACATGGCCACGGGCGCGGACATGAGCTCCCCCATGCTGTGGGTAAAAATGGGCGCGGCGGGTGCGATGAGCATGATCTTCCTGAAGAAGGCCGCCAAGCATAAAGAGTACGCCGACAGCGTGCGCGAGGTGGCCCGCAAGCTCCCCGGAGCGGGGGATTGCAACCCCCATACCCAGACCCAGTGCTTTTGCGGGGAACCCACTTCCCAAACCACCGACCCTTCCAACTGGCGCAAGGTCTGTGTGCCGCAGGAGCTGAGCAGCGGACCCAACGACAACACCCCCGGCACTTGCTCTACCATCAACTCGTCTGGCGTGGCCGTGGCGGACACGGCCTGCGCCTGTAAAGCCACCAATTCCTGCCTGGACACCCAATTGGCCTCGATCGGCACACAGATTGGATTCGGCTCCATGGCCTTCCGGGACGCCGCTGGCATGCTCGCCGCCACTCAGGGCGGGCTGGACGAAGCCTCCATCAGCGCCCAGGCCACGCGCCTCAATGCGGCCACGACAGCGGCACTGGGCCGCAGCCCCGTGAGGAACGTCACTCCCCTGGCAGACGGACGTGCCCGCAAAGTCGCCGACGAGCTGGCGCGGTTGGGCCTACCTCCTTCCGTGGCCACGGCCGTGGCCGCCCAGCAGGGCCGGGTGCCCGCGGATTCCGCTCTGGCTGCCGCCCCACTTCCCGCCGCCACACTCTCCGGCACCGGAGGCGCCCAAGCAGGGCCTGGGTCCGCAGTCCGTCCTGTCACCTATGAGGGTGGAGCCGCGGCCCGCGGAGCCGCCCGTGGGGTGACCCAGGAAGGTTTTGTGAATCCGTTCGCCCCGAAGCAAGAGACCAAGAAGACTCCGGCGGTACAGATCGAAACCTTCGCCCAGCAAGCGGTGGGCGAAGCGGACATCACGCGTGACAGCTCCCGTGGGATTTTCGACATCATTTCCCACCGCTACCGCAACACTGCCTGGTCGAGGTTCGGTGCCAACGGGGATACGTCCACGTCGCCCTAGACCCTCAAGCGTCCAGCATGTCCACGCGGGTTTGATGGCGGCCGCCCTCGAAGGGCGTGGCCAGGAACACCTCCACCATCCGGCGCATGACGTCCACGGGGGTCTTGCGGCCCGCCAGGCACATCACGTTGGCGTCGTTGTGGAGGCGGCTCATTTTAGCGTCGTCTTCGTCCCGGCACAGGGCCGCGCGCACGCCCCTGAAACGGTTGGCGGCGATGCTCACGCCGATGCCGGATCCGCACAGAAGCAGTCCGCGGCTGCCAGGCGCGGACAGGATGGCCTGGGCCATCTTGCGGCCGTACTCGGGGTAATGCACGGAATCGGTGGAGTGGGTCCCCAGGTCGACGACCTCGTGGCCAGCCAAACCCGCTTTCAAGGCCTCTTTGGCCTCGAAAGCGGCGTGGTCGCAGGCGAGGAAGATCTTCATGGGGACGCCCCTTTCCTCAATAGCGGTAGTATTCCGGCTTGTAGGGGCCGTCCGCGGCCACGCCAAGGTACTCGGATTGCTCCGGGGTCAGTACATCCAGCTCCACGCCGATCTTCTTGAGGTGCAGGCGGGCGACTTTCTCGTCGAGCTTCTTGGGCAGCATGTAGACCTGCTTTTCGTAGGCAGAAGCGTTGGTCCACAGCTCGATCTGGGCCAGCGTCTGGTTGGTGAAGGAGTTGGACATCACGAAGCTGGGGTGACCAGTGGCGCAGCCCAGATTCACCAGGCGGCCTTCGGCCAGCACGATCACGTCCTTACCCTCGATGGTGTAGAGGTCCACCTGGGGTTTGATGGTGTTCTTGGTGTGACCGTAGTTCTTGTTCAGCCAGGCCATGTCGATCTCGATGTCGAAGTGGCCAATGTTGCAGACGATGGCCTTGTCCTTCATGGAGCGGAAGTGCTTTTCGGCGATGATGCGCTTGCAGCCGGTGGTGGTCACCACAATGTCCGCTTCTTTGACGGCATCGTCCATCTTCTTCACCTCGAAGCCCTCCATCGCGGCCTGCAGGGCGCAGATGGGGTCGATCTCGGTGACGATCACGCGGGCGCCGGCGCCACGCAGGGAATCGGCGGAGCCCTTGCCCACGTCGCCGAAG
>CAYNPO010000034.1:5651-7411 GCA_964399165.1 uncultured Bacteriovoracaceae bacterium | reverse complement strand
GTAAGGAGAACACTTATACCTGTGGTTATAGTAGGTGGATACGGATACTTCTACTGGGGTGGTGGTGGTGGATATAGTATACTTCTAATTAAACCAAACACCAAAGACCTGTAACCTTCCACCTTAGACCTTCCACTGAAATGCACTGACACTTCTTACCCTTACTTACTTCCTTAACTTATAGTATAATCCTTCTCCCACCACTTACTTCCTTTACTTATAGTATACTCCTTCTCCCACCACACCACACCACACCACACTAACCTTTACCTTCTGAGGCTTCCTGGTTGAGGGTTTACTACCTTTACCTCCTGTCCTTAGGCTGAGGCTGAGGGTTTACTACCTTTACCTCCGGTCCTTAGGCTGAGGTTGAGGGACTACCTTTACCTTCTTAGGGTAGCGGGGTGAGCGATATTATTTTACCCTTCCTTCTCACCTCTACAGGTTGGTATTTAGAGGGTTTACCTAAGGGTTGGTATTTAGAGGGTAGGTGGTTATCTCATACCTAAGGGTAGGTATAGTGAGGGTAGGTGGTTCTCGCTTCCCCTACCTGGGACCTGGTACCTTTCTCCTTCTCTCCCTCTCCCTTGCTATATACTATACCAACAGATATAGCAAAAGAGCCATATCCATTAGTTTAGTCTAAGTCTAGTCCATGTTTAAAGTTTATACTATGTCTAGTCTATGTCTAGTCTATGTTTAAAGTTTATACTATGTCTAAGTTTATACTAAGTTTAGTCTAAGTTTATGCTAATACATAAATAATTACTGGGAATATAAATAATCATTCTACATTTATTACTGGTCCTATTGTATTAAATGTTATATATATTGTTGTAAATACAAATATTGTTAATGCATAGTTATATACTAACCCTGATTGTAATTTACTAAATACTTCTGATATATTTTTTATACTATTTATTAATGATATTGGTTGTATTAACCCTTTATCTATTATTTTATATGTTACTTCGTGTCCTATTATATAGAATACTTTCACAATATAGTTATTATAAATATAATCAAAATGTCATTTATTAGATAAGAATGTATATAAATTAATGTTAGATTTAGAGAATGCAATCACAGATAATATATTTTGTTTTTGTGTAAATATAAAGTATGCTGCGATAGCACCAGATATACTAAAGATTACAGGGATTCATTTAATCATAGGTGATAAGAATTCAGCTGAAATTAATGAAACATGATGAGGTAAAACTTCAATTGCTGATGAATAGAAGGATGTACCTACACCAATAATTAAATCTTTAAATAAATAACCTACTACTATACTTCCAACCGCTAAGATACCTAAAGGTAATGTAATTGCGATAGGTGATTCATGAACACCAATTCTATTAGTTTGAGAGCTATTAGGTGAAGTGATGAAAGTTAAAATTAACAATCGCATTGAATAAGTAGCAGTAAATAAGGCTGAAATAGTACCTAATCAATGAGCAAATGACCCATCTAAAGTATAAGCAGCATAAGTTAATTCTAAGATAGCATCTTTAGAGTAGAAACCAGTTAAGAAAGGGAAACCCATTAAAGATAAAGAACCAATTAACATTAAAGAATAAGTATAAGGTAAAGATTTAATTAAACCACCTAATTTTCTCATATCTTGTTCATCAGCGATGGCATGAATAATAGCACCAGCACTTAAGAATAATAAAGCTTTAAAGAAAGCATGATTCATTAAATGGAATAAACTAGCTTGATAGTTAGAAACACCACAAGAGAAAACCATATAA
>CAYNPO010000034.1:0-5641 GCA_964399165.1 uncultured Bacteriovoracaceae bacterium | reverse complement strand
ACAAGTAGAATAAGCAATAACTTTTTTAATATCATTTTGAACTAAACCTACAGTAGCTGCAAAGAAAGCAGTTAAAGCACCAACAATAGTAATAATAGTTAAAGTAGTATCAGAATATTCTAAAAGAGGAGAACTACGAATTAATAAGAAAACCCCAGCAGTAACCATAGTAGCGGCATGAATTAAAGCAGAAACAGGAGTAGGACCTTCCATGGCATCAGGTAATCAAGTGTGAAGACCTAATTGAGCAGATTTACCAACAGCACCAATAAATAATAATATACCTATAAGAGTAATAATATTTATTTCAAATGAACCTAATATGAAAGTATCATTATGTGTGTAAGGAGCAACACTAAATACTGTAGCATAATCTATTGCTTTATAGTGATAGAATATTGCAAACATGGCAGCAGCTAAACCTAAATCACCAACACGGTTAACCACCATAGCTTTAATAGCTGACTTATTAGCTTGGATACGAGTAAATCAGAAATTAATTAAAAGATAAGAACATAATCCAACACCTTCTCACCCAATAAATAATTGAATATAGTTATCTGCTGTAATTAAAATTAACATAAAGAATGTAAATAATGATAAATAACTCATAAATCGTTGTAAATGAGGATCACCAGCCATATATTCAGTAGAATAGATATGAACAAGAGCAGAAACAGAAGTAACAACGATTAACATAACAGCAGTGATACTATCGAATTGTAAACCGAAAGAAATATCTAATAAACCAGAATCAATTCAAGTTCATAAGAATAGATAAGTAGGAGATTGATTTAAACCAACTTCATAGAAGATGAAAGAAGAGATTAAAAAAGTAATAACAATTAAACTAGATGTAATTCGACCAGCACCTTGATAACCAAGATAACGACCGAATAATCCAGCAGTGATAGAACTAATTAAAGGTAAAATTAATACTAATAAATACATGAGCTCTCGACGGGGATTGAACCCATGACATTTTACTTAGAAGGTAAAAACTCTAACCAACTGAGTTACGAAAGCTTATCTAATTCTTCACCCTACTCCCTCTCTCACCCCTCCCCCCCTTTTATAGTATATATCCAATCCCAAGAAACCTTAACCTAAATTAACTTAACCTCAACCTAAATTAACTTAACCTCAATTACCTTTACCTAGACAACATGAAATAGCTAGACCTAAATTAACTAGACATGAAATACCTAGACAAGAAATACCTAGACATTAATTAACTTGACCTTAATTTCCTTTCCCGTGAAAGAAGATGTATACTATACAAGGGGAAAAAATAACAAGGGGAAAAAATACAAGGAAGGAAAAGTGAAACAAGGTAACTAAACAGGGAAAGAAGATGTATAAAAGGTTACTTAACCGTTAAAGAAGATGTATACTATACAAGGGAGGGAAAGTCCCAAAACCCCCTCAATGGAGGGAAAGTCCCAAAGAGGTATAACCCCCTCAAGTCCCTAAGAGGTATAACCCCCTAAGGTAAGGTAAGGTGAGCGATATAAAGTCACCCTCACTATACATCCCGAAGGGTAGGAGTAAGTAAGGGTAGTAGGTGATCGCTAACCACACCCTTTAATGACTCCTTTAATCCAATTTGAAGGAATACTCTATAGTGTAAGTTGAATATAACCAAGGATCAAAGTAGTGTAAGTTAACCTTGGAGTGAAAGTTGAAAGATCCTATAAAACATATACCTAGGTAGAGATAAGATAGCCCTTATTAACCTTTAACCTAAGAATAGTAGTTCTTGAGATTTAGTTGAAAGTTAAAAGATTCTATAACCAATCAGGAAACCAGAAGTGAGGGTAAGGATAGAGGTAAGGTCTAAACCACGGGTGAGCGATATTATTATACCCTAACTAATTATCCCTACGGGTTGAAATCGAGAGGGTAGTTGGTGATCGCTCACTCCCCCTTTAACCTAATAATGATTGAAGGTATATTTTAAGGTATATTAGTAAAAGTTGAAAGATTCTATAACCAAGGAGCAAGGATCAAGATACCAGAAGTGAGGGTGAGGATAGAGGTAAGGATAGAGGTAAGGTCTAAACCACGGGTGAGCGATATTAAGTCACCCTAACTAAACATCCCGAAGGGTTGAACAAAGTAAGGGTAGTAGGTGATCGCTCACTCCCCCTTTAACCTAATAATGATTTCCCCCTTTAACCTAAGAATGATTGAAGGTATATATAGTGTAAGTTAACCAAGGATCAAAGAAATAACCAAGGACCATATAAGTGAACCGAGGTCGAGATTAGATAGCCAAGGACCAGGTCCATAGAAAGGTACCCTTATTAAGGGGGTGAGGATAGAGGTAAGGTAAGGTATGGTTTAAGGGTTGAGCGATATAGTGTCACCCTAACTTCTCATCCCGAAGGGTCCCGAAGGGTAGAAATCGAGAGGGTAGGAGGTGATCGCTTACCTCCACCACACCATTTAACCTATTTAATCCAATTTGAAGGTATATATAGTGTAAGTTAACCTAGGAGTGAAAGATGAAAGGTTCTATAACCAAGGAAGAAATAGCCAAGGTCCAGGATCAGGTCCAGATTATATAGCCAAGGACTACTAAGTGAGGGTGATTAAGGGGTTGAGCGATATAATGTTACCCTAACTTCTCATCCCGAAGGGTCCCGAAGGGTAGGTATAGAGAGGGTAGGTGGTGATCGCTTACCTCACCCTTTAACCTAATAATGACTCCTTTATATATGAAGGCTAATATGAAGGTATAGATGACTAATGACTCCTTTATATATGAAGGTACCTGTGGCCTGGTTTAGTTGAAAGATGAAAGATTCTATAACCAAGGACCAGAAGAAAGAGCCGAGGTCCAGGATCAGGTCCATAGCCAAGGATAGAAAATAATGACTCCTCCTTTAACCTAATAATGACTCCTTAAGGTATATATTAGTGAAGATTCTATAACTCCAGATAAGATAGCCCTGTGGCCAGGGAAGAAGTTAGTTAAAACCAAGGACTAAGGGCCAGGTCCCCTTCTAAGTGAGGTTGAGCGATAGAAAGTGACCCTAACTAATCATCCCGAAGGGTAGGAGTAAGTTAGGGTAGTAGGTGATCGCTACCACTCTCCACTCTCCACTCCATACTGACATCCAGTTGTAGGGTTATGTGGTCATATTGTATAATACACCAACAGGGGGGTTAAGGTGAAGGTCAGTGAGGTATGGTACTCCTGGTAGTGGTGGCTTCTGGTATCTCTGTACTATACTATATCCCCCCCAACATGAGTCCCTACAAAAGTTAGTCCCTATTATGAGTTATGATGAGTAATGATGAAAGTAATTATGAGTTATGATGAGTAATGATGATGCTTCTGTAGGTTTTTATCCTCCTGGTTGGTGTCTTTTTGGGGGGGCTAGGTTAAATTGTAATATACTATACCCACCAGACCACAACCCAACTAACAGTTTAGTCATAGTCTCAGTTAGTTTGGGTCTCTTTAAGGGGGTGAGTGAAAGGTAAGGGGGAGAGTTTGATCTTAAGGGGGAGAGTGATAAGGGGGAGAGTGAAAGGGAAAAGAGGAATAGAGAAAAGTATAAATAAAATAGGAAAGAATAAAATAATTTATATAAAATGTCACAAACACAATATTTTCCATGACACTTAGTTGATCCTAGCCCATGACCTTTTGTAGGTGCTGTAGGAGGTTTAGGTTTAACTGTAGGAGGTGTATTATATTTCCACAAATTTGAAAATGGTGGATTATTAATGTTAGCCTCATTAATTTTATTAATTGGTGTAATGTATGCTTGATGAAGAGATGTTGTTAGAGAAGCTACATATCAAGGTCATCATACTAAAGCTGTTCAAAAAGGTTTAAAAATAGGTATGTTATTATTTATTTTATCAGAAGTTATCTTCTTTATTTCTTTCTTCTGAGGTTATTTCCACAGTGCATTAAATCCTGAAATTTCTTTAGGATCTATTTGACCTCCAGTTGGAATTAATGTTTTAAGCCCTTTTGAAGTACCTTTATTAAATACTGCCATCTTATTAACTTCAGGTGCAACTGTTACTTGATCTCATCATGCTTTAATTAGTGGTGATAGAAAAAATACTATCTTAGCTTTATTAGTTACTGTTATTTTAGGTTTCATTTTCACTTTATTACAAGGTTTAGAGTATGTTGAAGCATCTTTTACTATTGCTGATTCTGTTTATGGTACTACTTTCTTCGTTGCTACTGGATTTCACGGTTTACACGTAATAATCGGAACAGTATTTTTATTTGTATGTTTATTAAGAATTATTAATCACCACTTTACTCGTCATCACCACAATGGTTTCGAAGCTGCAATTTGATATTGACATTTCGTTGACTATGTTTGAATCTTCTTATATATTAGTATATACTGATGAGGTAGCTTAGGTGCTTAATTCTACTGAATCTCTATTGATCCTGGTTCTCCAGTTTCTTTAGATTTTCTTTTATAGTATACATCTATTTCAACCCAATACACCCAAACTAACTAACTATATACTACCAAACTATATACTACCAAACTATATACCACCTATATATACTCTATACCCTACCTAACCCTCACTATACCCTAGGTAACCTTCACTATACTCTATACCCTACCCTATATAGGACCTAAATACCCTACCCTATATAACCTAGCTAACTATATACGACCACACTAAATACGACCTCTACCCTTTTATAGAAGATATCTAAATAAGAGAAAGAGGAGTGAGAGTTAAAGGAGAAGAGAGTGATAGTAAGGGAGAAGAGAGTGAGAGTGAGAGTGAGAGTGAGAGTGAGAGTGAGAGTGAGAGTGAGGGAGAAGTGAGTGATAGTGGCCCCTAGGAGGTAAATTGAGTTAGAGATATAGTGAGAGGTGGATAGTGTGACCATCTCCATCACTTTCTTACTTTTCTAACTTTCTTACTCACCATCTCCTCACTTCTAGTTTTCTTAGTCCGTTATATACTATATATAGGGAGAGTAAGGGATTAAGAGAAGAGAGTGAGAGTTAAAGGAGAAGAGAGTGAGAGTAAAGGAGAAGTGAGTGAGAGTGACCCCTACCCACTGCCCCAACCACTGCCACAGCCGGGTCTAAGGAGGTAAAGTGAGAAAGGAGGTAAATTGAGTGAGAGATGATCACTTTCTTACTTTTCTCACTTTTCTCACGTCTAGTTTTCTTAGTCCGTTAAATTAGTAATATACTATATAAGGGAAGAGAGAGAGAGAGGAAACTATAAATAAACTAAATAAGGGCTAGTGAGGGAGTAAGAGAAGTGAGAGTAGAGAAGTTAGTTTGGTTAAGGTCCCTGGTGGGGCTAGATATCGGGGTGTCTTTCTCACTTCACCCTCTTTCTCACTATAGAGAGGTAGAGAAGTTATAGTTTTAGTTATAGGTTCTATACTCACCCTCACCCTCTCCACACCCTCTTTCTCACTTCTTGTATAGAGATAGAGAAGTTATAGTTTTAGTTCCTCTTTCTCACTTTACGTTAAATACTCACTTTCTTACTTTTCTCACTTTTTTCGTCTTTCCTCACTTAAACTTAGAGGGACTTATAGGGATTTATAGGGACTTAGAGGGTTAGAATTTAGATATACCTAAACTTAGAGGGACCTCACTTCTAGTCTTGTTTTATAGAA
>CAYNPO010000033.1:0-14316 GCA_964399165.1 uncultured Bacteriovoracaceae bacterium | reverse complement strand
GCTGAGCAGAATTAACCGGGAAGTTTCTGGTGCTCCGAAAGAGGGGCCAGGGTCACTAATTGCTGGTGAAACGCTCTTTAAAATACGTGCGTAGTCTTTGTTAAAACCGGGATATAGTCCCAGATTCAAATGTTAAAACTACGCTGCGTAGTCTTCAAAATGGGTGGAATTTCCAGAAGTAGCACACGAATAGCACGCGAGTAGCACAACTCAGGTGATTTCATGTGATCTCGTGTGATGAAGGGAGCAGGTGAGCTGAATGATGTCTTTCAGAGAGGTTGTTAATTAATTGAAATACTTATTAGAGAAAGGGAATGCCACCAAACTACCCAATTGGGTAATTTGGTGGAGGTGGCGGGAATCGAACCCGCGTCCGAAGAACCTTCCGAAAGAGAGTCCTACGTGCGTAGCTCATGAGTTAGCATGAGCACTAGTTTTCGTTTTTGTAGAACGAACAAACTCCCGGTGATTTGAGGTTTCCCGGCGAATCCTGCGGAGGCTTAGATTTCGGAGGTCCCCCCACGACCTCTTTACCGGCTTTTTGTTATCGGTGCCGGCCCCTCAGGCTCTAATTAGACGTAGTCTAAATTAGGCTGCCATTGCGAATTCGTTGCCGAATAAGCTGTGATCGACTTTTAAAGTGGCCGGTCGATCAACCACTGCACGCACTCAATTCATCTAGTTCCCCGTCGAAACCAGGGCACCCCCAAATTGAATGACCTTCAGTCTAGACCAGCCACCGCTCTATGTCATGGTTTCGCTGCGTATTTCCTCCGGGCATGTGGTGCTATAAAACAAACCATCTCGAGGAGACTTCTGTGACGCACCTGCCCCCGATGATCGTAGATCTCGCCGTTATCCTCAGCGCCGCCGCTGCCAGTACCCTGGTTTTCAGTAAGCTCAAGCAGCCCGTGGTGCTGGGTTACCTCATCGCCGGCTTCGCCGTGGGCCCCCACTTCAAGGTTTGGCCGACGGTTGTGGACAAGGAAGGGGTCGCCCTGTGGGCCGAAATCGGGGTGATATTCCTGCTTTTTGGGTTGGGGCTGGAGTTCAGCTTCAAGAAACTCGCCAAGGTCGGGAAGAGCGCCTTCATCGCGGCCACTTTCGAGATCCTGACCATGAGCGGGTTGGGCTATCTCGTGGGCATGGCCCTGGGCTGGAACACCATGGACAGCATCTACCTGGGCGCCATCCTGTCCATGTCCTCCACCACCATCATCATCCGGGCCTTCGGGGAAGCGGGCCTGAAAGGAAAGGCCTTCGCGAGTTTGGTGTTTGGCATCTTGATCGTAGAAGACCTCATGGCCATCTTGCTGATGGTGATTCTCGCCGCCATCAGCGTCCCCGGCTCTTTTTCCGGGTCCAACCTGGCCTACCTTTCGACGCGGCTGGCGTTCTTCCTCACCGTCTGGTTCGTGGTGGGCATCTACGTGGTGCCCACTCTCCTGCGCCAGGTGCGCAAGCTGCTCAGCGACGAAATCATGCTCGTCCTCTCCATCAGCCTGTGCTTCTTGATGGTCGTGCTGGCCACCCAGGCCAACTTCTCCGCGGCCATCGGAGCCTTCATCATGGGTTCCATCCTGTCCGAGACGGAAGAGGGCGAACGCATCGAACATCTGATGATGTCGGTGAAAGACCTCTTCGCGGCCGTCTTTTTCGTCTCGGTGGGCATGCTGATCGACCCGGTCATCCTGCGGGAGCACTTCGGCGTGGTGATCCTCATCACCGTCCTCACCATCGTCGGCAAACTCTTCGGGTCCGGCTTCGGTGCGGTCCTCTCCGGAAGAAGCCTCAAGCACTCCACCCAGGCGGGCATGAGCCTGGCGCAGATCGGGGAGTTCTCCTTCATCATCGCCACCCTGGGCGTGAGCCTCAAGGTGGTGAGCGACTTCCTGTATCCCATCGTCATCGCCGTCTCGGCGGTCACGACCTTCACCACCCCCTACATGATCCGCTACTCGGGGCCCATGTACGACTGGATCGAGCGGCGCCTCCCGCGGACGTTCCTGGAGCGCCTGGGCAACTATGAGCGCGCCATGTCCGCCAACGGCAAGGACAACGCTCTCACCCTGCTCTGGAAGGCCTACGGCCCCCTGGTCCTGCTGAACTCCATCATCGTGCTGGCGATCGGGCTGGCCGTGGCCAAGTTCGGCCTGCCCAAACTCATCGCCACCTTCGGCGACGAGCGCTCCGTGCGGTTCATCACGTGCCTGGCCACCTTGGTCCTCTGCGCCCCCTTCCTCTACGGCACGGTCCTGAAGGCACCCCCGAAGCTGCCGGCGGTGGAGGCTTCGTCGCTGTTGCGCCTCAGCCGGCTCCACTTCGGGGCCGAGGCCCTGCGGGCCATCATCGGGCTCAACTTGGTGGCCGCGGTCATTTACCAGTTCGCGAATTCCGTCACCCTCCCCCTGATCGTGCTTGCCTGCGTGCCCATCCCCCTCTTCCTCTTCCGCAAACGCATCGGGAAGCTCTACGCCAAGTTCGAGGACCAGTTCCTGCAGAACCTGAACGCCAAGGAGATGGCGGAGATGGAGAGCTTGGCCCAGATGTCGCCCCTGGCCCCGTGGAACGCCACCCTCACCCAGATGGTCCTGTCGGCGGACTCTCCCGTGGCGGGGCAGACCCTGGAGGAAAGCCAATTCCGTCTCGTGACCGGCGCCACGGTGGTCATGATCGACCGGGGCAGCCGGCGGATCTTCGCCCCGGGCCGCACCGAACGGCTTTTGCCCGGCGACGAGCTCTTCTTGATCGGGACCGACGAGCAGATGGAGGCCGTGCATGGGTTGACCCAACCCCGGCCCCGGGAGGACGCCCTGGTGCATGACCAGATGTACACCTTGGAGTCTTTCGAGGTGGCGGAGCAATCGAGGTTTGCCAAAAAATCAATCAAGGCCATCGGTTTAGGTGAAGAGTTCGGCGGCCTCATCGTCGGCATCGAGCGCGGCGGCGAAAGGATGCTGAATCCGGAGAGTTCCGTCACGCTTGAGCAAGGTGATCTCGTATGGGTGTTCGGCCACAAGAATAAGATCCGCGAACTCAGGGCCCTGAGCGCCGGCGGCTGAGGCTGGAAGTTTGCCGGCGTTTGGGCCATCATAGGGTCATGGCAATCCTCCCCTTCCGCCTCCCCATCGTTTCCCGGACCACCGCCGCAGTCTAATAAGCGGCCGGGCGGCGTTCCGCCCTCCCGGCCACGTTCCCCACCAACACAAAAGGCAGAGCATGAACAACGACATCCTGTTGCTGACAGAAAGGGACGTGTTGCGGATCAAGCACACCCTGAGTTTCCAAAAGTCGGCCGACTTCGAGAACTTGGAGACCGAGTTGGACCGCGCCAAGATCATTTCCGACGATGAAGTGCCGCCGGACCTGGTCACCATGAACTCAAAGGTGCGCTTCTTGAACCTCCACGACGACAAGGAGATGGTCGTGACCATCGTATACCCCGCCGACGCCAACTTCGCGGAAGGCAAGGTGTCCGTCCTTGCCTCCTTGGGCTCGGCCCTCATCGGGTTGCGCGTGGGCCAGGAGATCAACTGGCAATTCCCCGACGGCAAGACCAAGACCTTGAGGATCCTCGAAGTCCTCTACCAGCCTGAGGCCAATGGGCATTGGCACCTTTGAGGGGCCATGAACGAAAAAAGCCACCCCGGAGGGTGGCTCATCTTGCAGGCTATCGGATGTGGGCTCACTCCACGGCGGGGGGGACGATCTCGGCCAACTTGGCCATCACGCCGGTGAACTCGGTGGCCGGGCTGGAGGTCCACAGGAAGTCCGGGCGCTGGGCGGAGATCCAGTCGCCGCCGATGACGTTCCCGGCCGCATCCAGGTCCAGGTAGTACTCGTAGGTGCGCTTATTGATTTTCTGCAGCTCGGTGCCGAGCACGGGCTCCCAGCTCTTGGTGGCCACGAACACGTAGCCCACCACGGTTTTGACCCGGGCCACGCGGACCGTGCCGCGGGCGGAGCCGCGCAAGGGCCGCAGGCTGGGGTTGAGGATGGTGGAGCTGTACTCGTAGATCACGTGGTTCCAGACTTCGTGGCCGCGGTCCATGTCGGCGATGAAGCTGCCGCCCTCAAGGCCCATCTTGTTGGTGAGCACCAGGTGGAAGGAACCGGCGTTGAGGTCGTTGCGGCAGCGGTCGCCGCCGAAGGGGTTGCGGCCGCAGCGGGCGCCCATCATGCGGAAGTCGGTGGTGTCGCGGCGGTGATAGTACCAGCTCAGGAGGGCCTTGATGTCGGAGGAGCCGAAGGGGATCTGGATGCCATCTGGGTTGGTGACGACCACGGGCTTGGGTTCCGGGTGATGCAATGAAGCCTCGGACCAGCCGTTGCAAATGCCTTCCCAGGACGGGGCGCTGGGCTTGGCGTAGGAGGCGACCCAACGCTTGAGGGGGTAATCGTAGTTGCCGGAGAAGAGGTCGAGCTTCTCGGTGGGGGCGAGGGTGGCGAGCTCGTCCAGGGTCATGCGGGCGGCCTGGGCCTTGCTGGGAGAGCGCAGATTGTGGCCGATCACGCGGGTGGCGTTCCAGCGGAGGTTGATGCCGCCTTTCTTGCGGGACCAGAAGTCGCTGGACCAGTAGCGCTCGGGATCGGCGACCTTGCCCTCCAGGGGAAGGGCCGCGAAGTTGCGCTGGGAAACGGAGAGGATCAGGGGATCAGAAATCCGGCCCCAGGCCTGGTCCAAGGCATGCGCGTTGCCCGCGCCCAAAAACATCACCAAAAAACCCATCAACACCATGTGCTTCCTCCGGAAGTTGCTACGAATATGTAAGCCAATTTCGCCTCCTGTAGCACGGCCGCAATGACATGGTGAAGCGTTCTCGTGGCACGATTTTGTAGCAAGAGGCTGGCGTGAGGTTTTAGGCCCTAAGCTCTTGGAACCACTTAATGGTCCAGGCGTTTTTCTTTGGCGCCCCCGGCGGGGATGGGAAGCACCTCATGCACCACCACCGGCAGCTTGGAGAGCTTTTTGTGCTGGCATCGGGGGCAGTGGAAAGTGGCGCGCTTCCAGGCGCCCAGCTGCTCGCGCTTGAGCTTGTGGCCGCAATTGCGGCACGTCCAGCGCTTGTACACCTGCCAGTGCCGGCGCAGTTCATAGCGCTTCTTCCATTCATAGAAATTCTCGCAGTAAACCCGGACAGCATGGACCAGCTTCTTGCGGTCCCTGATGGGAATGTCGGAGAGCCGGGTCAGGGGGTGCCGGCGGAGATTGAAGAGGACTTCGTTCTTCACTATGTTCCCTGAACCGGCGAACAGCGTTTGGTCCAGGAACAGGTCACAGAGGTAGGGGTTGCCTTTATCCTTCAGGAGGCGGAGCACGTGGCGCTCGTCCCAGGCCGTCGAGAGGATGTCGATGCGGTGGTCGAGGGCCTTGAGGGATTCGCCCGCGTCCATGGAGAAGGCGCAGGCGTAGAAGTAGACGGTGCCGTTGGCGAACTCCAGCTCCAGGCGCGGCGTGCGGTCGGGCTTCGGGTCGTCGATGCGGTAGCTGCCAAAGAGCATGAAGTGGGTGCGGGTGACGATGCCGCCGGTGAAGACCAAGTAAATGGTTTTGCCCCAGGTGACGATGTCCCTCAGGGTTTTCCCTGCCAGCTGGGCTTTGGGCCGCTGGCTGTTGCCATCCACGCGCAGGACCTTCTTGCGCTTAAAGCGCGCGAGTTCTTCTCGCAGGATGATGAGGGAAGGGCCTTCCACGGGGTTAACTTACACCCATTCCCAATCTCCTGAACTTGAACAGGAGGCGGTCGAACGACGGCCGTGCTGGATTGGGCCCGTTCCCGACTCCCTGAAAGTGTCTAGATTTTAGACAGAATATAGGAATTTCATGGTGCCCATCACGCGGAGCAGGGGGATCGTAAAATGAGGACATGAAACACCTGGTGTGCCTCATCCTTCTCTCCGCCCTCTCCTTCCCGGCCCTCGCCAACCGCGACCGGCGCGAGGACTGGGATTTCACGGTGGAGGACTACGCCGCCCTCAAGCGCCGGGGCCGCGATATCCAGCTCGCTCCCGACTCAGCCTGGGTGCCCGCATCCTTCGCCCAAAACTTGCTCAGTTCGCTGCGCTTCCTGCTGTCGCGCCCGCGGGACGCGCGCATGACCGACGGCGTGAGTGTCGTGGACCTGTACCACGGGCATGCCGGTTGCGAGCTCAGGCCCGGCGCCTCCATCGCCCCGATGGTGGATGCCGCGGAAAGACAGCAGCAGGACATCCTGGCCCGGGTTTTGGGACAATGGTTCACGCCCGTGACGGAGCAAAACCTTTCCGCATTGGTGGAGGTCCGCCCCCAGGTGGAAGAAATCGTAGGGCGGTTGCTCGAAGACGTGGAGGCCAGCGGGCATTGCTCCCGCCTGGTGATGATCTACCACTCCTACGAAGTGAGCAGCCCCCGCTACCCCGTGGTCGGCAGCTCGTTCGATGCGCGCCGGAACATCCTCACGGACAACCGTACGCTGCAACCCACGGGCTTCACTCCCCCGGTTCCCGGCAACTCATCCACTTGGATGAACCTTTACTCGAACATTGCCCAGCTGGCCTTTTTGATCGACCGCCACGGCGGGGTCCACGTCACTGTGGGGAGTACCCGGCAACTGTCGGCGGTAACCGGCTTTCCCTTGTTAAACTGATCCTGCCCATCAAGTTAAAGCAGCCATCCGACCGTCCACCAGAAAAATCTCCCGGCGGGCCAAGGCCGCATAGCCTGGGTCGTGGGTGACCAGGCAAATCGTCGTCCCCTGCTCCCGATTCACCTCCACCAGCATGTCCATGACGATCTTGGCGTTAGCGGTGTCCAGGTTTCCGGTGGGCTCATCCGCGAAAATGTAGCGCGGGCGCAAGACCAGTGCGCGGGCGATGGCCACCCGCTGCTGCTCGCCGCCCGACAACTGACCGGGGAATTTGTGCGTATGGGCCTCGATTCCCAGTCGCTGGAACAGGGCCAGGGCCTCCGTACGTTTTTCCTCCATGAGTCCGAGGTTGCGGGCGGGAAGCAGGACGTTTTCCAGGGCGGTCAACTCGGGCAGCAAGTAATGGAACTGGAAGATGAAGCCCACCTGCCGGTTGCGGAAGGCGTGGATCTCCTCGCTCCCCATGGACGCGAGGTCCCGTCCGTCGATGCGCACGCTCCCGGCGCTGGGATGGTCAAGCGAGCTGATGATGTAAAGCAAAGTGCTCTTGCCGCTCCCCGATCGGCCTGAAATCGAGAGGAATTCCCCGTCCTCCACGCGGAAGCTCAGGCCGTGCAGGATGCGCTGGGGCGGATCGCCGAATTCCTTGATGACGCCGTCACATTCAATCATGATTCGGACCTTATGATGTCCATCGGGGTGAGGCGGCTCGCCGCGCGCGCGGGGATATAGGCGGCAAGGAGGGCGGAGGCCAGGGCCGCGGCGAAGGCGATGACGTAGATGGAGAGATCGTAACTCATCATCAGGTGATTGCTCCCCCCGATCTCGATCCCCAGGTCCAGACTGCCGAACAGCCGGCACAATCCGTACCCCAGGACCAGGCCCAGCCCGCCGCCGGCCACCCCGAGGACCACACCTTGGTAGAGGACCAAGCGCAGGATTTGGGGAGGCGAGTATCCGATCGCCCTGAGAATGGCGATCTCGCGCTTCTTCTGGTTGATCATGATCGAGAGCACGTTGTAGACGCCGAAAGCCGCCACCACCAGGATGGAGATGGTGATGAAATAGCGGGTGAAGTCCTGCACCTTGATCATTTCCATGAAGGCCTTGTTGACCTCGGTCCAGTCTTCGACTTTGTCATGCCCCAGCATCCGCCACTCTTCCGCCACCGCCATGGACTGGTCGATATCGTGCAACCCCACCGCGATTTCGCTCACCCTCCCCGGCTTGCGAGTGAGGATCTGCACGTCCGGAAGATTGGCAAAGCCCAGGGAGCGGTCCACCTGCTGGTTGCCGAAATGGAAGACGCCCACCAGACGAAACGCCCTACTGTGACCGTTGCCCGCGGACACGTTCACGTACTGGCCTGGCTTGAGTCCCAGGTCCTGCACCGTCTGGCTTCCCAGCACGATGTTGTTGCTGCCCTGCAGGGAGGCGAACGTGCCCTCCCGCATATACTGGTCGATGGAACTGATGCGCATCTGGCGCGCGGGGATGGTCCCCACCAAACTGATGGCGGAGTCGAATTTGCCGTTGCTGATCACCACGTGGGCCGCCAAGCGCGGGGCGAAGTCCACCACCCGAGGGTCCTGCTCCAGGAGATGGTACCAACCGGAGTAACTTTCCAGCTGCACTTCCTCCCTGAGCCCTGCGGGCGGGGTCACCCAACGGACGGATCGCCCGGCGTAAAAGGCCCGGGTCACATCCTCGACGCTCACCGTGCGCTCCGCCCCCCGGATCAGCACGTGGGCGGTGTTGTTCAGGAGCTGCTCGGCGAAGTAGGCCCGCATCCCCAACTGCACGCTGGAGATGCTCACGTATAAGAGCGTGCCGAAGCTGATGCCGAGGAGGATGAGCAGAGTCTGCTTCTTGCGCGCCATGAGTTGGCGCCAGGAGAGAAAGAACATCAATCGCCTTTCGGCACCCTGATCTCGTCATGGGGGCCCAAACTGCCATCCAGCACTTCAGCCTGGTTCGCGCTAACGTGTCCGAGTTTCACTTTTAGCCGCTCCCACTTTCCGCCTCTCCTCACTGTCACCATCCCCCGCGACACAGCCTTGAGGGGGATCATGAGGACGTCCTGGCTTTTCCCGATTTCGATGCTCACGTCCGCTGTCATTCCGGGCAGAACCCCTGGGTCCAACCCTTTCACGCGTACGTGCGCCAAGAATTCGTCCTCGCGGGGAAAAATCGCGTCCACGGTTCCGGAAAGGACGTTACCCCTCAGGTCTTCGAACGAAACCTTCACTGGCTGTCCGCGGCGTACGCGCAGGGCAGTCTGTTGCTCCAGTGAAAGTTCAATGTAGCAATCGGAGAGGTCGTCCATGCGTAGGAGGACGGTGTTAGCGGAAGCGACTTCATTGGGACGAACCTTCACCAATGTGACCGTGCCCGCAAAAGGCGCCCGGAAATCCCCGCCCTGGGCGAAGCGGATCAGGCGCGCCCCTTTAGGCACCACGTCTCCTTCCTCCACGTAGAGATCCTGCACGTGGGACATGATCCCCAGTACGACCTCAAAATGCTTGTAGGCCCTGACCTTTCCCAAGGCGTAGACGGCCTCGACGACGTCCCCTTTATGGGGATGGATCACGGTGTACCGGTTGTCGCGCCACCAGTAGATGGCTGCGCCGGCCAAAACGGCCATCAAGAAGACCCATCCTAACCGCTTCAACATCCATGCGCTCCGTCGAACAAGGCTTATCAATGTCCAACTTGGGCAACCATGACTTCCGTCAAGGTTCAGACGATACCATCAGGGAGACGGTGCCCGTATGGTCTTTGAGAGTGGTTCTAGGTTAATCTAGCGTCTTGACGAGTCTCCACGGAGAAATCATGGATCGCCCCTCAGGTCTTGCGCCCCTTCCAGCCGACAACGAGAGGAATTGGGGCAAGATCCCCCGGGACAGCAAGGAACAAAAATTCCTGGACGGCCCTCGCTCAAGAACCTTCGAGTTCCTGCACGCTTTCCACGTGTTTTTCGAAATGCTCCGTGGCTTCCGCCGGCTCCACTTCACCGGACCATGCGTCACCATCTTCGGCTCTGCCCGCTTCGAGGTGGGGCATCCTTACTACGTGTTGGCCCAGGAAGTGGGTCACGCGATCGCTCGGCGGGGCTTCGTCGTCATGACAGGTGGTGGTCCGGGCATCATGGAGGCCGCCAATCGCGGAGCCAGGGAAGCTGGTGGCCGGTCCATTGGCTGTAACATCACTCTCCCCAAAGAACAGCGCCCCAACCCCTTCCTCGACGCCTGGATCGAATTCCGCTATTTCATGGTCCGCAAGTTCATGCTGGCGAAGTATTCCTATGGCTTCATCGCCATGCCGGGGGGATATGGGACCCTGGACGAACTCTTCGAAGTCCTCACGCTCATCCAGACGGGCAAGATGCGCGGCTTCCCGGTTGTCCTCGTGGGCAAAGCGTTTTGGGCGCCGTTGCGGCGGCTGCTGGAGGACTGTCTCCTCGAGGCGCGCACCATCTCTCCCGAGGATGTCTCGTCCCTGCTCTTCACCGACGATCCCTCCGAGGCAGGCGACTTCATCCTGAACATGGCCAAGGAGAAGTTCGAGGTGCGGGAACGTGCCTGCCCCCGCCCCGTCCGTTTGTTCGGGGAAAAACCCTAGCCATGACTTCCGTCATGGGTTGCACGCACATCCGTCATTGACCACATTCCGACCTGAAGGCGTAATACCCAAATGAGGCTGTATCCGACTTTCCAAGAGGCCCTGGCCCACGTGCCTAGCCGATCCACCGTCTTCGTCCATGGGGCGGCCGCCACGCCCTTGGAAATGCTGCGGGTCCTCGGCCAGCATTTCCCCCAACTCGAAGACATGGAAATGGTCCATATCCACACGGAAGGGGAATGTCCCTACGCATCTGCCGAGACCCCGCAGTTCCGCGTGACCAGCTTATTCACTGGCCGAAACCTGCGCGGAAAGCTGGATTACGAACGGCTCGATTACTTGCCGGTATTTCTCTCCGAAATCCCGCAGCTCTTCCGCCGCGGCATCAAGAAAATAGACGTAGCACTCATCCAAGTGTCCCCCCCTGACCAGCACGGCCACGTTTCCCTGGGAGTGAGCGTGGACATAGCCAAGGCCGCCGTGGAATGCGCCGATTTGGTCATCGCCCACATCAACCCCCAGATGCCCCGGGTCCACGGCAATGGATTCATTCACGTGGACGACATTGATTATGCCGTGGAGCACTCCTCCCCTCTCGCGACCTCAACCGCCGCCACGCCCACTGAAACGGAACTGCGGGTCGGCAGGAACACCGCCGCCTTGGTGGAGGACGGCGCCACCCTCCAGCTCGGCATCGGCACCATTCCCAACGCCGTGGCCATGCACCTGGGCCAACACCGGGACCTCGGGCTCCATACCGAGATGTGGTCCGACGGTGCCTTGGGTCTCATTAAGCGCGGGGTCATCAATAACTCACGCAAACGCTTTCACCGCGGGGTCACTACTTCCGCCTTCCTCTACGGCTCCCGTGAGCTTTACGACTTCGTCCATGATAACCAGGCCGTCATGAACCTGGAGACCAGCTACGTGAATTACCCCATCAATATCATGCGCAACCCCAAGGTCACCGCCATCAACTCGGCCATAGAGATCGACCTCACGGGGCAAGTGTGCGCCGATTCAGTAGGGCACCGGGTGATCTCCGGCGTGGGGGGGCAAATGGACTTCATCCGCGCCGCCGCCCTCTCGGAGGGAGGCAAGCCCATTTTCGCCCTCACCTCGCGCAGCGGGAAGGGCCACCCCCGCCTCGTCTCTGCCTTGAAGCCCGGCGCGGGAGTCGTCACCACCCGAGCCCATGTGCACCACGTGGTCACTGAGTACGGGGCGGTGGATCTATTCGGCAAAACCCTGAACCAGCGGGCCCACGCCCTGATTGGCATCGCCCATCCGGATGACCGGGAGAGGCTCGAAAGGGAATGGGCGGCGATCAAGCGGAGTCTGTGCACCGCTTGAAGTCAGGTCGCCGCGTGATCACGGTCATGGAGGGAAGGATGCTCCTCGACACAGAATGAACGCAGGAGGGTCCCATGAAACACTATGCCGTCTGGATCGATCACCGCCATGCCTACTTGTATGACTTCAACGCCGAAACGGTGAAGGAGTCCCAAATCAAATCTCATTCCTCACCCACTCCCTCCAAAGACCACTCCCCGTTCTACCACCAAGTGGCGGAGGCCCTCAAAGACGCGCAGGAACTTTTCATCATGGGACCCGGGAAGGCCAAAGACGAGTTCAAGCACCACCTGGAGAACCACCCGCACGCCCGCCTGGCCAAGGCAGTGGTGGGCATTGAGAGCATGGACTCGCATCCCACCGCCTCACAGATGAAGGAAAAGGCGAGGAAGTTCTTCAAGAACTACCACATGTGGACGAAAAACTACTGAGCCTTGACGACGGCGAAAGCGTCCTCATCTTGGGAGCAGGAGGCTCCCATGCCCAAAACCTTCTCCGAATGCCCCGCTTGTCATGCCGTGAACCGTGTCGACACCGACGGCGCCACAAAGAAAACTCCCGTCTGCGGAAAATGCGGCGCCGTTCTCGCCATGCATGGGTTGGTCTCCCAAGTGTCCGCGACGGGCTTGCAGAAAATCCTGGAGTCCGCCACCACGCCCGTGGTGGTGGACTTCTGGGCCTCATGGTGTGGCCCGTGTCGGGCCTACGCGCCCGAGTATGAACTCGCCTCCATCCAAATCCCCGGCGCCGTATTTCTCAAGGTGGACACGGAAGCTGAGCCTCAGCTTTCCTCACGCCTCGGCATCCGAGGGATCCCGTGCACCATCCTCTTCAAAGGCGGCAAGGAGGTCGCCCGGCAGGCGGGCGCCATGAGCGCCGAGCAAGTGCGGGGCTTCCTCCAGGGCGCGGGCTGATCTAGCTCGCCATCCTACGGCACGCGTCGGCGCAGGCATCGCAGGTGTCAGCGCATTTCTGCATGGTCTCGTCCTCGGGATCCACGCTCCGGCAGGATTCCGCGCACGCCTCACAAACGCGGGCGCAGACCTGGCAATGCTCATGGGCGAAGCTCCCTTGCATCAGCATGATGGATCCGCTGGCGCGGCACATTTCGGCGCACTCAAGCATCAGCAGCATGTGTTTTTTCTCCACATGCGGCCCACCCTGGGCCAGGCAGTGGGCCACACAACGGGTGCATTCCTCGTAGCAGGCCAGACATGCCCTGATGCATTCGTCGTAGCTTTGGGCTGAATGGGGCACGCTTTGGGTCGTTTCCATGGGAACCTCCTGGTTGAGGTGAGCATGCCACGGCCCACCCTCGAAGGAGATCCACGGTCTGTCTGGGAATTGTGGCAATTCATCCATGTGGGGAAAGTCCGGGCCAGCACTCCCCTTTCACACCTTGCGTGTCGTAAGCAACCCATCGCCGTGGGGCAGTTTTGGGCCCACACGAACGCACCTCGCAATGCATTAGTGGACTAAAAAGACATACCGGCCCAGTGGCAACACCCTTGCAGTGGCATCCCGCTCAACCTGGAGGTTTCATGAAGCTCATCCTTGCCCTCATGTCCTTGTTCATCGCCCTGCTCTCTTTTGACAGCGAGGCCCAAGGCCGCGGCCGCAGTCGGCAGCGCCCTCCCGGCTACTGCGAGCAGTACGTGAACCGCAATGAGCCCAGCTGTAGGGGCGCGCGTCCCGCTTACTGCGAGGAATACGTGAACCGCCGGGAGCCCATCTGCCAGGGCTCGACTCCTAGCTACTGCGACGAGTACGTGAACCGCAATGAACCCATCTGCCGGCGCGCCAACCCCAGCTACTGCGAAGAGTACGTGAACCGCCAGGAGCCCATCTGCCAGGGCACCCGCCCCGCTTACTGCGAAGAGTACGTGAACCGCAACGAGCCCATCTGCCAGGGCCGCCAGCCCCGCCCGCGACCCACTGATCCGTCCACTCCCGCTCCCGCTCCCACTCCCACCCCGGCCCCGTACGACCCCGTCGCCGAGGCGGAGGCGGAGGTGGCCCGCGCCCGCGCACTGCTATGCCAGATGGATCCCGACTGCCGTGAGACTGGCCCCGCCCCCGCTCCCTCCCGAGGGCATGACAGCGATAACCCCGAGGACGTGCTGGCCCAGGCCAGGGAAGTCCTGTGCTGGTCGGACCCCAAGTACTGCGAGGTCCCGTAGGGTTGGGCCGGGGGCCCCACCTGATTCCCGCCCCTTGCCTGTAAGTTTTTCCCACAGCCCCCACTGTCCGGTGGGGGCCATTACCATAAGGGCATGATCACCGCGCTCCTTCTTGCCGCCAACCTGGCCCACGCTACCGGGTCCTGCGATTCGCTCTCGCCTGCGGACTGGGCGCTGGCGCAGCGGCTCGCCACCGCGGGCTGCGCCCCCAAGGACATCCACCTCACTTTCGACGACGGCCCCATGCCTGGCTCCGAGCAGGTCGTCCAGGCCCTGAACCAGGAGGGTGTCCGGGCCACCTTTTTCATCTCCACCGTGAACCTGAGCCCCCGCCGGGCCGCCGTGAACTGCAACGGCGAGGCCTACGACGTGTCCGCGGACGCGGCCGTGCGCAACCGTGAGTTCGTGCGGGCCGTGGTGGACGGCGGTCACCACGTGGCAAGCCACGGACACCAGCACCACCCTTACGACCTGACCCACATGGATCCCCACCCTTCCGCTTTCTACTTGGGGGAGCAGCAGCGCCAGCGCGAGAT
>CAYNPO010000032.1:0-14429 GCA_964399165.1 uncultured Bacteriovoracaceae bacterium | reverse complement strand
GTTACGGATGTATTTGGGGTCGAGGGCCATAGGGAGCCAGCATACGGGAAACGCACGGCGGCGTCTATTGTTGCCAGCTCCGGACGCGAGGCGAAATCAGGTTAGGAGAACACTTCCTGGGCGATGATCATCATGTAGTAGTCGGATGAACTTTCCTTCGCCCTAATGGGGATCACGTTGGCATAGCCGTGGTAGGGCTCACCCTGGTCTTGGTACAGGTACTCGTTGGTCACCGGATCCAGGATTTTCTTGCGCCGCGGGATCGTGATCTCGGCGTTTTCGATCTTGGAGCGCCTCTTGATGGCCACCTCGAAGGTTTCGGCGATGCTCTCCGGCAAATTCACGTCATTGAGGTTCTTGTGGATCACGTCGTCGGACTGCACGTCCAGAAGGCCATACATGGAGTTGTTCAGATAGGTGATCTCGCCATGGGCGTTGGCTACCAACACGTTCTTCTTGGACATATTGGCCAGCATGTCGAACTTGCGTCCCTCCACGTTGACCCGGTCCGTGCGCAACTCCTCGAAGCGCTTGATCCCGGCGATCATCTTGTTGATCTCCCGGGCCAGCTCCCCGATCTCGTCGTTTTGGCTGTAGTAGATGTTCACGTCGAAATTGCCCTCGCGCAGCTCGCGGACGGCGTCCCTGATCTTCTTGAAAGGCATGGCAATCTTGCCCGGGATGACCAGCGACAGCAGGATGGTGCCCAGGAAAGTGATGATCAGAGTGATCAGCATGTTCCGGCGGGTCTCGCCGATGATGGCCTTGACCTGCTTGTCCCGCTGTTCGTTCTGGAAGTACTGGATGTCCTGGAACTCGGAGAAGGCCTCCAGGATCTTGTCGGTGAGCTCGGAGATTGTGGCGAGCCCCGCCGTGTCCCGGTAGAACAGCGCGCTCTTGTCCACGATAGTCTGGAGCGACTCCACGTAGCCTAGCATCTTTGAAATGATTTTCTTGGCCTCGACCTCGCTGTAATAGGAGTCCAGACGCTGGAGCTGGGTGGAGAAGCCCTGGCATAAGCTCTGCAGGCGACGGAGGTCTTCCTCCCCGGACTTGGTGGTGAGGATCTTCTTTTGCAGCTTCAGAATCGACACCGTGCTCATCCGCACCTCGTCGGAGAGCAGGCTGATCTTATTGGTGTTGTCGGTGATGGAGGTGATCTGGTTGTTGAGGGAGTCCAGGAAGAAGAACACTGTGAAGCCCATCACCAGCACCACTAGGTTGGCGATGATGAAACTGGCGGCGATACGCCCCTTTAGAGATAAGTTCATACGGCCCTCCTACTGCTCTTCCAGGTCATGGAAGAGTCGGTCCAGGTTCTTGTCGTTCCCGACGATAACGACAATGTCGTCCTCTTCTATCACGTCCATGGGGAGAGGGCTGTCGTTGATCACCACTTTGAAGGCGGCCTTGCCGTCCTCGTTGATGGTGGGAACGCGCTTCTGGAGTGCCACGATGTTAAGAGAGTAGTTTTGCCGCATCTGGCTCTCCACCAGCGTCTTGCCGTGGAAACGGCGCCCGAGTTTGAGCTCAACGATGGAGTATCCGGCGGAGAAGTTGAAGCGCTGGAGCACGTACGGGGCGGCGATCTTGGAGGCCACGATCTCCCCCATCTCCTCCTCCACTTTCACGATCTCGGAGGCGCCCATCTCGCGCAGCACGTGCTCGTGCAGCGGGCTGGTGGCGCGGGCGATGATGCGCCCCACGCCGAGCTTCCTCAGCATGGTCACCGCCAGGATCGACATCTGGACGTTGTCCCCGATCGCCACCACCGCGGTGTCTACGTCGGAAATGCTGAGCGCGCGCATGGACTTCTCCTGCGTCACGTCGATGCACACGGCGTGCGTGACGTGGTCCTTGATCTTCTCCACGAGTTCGGGGTTGCTGTCGATGCCCAGCACCTCCGCCCCTTTCTCCCACAGGCGGGAGGCGGTTTTGGCGCCAAACGTCCCCAGGCCTATCACTGCGATGAACATGCGTTGCCTTCTCCTATCCGATGAGGACCTTGCTTTCGGGGTACTGCAGGCGGAAGCGTGCGCCGCCACGCTGGCCGACCGCCAGCACGAGGGTGAGCGGACCGACCCGTCCGATGAACATTAACAGGGAAATCACCAATTTGCCGAGCACCGAGAGGCTGGGGGTCAGGTTCAGGCTCAGCCCCACCGTGCCGAAGGCCGAGACCACCTCGAAGAACACCGCCAGAAAGTTCTTATCCGGCTCCAGGCGCATCATCACCAGGAGCAATGTACTCACGGTAATCAGCGAGATGATGAAGATGGCGATGGCCCGTACCACGATCAGGTACGGGATGGTGCGCTCGAACATCTCCACGCGGTTGTTGTTGCTCAGAGTGGCCTTCACTGACTGGACGAGGATGGCGAAAGTCGTGGTCTTGATCCCCCCCCCGGTGGAACCTGGCGAAGCGCCGATGAACATCAACAGGAGCATCATGTAGACGGAATGGGGATGCAAGGCGGTGAGGTCCACTGAGTTGAAACCGGCCGTGCGGGTGGTCACGCTTTGGAAGAAGGACACCTGCAACTTTTGCCAGAGGGAATAGTCTGCGAAGGCGTGGAGGAACTCGCCAAAGAACAGATAGGTGGTGCCGAAGGCTAGCAAGAGGGTGTTGGTGACCAGCACAATTTTGGTGTGGAGGGAGAAATTTACGAAACCCTTGCGGCGCCGGATGGCCGAAAAGATCTCTTGCATGACGGGGAACCCCACACCGCCGAGGATAACGAGTAAGGCGACCGTCGTGGTGATGAGGGGCTGGAACTTGAAAGACACCAGGCTATCGTTGAAAAGGGCGAACCCGGCGTTACAGAAAGCCGCGATGGAGTGGTAGAAGCCGAAATACAGCGCTTGGCCGATCTCGAAGTCCTCCGCATAGAAACCCGCGGTCAGCACCATCGCGCCGATGAATTCGATGACCATCGTGAACTGGACGATGTCGATGATCAGACGCATCAGTTCCTGGCTGTTCGAGGAATCTAGCACGTCCTGCATCATGACCTGTTCCCGCACGCCCAGGGAGCGGCCCATGAACACGGCCACGCTGGAGGTCAGAGTCATGATCCCGAGCCCTCCCACCTGCATTAATAGCAGGACGACCAGCTGCCCGAAGAGCGAAAACTCGTCCGCCAAGGACACCGTCGCCAGGCCGGTCACGCAAGTGGCCGAGGTCGACATGAACAAGGCGTCGATGAAGGATATCTTGTGGCCTGCCTGGGCCGATATGGGGAGCACGAGCAACAGCGCCCCCACCAAGATGATCAAGCCGAAAGAAATGATCACGATCTGGGCCGGTGACAGCTTCATTTGCTCCCACCAGCTGCCAGCGGGCTGCGCGTAGGACGCGGCTTCCGCGGGTTTCTCGTTAAAGGAGATCACCGTCGAGAAAAGGTGCACCACCGTGAGCCAGTAGGTGAATTCCGAATCGCCCAGGGTGATGACCATGGGGATGAAAATGACCACGCTGAAGATGTAGCGGCGACAGAAAGCTTCGATCCCGCCGCTGAGGCGGTAGTGGGTCACCAGGGTCCACAGCACCATCAAGGGAGCCAGCCACACCGCCCATTTCACGTAAATTTCGGGAGGAATCAGCTTAAGCCAGGCTGGAGGGGTGGCGGACCGGTTGAGTGTGTACAACCCCACGAAGGCCCCGTTCACGAGCAATTCGGCGAAGTAGGGCAACTTGTCCCGTAACTGGAGCATGGCATAGTCTATGCCCGGTTCTCCGGAAAGCCCACGGGCCAAAGTCCGACGCTCCGCCCGGAAACTGCCCCTACCGCGCTCCCTGCGGCCCGCCAATTTTTTTTTACAAAGGAGACGCGCCTTCTCTAAAATGTGGGTGAGCAAGCGTGTCAATCGAGGGGAAATCCATGGCGAAACATATCCTGTTGGGACTACTCGTGACTCTGGTCGCCTGTGCCAGCCGCGAACCGAGCAAGAAAGCCAAAATGGCTGAACTCCACTACGCCTACGGCACCCAGGCCCTGGTGGCCCAGGACTACACCGAGGCCATCTCCCACCTCCTCAAGGCGGCTACCTTCGCGCCCAAGGACCCCAACATCCAGAACAACTTGGGCATGGCCTACTATTTCAAGGGCGATCGCGAGAAAGCCAAGGAGCACGTGGGCCTCGCCCTCGAACTCAACCCCGCCAACACCGACGCCCGCAGCAACCTCGCTTCATTCATGTTCGAAGACGGCGACCTCGCCGGCGCCCAGCGCTTGTACCGCGAATGCCTCAAGGACCTGACCTACGAGAAGCAGGCCCGGGTGTATTACAACCTCGCACTCATCGACCTGCGCCACTCACAACCCAACGCCGCCATGGCGAACCTGCGTCGCGCCCTCAAGGAGGACGAAGGTTACTGCCCGGCCTGGTTCCAGGTGGGCATGCTGGACTTCAAGGCCCGCCGCTGGAAGGATGCCCAGAAAGCCTTCCGAGAAGCCGGCTTGGGCCAATGCGGGAATGATCCCGCCCCCCTGTACTGGCAGGCCATGGCCCTCACCGAAATGGGTGATTATCTCGCCGCCCGTGTGAAGCTGGACGACGTGGAAACCCGCTTCCACCGTTCCCCCTACGCCGCGATGGCGAAAGACCAACTCTCCCGCATCACGCTGCTCGAACGCGGCTCCCAGAACGAAACCGTGGTCGCCCCGCAGAGGGAAGCGAGCTCCCCCGCCTTCTAAGGAAGACCCATGCAAGACGATCCCGGCGCCAAGTCCCCCTCCAACGTCGTGCTGATCGGCGAAAGCCTGCGCGCGCGACGCGAGGAGCTCAAGCTCACCTTGGACAAGGTCTCCCAAAAGACCAAAATCAGCCTGAACATCCTGCGCGCGCTGGAGGCCAATGACTTCGCCTCGCTCCCCAGTCCTGCCTACGTGAAGGGTTTCGTCCTGAGCTACGCGCGGGTGGTGGGGCTTTCTACGGCGGAAACCATCACGAAACTGGAGTACTCCTACCTCACCGTCACCGGCCGCCCCTTCCCGGCGCTCAACCACACCAAATCCATGGCCCTCAAGCGCGAGGAAGTGTCCGCCGAGGCCGAAGCTCCCGCCCCCTCGGAAGTGCTGGAAGAAGACCGGCAGGCCCAAACCCGGCGGCGGGTGGCCGTGCCGGCCCTGGTCTTCTGTGGAACCGCGCTGGTATTCGTCGGACTCTACCAGCTAGTGACCCGCACCATCGAGGGTGAGACCAATCCCCCCACGGAGAAACCCTACGGGCCCACATTCGTTCCAAGTTCCGAACTTGTGGACATCCCTGCCCCGAAACCCGCCGCTCCCGCCCCGGACGCTCCGGTGGCCGAAGCTCCCAAACCCGAGGAAAAACCAGCCGAGGAGAAAAAAACCGAGAAGCCGGTGGCGCCGGTCCGGCGCAATTTCCCGCCCAAGGATTTCCGTAAAATCACGGTGAAGCTTTTCGCGCCGGTCCCCGACGCGCCCGAGAACCAGGATGAGGACCTCTTCCCACCCGAGGCGCGCGAGAAGTTCGAGAAGGGCCTAGAGAACGTCTACCTGAAGGCCGTGTCGGGGAACACCTGGCTGAGTTACCAGGTGGACGGCGGTCCCATCGTCTCCGCCATCCTGGAAAAGGACAAGGACCTCTTCCTCCAGGGCAAGGAAGTGCTGTTGTTCATCGGCAACGTGCAATTGACCAAGATCTTCTACCAAAACCGCCTGATCGACGCCCCCTCCAGGACCGGCTTCAAGAGCCTGATTTTCCCCGAAGCCAACAACGCCAAACACCAGCTTCCGCTCTTTCCCAAAGCCGCCGACGACATCCTCTACACCGCCGAGGAGTACCAACGTCGCATGAAAATCGAGGAGGAGGAACTGCCCAAGCCCTGAAGCTCAGGAGTTCCAATCGAGTTTGCGGTAGAAGAAGGCGCCAGCGGCGAGAAGAAATAAGTCCGGCACCGCCATCGCAACAGGCACCGGCAGCTTGCCTCCCCGTGCGGCACCCACCAAACCAAAGAACAGTCCGTAGAAAGCCAGCAAACACGTCAGGCCCAGCAGGGCGGAGTTGCGGCCCTTGCCCCGACTCTCCTTCACACCCAGTCCGAAGCCGAGGAACGCCAGCAACACGCATACCACCGGGGTGTTGAAACGGTTCCAGAACTCGTAGCGGGCGTTGAACATGTCCTTTTTGTTGAAGCGGTACTTGGCCTTTGCCTCCTCCAAGGTCATGTCCTGCACCTCCGCCAGTTGGCGGGCGTTGAGCATGGTCTCCCGTGGGTTGATCCGGTCGGAATAGGTGCTTTGGGAGAGCGGAAGGCTATAGCGGCCGAAAAGGATTTTCTCCACCTCGCCGCCCGGCTTGAGCCCGGTGATGCTCCCCTCCTCCAGGTTAAGCGTGAGCTTTTCCACCAGCGTGTTGGTGTCGCGCTCGTAGAGGAGTTCCCCACGACGGGCCATGATGGACCGCTCAACCTCCCCCTCTTTCACGTGCAGGAAAACGTCCTTGAGGCCGCGGCCGTTTGGCCCCGCTTGCGTGGGGAACATGGTGACGCCGCCCACGGCGGTGAAGAACTGGCCTTCACGGATGGCAGCGAGCAGGCTGCTGGAGGTGAGGAAGTTCACCCGGCGCTTGAAGTCGCGGCTGGTGTACGGCAGTACCTCCTGGGTCAGGAGGAAAACGCTGAGGGCCAGCACGGTGGACACCAAGAGGAAGGGAGTGAGGAGACGCCCCTTGCCGAGGCCCGCCGCGCGCATTGCGACATACTCGGCGTCGGAACTGAGGCGATTCAGGCAAAAGACCACGGAGAAAAACGTGGATATGGGCAAAGCTAGGGGCACGAAGGTCAGGCCCAAGTCCCCCAGCAGCCCGCTCAGGAACCCCACCGAGATATCCCGCGACATGAGCAGTGGCGTGAGGCGGAAGAGTTCGAATGTCAGCAAGAAGCCCACGAAGAACACCAGGCTGGTGGCCAGGGGAACGATGAAATTCGCGGCCAGGTGCCGCTGCAGCAAGAGGCGCATGGTTTAAGGTACCGTCCTGGCGGTGGCGGTGGCAACAACCGCCCCCCCATGGTAGCGTGGGAGGATCTTTTTTTGAGGAGGCAGCATGCAAATCATCCTGGACCCATCCGGGCAAAAATCCCTTCAGGCCGACGTGAAGGTTTTGACCGCCGTACAGCGCACCGTCCCCGCCAAGGGTAAGGCCCCCGCCATGACCGCGGTCTCAGTCGACCACTGGGCCGACAAGGGCCTCAAAGAGGAATTCCTTCTCCTGCGCGCCTTCAAGAACTTCAAGGCCGGTAAGGATGAGGTCGTGAACTTCACGGGAGCCATGGGCGAGGCCGTCCGGGTGGTCGGGCTGGGCAACCGCACGAAGCTCAAGCCTGAGGACATCCGCCGCACCATCGCCAAGACCTACAAGGCCCTCAAGGCCGAGAAGCATGCCGTGATCAGCATCGATCTGGGCGGTTTCGACGTGCTCCGGGACACCGCCAAGGCAGCGGCCGTCATAGCAGAGGCGGTGGGCCTTTCCGATTACACCTACGACAAATACCAGTCCAAGAAGACTCCCAACCCCGTGAAGCAGGTTCTCCTCACCGGTTTCGACAAGCGCAAGGAGGCCACGATCGCCCGCGCGCTGGCCGAGGTGAAGCCCCTGGTGGACTCCATCGGCGTGGTCCGCGACCTGGTGAATGAAGCCCCCAACGTCCTGCATTCCGAGGAATACGCCAAGCGCGTGGAGGCCGACGTGAAGGCCAACCTCAAGGGTGTGAAGGTTAAGATCCTGAACAAGGCCCAGATCAAGGCCGAGAACATGAACCTGTTCCTCTCCGTGAACGCGGGCAGCGCCTATGAGCCCCGCCTGGTGCACCTGACCTACGAGCCGGCCAAGAAGACCGCGAAGACCAAGCACGTGGCCCTGGTGGGCAAAGGCATCACCTTCGATACCGGCGGCTACTGCATCAAGCCTGGCACCGGCATGGCCAGCATGAAGTACGACATGGCGGGTTCCGCCACTGTCTACGGCGCCTTCCGCGCCGCCGTCCTGCTCAAGGCCCCGGTGAAGATCACTTGTATCCTGGCCATCACCGACAACGCCATCAACTCAGAGGCGACCTTCCCCGACGCCATCGTGAAAGGGCGCAACGGCAAGACCGTGGAAATCCTCAACACGGACGCAGAGGGACGCCTGATCCTCGCCGACGCCGTGGACTACGCCTGCGACCAGAAGCCCGACTTCATCATCGACGCCGCCACCCTCACCGGCGCTTGCTTGGTGGCCTTGGGCAACCAGGTGACCGCGATCCTCGGCAACGACCAGAAGTGGGTGGATGCCATCGTGAAGTCCGCCCGCCAGAGCGACGAGTACATGTGGCAGCTACCCATCATCGACGAGTGGCGCCAGGACATCAAATCCAAGATCGCCGATATCCGCAATATCGGGACGCCCATGCGCGCCGGTACCGCCATTGGCGCCGCCTTCATCGAGGAATTCGTGAGGGAGGGCATCCCCTGGGCCCACCTGGACATCGCAGGCACCTCCGATTCCCAGTCGCACCTCCCCTATTGCCCCCCGGTGGGCGGCAGTGGCGTGAACGTGCGCACCCTGGTGAACCTGCTGATGACGGTGAAGTGACCGTTCCCAATTTCCGCATCGTCTTGCATGCGCCCGAGATTCCCGGCAACACCGGCAGTCTCGGGCGCACTTGCGTGGCGTTGGATGCCGAGCTCGTCCTGATCAAACCCTACGGCTTCGCCATCGACGAGAAGGCCGTCCGCCGCGCGGGGCTCGATTACTGGAAGCACGTTCGGATCAAAGAGTACGACAACTGGGAGGCTTTCCTCGAAAGCGAGAATCCGCCGCAGGACCAGATCATGTTGTTCGAGAAGGGCGGGGGCAAGCCGTGGCACCAGGCACCCTACCGCAAAGGTTGTTATTTGGTGTTCGGCGGTGAGACCCGCGGGGTGCCTGAGCGCATCCTCCAATCCATGCCCGAGAACTGGTACAGCTTCCCACAGTTCTCCCCCCACGTGCGCTCGCTCAACTTGGCAAACATCGCCACCGCCGCCGCATACGAGTGCCTGCGGCAAATTTCTTGATTTTTTCCGTGGTGAAACAGCACCATGAAGTTGCCAGCTCTTAACGCGAGTTCACCTCCGCAGCGGAGGTGAACTTGCGTTAGTACTATCTTGGGTAGCGGAGTGAGATCTAGGGCTCGCGGACGAACCGCACCCGCCAACCGGCCGCTTCAAACAATCCGGCCACGCCCGCTTCGTCGTAACTCTCCAGGAACGTCACGGGAATTTCCACATAGTCGCGCTTGAGCTCTATCTCGGCCACACGAATCATAGTGCGAACACCGTCCCGTCGGAAGATGCGTTGGACGGCGGACTTGGCGTAGTCTTCGTCGATTTCCACACCCCGGCCGAAGCTGCCCCGGGTGATGACCATGCGGACCTTGGTCTTGGGAACGCGAGCTGTGCCACCGCGAGTGATCCGCTGGACCACAGAAGCTTCCATGTACGGGTTACCATAACCGTTGGTGTCCTGAATGGGGTTCAGGGGTAGCCAGATGAAATCCGGGTGGGTCATGTTCAGATCGTCTTTATCGAGCGAACGGGAGTTCTCCTGGTGCGCCCAGTTGCCATCGCCCACCATGCGGCCGGCGGAGAGGACTTGCTTGCCGTCAGAGGACACGCGGAAGTCCCCGGTGAAGTTCAAGCGGAAGGCCAGGAAGCGCCCTTCGTAGTCCTCACCCAAGTCCTCTACGTCCTCGCTATCGTCCGTGTTGCGGATATTGAAGGGCTGACTCAAATGGCCGGGGCCGATGCCGCTGTCGTTGGCCCAGTAGATCTTCGCCCGCACCAGGACGTTGGTGTAAGACACGCCATCCTCGCGGATCTGGCGGATATCGCTGGAGCGGATGGGCAGCAAGCGGTAGCCCACCACCGGCTGGTTCCATACCTCATCGCCCGTGAAGCGGTCGATCACGATGCCGGTCTTCATCACGCCCACGTAGTTGGTGAAAATGAGGAAGAAGGCCTTGGGGGTCACGTCCCAGAACATGTCATAGGCCTCGCTGGGGCGGGAGTGGGCGTGGACCCACGAGCCGGTGGGTTGGCCTTTCTCAGTCCAGCCGGCATTCAGGCTGCCGGAGGAGAGCCACAATTCTGTGTGGATCGCTTTCTGCTCGGCCACGCTGAGAGTTTGGGAACCCGCCCGGGCGGGGGAGCGGGGCTCGTCTTCTTTGATGGCGGCAGCGGCCCAGCCGTTACAATGGCCCCACCAGGCCTGGCAGGAGCGCTTGGTGGCCGCGTCCATGTCCTCGCAGGAATGGTGCTCTTGTTCCCACTCGTGGGCGCCCTCAGCCCCTGCGAGGATCTCGTAAACCTGCATGGGGGAGCGCCCCGACTCGTCGGAGTCGCCGTCCCGGTCAAGCATCACCGCCGTGCCTTTGTCGGCGTAGGGGAAGAAGCTTCCCGCCCACGGGATGGTCTTGGGCTGGGCGTAGCGGTGGTTGTTGAAGATCTCCTTGAAGGAGTTCTTCGAGGCGGTGAAGCCCCCGAGGTCCTGGCCCATGGCCCAGGAAGCGGAGAGGATGAGGATGGAAGCAAAAGTCTTTTTCATGGCCTTACCTCAGAGCGACAAGGGTTCGGTGACGGAGAGGAAGCGCGGGTTCTCAATGAAGCTCGGCCAGGGCAAGCCCTGGCACCAGCCCACGCGGGCAGGCCCGCCGGTACCGTCGCTGTAGTCAAATACGCCGCCACGGCAGGAAGGCGGGCTGAATCCGCGGCGCAGGCGGCGATTGATCTGATAGACCGCAATGCGGTCCAGGTTGGGGAAGGCACTCCCTGGGTTGGTGGGGCTGAAGCGGGCGCCTTCGCCGGGCAGGTCCACCGGGAAAAGCCCAAGGTTGACCGCAGAAGCGACGCCCTCTTCGTTCAAGATGCGCACGTCGCGTGTACGGCCACCGCCGTCGTGGAAGGTGTGGTCGGTGGCGTGGACGCGGTAGGCGTCGTCCAGGAACAGGCGGATCTTCATGAGATCGTCCCGGCGGAGGAGGGCGCGATCAGCCTCGCGCAGCTTCTTGGAAGTGACTTCCAAGATGGCGCAAGTCCGCTGTCCTTCGCCGAGGGCGGCGGGAAAAGCCTCACCCGCGCGCAGGTTGCGGAACATGCCACCGGAGATGAATTGGCGGCATGGAGCCTGGGCCACCGTGCTGAACTCGAACACCTGCGGACGGCCCAGATACGTTTCAGTGCGCAGCCGTTCCTTCATGTTCTGGTTATTGAGCCTGGGAAAAACATAAACCTCAAAGCGGCCGGGGCGCACACGGTTCAAATCGGCCAGGCGCGCGCCCAACTCCGGCGGTGGGGACGCGGGCCGGCGGTCGTCGGCGCGCAGCTCGGCCACCACTTGTTTGTGGGCCCGCGCAGTCACCGGGTTGTCTTTCACCGAGGGAACAGGGGTGGCGCAACCCACGACGACGAGGGCCACGGGGAACAGGATGAATGGGCGCATGAAACCTCCGGGCGACCTGAACGGACGCATGCCAAGAGGATAACCCCCGGGTGAATGCGGCTCAACACGCATTATCTGGCATCACTTGCCAGAGGGCCCTAGTCAGGCATCAGACATTACCGCCGTTTGGAGGAGAAGACTCATCTCTCCCAGTAAAAGCGGGCCCCGTTCCAGGCGTGCATCTGTTCGCCGGAGATGATCCCGGCCCATTTCATCTTCCGCAGGATGCTGCGGATCCGGGAGCGCGCGAAACGGGTGAGATGTTTCTGGCGAAACGAGACGTAGTAACGCCGCGGACTGGGAAGCATCATCGCCAGGAAAGCCGCTTCCCGCGGGTTCAGGGCGGAGGGATGCTTGCGGAAATAGTGGTAGCTCGCCTTCCTGATGCCATAAATGCCAGGCCCGAACTCCACGATGTTGAAGTACGTCTCGAGGATGCGCTGCTTGGAAACCACCTTCTCCATTTTTTGCGTCAGGACGATCTCGTGGGCCTTGCGCCAGAGACTGCGTTGGGAGGAGAGGAAAACGTTTTTCACCACCTGCTGGGAGATGGTGCTCGCCCCGCGCACCAGCCTCCCCTCTTTCAAGCTCTCGTCCACGGCCTTGCGTAGTTCCTCGAAGTCCACGCCCTCGTGGCGGTAGAAACCCCAGTCCTCGGAAAGGATGATGGCCCATTTGCCGTATGAGGAGATCTGCGACAGGCGCACCCAATACGGAGGAGGTGTGGGTTTGAACTCGTAGTCGGCGCCGTCGGTGGGATCCTCCGGCATGATCACGTGGGGCCATTCTTTCTCCAGCCGGCCCACGTCACGGGAGAAATACATGTAGACCGGGGAGAGCAGGACGAAGGAGATGGCGAAGCCGGCGAAGCGCCGGCCGGGACGCCAGCGCGGAGGGATTTTCCTGAGGGTCCGGAAGAACGAAGGGAACATCGTCAGCCCAATTTAACCCATTTCCGGCCGGGGATAAACCTCAGGCTTCCTGCCGACGATCCGAAGAGGAACCGTAAACTTTTCGCGAGGAACCATGCCCCTCCCCGACCCGGGCGCCTGCCCTCACCACGCCGAAGGACGCTGCCGCTCCTGCGACCGCATGGGAGTCCCCGCCCGTGAGCGCCTGCTGGAGACCGCCCGGCGCCTGGCCGAGGTGACCGGCGTGGAGCCCGAGGAACCCTTCCTCTCATCCGACTGGGGTTTCCGCGACAAGGCGAAGATGACGGTGGGGGGGGATGTAGAGAACCCGATCTTGGGTTTGCTCGCCCCAGACCTCACCCACGTGAAGGAACTCCTGGATTGTCCCGTACAAGCGCAAGCGCTCAACTCAGAGCTGCCCGGTCTGCGCGACTTTATCCGCAAATGGAAGCTCACCCCTTACGACGTGATATCGCGCAGAGGTGAACTTAAAGGCCTCATCCTGAGCCACTCTCCTGTCACCGGCGCCAAGATGCTGCGATTCGTGCTGCGCTCGCGGGAGGCCCTGGACCGCATCCGCCTGGGACTCGCCGATCTGCCTGGCTTCGCGGTGGTGAGCGTGAACCTGCAGCCCGTTCCCCACGCCCTCACTGAAGGTCCCGAGGAAATCCTCCTGCGCGGAAGCTCCCTTCCCCACGAGACTCCAGGCCTCAAGCTCGCCTTTCCCCCGCAGGCCTTCATGCAAACCAACCTCGCCGTGGCCGAAGGCCTGTATGCCACCGCAGCGGAATGGGCCTGTCCCTGGAAGGGAAAAAAGGCCCTGGACTTATTCTGCGGCGTCGGGGGGTTCGCACTCCACCTCGCCCGCGCGGGTTTAGACGTGGAGGGAGTCGAAGTGAACCCTGAAGCGGTGGAAGCCGCCCGCGTTAATGCCATCGCCAACCAACTGCATGTTCCTTTCCATGTGGCCGCGGCCGGCGACGTGCGCGCACTATGGGAGAAAACCGCGCCCTCTTTGGTCGTGGTGAACCCTCCCCGCCGTGGCCTGGGTGAAAGCCTGTCCTTGTGTTTGCAGTTCACCCCGGAGGCCATCCTCTACTCCAGCTGCGACTTGGATAGTTTTGCGGCCGATTTTTCCACGCTGAAACAGCGCTTTGGCGCAGAGCGCGTAAAAATCTTCGATATCTTCAATCACACCAGTCATTTTGAGGTCTTGTCGCTACTGGTCCGACGGTAGGGACATGGTAGGGGCAGAATTTAAACATAATTTAGTTGCGCCCCTACGCCTTGCTGTTTGATGTGCCGAACATTCGTTCTATAATCTAATCAATCAGGGGGAATCGCATGATCCTGCGACATTCAATGGAGCTTTTAGAACAGCTCACGGAGCTGGAGACGCGCCTGCGCGAGTGGGAAGAGTTCATGGCACGGCATGGCCTCCAGGTGGATGAGAACGTGCTGCGGGCGGTTTACAATCGCCACGTGGCGTTGCACCCAGTGTGTCCTTTGACGGAGAAGAAGAAAGTTTCCTAGGATTTATCATCCAAGGAGACTCCATGAAGAAACTCTTCCCGCTGCTGGCCCTGCTCTCTCTGCCTGCCCTGGCGCAAATTGGTCGTCCCTTCCCTCCCGGCGGCCCGGCTCCCATTCCTGGCCCATGGAATCCCTATCCCGATCCTGGTTTCTGCATGGGCCGCGCCTACGACGATGCCATGGAACGTGTCCGTGAACTCTCTGAGGCCAAGGCCCAAGCCTGGGGCGCAGAGAAGGGCGTCGAATGCTCCGTGTCCCGGGTCAGCCTCTACAACAGCACCGTGAACTGTGTGTCCGAAACCGGTGCCCGCTTCGCGACCCTGCGCCTTTCCTTCTCCACGATCTGCGGCACCTGGAACGCCACCGTCCGCCATTACAAGACGCGGATCACGTACTACCGCGAGTAAGTCATTCTTCCAGCCGAAAATAAAAAGGGCCGCTTGAGTGATCTGGGCCCTCTTTTTCGGACGGTTTATAGAACGAGACCACTCAAGACCC
>CAYNPO010000031.1:0-15205 GCA_964399165.1 uncultured Bacteriovoracaceae bacterium | reverse complement strand
CTCATCTTGTCCAAGGGGATGCCGTCGAAGAGCACCCGCATGTCGAGGATCGAGTCGATCGCCACGCCCGCCATGCCCACGTCACCGGCCACCCGCGGGTGGTCCGAGTCATAGCCCCGGTGGGTGGCGAGGTCGAAGGCGATGGAGAGGCCCATCTGCCCCTTGGCCAAATTGTCGCGGTAGAAACGGTTGGAGTCCTCGGCCGTGGAAAACCCCGCGTACTGGCGGATGGTCCAGGGCCTGGTGGCGTACATGGAGGCGTAGGGCCCGCGCAGGAAAGGTGGCAGGCCGGGATAAGTCTCCACGAGGGCGGGATGGGGAACATCGCTGGCACGGTAACGGGTCTTGAGAGGGATGCCCTCGGGAGTCGCTCGTCCAGCGGCGCCCGTCCGGGCCCCAGGTCCGGGCCACACCAAGGGGATCTGAGTGAAGTCGGTGCTCATGGGCGCCCCTCCGCCCAGGAAACCAGCGCTTCCAAGGCCTGCCACACATCCATGCCCGCGTGCAAATTGTGGGCGCCCTCCCAAGGAGTTTTTCCCGCGAGGTAGTGTCTCCCCTGCTGGGGGCACGGGCCGAGATTCGGATGGTCGGCGTCGGCCGCCACCCACGCGGTGACCGGCGCGTTTTGCGCCTGCGCCCATGCGGCGGCGGCGGAGACATCGAGGCCGGTTCCCGGATCCACCGTTTGGGCCCCCAGCAGCTCAAAGAAGTTGCGGGTGAAACCCAACCTCGCCTGGAGGGCCGCATAGTCGCCCACCACCGGCAAGGCCACCTTGAGCGGGGCGCTCAGGGCCTGGGCCCGCAGCCTTAGCTCCTCGAAGGCTCGGCCCAAGCGAACATGGTCATGGTCCAAAAACCGCGCACGCACGCGGACGCGCTCGCTGGGTTCGGGGAAATCATTGACCCCGGCCTGGACCAGCCGGCGCGTGCGGAAAAGCTCTTGGGTGCGGCGCCAACTTTCCCCGGCCGCCCGGGCGGCGTCAGCGGCGCGCTCGGTGGCGGGCAAGGCCCGCAACCGCTGCATTTCCTTCCAGGCGGCTTCTGCCAGCTGGCGGGTGAGTTCTTCCAGGGTGCGGCTTCCGGCGCCGGCATCTTCCACTTCCCCGAGGAATGACTCTTGCTGGAGCACCAGCTGGGAGGTGAGGGCCAAGCGGACGGCGCGGTCGATGTCCGCGTGGGAGGTCTCGAGCAATAAGTTGTGGGGCAAGGACTGCACCACGCCGGCGCGGGCGATGAGCCCCGCCGCCACCGCCGTGGAGTTGCGCAAGACGTTTGAACCCGCGTCGTAGGCCGAGAAATCCCGCCAGCCCACTGCGGCCACGCGGGTGAGCTGCGGCCACAAGGCCCCTTTGCCCATGGCCTCAAGCCCCGCCCGGGCGATGACGGTGAAAGCGCGGTGTTTGGCGATGGACTTGAAAAACTCCCGATCACAGGTGATGCCCACTCCCACCGGTCCGGCTTCGCCCCCTTCCGCCCAAGTGAGAACCTGGTTCAAAAGCCAACCCAGTTCCTGCACGGCGTGTCCACCGGAGGCGGTGACCTCCCGGGCATGAAGCACATGTCGGGCGCCGGGAGGCAGGGGTATGTTGCTCTCGAAGACCCACAGACGCGCGCCATGGGCGGCGATCACGCCCCCTTCATCCTTCAAGACCTCCTGCAGAGGCTGCCCATCGAGGCCAAGCAGGAAAGGGTCGAGCAGGAAGTCGGCCACTCCCAACGAAGCCAGCTTGGGCACGTCATCCCACGACACCTGGCGGTCCCAGGTGTGGGAGAGGGCCGCGGGCCCATGAACGTCCAGGTCCAGGGCGGGGGCGGTGGGGCCAAGCAGGGACACGTGCCCCCCTTCCGGCAGGGGTCGGCCGAGAACCCGCGCGAGATCCTCGGTCTTCAATTCCCGTCGCAGGGCCGCATGCCAGGAATTCTCGTCAGCGCGCTCCGCCTGATGCCATGGTGTCATGCCCGGATCGTAGCAAAAAAAGGCCGTTCCTCCCACGTGAAACGGGATCGGCTACAATGGGGGAAAGGAGCCGTCTTGGCTTTAACGCTTCTCGTAGAGAACAACCCGAAGATCGCCGATATCTACCGCCTCAACCTGGCGGTGTACGCCGGGCTGGAGACCGAAGTGGTGGCCTCCGCCGCCACCGCGATGGAGGCGCTCAATAAGCCCGGATTCACCTTAGTCATCTCCCGCGCCCGCATTGGCGGAGAGGACAGCGCCACCCTGTTGGCGTCACATCTGAAGACCCTGCCCCGGCCCCTGCCTTTGGTGGTGATTGGCGCGGGGCCATTTCCCGAGGGCGCCACCGGGCCCATGCCCGGGAGTTTGGACCTCAAGAGCGTGGTGAAAGGCGCCGCCCAGGCCTTGGGTATCACCGCTCAGGACATGGCCCGCCGCCAAGTGGAAAAGCACTTCCCCTTGCCGGGTCGCTACTTTGAGTGGGTGAACCACCCCGCTTGCGCCGTCTACCACCGTGGCAAGGATGGCGCCATGGAAGTGCTCTTCCCCGCCCACGCCAAGGCGGACCGCTCCTCCCCCGCCGCTCAGGCGGCCCTGGCGGGCACGGTCTACGTGGATGCCCTGGAGCGTTTGAAAATGGCGGACCAGATCACCGCCGAGCTCCTCTCACAGCTGGACGACGCCGACCTCAATCCCCATGAGCAGCTGCAGGCGCAGGAATCCAACCTGGAGATGCTCTCCCAAAAACTCCTCACCCTGGGCATCCAAGAGGAAACCATCGCACTGGCCAAAAAAGGCATCCAGGCCATGTCCGCCAACGCCAAGGCCTATCCCAAGCTTGGCCCCCTGCTCAAGCGCATGCTGGAAAACCAGTCGAGCTACCTTTTCCGCCACACCCAGATCGTCACCTACGTATGTCAGCACATCGTCCAGCGCATCGACTGGGGCTCGCCGGAGCAGCAGGAGAAAATCGCCTTCATCGCCTTCTTCCACGACATCGCGCTGGAATCGGACGAGCAGGCCCGCATCCACGGGGCCGAGGACCTCCGCACGGCCGGTTTGGACGCGCGCTCCAAGGAATTGGTGGAGAAACACGCCCAAGTGGCGGCCGAATTGGTTTCCAAGTATCCCCGGGCGCCCATGGGTGCCGACCAAATCGTGCGCCAGCACCACGGCATGCTCAACGGCATCGGCTTTTCCGACCACTTTGGTGCTAACCTCTCTCCCCTGGCGATCCTCTTCATCATTGCCGAGGAATTCACGCACATCCTGATGGCCAAGGAGGGTCATCCACCTCCCATCAAGGACATGGCCCGCCAGTTGCGGGAAAGCTTCCCCAGCAACCGCTTCCAGAAAATCATCGACTTGGTGGAAACCCTGAGCGTTTAAAACAACGCCATTAAGACGTTCTTAAGTTATGCCGGGAAGACAGTGCGCCGAAATAGACGGTCATGAAAGACTGCCGTTGCGTGATCTGCAAGTACTCCGGCGACCACGGGGAAAAACTCCTGAACAAGGACCGCATCTTCCGATCCCAGGGCAGGGACGTCGTGGTTCAGCTCTGCTACACCCACTCCTGGGAACTTTTCAGGGGGGGGCAGCGGAAATTCCTGGAGCGCTACCGGGCCAATCTCATGAACTTCTTCGGCACCGAGACGGAACAGGAGCTCATAGACTTTGTGAAAGGCGTGGGGGAATCCCCTCTCTCCCGCTACGCCGCCTAGGCCAGTGCCGCGATGTACGCCACCCACGCGTCGTGGTTAGTCCCCACCTCGGAGGGAGCGTACTCGTCGTCCTCGTCCTCCTCCCATAAGGCCACCGTGCGGGCAAAGCCCGCTTCCGCCAACAGCTCCCGCAATTCGGGTAACGTCCAAAGCCGCCAGTCGTAGGTGAACACGTTCTGGTGCTTCTTGCCCTTGGAGTCCCGGAAGTGGATGGCAAAGGTGCACTCGGCGGTGATGGGGTTGAAACTCTGGCATTCCCAGTAGTACGTCAGGCCCCCTGGTATGCGCCGGCTGTCGGTGACGGTCTTCTGGCTCTCCGGCCCCCCGAAGAGGTCGATGAAAAACATCCCCTGTTTGCCCAAGGAGCGCCGCACGCCTTTGAAGTAGGCCAAGAGTTGGGGCCGGGTTTTGAAGATGAAGTACGAGAAATTGAATGCGCATACCACGTCGGGCGTGAAGGCATGCTTGTCCAGCACGTTGCCCCGGACGTAATGCACGCGGGAACGCGCCTTCGCGGGCAGCTTGGCCCAGTGGCGCTCCTTTCCCATGGCGATGGGCTCGGGATCCAGGTCCACGCCGTGGGCCTCGGCGTCCGCGGAACGGCGCACCCACTCGCAGGAGATGGCGCCGGTGCCGCAGAAATCCTCCCGTAAGGCGCGTGGGAAACGGCCGTGGAACTTCTTGTACCAACGGCGCATGAAATCGACCTCGGTGTCCGGGGTCTGGACGGCACGCTCGTACCAGTCGTACTTGAGGGATAAATCCAATGCGCGCGCCATGTCCGCCTCAGGTCTTCAACATGTCCCTGAGGATCGCCACGGATTCCTCGATCACCGGGTCCACGCGCAAGCCGCGGCTGAACTCGTCGAATTTCTCTTGGGAGACCTTTTCCTTGATGGGATCCGTGGGTCGTACCGCCAGCTCCTTGCTCTCCTCTTCCTTCTCGAGCTCGTCGGAGCGCTTGCGCACTTCGGTCCGCTCCTTGAGGAAGTCGTCCATGTTGAGGCTCTTCACGGTGTCTTTGCGGCGTTGGTCGTACCAGGCCACGGTTTCCTGGATGCGCTTGAAACGGGGGTTCTTTTTCACGCGCTCCTTGGAAGCCGCCAGGATTTTCGCCCTGTCGTAGGCGGGTTTCCACGGCTTGAATTCCACCGCGTCGACTTTCCCCCAGGGGATGGAGTGCTTGAGGAACTGCTCCCCGGTCTCCAGGTGGGCGTACGGGTCAGGCAGGATAACGTCGCTGGTCACGCCCTTGTACTGCGTGGAGCCGCCGGTGACCCGGAAGAATTTTTGGATGGTGATCTTGAGGGCGCCCAGCGGGGAGAGCGACTTGGCGGTGGGGGCCACGTAGTTATCCAGGTCCACCACCAACTGCACGGTGCCCTTGCCGTGGGAGAACTCACCACCCACCACCAGCGCGCGCTTGTAGTCCTGCAGGGCAGCCGCCACGATCTCGGAGGCCGAAGCGCTGAAGCGGTTGATCAGAATGACCAGGGGCTTGTCGAACTCCACGGTACCGTCCTGGTCGGCGAGCACTTCCACCGAGCCGGTGGAGGCCTTGACTTGGACCACCGGGCCTTTCTCGATGAAGAGGCCCGAGATCATCCGGGCGTCCTCGAGGGCCCCGCCGCCGTTGTTGCGCAAGTCCAGCACCAGGCCCTGCACGTTGTCCTTCTTCATCTTCTGGAGTTCGGTCCGCACGTCGTCGGTGCAGTTGCGCCCGGCGCGGTCGTTGAAGTCCCGGTAGAACTTGGGCACGTTGATGTAGCCCACCTTCACCCCGTTGGACTCGATCACCGAGCCCTTCACGTAGGACTCTTCGATTTCCACCACATCGCGCACGATGGAGACGGTTTTGACCAGGCCGTTGGGCTTCTTCACGGTGAGGCGCACCTCTGAACCTTTCTTGCCGCGGATGAGCTTGACCGCGTCCCGAAGGGGCATGTCCACCACCTCCACGGGCTCATCTGACCCCTGGGCGACCTTCAAGATGGTGTCCTCGGCATCCAGCTCCTTGGTCTTCCAGGAAGCGGAACCGGGCACGATGCGTTCGACTTTGATGTAGGAGCCTTCCTCGCGCAGGATGGCGCCGATGCCCTCGAGCTTGCCGGACATGTCGATGTCGAAGTCCTCTTTTTCGTCGGGTATGAGGTAGTTGGTGTGGGGGTCGTAGACGCGGGTGACGGCGTTGTAGAACTTGTCGAGCTTGTCGTTCCTGCGCTCGTCCTTGAGGCGCGCGATGATCTTCTTCCATGACTCGGCGGTCTTGGCGCGGGCCTTGGCCTCGAGGGCCGCGTCGTCGAGCTTCTTGAGGTCCTCGCCATCGGCCAGGGACTTCTTCTTCTTGGAGCCGGCCTTCTTGGTCTCTTCCTTCTTCTTGACCGGGTCCTGGTCCCGCTCTTCCTTGAGGTCGGCGAGCCGGCCCATCACGTCATAGCGCAGGATCTTCACCCACAGGGCGCGCAGTTCCTTGTCGTCCTTGGAAAAGCGCCGCTTCTCAGGGTCCGTTTCCAGGGTGTCCCGCTGTTTGTAGTCCAAGGGTTTGGCGAGGATCTCCCCCACCCACTTCTCCACTTGGGGCAGGCGGCGGTCCATCACGGCGGTGGTGGCGTCGAGGATGGCCAAGCGGCCGGTCATCAGCTCGTCGTCCATCTTGTCGGCGAACTTGCGCAGGCCCGCCACGTCGGCGGTGGTGAGGAACTGTTTCCCGTAGTCCACGCGCTCGAGATACAGCTTGAACGCATCCTGGGAAAGTTTGTCGTCGATGCTTTTGTTAGCCAGGTGCATGTTCTCCAACGCACCTTTGAGAATGTTCCCCAGCACCATCTCGCGGGTGTGGGAGGGGGCCTTCCGTGTGAGTGCCCCGGTGACGGCGGTGGAATTCTCCTCCTCGCCGCGGGAGAAGAGGCCTTGGGAATGGGCCAGCGCCGGAGAAAGAAGCAGGACGAGCCAAAGGGATTTCATGGAACCTCTTGGAATGGGGACTGGACCCTGGAGGGCGTGATTCAGGGTATTTTCCCCCCCGCTCAGAGGGGAAGCAAGGGGATTTTAGGGACGCGCTGCCTGTAGGAGGGCGGCGAACAGGGGGCCGATTGCCCGATGTTTTTGCTCATTCACCTCACAGAAGCGGATCTCTTCCCCGCGCAGGACCATCCGCCATTCGGCCTTGCAGCCGGCGGGATCCGCCGGGAGTTCGTATTGCAATTTGAGGAACGCCGCGGAAAATTGCTGGTCGAGTTCTTGGGCACGGGCGCGGGCCACTTTGTGGCGGGTGGGCCCACCTTTATCCGAGTGTTCGAGGAAAAACTCGTCTGCTGCCCCCCGGACTAGCCCTACTTGCTCCTGGCCCTTCTGGAGGGAGAAGAGGGGATTGGTGCCTCGCAAGTCCCGGTTGCTCCCACGTTCCTCTTCCTGGCCCCAGGCCGCACCCACGGTGAGCGCCGCGGCCAAAACAATCCATCGCATGAGAGCTCCTTTGATCGCCCCATTATCCCCGCTTTGCCCTAGTTTTTCCACCGCCGGCCCGCGTACCGTTGGGGGCATGGACATCTACCACGCCCTGCGCCCCGCCTTGTTCCGCCTTGATCCCGAGAGGGCCCATGACCTGGGATTAGGCATGGCACGGCTGGCACCTTGGGCCGCGGGCCTGTGGTCCCCTCCGCGAGATGCCCGTTTGACCTGCCGGGTGGGCGCGCAAGTGTGGACCTCCCCGGTGGGGCTCGCCGCAGGCCTGGACAAAAATGCATCGGCGGTGGATTTCTTCCACCGCCTGGGCTTTGGCTCCATGGAGTGCGGCACTGTCACTTCCCGCCCCCAAGTGGGCAACCCCAAACCCCGCGTGCACCGCTACCCTGCCGAGGCTTCCCTCAGAAACAGCATGGGCTTCCCCAATCAGGGCGCCGAGGCGTGCGCCGCCCGCCTACGCACGCGCCCCGCGGGCTTCCCCGTGGGCGTGAACATCGGCAAGTCCAAGGACGCCACGCCAGCCGCGGCCATCGACGAGTACCTCGCACTTTATGAGCGCCTGGCCCCCCTGGCCGACTGGGTGGTGGTGAACATCTCCTCCCCCAACACGCCCGGGCTGCGGGACCTGCAGCAAGAGACGTGGCTCAAAGACCTCTTCCGGGCCCTGGCGCCGGCCCGCGCCCGCTGGGGAAAAGAAATTCATGTGAAGCTCTCGCCCGACCTGGATGATCAAGTGCTCAAGGACCTTACAACCACGTTGGCCGACCTGGGCGCCGACGGGTTAGTGGCCACTAACACCACCCACATCCCCGACCGCGGGGCCGGGGGCGTGTCGGGACGGCTGTTGCGGGCCAAGGCCCATCAAAAAAGGCGGGTGGTGCTGGAAGTGGCCCGCTCGCGCGGGCTGCCCTTGGTGGGCGTGGGCGGCTTTGAGGACATGCGGGATGTGTACGCTTGGTGGGCGGCCGGAGGTGGCGCCTTTCAGGTCTACACGGCGCTGGTCTTCCAGGGCCCCTCGCTGGTGGCGCGCTTCCACCAAGGGGTTCTCGGTTTCCTCGATCGGTCGGGCGTGGACACACTGGAAAGTTTCCTCTCCCTCCCCCCGTCCGAGCGACAAAAACTCGTGGCGGCCCACGGCAGCTTCTGATCAGCCCCGGTAGTCCTCGCGGTTGTGCGCTCGCTTCTCCAGGAACTCGATCACCAAGTCCGCGATGTCCAGGCCCGTGGTGGACTCGATACCTTGCAATCCAGGTGACGAGTTCACCTCGATCACCAAGGGCCCCTGGGAAGAGCGCAAGAGATCCACGCCCGCCACGTTGAGGCCCAGGGCCTGGGCCGCCTTCACCGCCATGGCTTTCTCGCCGGCGGTGAGTTCCACGGCCTCGCCCCGCCCGCCGCGGTGGATGTTGGCCCGGAACTCGCCTTCCCGCGCCACGCGCATCATGCCCGCCACCACGCGGTCCCCGACCACGAAGGCCCGAAGGTCGCGTCCGCCAGCCTCAGGGATGTACTGCTGGACCAGAAAGTGCGCCTTCATCTGGCGGAAACCGTCGATCACCGACTCAGCCGCCTTCATATCCCCGGCCAGCACCACGCCTTTGCCCTGGGTGCCCTCGATGAGCTTGATCACGCAGGGGGCCCCACCCACCATGTGGATGAGCTGCTTGGTCATGCGGGTGGAGTGGGCGAAGCCCGTGACCGGCAAGCCAATGCCCGAGCGGGAGAGGATCTGCAGGCAGCGGAGTTTGTCCCGTGAGCGCGTGATCGCGGTGGATTCGTTGAGCGCGTGCACTCCCATCATCTCGAACTGGCGCAGGATGGCGGTGCCATAAAAAGTGATGGAGGCGCCGATGCGCGGGATGACCGCGTCCAGCCCGTCCAACGTCCCCTCGCGGTAATGCACCACGGGTCTTGCGGCGGTGATACCGATGGAGCATAGGAGGGGGTTGACCACTCTCACGTCATGGCCGCGCTTCTTCGCCGCCTGGACCAGCCGTGAGGTGGAGTAGATGCGCGGGTTACGGGAAAGGATGGCGATCTTCACGGGGCCTGGCCCTTCAGTGGCGGGTGATCTTCACGGCGGAGTACCCCGCCTTCTTCACGGCCGCCTTGATTTCGGCGTCACTGAGGGTGGAGCCGGGCCTCTCTTCCAGCACGGCCCTCTGGTCCTTGGCGCTAACTTGGACCTTCTGGCATTTGCCGGTGGCGTTGAGTTCCTTGGTGATCCGGGCTTCGCACATGCCGCAAGTCATGCCTTGGATGGCGACTTCCAGGCGTGCGGCCCAGGCGGCCAACGAGAGGGTCAGGGTCAGCATAACCGTCGAAAACTTCAGCACAGGAACCCCAGTTGTTGAGAATCATTTTCATTTCGCTGGACGGATGACGCCCCCCTTCTCTATACCTTCACACCATGGAAGCCGTCCACGAGGACACCGTGAAAAAAGCCTGGGATCGTTGGGGCATCGCCCTCTCCTCCGCCTGCATCATCCACTGCGTGGCCGTGGTGGTCTTACCCCTATTGGTTCCTGCCGTCGGGCTCGTCTTGCACGGCCCTTGGGTGCACCGGGTATTCGCCGTCTTCATCGCCGTCTCGGGCTGGTTCGCCTTCTCCCCCGTCTACCGCCGTCATGGCCTCAACGCCGTGGTGGGACGCGCCCTGGCCGGCACGCTCCTGCTGGTCTTCGCCCTCCTCTTCGATGGACATGCACCGGAAGGGCTGGTGCACGGACTCTCCATCGCGGGCTCAATCCTCTTGGTGATCGCCCACGTCCTAAACCTTCGTCACACCCATCAGCGCTCCTGCTGCTGAGGCGGCCGGGAAAAACAAAGGCCCGCTTGCGCGGGCCTTTGGATGCCTTCCTGGGAGGAAAGTCTTATTTTTTGCCGTATTTCTTCTTGAAGCGATCCACGCGGCCTTCGGTGTCCATGATCTTCTGGGTGCCGGTGTAGAAGGGGTGCGAAGCCGAAGAGATGTCCACTTTGAACAGGGGATACTCTTTGCCTTGGTAGGTGGTCTTCTCGGTGGTCTTCACGGTGGAGCGGGTGAGGACTTCGTAGTCGCTGGAAACGTCTTTGAAGACGACTTCGCGATATGCCGGGTGGATATCTTTTTTCATGGCTTGTTCCTTGTTCACGAAATGAGGTCTCAGGAAGTTATGCGAGACGCCACGAGGATGTCAATCAATCCAAGCCTATTTTGCGATGCACCATCACTTCTTTGAGGATCCTAGCACGATGGACGCCAGCTCCTGCTCGGTCATCTCCGCGATCACCTTGGGGTCCCGCTTGTCCTCGGGCAGGGTGATGTTCTTGGTGCCGGCCTTGATATAGGGGCCGTACTTCCCGTCGTAGATGGCGGCTTTCTTCTTGAGCTTGGCCACCAGTCCGAAATCCCGCAAAAGCTTGGCGCCGCTGCGGGGGCCCTTCTTCTCCTCGGCGAGCAGCTCCAGGGCGCGTTTCAGGTCGATGGCGTAAAGGTCGTCATCCTTCTTGAGGGAACGGAAAACGCCGTCGTGAACCACGTAGGGTCCGAATCGCCCGTTGTTGGCCATCACGGGCTTCTTGGTCTCAGGGTGCTTGCCCAGGTCGCGTGGAAGGGAGAGCAGCTTCAGGGCCGTCTCCATGTCGATGGACTTGGGGTCCATGCCCTTGGGTAGGGAGGCCCGGCGCGGGGGCGGGGCTTCCTTGTCCTCGGGCTTCTCCCCCAGCTGCAGGTAAGCGCCGTAACGCCCCACCAGGCAGTAAATGTTCTGTTTGGTCTTGGGGTCCTTACCGATGGGCGTGGGGCCGTTCTTGGATTGCTCCAACAGGTCCTTGATCTGTTCCGGGCGGATGTCGGCCGGGGCGATCTCTTCGGGGATGGAAGCGTGGGTCTCGTCCTTGGCGTTCTTCTGGACCACGTACGGCCCGAAACGGCCCACCTTGATGTCGAGGACCTCGCCGTCCTTCTCGATATGGATGGTGCGGGACTCCTCGGGCTTGATCTTCTTGTCCTGCTCTTCGACTTTTTTCGCGAGCCCGGTTTTACCCTTGTAGAACTTGTCCAGGTACTTCACCCAGTCGGCCTGCCCGTAAGCGATTTTGTCCAGGCTCTCCTCCATCTCGGAGGTGAAGCCGTAGTCCACCAGGTGCTCGAAGTGTTTTTCCAGCAGCTGGATCACCGCCATGCCGGTGAAGGTGGGGACCAGCGCGTTGCCGTCCTTCCTGACGTAACCGCGGTCGAGGATGGTGCCGATGATGGAAGCGTAGGTGGAGGGACGGCCGATGCCTTCTTTCTCCAGCTGCTGCACCAGCGAGGCTTCCGTGAAGCGCGCGGGGGGCTTGGTCTCGTGGCCCTCGGGCGTGATGGTGGCGGGCTTGAGCGCATCGCCCTTCTTAAGCGCGGGCAGGATGACTTCTTTGTCCTCCAGCGCGGCTTCGGGATCGTCGTGCCCCTCCACGTAGACGCGCAGGAAACCGGGGAACAGGATGCGGGTGCCGCTGGCGGTGAATTCAGCGTCGCCTGCCGCGACCTTGATGGAAATGGAGGCCTTCTCGGCTTCCTTCATCTGCGTGGCCATGGTGCGCTTCCAGATGAGTTCGTAGAGCTGCTTTTCCCGGCCGGTGAGGCCGGTCTTGTCCGGGTGCATGAACTCGGCGCCGGCGGGACGAATGGCCTCGTGGGCCTCTTGGGCGCCCTTGTTCTTGGCGCTGTACTGGCGCGCCTCGGGGAAAAGGTAGTCCTTACCATACAGGTCCACCACCATCTCGCGGGCGGCCTTGATGGCCTCGGCAGAGAGGTTCGGCGAATCGGTACGCATGTAGGTAATCAAACCTTCCTCGTACAGGCGTTGAGCGGTGCGCATGGTGTCCTTGGAGGACATGCCGAGCTTGCGGTTGGCCTCCATCTGCAGCGTGGAGGTAATGAACGGCGCGGCCGGGTGGGAATTGAACTTTTTCTCCTCCACCGACGTCACGGTCCAGGCCACGCCCTCGATGTCCTTGGCGAGCTTGGCGGCGGCTTTCTCGTCCAGCAGGGCCACTTTCTTGGCGTCGGCGAGCTTACCGGTCTCGGCCTCGAAGTCCTTGCCGCCGGCAATGCGCAGGCCCTTGAGGGCAGTCAGGCGCAGATCAAAGAGTTCCTTCTTCGCCGCGGCCGGGTGGGCGGTGGCCTTGATGTCCCAGTAGCTGGCGCGCTTGAAGCGCATGCGTTCCCGCTCGCGCCCGCAGATCATCTTCAGGCCGGAGGACTGCACGCGCCCCGCGGAAAGACCGTAGGCGATCTTCTTCCAAATCAAAGGGGAGAGGGTGTAGCCGAACAGGCGGTCTAGGATCCGGCGCGCTTCTTGGGCGCGCACCAGGTTCTCGTCCACGTCGCGGCATTTCTCCAGGGCCTTCTGAATGGCGGTCTTGGTGATCTCGTGGAACACCATGCGCTTGACGGGGACCTTGGGTTTCAGCAGCTGCAAGAGGTGCCAGGAAATGGACTCCCCTTCCCGGTCTTCGTCGGTAGCGAGGTAGATGATGGAGGCGCCCTTCATCTTTTCCTTGAGGTCTTTGATAACCTTGGATTTGTCCTTGGGCACGATGTAGAGGGGCTCGAAATCGTTCTCGACGTTGACGCCGAGCTTGGCCCACTCTTCTTTCTTGAGGGAGGCGGGGATGTCGGAAGCGGACTGGGGCAAGTCGCGAACGTGGCCCATGCTGGCCTCGATCACGTAGTTCTTGGGCAGGAATTTGCGGATAGTCTTCGCTTTAGTGGGAGACTCCACAATTACCAAATACTTCTTGTCCATGGGGCCCTTTGTCGCCGGGGGGTACTAAAAAGAGATAAGGGGCTCCAGCGTCCGCGTCAAGGACAAACCTTTGCCCGACCGGATTAGTCTTTCCCCCCTTCCGTCCGATGAGTCCGCCGTATGGCTGAGCCCGTCCATTATTTCGTGGTGTCCAAGCGACCCGCCTTCCGAGAACTGGTGCGCTTCGTGCTGGAGTGGCGCTACGTCTGTAAGGTCGAGACCAGCGACTCCGAAGCCGCCGCCCTAGAATACCTGCGGCACGCCACCGTCTTTCCCAACATGATCATCTACGACTATGAACCTGACGCCTTCCTGGTGGAAGATTTCATCCTCTCGGTGAAGGAGAGCCGCAAGCCGGTGCAGTTCCTGGTGCTGGCGGAGAAGATACATGAAAAGGCGCAGGGTTGGTTCGAGTCCCTTCCCACCTTCCACCTGGTGCAGCGGCAAGAACTCTGGAACAACGTGTTCCGACTGACCCATGAGGCCTTCGCCGAGCATGAACAGGACAACACCGATCCATGGTGCCGCATCCACCTGGACGCCTACGCCTCGCTGGGCGGCCTGGCCCGGGACCTCTATCTCAAGATGGCCTCGGGAAAAATGCTGCGCCTCTTCGAAGGCGGCGCCGCCGGCAGTGAAGACGTGGAGAAGTACCGGGGCAAAGGCGTGGCCTTCCTGTGGCTGGAGCGGCCCACCTGCGACTGGGTGGTGGACCAAGTCCAACGCCAGTTCCATGTGTTCCTCGCCAACCGCCAGTTCCAGTTCGTGATCCGCCCCCCGGACGCGCCCAAGGAAGAGCAGTTCGAGCAAAAGATCCTGCGCGTGTGCGGCGAGCTGCACATGGATCCCGAGTTCCAGCGGGAGATCCAGGTCCTCATGGACAAAGTGCTGGAGGTGGTCCAGCGGGACGTGCGCCTGGGCAGCATCGTGCGCCTGCTCAAATCCCAGGATCCCCGCCTCTCCTACTTCGCGCGCGAAATGCAGCTCATGAGCTTCATCAGCTGTTACCTGGCCAAGGCCATGGAGTGGCACTCCAAGCAGACCCTGGAGAAATTGGTGTACGCCTCCATCCTCCACGACATCACCATCGCCCACCGCCCGCACCTGCAGCGCCTCACGGGGCTGGCCGAGTTCGAGCGCGTGAAAGGTGAGCTGTCCCCGGAAGACCAAGAGCTCTTCCTGCAACACCCGAAGGAGGCGGCCTCACTCCTGAAGGCCAACTTCAAGTTCGCCCCCCCTGAAACGGAAGTGCTGGTGCTGCAACACCACGAAATGCCCGACGGCTCCGGCTTCCCGGGCAAAATCCAGGGGGACCGCTTCTCTCCCCTGGTGCAGCTGTACATCGTGACCCACGACTTCGTGCGCTTCGTGATGAACCAGTCCGAACCTGACCTTGAGGAATACCTCCTCAGGGCAGAGGCGAAATTCAGCCAGCATGCGTTCCGCCGCTACATCACGCTCTTGAAGAAGCTCAAGACTCGTTCCTAGATTGTAATTTTTACCTCCCCTCCCTCATAAGCTTCCCCATACGCGTCCCGTTTCGTACCTAGCCCTGAACCTCTTCCAGGCGGTCCGAATGCGCGTCCTCACCATGCTCTTACTCACTCCTTTTCTACTCGTCACCACGGCACGGGCCCAACGCATCGTGGGGTGCGCCGAACGGACCGAATTGGCTACTCGGGCGGCCGCCCGCGCCCTGGAAATAACCGCCGAGCTACGGGAGAAGGTCCGGGCCGAGATCACCGTCGGTTCCACGGCCAGCCTGCGCACAGCGGAGCGCACCCTTGCTTGCATGGTCCGCAAATTTCCCACGCTCACCATCAGTTGCCGGTCCATGGGCGTCGCGGGGATCACCCTTCCCGTGGTCGGCCGCACGCTCTACATCAACCCAGGCAGCATCCTGAACCGATGGGCGGTGGAGGAGACCAATTACGCCGGCGCGGTGATCATCCACGAGGCGTCCCACAAGTGCGGCACCACCGACGCTGCCTACTTTCGCGGTGAGGAAACTCCCCATTGGGTCGGGCCCATCGGGTGGGCCCGCATAGCGGACACTTACGAGTACTGGGTCAAGCACGGCTTCTGCGTGCCTGGGCGCAGCTGCTAAACTGCCCCACTTGAATGGTGTTGCCCTGAGCGCCCTTTCTGGGCGCTCGTTTAGTTTTGGGGCAGATAGACGCGGTTATGAAAGTCGATGTAGACGTCGAGATGACGCTGCAGCATCTCGGGTCGCTTGGTGGTGCACCAGGTCCGGCGCACCAGTCGGTTGATGTTCGCCCTGAGCA
>CAYNPO010000030.1:0-15812 GCA_964399165.1 uncultured Bacteriovoracaceae bacterium | reverse complement strand
GCCAGACGCTGAAGGCAGGGTTTTCCTTTTCCCGTGGCGTGCCCGCGGACACCGCCAAGGCGTGGGACTACGTGTGGCGCGAGGCGGACAGCTTTGAGGCCCTGCTGCTAGCGCTCACATGGTTCTACGAGCCCCGGCAAAAGCCAATCCTGCGCGCCCACTGGCCCATGCTCAAGCGCTGGTCCGCGCGCATCGACAATTGGGCCCACGCGGACGGACTGTCGGGGATCTACGCCCGGATCCTGGAAGAGGACCCGAAGCTCGTCTACCCCGTTCTCGTGAAGTGGAACGCCTCCCCCAATTCCTGGCTGCGCCGCCTTTCTATCGTGAGCCTGCTCTACTACCGCTCCCAACGGGAGAAATGCCTGCCTTGCGGGAAGATCCTGCCTCTGGTGGAGGCCTTGCTGGACGACGAGGACTATTACGTGAGGAAGGGCGTGGGATGGACCCTGCGCGAGTGCGGGAACGAGTATCCCAACGAAACCTACCGTTTCATGGAAAAGCACATCCTACGGTTACATCCGCACGCCTTCTCCGCGGCCACGGAGAAGCTCACGGCCGCGCGCAAGGCGCGGCTGAAGGCCTTGCGGGCGGGACGCGCCCGGGGTTAGGTTCTCACCGCTGGGGCTACAGATCCCCGCAGGTGGCAGCCGCCTGCGGCCCCTCCGGCGGACGCTGGGGCATCTGCAGGGTCTTCATGAACTCGATGACCTCCCCGCGCTCCTGGGCGTTGAGGCCCGTCCCGTACTCGTGGCCGGCGTTGCTGTTGCCCGGCTCACGGGTGTCGATGATGTAGCCGTTCTCCGCTGTGGAGAGGCAGCGGTAACCCATTTTCGTTATGTCGTAGTTTCGGCAGCCCACCCGGAAAGTGCGAGGCCGTTGGGAGGCCGGCTTCATCAGGTCATCCAGGGTGGGGACGGAGCCGTTGTGGAGGAAGGGCGCGGTGAAGATGACGCCCTCGAGGGAGCGCGAACGGTAGCCGCGCACCGGCTGCACGCGGCTGTCACGGCACTGGGAGGCCCGGAGCATGTCCAAGAGGTTTAGGCCTTCGCGCTCGAAGAGGTCTTTGATCTCCCGGATGATGGTGAACTTGCGGTACTGGGAGGCGAGCACGAGATTGCCGGGGCTAACGGAATCGTCCCCCATGTCTTTTTTGTACCAAGGCACGATGGACTCGGGCAGCACGGCGGTACGGCCGTATTCGGCATCCACCAACCCGGGATCCGTGCCCACCTGGGCGGGGGTGTGCACGCCCACGCGCCAGTAGCTGTAGCCGTAGATGTTGGGAGGCGTGAACTCGGGTTGGATGGCGTGGCATCCCATGCAGTGCTGCTCGTAGTGGCGCCGTCCCCGTGCCGCCTTGTCGGCGTCGATGGCGGGTACCAGCCGCAGGCGTTGGAGTTTGCGCCAGTCGGGGGACTCCAGCTCGTCATACCAGCGGTCGATGTTCACCAGGCCCTGGAGACTCACGGAGGAGCGGAAAACCGGCCTGCCGTTCTCGCCGGCCTCCACCCACTCGCGGCCGAAGCCGCCGTTCATCGCGCCCAGGTTGCGGCCGAAGGCGGAATGGGCGTCGGCGGTGTAGTTGGACCATTCGTTCTCTGTCATGCCCCACAGGTAGGGGATGTCCGCGGGGGGGTGGGAGTCACGGCAGTTGGAGGGGATCATGAGCTGGCCGCGCAGGTTGAGATCGCCCAGGCGCTCGAGGTTGCACACCATCTCGTTGACCGGACCGCCCTTGCCGTCCATGCGGCCGGGCCCATAGTTAAGGGGACGGCCGTCCTTGGAATGGTTGAGGCGGATGTGTCGGGAGAAATCGCTGACAAACCTTTCCATGTAGCCGCGCAGGTTGGCCCGCTTGCCGGGCTCTTGGCGGGCTCTGAAGCGGGCGAATTTGGCGGGATCATCCAAGGTCACACGCATGGCCTGGGCCAAATCACCTTGGAGCTTGTGGAGGTGGATGCGGGAAGGCGCGCCCTCGATCACCACTTCGTTGCCATCGATGTTGAGCACGGCGGTGTGACAGGCGGCGCAGTTCATCCCCACCCAGCGCTTATCGCCGTAAAGGACGCCGGTCTCCTCATCGTCGCCCACGGTGAACCCCACGGGCAAGGGGCCGGCGGCGGGAACGGACTTGTAGCGGGGCTCCAGAAGACCGTAGGCGCGGGCATTGTCCACCAGCAGTTCCTGCGAGGTGGGCAACTCCAGGGCCAGGAACCAAGCCAGCGGCATGATCTGCGAACCCGCGTACTCGTGGTAGACCTGGTTGGTGCGGCGGGCGCTCCAACCCTGGTCGATGCGCAGGGGCAGCGCCAAGGTAGGTGCACTGAGGGCGAGGGCGAAGAGGGGTAGCCAGGTCTTTTTCATAGATCTCCGCAGGTGATACTGGCCTGGGGCCCTTGGGGGGGCCTCTGGGGCATTTGCAGGGTTTTGAGGAATTCGATGACCTCCGAGCGCTGTTGGGCGCTCAGGTTAGTGCCGTACTCGTGGCCCGCGTTGCTGTTGCCGGGTAACCGTGTGTCCAGCCGGAAGGCGTGGGGTTCGGTGCCGTTGCACTTAAGGCCCATCTTTTCCACGTCGTAGTCCTTGCAGCCGATGTAGAAAGCGCGGGGACGCTCCGCTGGAGGCCTCATCAGGTCATCCAAGGTGGGGACAGAGCCGTTGTGCAGGAAGGGGGCGGTGAGAACCACACCCTCAAGAGAGCGGGCCTTGTACCCCCTCTTGGTCTGCACGCGTCCGTCGCGGCACTGGGAAACGCGCAGCTGGTCCAGCAAGCTTAGCCCCGCTCGGTTGAACATCTCGCCGATCATGTTCATGACCACGAAGTTGCGGAAGTCGGTGGCGAGCACATCGTTGTCGGCCTTGAGGCGATCGCGGCCCAGCTCGCGGACGTAGTCGCGGACCATGGATGGGGGCAGGGTGGCGCGGCGGTCGTATTCGGCGTCGTGGAGACCGCGGTCGGTGCCCACTTCCTCCACGGGCGTGATGTTCACCTTCCAGTAGCTGTAGCCGTACATGTTGGGCTCGGTGAACTCGGGCTGGATGGCGTGGCAGCTCATGCAGTGGCGTTGGTAATGTTGGCGGCCGCGTCCCGCCTTGGCGTGGTCGATGGCGGGAACCAGGCGCAGGCGGTGGAGTTGGTTCCAGTCAGGTGAGGTGAGCTCGTCATACCACCGGTCGATGCGGTCCGTGGCGGCCACGGGGACGGTGGTGCGGTAGACGGGTTTGCCGTTGGGGCCGGCTTCCACCCATTTGCGGCCGAAGGCGGCGGTCATGGCGCCTAAGTTGCGTCCGAAAACGGTGTGGGTCTCGCCGGTATACTGGTTCCACTCAGTCTCGGTCATGCCCCACACGTAGGGGTTGTCCGAAGGTGGGTGGGGTACGCGGCAGTTGGCGGGGTTCAGCAGCTCGCGGGCCAGGCGCTGGTCGCCCAGGCGGTCCATGCTGCAGCCGAATTCATTCAAGGGCGGACCCTTGCCGTCGATGCGGCCGGGTCCGTGGTCCAAGGCCACGCCGTGGGCGGTGTGGTTGACACGGATGTGGCGCGAGAAGTCGCTCACGAAGTGTTCCATGTAGCCGCGCAGGTTGGCCCGGGAGCGGGGGGACTGGCGGGCGCGGAAGCGCTCGAACTTCACGTTGTCGGTCAGGGTCGCCCGCACGGAAGCCAACAGGTCGCGCTGGAACTTGTGCATATTGAAGCGCGAGCCGGCGCCCTCCACCAGCACGTCCGAGCCGTTGATGTTCAGCACGGTGGTGTGGCAGGCGGCGCAGTTGATGCCCACCCAGCGGGATTCGCCGTACAAGGGGGCGGTTTCCTCGTCATCGCCCACGGCGAAGCCCAGGGGGAGTTCGGCGGCGGGGCCCTGGGCGCGGCCGGGCACGTGGTCGGCGTTCATCAGCCCATAGGCGTCGGCATTGTGCATGAAGCGGCGGGTACTGTCCGGCAGCTCCAGGTATTTGAACCACTCCAAGGGCATGAGCTGGGAGCCCAAGTAAGCCCGGTACACCTGGTTGGTGCGGTTAATGGTCCAGCCCTGGTTCAGACGTAGCAGCTGCGCTTGGGCAGCTAAGGGAAGGGCGAGGGCGATCATGAGAGTTATATGGCGCAGCACATGAATCTCCTGGCTCTTTCTTTACGACTGTGGGCATCAAAAACAAAACTCATTCACCAGACATTTCGGTCGAAATCTGTCCAAGTGGCCCTGCAATCCCTGGCACTTGCCCTATAGTTTTTACATGGACCGCAAACACGAGAAGCTCGTCATGCTGTGCGCCCACGTCCTCCGGTTGGAGATGCGCAAGGGCCATGGGAAATGGAAGGTCACTGACCTTGCCAAGACCTCCGGCGTAGCTCGCTCCACCATTTACGCCTCCCTCGGCTCAAAGAAGGCCGAGATGATCCGCACGGCGGTCACGCTTTTCCTTGAGGACTTCTACGGCCTCTCGCCCCAGCGCCGGGAGTTGGTGTCCAAGAAGGGGCGCCTGGCTTCCTTTATGAAGAGCCGTGAACTCCTCATGAACATGCCCGAACTCCTGCTCTACTACTTCCACCACCACGGTCTCGCCACGGAGGCGGGCAAGGCCATCCGGGCCCACGAGCAGCGCTACATGGAAAGCTTGGCAGACAGCACGGGCGTGCGTGCCCCGGCGGACCTGCGCTTTCTGCGCGCTTGCCTCCATGGCATCAGCGTGTCGCCGTTCCTCTCGGAGAAAGAAGCGGGGGAGTGCGTGGCCAAGCTGTTTGGGGCGTTCACCCAAGCGGAGAAGAACTGGGGCGTCAGATCTTAGGCATGTCCTGCTTGAACTTCTTCAAACGACGCACGCTGATCTGCGTGCCGTCCTTGTCCTCGATCTTGTAGGGCATGCCCAGGTGGCGGCTTACCCACAGGGTGGCGGTGGGGGGCGTGCCGGTGCCGCCCAGGCGGTCTTGCTCGTAAATCTCGTACTTGCTCGAGGGGAGGGGCGCCCCTCCCACAACCAGGTCCTCGGCGTCGTGGGTTTTGAACTCCACGAACATGATCTTGTCCTCCGGCGGGCCCGCGTACTCCCAGGAGTTGGGCGAGGACACGAAAGTCACCGGCGTGCGCGCGGTGGGGTCCACGCGCTTGGTCTGGGTGAAGAGGGCCGAGGTGAGGAAGCACGGGGCGGAGAGGTGGTGCTTGGTGCCGAAGGGGCGCTCCACCGTCTGAGTGCCCTGGGGCGTGGTGAAAGTGTACTGCATGGATTGGTTGTGGGGGTCGAAGAGGTAGCGCTCGTGTGCGTGCTTCTCCCCAAGGGACTTCTCGATCTCCACCGTCTGGGGGACGAAGAACTGGTTCACCACGTAGCGCACGTGCATCTTAAAGAACTCGCCCGTCTCCACTCGGCTCAGAATCTCCGCCAGGAAGATGTACTGCTTGAGATCAGCGGCGAGCTCAACGGTGAAGTTTTCTTGGGAATAGTTCTGCCCGCCCTGGAAGTACTGGTAGGTGCCCTCGAAGATTTTTTCCGTCTCGGGCCCCACCGCTCAGCCTTCCAACACCAGGCCGTGGCGCTCGCGGTAAGGCATGGGCGTGACCTCTTTGGAGCGGATGACGTCCTTGAGCCTGCGCTCCACTTGGTGCTGCACCAGCTTGATCATGGAGGGGTCGCCCTCCAGGTCCAGTTCCACGGCGCCATCGCCCGCGCGACGGACTTCGCCGGTGATCTCCACCCGGCGGGTGATGTCCCAGACTTCCTCGAGGGTGGCGGGTGTGAAGGAACCGCGGTAGGTGATTTTGCGGGCGATCATGCTGTCCTCACTGCAAAAGGCCGTGGAGTTGGAAGAAGGCGAGGGTGGGGCGCACGCCCTGCCACAAGGTCACGCCGGCGCTGGTGAGCACCACCACCGCCAGGGCGGCGGCGGCGTAGGGGCGTGAACCGGCGGGCTCGGAGGCGGTGCCCATGTACAGGGTCACCACCACGCGCAGGTAGTAGTACATGCCCAGCACGCTGGTCAGGAGCGCCAGCACCACCAAGGGAGTGAGCCCCGCGCTGACTCCTGCGCCGAGAACCAGGTACTTTCCGATGAAGCCCGCGGTCAGCGGCATGCCGGCCATGGCGAACATGAATACCGAGAGGCAGGCGCCGTAGAGGGGGCGGGTGAGCCCCAGGCCTGCGAGTCCGTCGATGGAGGGGTCTCCTTCGGGGAAGAGCGCCTGAACCACGGCCAGGGCGCCCATCACGGCGAAGACGTAGAAGAAGAGGTAGGCGAAGAGCGGCGAGGCGTCGCCTCCCAGGCGAGAGGCGGCGGCTACGCCCACCAGCAGGTAACCTGTGTGGGCGATGGAGGAGAAGGCCAAAAGGCGCTTGAAGGAGCGCTGGAGCATAGCGAGGGCGTTGCCGTAGAGCATGGAGGCGGCAGCACAGGTGCCGAGGAACATGTGGAGGAAGGTGCCGTGGTCCGCGTCCGCCAAGGCGGCGTGGCCGAATCGGGCCAGGGCCACGAAGGCGGTGAACTTCACCGCGGCGGCCATGAAGCCGGTCACGGGCGTGGAGGCCCCTTGGTAGACGTCGGGCATCCAGGCATGGAAGGGGAAGGCACCAACCTTGAACAAGAGGCCGGCCAGCACCAGCACACAGCCAGTGGTTTTAAGAAAAGAAGTGGGCGCCTGGGCGATGGCGGCCACGTCGAAGCTGCCGGTGGCGCCGAAGAGGAGGGCTGCGCCGTAGAGGAAGAGCGCCGAGGCCAGACCACCGAGGATGAAGTACTTGAGTCCGGCCTCAGCGGCGATGCGCGACTGGCGGCGCAGGGACACCAATACGTACACGGCCAACGACAAGGTTTCCAAGGCGATGAACTGGAAAAGCAGGTGGGTGCTTGAAACCATCAGGCACATGCCGGCCAGGGCGAAGAGCACGAGGGGAAAGGCCTCCGGTAGGAGGGTTTCGCCGTCACGGGCGCCACCCAGGGTGAACATGGCCATGACCGCCGGCAGGTGAAGGCAGAGGGCGAAGGCGCGGGTCTGGGCATTCAGGTTGAGCACTCCCGCCACGGTGCCCGCGTCGGGGGCATACAGGAAGGCCAGGACGCTGGCGGCGAGGGTGAGGAGCGAGGCGAGCAGCGCCGCCCGCTGGCCTTGGCGTAAGCCGCTCGCCACCAGGGCCAGCGTCGCTCCGAGGGCAAGCACCACGAAGGGCAGAAGGGCCCGCAGGGTGGCGGCGTCGAGAACGGGGAGAGGAAACTGTTGGGCCAGGACGTTCATGCGTACCTCAGGGTGTCCGCGCCAGGCGCGTGGTCAAATTCTGGTGGAAGTCTTCCAGGGATTTCCGGGACGCCCCGAAGAAAGCGTCGGGGAAGAAGCCGATGGCGAAGACGAAGAAGGCGAGGATGCCCATGGCGGCGAGTTCGCGGCAGCTGAGATCGCTCAGGGCGTGCCCATGGCCGTGGTCACCGTGCCCGTGGGCAACGGCGCTGCCATGTCCATGGTCGTCATGGCCGTGACCATGGTTATCGTCGAAGGTCTCGCCGGTAGAGGAGGGCCCCAGCATGACTTTCTGGTAGGCGCATAGGGCGTACACGGCGCCGAAAATCACACCCAGGCCGCACACGCCGGTGAGCACCGGGGCGGTTTGGAAGGCGCCGAGCAGGATGGGGAACTCGCCCACGAAACCGTTAGTGCCAGGGAGCGCCACCGAGGAGAGGGTCATGACCATGAAGGCCACCGCCATCAGGGGCACTTTCTTGGCCAGGGCGCCGAACTCGTTGAGGTCCCGGGTATGTAGGCGCTCGTAGAGGAAACCCACCACCAAGAAGAGGCCGGCGGCGGAGATGCCGTGGTTGACCATCTGATAGAGGGAGCCGGCCAGGGCCGTGAGCTGGAAGGAGAAGAGCCCCACCAGGATGTAACCCATGTGGGAGACGGAGGAGTAGGCGACGAGTTTTTTAAAGTCGTCCTGGGCCATGGCGCAGAAGGCGCCGTAGACCACTCCCACCACGCCCAACAGCCGCAGGGCCGGGGCCGCCCAGAAAGCCGCCTCAGGGAAAAAGCCCAGGGACATGCGCAGGAGTCCGTAGGTCCCCATCTTCAAAAGCACCGCCGCCAGGAACACGGAGCCCATGGTGGGCGCCTGCACGTGGGCGTCGGGGAGCCAGGTGTGGAAGGGCACCATGGGCACCTTGATCACGAAGGCCAGGGTGAAGGCCAGGAACAGCCAGGTCTGGGGCGAGGAGAAGGGGGCAGCCGCGTCGAAGGGCACCAGCACGTTTTTCACGTCGGCAAATAGGGCCGAAGGCACGCCGGTGAAGCCCTTGGTTTGGGCCACCAGCCACAGGATGGCGGCGAGCATGAGGAGCGAGCCGACCAGGGTGTAGAGGAAGAACTTCACGGTGGCGTAGAGGCGGTTTTGCCCGCCCCAGATGCCGATCAAGAAGAACATGGGGATCAGCACGATTTCCCAGAAGAAGTAGAACAGGAAGAGGTCCTGGGCCAGGAAGGTCCCGTACATGCCGGTCTGGAGGGCCAGCACGTTGGCGAGGAAGAACTTCTCGTGCTTGGGCGCTTCCGCGGGCCAGGTGCCCAGCACCGCCACCGGAGCTATGAAGGCGGTGAGCATCACCAGCGGGAGGCTGATGCCGTCGATGCCCAGGGCGTAATTCACGCCGAGGGACGGGATCCAGGGCACCAGTTCGGCCATCTGCATGGCCGAGGAGGAACCATCGAAGCCTTTCCACGCGACCAGCGCCACTGCCAGTGTGGCGAGGGTGGTGAGGAGCGTGTACTGGCGGGCGTGGCGGGCCGGGCAGAGGACCAGGCCGAGTGCGGCGGCGGCGGGCAGGAAAATCAGCGTGCTCAACAACATGTCCGTCTCCTCAGATCCACAGGACGGCAGCCAGGGCGGCGAGCCCCAGGGCGAGTCCCATCATCAGCCCGTACGTTTGGATGTCCCCGTCCTGCAGCACGCGGAGGCGCTGCCCGGATGCCTTGGCGCCGCGGGCGATGCCGTTGACCGCGCCGTCGATGCCCAAACGGTCCACCACGTCGGCGCTCAGCTTGGCGAGGCGGCCCAGGGGCTTGAGGATGGCGGCATCGTAGAGTTCGTCCACGTAGTATTTGTGCTCGAGCACCTTCTGGGCAGGAGCGAAGCCCTGGCCCAGGAGGTCAGTGACGTTCTGGCGAGAACGGAAGAGCATGACGCCAGCAGTGAAGCCCAGGATAGCCAGCACGGATGAGCCCGCCATCACCACCGCTTCATGCAGCGGTAGCTTTACTGCCACCAGGGGCAGCGCGCGGGTCGGAACCACCGGCTCGAGCCAGTGGGAGAGGTAGTGGGGCATGTGCCCCAGGTAGTCGCCCAGCAAATGCGGCATGCCCAAGAATCCGCCCAGGGCAGCCAGGCCGGCCAAGACCCACAGGGGGAAGAGCATCAGGGCCGGGGACTCGTGCAGGTGCTTCCTCACGTCGGAGGAGAAACGCTCGGAGCCGTAGAAAGTCATGGCCATCATCCGACCGGTGTAGACTGCCGTGAGCACGGCGGTGAGGACGCCCACGAAGAACAGAGGGGCGTGCCCGCCCGGCAGGGCGATGGCGGAGTAAAGGATCTCGTCTTTGGAGAAGAAGCCCGAGAAGAACGGGATGCCGGAGATGGCCAGCGACCCGATCAGCATGGTGGCGTGGGTGTGGGGCAGGTGCTTTTTGAGGCCACCCATCTTGGTCATGTCCTGCTCATGGTGGCAGGCGTGGATGACGGAGCCGGAGCCGAGGAACAGCAGCGCCTTGAAGAAGGCGTGGGTCATGAGGTGGAAGACCGCGGTTTGGTAGGCGCCCACGCCGCAGGCGAGGAACATGAAGCCCAGCTGGGAGACGGTGGAGTACGCCAGGACCTTCTTGATGTCTTTCTGGGCGATGGCGATGGAACCGGCGAAGAGGGCGGTGAAGGCGCCCACGTAGGCGATCACGGTGAGGGCGTCCGGAGCCAGGTCGAAGAGGCCGTTCATGCGGGCGATCATGTACACGCCGGCAGTCACCATAGTGGCGGCGTGGATCAGGGCGGAGACGGGGGTGGGGCCAGACATGGCGTCAGGCAGCCACACGAAGAGCGGGATTTGGGCGGACTTGCCGGTGGCGCCCACGAAGAAGGCGAGGCAGGCGGCGGTGACCATGCCAGCGTCGAAAGAACCTGTGGCCTTCCACTCGGCGAACAAGCCAGCCAGCACGTCGAAATTGAAGGAACCGGTCATCTTGTAGAGAAGGAAAGCGCCAATGAGGAAGCCCAGGTCCCCCACGCGGTTGGTGACGAAAGCTTTCTTGCCGGCGTTGGCTTTTTCGGTCTCGGTGTACCAGAAGCCGATCAGGAGGTAGGAGCACAGGCCCACGCCTTCCCAGCCGAAGAACAAGAGCGGCAACTCGTTCCCCATCACCAGGAGGAGCATGGAGAAGCAGAAGAGGGAGAGGTAGCTGAAGTAGCGGCCCACCCCCTTGTCGCTGGCCATGTAGGCGGCGCTGAAGAGGTGGATGAGGGTACCGACGCCGGTGATGATCATCACCAAGAGTCCGGAGAGGCGGTCGATCTTGAGGGAAAAGTCCACGGTGAAGTCGCCAACCTGCAGCCAGCGGTAGGGCACGGCAGCCAGCGGCGCGTCCGCGGCGCCGATGAAGCCAGCGATGGCGCAGAGGAAGGCCAAGCCAATGGGGAGGGTAGCGGCGGTGGCGGCGGCCTGGGGGCCGGTCTTGCCGAAGCCCTTGGCGGCCCAGGGGAGGACTACGCCGTTGAGCAGGAAGCCCAGGAGCGGCAGCAGCAGGATGAACAGCGGCAGGAGCGAGGTTTGGGCTTGCATGGCCTAGCCTTTCAACAAGTGGGCGCGGTCGGTGGTGACGGCGCCGAAGTTGCGGTAGAGGTTCACCAGGATGGAGAGGCCCACGGCGGATTCCGCCGCGGCGATGGTGATGACGAAGAAGACCTGCGCCTGCCCGTCCAGGAGCCCCAGTCGGTGCGAGAAGTGCACCAGCGAGAGGTTGGCGGCGTTGAGCATGAGCTCGATCCCCAGCAGCACCACGATGGTGTTGCGGCGGAAGAGCACGATGAGCATGCCGGTCAGGAACAAAAAGAGGGCGAGGTACTGCGGTAACATGTGCATGTCTAGGCCTTAGTCGATGTGGCGTTTAGCGAGGGTCACGGCGGCCACCAGGGCCACCAGGAGGGCCAAGGAGATGGCCTCGAAGGAAACGTAGTGCTGGGTGAAGAGCGCGTGGGCCAGGACCCGGGTGTTGCCGCCCATCTCTTGCATGCGCTCCAGGGTCCACTGACCGCCGGTGGGAGTGGGGGCGTTTCTGAGGGCGAAGGAACCCGCGGCCAAGAGGCCAAGTCCAACGGCTCCCCCGGCCAAGAAGCGCGGGTCGAGCGCGCTGAAGTCCCGGTCCTTGCCGCGCATGTTCAGCAGCATCACCGAGAACACGAACAGCACCATGATGGCGCCGGCGTAAACCACCAGCTGGACCGTGGCGATGAAGTGCTCGCCCATGAGGCCGTACAGCGAGGCGGTTCCCAGCAGGATGCCCAGGAGCGAGAGCGCGCAGGTGAGGGCGTCGCGGGAGAAGAGCATGGTGAGGGCCAAGAGGCCGCACACCACGGCGATCACGATGGACAGGATGTTGACGTCAACCACGGCCTTTCACCTCACGTTTCAGGTAATCGAGATCATAGATGGCCTCGGCGCGGTCGGTGACCGCCATTTCATAGTTGCGGGAGAGTTTGATGGCGTCCTTGGGGCACGCCTCCTCGCAGAAGCCGCAAAAGCAGCAGCGGAGGGCGTCGATGTCGAAGGAAAGGGGCTTCTTCTCCTTCTTCACGCCGTAGGGGTTCTCGTCCTCCGGCCGCTCTTCCGCGATGATGTGGATGCACTCGGCGGGGCAGACCGTCTCGCACAGGTAGCAAGCCGTGCAGTTCTCGGTTTTGTTCTGGTCCACGCTGATGAAGTGGGCGCCGCGGAAGCGCTGGGAGTAGTCGCGCTTCTCCTCGGGGTACTGGATGGTCCAGTTCTTCCCGAAGAAGAAGCCCTTGATGAAGTAGCGCATGGTGATCGCCATGCCCTGGAGCACCGCCAGCAGGTAGAACTTCTCTTTGAGCGGGTGCTTGCGCGAAACGTTGATCGTCGCCATCCGTTACCTCAGGAATGCCGTGCCCACGCGACCCACACCATGAAGGCGAGGTTCACGAGGGACAGCGGGAAGAGCCATTTCCAGCCCAGGTCCATGAGCTGGTCGAAACGGAACCGCGGGAGGGTCCAGCGGATCCACACGAAAACGAACATGATGAAGGAAACCTTCAGGAAGAGGGAACCGAACTCCAACGCCGCGGTGGCGTTCTGGTACATGTCACCGGCGAGCCCGCTTTGGGCCAGGAGCCACTCCATACCCGGCAGCAGGCCGTAGCCGCCGAAGAAGACCGTGGCGAGCAGGGCGGAGGCCATGATCATGGCCACGTACTCGCCCATGAAGAAGGCTGGGAACTTGGCGCCACCGTATTCCAGGTGGTAGCCGGCCACGATCTCGGACTCGCCCTCGGGCAAGTCGAAGGGCAGGCGGTTGGTTTCTGCGAAGATGGAGATCCAGAAGACCAGGGCTCCGAAGGGGTTGAGGAAGGCGCCCCAGGCGGGCAAAAAGCCCAGCAAGGGCGCGCTCTGGTAGGCGACCATCTCGTTCAGGTCGAAGGTGCCATAGACCAGCAGCATGGAGAGGAGGGCGAGGCCCATGGAGATCTCGTAGGAGACCACTTGGGAGGAGCCGCGCAGGGACCCCAGCACGGCGTACTTGTTGTTGGAGGCCCAGCCCGCCAGGATCACGGGGTAAACCTCAAGGCCCGCGAAGGCGAGGATGAAGACCACGCCGGAGTCGATCTGGGCGATCTGCAGCGGGATCTCGCGTCCGAAGAGCACCACGTGGCTGCCGAAGGGGATGGCGGCCAGGGCTGCCAGTGGCGCCACCAGCACCAGCATGGGGGCCAGGTGGTAGTAGAACTTGTCGGCGTCTTTTGGGTGGAAGCTTTCCTTGAAGAAGAACTTCAGCACGTCGGCCAGGGACTGGAGAAGACCGAAGGGCCCCACGCGGTTCGGGCCCACGCGTCCTTGCATCCAGGCGGCTCCGCGGCGCTCGAACCAGACGATCAAGGGAATCACGCCCAGGGTGGCGGCCAGGATGAAGACCATTTTGGCGACGGTGGAGGCGGCGACGAACATATCCATGGCCAATCCTTATTTCCCGCCCAAAAGGGCGAGGGTTTGGGCCACGCTCCGGCCTTGGCCGGGGTGGGCGACCGCCACGTCGAAGCGCTGGGTGCGCCCGTCGCAGTTGGTGTAACTTCCGTCTTTCTCGGGGGTGCCAAGGCCCGGCAGATAAGCCAGCACGTTCACACCGGCGGCGGTCATGGCCTGCACTTCCTCGCGTGAGAACACGCCGGAGAGTACGGCCTTGGTGCCAGAGGGCAACTTCACTTGGGCACGCCCGTGGCGGAAGACCACCACCAAGTCGCTGGCAGAAATGTCCGCGGCGGAAACGTGGGCGTAGCCCAGGGCCTCCACGCCGCGGGTGTTCGGGGTCTTGTCTGACTGGATCAGCAGGTGGTCCATGGGCTTGTTCTGATCGGCGCGCTCGACGCCGGTGCCGTTCACGCTCTTCACCGTGAAGGCAGCGTTCAGGCGGGGGAGGCGCTCCTTCAGGAGGCCTGCTTCCTCGTTGGTGCAGTCGGTGGCCACCAGGGCCAGGGGCCTGGAGCTGTTGCGGATGGCGGCGCCTGCCACGGAGGCGGCGGTTTCCCAGGAAGCCGCGTGGAGCACGCCCATGGGGCCGGACTCCGGGATCATGGGGGCGATGAGGCGGCTGGGATCGGTGTGGGTGTGGTAGGAAACGCGGCCCGGGTCGCACATCCAGTGGCCGTTCACCGCCTCGTTGAAGATGGGCATCAGGCGGTGGATCACGCTCTTCTCGCTGTGCACTTCCACGTTGCAGCCCTTGGCGCAGCCGTCGCACACGGAAGGCTTCTTCTCCAGGAACCACACGCGCTTCTGGAAGCGGAAGTCATTGAAGGTCAGGGCGCCCACCGGGCAGAAATCGGTGAGGCAGCCTTGGTAGTCGCTGGTGAGGCCCTTGGACTCGTCGGTGACGGCGAGTTCCTTGTGCCAGCCGCGGTTGAGCATGACCAGGTCGTAGGACTTGGTCACGTCCTCGGTGAAGCGCACACAGCGCTCGCAGTGCACGCAGCGGTTCATGTTCAGGGTGACCTTGTCCGAGAGCGCCTTGGTGGTGGCCTCGGTGAAGACGCGCTTGTCCTCGTGGAAGCGGCTGCCGTGGGGCCCGTACTCGAAGTTGTAGTCCTGCAGGTCACACTCCCCGGCCTTGTCGCACACGGGGCAGTCCAGGGGGTGGTTGGTGAGCAGGAACTCCATCACGCCGGTGCGGCTCTTGAGCACTTTCTCGGAACGGGTGTGCACCACCATGCCGTCGGCGGCGGGGGTCGAGCAGGAGGTCATGAGCTTGGGGGCCTTCTCGACCTCCACGGTGCACATACGGCAGGTGCCCGCGATGGGCATGCCGGGGTGGTAGCAGAAGCGGGGGATGTCGGCGGCCACGCGCACGCGTTCCGCGACCTGCATGATCGTGTCGCCGGGTTGGAATTCCACGACGACGCCGTCTAGGGTCATCTTGGGAAGGGGTTTCCCGTCAGGGCCGGCCGATGCCGGCTGCTTGTAGGAGCAGTAGTCCAAATCGACTTCGGTCCGGCGGATGACGTTTTGTTCAGACATGGGCGTGTCCCTTGGCATGGTGGGCGACGTGGCCCGCGGGCTTCATCGGGCAACAGCCCTGGCGCACGTGGGCCTCGAATTCGGGGCGGAATTTGCGGATGGAGGAGAGGGCCGGGCCGGTGACGGCGTCGGCGAAGGCGCAGATGGTCTGGCCGGCCATGTTCCCGCAGATGGAGGCGATGGAGTCCAGGTCGGCCTCGATGCCCTTGCCGTTTTCTAGTCGGTGGAACATGCGGGCGAGCCAGTGGCTGCCCTCGCGGCACTGGCTGCATTGGCCGCAGCTCTCGTGCTCATAGAACTTGAGGAGGATGGAAGCCGCCTCCACGATGCAGGTGTCCTCGTCCATGACGATGACGCCGCCGGAGCCGGCCATGGTGCCTGCCCGGGCGAGGCTGTCGAAGTCCATGCCCACGTCGATCTCGGCCGCAGTCAGCATGGGGGCCGAGGCGCCGCCGGGGATGACCGCTTTGAGCTTCTTGCCGCCTCTCACGCCGCCGCAGTGGTCGATGAGCTGGCGGAGGGTAATGGTGAGAGGAAGCTCATACACGCCAGGGCGCTCGACGTGGCCGGACACACAGTATAAGCGTGTGCCCCCGGACTTTTCCGTGCCAAGGGCGGCGAACTTGCTCGCTCCTTCGTTGATTATGTACGGGCAGGCCGCGAAGGTTTCCACGTTGTTCACGCAGGAAGGCATGCCGTAGGCGCCCACCTGGGCGGGGAACGGCGGCTTGAGGCGGGGCTCGCCGCGCTTGCCCTCGAGCGAGTTCAGGAGCGCGGTTTCTTCGCCGCAGATGTAGGCGCCGGCGCCGGCGTAAGTGAAGATGTCGAAGTCCTTGCCGGGGCCGAGGGCATTCTTGCCGAGGATGCCGGCCTTGCGGGCCTCCTCGAGGGCGTAGTCCACGATGGCCTTCTCGATGAAGAACTCGCCGCGGATGTAGATGTAGCCGCGGGAAGCGGTGATGGCGTGGGCGGCGATGATCATGCCCTCGATCAGGAGGTGCGGGGCGCGGGTCATGATTAGGCGGTCCTTGAACGTGCCGGGTTCGCCCTCGTCGGC
>CAYNPO010000029.1:0-21890 GCA_964399165.1 uncultured Bacteriovoracaceae bacterium | reverse complement strand
AGGGGTCTTGAGTGGTCTCGTTCTATAAACCGTCCGAAAAAGAGGGCCCAGATCAAAGCGGGCCTTTCCTTTTCTGCATTACGGAGTGCTTAGGCCTGCATGTAGTTCTTGACGGTGTAGCGACTGGCCATGAAGGCGAAGATGCAGGCGAACACGCCCATGGTGGCCGCGAAGAACCAGAAGTAACCGGCGCTGGCCACCGGATAGAGCTCGATCTTGGTGATGTAGGACACCAGCTGGTTGCCCAGGAACACCGTGAGGAGCCACATGGACATGATGGAGGACTTCATGGCGCGCGGGGCCTGGGTGTAGGCGAACTCCAGGCCCGTGATGGAAACCATCACCTCGGCGATGGTGATCACCAGGTAAGGCCAGAACTGCCACATCACGTTCAGCTGGTTGCCGTTGTCGAGCTGCACTTGGATCAGGGCGGCCAGGGCGAAGGCGAAGCCAGCCACGAACATGCCCCAGGTCATCCGGCGCAGCGGGGTCATCTCGTAGCCCATCTTGGTGATGGCGGGGTAGACGCCCATGGTGAATAGCGGAATCAGGCCCATGACCATGATCGGGTTCCAGGCGGAGATCTGGGAGGCCTCGAAGGGAATGCCCATGAACATGAGGTCCATCTTGGTGGCCTGGATGACCCAGCTAGAACCGTGTTGGTCGAACAGGGCCCAGAACACGGAGACTGCCAGGAACACCTTGGTGATGTCCCATACTGCCTTGGCGCCCTCCGCGCCTTCATCGCCGTGCTTGGCGCGTGCCTTGTCCCAGAAGCCCTGGCCCGCCTGGCCGGAAGTGGTGAGGCAGGTCTTGAGCACGCTCAGGAAGCCGTTGCCATCGGACTTGGTGGGCGGCACGTGCACGTACTGGTGGCGGCCCATCCAGAAGATGAAAGTGGCGATGAACATCAATACGCCCGGAACGCCGAACGCGACGCTGGGACCGTAGTGCTTCAAAGTCCACGGGGTGATCAGGGTGGAGAAGAAGGAGCCGAAGTTGATCATGAAATAGAAGAGGTTGAAGACCTTGGCGAGCAGGGCCTCCTGGCCTTTCTTGAACTGGTCCCCCACATGGGCGGAGACGCAGGGCTTGATGCCCCCGGAGCCCAGGGCGATGAGGGCAAGGCCCGCATACAGGCCTTCCTTGGTTTCCCAGATGGAGAGCACGGCGTGGCCGGCGCAGTAGACCAGGGAGAGGTACATGATGGTCTTGTACTTGCCCCAGATGCGGTCGGAGATGTAGGCCCCAAGGATGGGGAAAAGGTAAACCAGGCTGGAGAACTGGTGGTAGACCCAGGTGGCCTCGGATTCCTGCATCAGCAGGACCTGAATCATGAACACCACCAGGATGGATTTCATCCCATAGTAGCTGTAACGCTCACAGGCTTCGTTCCCCACGATGAACTTGATCTGGGGGGGGTATTTCCCTGCCTCACCGCTGCTGGCGGTTCCGGCGGATGCGCTCACGGCCATGCTCCACTCCTATTTATTCGGGGTCGTTGTCGTGTTTGAAAGGCCTGGGCCGGCGGTTCCCTCCCAGCTTGGGGGGCACGGCGCCGGTCTCGTCTTTCTTTTCCCAATGACGATACCAAGCGTCTTCCCGCTTTTCCCCATCTTTTTCCTGACTTTTCGCCGCGGTTTCTTGCAGCTCGTGGGCCTTGCGGACCCGCACGTCGGGACGTTTTGGCACCGGCTGGGGGGCGGTGGGAGCTTTGAGATGGGCCGTGATGTCGATGACCGCGTCGCCGGTGAGCTTGAGCTGGCAGGAAAGCCGTTCCTTGGTGATGTGGAAGACGTTCCCAAGCAGCCGCAGCTCCTCAAAGGTCGGGGCCGTAAGGCAGGACTCCCCGCCCTTCACCTTCACCACGCAGTCGCCGCAGGTGGCATGCCCCCCGCAGCTGGACTTGATGGCCTTGCCGGCGCGGGTGAGCTGTTCCAAGAGGGCCTTCCCCTCCTCCACTTCCAGCACTTCACCTTCCGGCCACAGGGTCAGCTTAGGCACGGCTCACACCACTTTCTTGATCTGGCGCTCGAGCACCTCGAGGACTTTGCCCTTCATGGGCTTGAGCAAAAAGCCGAGGTCCACCTTGAGTTGGGCGTCGGCGTCCGTGAAAAGGATCTCGGCGGCAAAGCCCGTGCCCTTGGCGGAGAGGCGGCAGGCGCCGTCGTCCTGCTGGACCTCCGCCTTGACGCCGAATTTCGCCAGGGCCTCGGGCACCAGCTTCTTGGCGGCCTCGTAGGCCTGCTTCTTGTCCGTCACGTTGGCATAGGGAACTTTCAGGTCCATCAGCGTACTCCCGTTGATCCGAAGCCCCCCTCCCCGCGCGCGGTGGCGGAAAGGTCGCTGGCTTCCTCGTACTTGGCCTGCCAGACCGGGGCCAGCACCAGCTGGGCGATCCTTAAGCCGTGTTCCACCACGTAGGGGGTGGTCCCGAAATTGCCGATGATGACCTGCACTTCCCCGCGGTAGTCGGCATCAATGGTCCCGGGGGCGTTCACCACCAGAAGCGGCGTCTTGAGCGAGAGCCCGGAGCGCGGACGCACCTGGATCTCGTGGCCCGGGGGGATCTCGAAGGCCAGCCCGGTGGGAACCAGCACGCGCTCCCCCGGCGGCACTACCAACCCTCCACGATCCGGGAGACTGGCGCGCACGTCGGCGCCAGCGGATTGCTCCGTGGCGTAGAAGGGCAGCTCGAAGGCGGGGTCAAAGTGCGCGAGCTTGCGCACTTTGACCGTGGTGGGTGCGGTCACGCTCGCCTCAGCCTTTCTTGGGCTTCAGGGGGGCGATGGCCTTGATGGAGAGGCGGATTTTGCCGAAGCGGTCCACTTCCATCACCTTGACGTCCACTTCGTCGCCCTCGGAGATGTACTGGGTGACGTCCTGGATGCGCTCGTCGGCGATCTCGGAAACGTGCACCAGGCCCGAGATGCCCTGGGCGATGTCCACGAACGCGCCGTATTCCTTGATGGTGACCACGGTGCCCTTGTAGACGCTGCCGATCCGGGGGCCATTCAACTGCATCTCGATCAGGCTGACCACGTCGTCCAGGACCTTGACGTCCGAGCCGAGCACCTTGACGGTGCCGTCGTCGTCCACCTCGATGGAGACCTTGTTGCCTTCCTGGATCGCCTTGATGTTCTTGCCGCCGGGGCCGATGAGGGCGCCGATCTTGTCGGGGGCGATCTTGATCATCTTGATCTGGGGCACGCCCTGCTTGAAGGTGGCGCGGTGGGTGGAGATGGTCTTGGCCATCTCCGCGAGGATGGTCATGCGGCCTTCCTTCGCCTGGGCCATGGCCTTTTGCATGATCTCCGGGGTGATGCCGGTGATCTTGATGTCCATTTGGATGGCGGTGATGCCGTCCTTGGTGCCGGCGACCTTGAAGTCCATATCGCCCAAGTGGTCTTCATCACCCAAGATGTCGGTGAGGATTTTGAACTTCTCACCTTCCTTGATCAGGCCCATGGCCACCCCGGCCACGGGGGCCTTCAGCGGCACGCCCGCATCCATCAGTGCCATGGAGCCGGAACATACGGAGCCCATGGAGGAGGAACCATTGGACTCCAGGACCTCGCAGGCCACGCGCACGGTGTAGGGGAACTGGTCCTGCTTGGGCATGACCTTCTTGATGGCCCGCTCGGCGAGGTTGCCGTGGCCGATCTCGCGGCGGCCCACGCCGCGGTATCCGCGGGCCTCGCCCACGGAGAAGGGGGCCATGGTGTAGTGCAGGTAGAACTTGTCGTAGAAGAGGCCGGTGATGTTGTCTTTCATCTGCTCGCCCTCTTTGCCGCCGATGGTGACGGCGGCGAGGACCTGGGTCTCGCCGCGGGTGAACAAGGCGGAACCGTGGACGTGGACCAGGGGGCTCACTTCGGTCTCGATGGCACGCACGGTGGTGAGGCCGCGGCCGGCGATGCGCTGCTCTTTCTCGATGATGTCGTTTCTCATGAGCTTGTAGAGGATCTCATCAGAAGCCTTGGCCGCCCATTTGCCGAACTCAGCGCCTTCCTCGAGCCCATACTTGGACGGGTTGGCCTTGAAGGCCTCCTTGAGCTTCTTGGTGAACTGGTGGGTGGCGCGCATGCGGTCCTGCTTCACCAGCACGTTGAGCACGGCCCGGGCGTCGGCGGTGAAGTCGGCGTGCACCTGGTTCATCAGGGTGGTGTTGGGGGCGGAGGAGGCGAACTCGCGCTTCTTCTTGCCCACTTCCTTGGTCATGGTGTCCAAGAGGGCGCAGAACTTGCGGATCTGTTCGTGGCCGTACTGGAGAGCGCCCAGCATGTCGGCCTCGGAGACCTCGTTGGCCTCGCCCTCCACCATCATGATGGCGTCCTTAGTGGCGGCCATCAGCACTTCCATGTCGCTGGACTCGAATTCCTTGGTGGTGGGGTTGAGCACGTACTGGCCTGCGATCTTGCCGATCTTGGCAAAGCCCAAGGGACCAGCGAAAGGCACGTCGGAGATGGCGAGGCAGGCGGCGGCGCCCAGGCCCGCGAGCACTTCAGGGTCACCCTTCTCGGAGTAGCTGAGCACGTTGATGGTCAGGATGGTCTCGAACATGAAGCCTTCGGGGAACAACGGGCGCAGGGGCCGGTCGATCAGGCGCATGGTGAGGATTTCGGCGTTGGAGGGACGGGCCTCGCGCTTCATGAAGCCGCCCAGGAACTTGCCGGCGGCGTAGAACTTTTCTTTGTAATCCACCAGCAGGGGGAAGAAGTCCTGGCCGTCTTTCACTTCCAGGGCGCACACCAGGTTCACCAGGACCTGGGTGCCTTCGCAGGACACGAGCACGGAGGCGTCGGCCTGCTTGGCCAGGCGGCCGGTCTCAAGGGTGATGTCCTTGCCGCCGTAGTTGATCTTGAATTCGCGTTTGTTGTTGATCATGCTGCACCTCAAATGAATGCCGGAACGCTCCCACGAGGGGACGCTCCTGTTTTGCTGTTATGGTGAGGGAGGATTTCGCGGGGGGAGTTTAGAGAGATACATCAGGGGGCCCACAGGCACGCTCATGTATCTCTTAAAGTCTCCCTTCCTGCGGTCTTCCGCTCTCACCGGTCCTTGTCAAAGAAGAAGGGAGTCTCGCGACTCCCTTCTTTGGTTCACTTACTTACGGATGCCGAGCTCGGCGATGACTTTCTGGTATCCGGCGGCGTCGCGCTCGCCCAGATACTTCAGCAGCGCACGGCGCTTGCCGATCATTTTCATCAAGCCGCGCTTGCTGGAGTGATCCTTGGAGTGCTTCTCGAAGTGGGAAGACAGCTCGTTGATCCGCTCGGTCAGCACGGCGATCTGGACGGCGGGGGCCCCGCTGTCCTGGGCGTTCTTGCCGAATTTCTTGGTGAGTTCGGCGTTTCTTTCTGCAGTGGCCATTTTTTGCTCCTTACTCCAAGTAGTGATCTGCCATCACAACCGAGATGTAGGACGGTGGCGGACTGGCCGCGGCACCGTACATGTTATTGAAACTTGGGGAAGTTTTAGCGGAGATACTCCGCCATGTAAACCTTTAATTGTTGGATCAAACGCTCCTCGATCTGACGGATCCGCTCGCGCGAAACCCCGTACTGGTCGGCGATCTCCTGCAGGCTCTCGGGGATTTCACTAAGAAGTCGTTTTTTAAAGATTTCCTGGTCGCGTTCTTTGAGGCCCTTCACGAACTCCACCAACTGCTTTTGGAGTATCTCCAACGACTGCCGCTGTTCCAGCTGGGCCTCGGGCCCTTCCGCTAAGTCCCGGAGCAAGTCCCCCAGCACGCCCTTACCGTCCGCGTCATCGAGGGGCCGGTCCAGACTCACCTCTTGGCCGGCGCCGGAGAGGCGCAGATCCATTTCCTCCACCGCCTTGGGAGAGACCCCCAGGTTTTCCGAGAGGAGTTTGGTCTCGGGCTGGATGCCCAGCGAGAGCAGCCGCTCCTTCTCGCGCATGAGGTTGTAGAAAAGCTTCTTCTGTTCCTGGGTGGTGCCGATCTTGATGAGCCGGAAGTTGTCCAGGATGTACTTGAGGATGTAGGAGCGGATCCACCAACTGGCGTAGTAGGAGAGCTTGGCGCCCTTGCCGGGATCGTACTTGGAGACCGCCTTCATGAGGCCGATGTTGCCTTCCTGGATCAGGTCCATGACGTTCTGCCAGGCGTGGCGGTACTCCATGGCTATCTTCACCACCAGCCGCAGGTTCGCCACCACCAGCTTGCGCGCCACCTCAATGTCGCCGGTCTCATGCAGGGCCTGGGTCAGCTCCTTCTCTTCTTCGGGAGTGAGCAAGTCGTAGCGGGCGATCTCGCGTAGGTAAACGGTGAGGGGGTCTGAAGGCCCGGTGGCGGGGGCCTTGGTGGGGACGCGGGCCGGGACGCTTCCCCCGGGGGGGGGCGTGGCGGGGCCCACCACCTCGGACTCGATCACCGTGGGTTTCTTTTTCATGCTGCTAGATTGGGCGCGGGGGGCTAAAAGTCAAGCTGCTTCCCGCCCTCCAGCACCGTCTTGTGACGGACGTAGGACAAGGCGAAAACCCCGTAATGGAAGCGCACGGGCACCTCGAGCATCTCTTCCTTGAATTGGTCGAAGTACGGGCCTTGGTAGCTATATAGTTGCTCCACCAACTCCCGTGCCAGGAGGTGTTCAACCCCACCCCGAAGCATGGGGCCCGGAAAGAGCGCGCGTTTGGCATCCAGCATCGGCCGCAGCCGTTGAGCAACCTCGGCGGTGAAGCGCTCCTGGGACTCCCGGTCTCCCGTGCGCAACCACTCCTCGCGCACCCAGCGCAACCAGTTGCGTGGCAGCTTGAGGCGAAGTTGGGCGCTGATCTTGTCGTTGCCGCCGAAAACCTGGTCGAGCTCGCCCAAGGTCACGTCCAAGTCGAAACCGAAGAGTTCCTGCCGCAGCACCAGTGGATCCCGGCGCGGACGCACGCGCACCTCCAGCGGCTCTTCGTAGAGCAGGTCCCTGGAAAAGACGCCCAGGCCCTGCTGGGCCCAGCGGTCCCAGCGCTCCTGCATGGGCAATCGCAGGTCCTGGGCGAGTCCCGCATACTTCGCCTGAGCGATGACCAGGTCGGGCACGCCGGTGAAGAGGGCCAACATCTGGGCGACATCTTTGCGCTCGTCCTCGGGATTCTGTTGCTTAAGCCAGGCCCGCACCTGGGGGTGCTGGCCCTCGCCGGTGAGGTAGTCCTGGTAGCGGAAATGCCCGCACCAGTGCCGGCGCAGGTCTTGGGGCAAACCGCTGGAACCCAGGTAGCGGGGGAAGCCCCGCTGGAAGGTTTCGTTGGGTACCCGTCGGCAAATGAGGTCCTGGCACAATACCTGCACCGAGGCACCGCTCTGCTCCCGCTCCACGGCGCCGCTGGCCGCGCGGAAGACCAACTGCTGTCCTTCCAGGTGGCGGAAGACCACCGCCATCACTTGCGGGCTCGCGAGCAAGGGAGGCAGCAGGCGGTAGTTCGAGACGTCCCCCCCCCAAGAGCAAAGGGCGCGGAAAAGCTTCGCGGTATGGTGGAACTCGTTTTCCTTGGCCGCGCGGGAATCGGTTTTCGTGCGGAGGGCCTCCGGGGCGAAGGGCACGCTGGGCATGGTGGGCAGCGGAACGGGAGCACCCTCGTAAGCGGCCTGGAGGTTCTGCCGCACGAGCTTCACCCCGTAGACGCTCAGGTTGGGGGAGCAGCTGCCTGCCACCAAGTTGTCAGCAAGGCGGTTGAACTCCTCGGGGGAGACCTGGAGCGTGCGCGCGTAAGACCCCAGGGCCTTCACCACGGCGTCCAGCCCCACATACTGCAGCGTCGCCACGACGCTACGGCGGGCGCCTTCCTGGGAATGAGTGTCCAAGAAAGTCGCCTCCCCCACCTCCGTACAGGAGGCCTTGAGGGCCTGGGCCTCTTCCAGTTCCGCGCGGTAGAGGCGCCACTGGGCGGCGTCGGGGGCCCCGTGGGAGGCTTCGTGGGGACGGAACACCCGGCTCAGTGGGTCTTGCTGGAGATCTCCCTCCACCCGCCCCATGAGGAGCCCTTCCAAAGGCACCAGGGCCCAGGCAGGGTAAGCCAGCAGCAGGGCCCATAGCCCGAGGGTTTTGCTCAACAAGGTTTTCATCTTCAGTAAGCTTCTCGGTGCAGGCGTCCGAAGAATGAAGCATGAAGTTCCTCTGGCTGACCTGCCTGCTCCTGCCCGGATGGGGCCTGGCCCAACCCGCCGCCGACAATGCCCTGGTGGGCCAGCGGCGCGGGCGCTGGGAGTTGCCCACCCCTGACGACGGGGTGCTGGCGCGCACCCTGGCCCAGGACCAGGAGCGCGAGCACCAGGGCCTGGCGCGGGTGAAGCATCACCTCCTTGCCGGCGAATTGGTGCGGGCACGCCTGCTGCTGGCCGAGCTGGGCCGGGGCGAGTCCGGCCGGCTGGAGCCGGTGTTGCTGCGCTACCGGGCCCTCGCCGAGTTTCTGGGCGGCGACTGGCGCGCGGCCCATGGCACGCTCTCCCTCCCCGTCTTGGCCGCCAACCCCCATTTCGGCCGCGTCTGTTTGCTCAAGACCGTGCTCCAGGTGGCGCTCAAGGCCCCGGACAGCGCCGCCGCTGACTGGGCCCGCTGCAAGTCCGAGAATGGCGACGACGCTTTCCTGCGCGACATGCTGTGGATGGACACACTGGTGGCCCTGGCGGTGGCGCCCCGGGAAGAGACCGCCGGCCGGGTCTTCGGGCGGCGCCAAATCCATCGTCTCCCCAACGACGAGCTCAAGCGATTGCTCAAGCTCGCCCTCTATCTCCACCAAGAGCACTTGGTGGAAGGCGAGCTCGACGCCCTCGACGCCAGCGTGGTGGAAGACGACGAACTGCGGGCGGTGATCGCTCATATCCACTACCGCCGAGGACGGCTGGCCCGGGCCTGGCAGTTCATGCAGGACCTCGCCACGCCCAACGTGGAGAACATGAAGGGCAACCTGTGGCTCCTGCGCAAGAACCAGGAACTCGCCTACGCCCAATACAAACTCGCCCTCAAACAGAAAACGAACTCGCATAACGCCGCCGAGCGGGCCCTGCCCCTGGCGTGGGTGCTCAAGCAGTGGAAGGACGGCGCGGTGCTGGCCGAGAGACTGGACGCCCATCAGGGGCAGCGCAACCAGCAGCGGACCATGGCCGCCGCCTTCGCCGTCCAGCGCGAGGACTGGAAAGGGGCCCGCGAACGCCTCGAGCGCGTGGGCCAGGACATGGGCAGCGGCACACCCCCCGAAGTGGAACAGCTCTCCGCCTACGTGGCTTTGCGGACCCGCGATCTGCCGGCCCTGGAACGCCATAGCGCCCGCGCCTGCGAGGGAGGGGACCTGGTTGCCTGCTGGACCATGGCCGCCCAGATGACTTGGGACGACTTCACTCCCTTACTCACCCGCGACGACGCCAGCGCCCCCGTCGAACCCCTATGGCGCACACTCGCCTCGGACACGCCGGTGGAACCTTTCCGCGAAAACGTGGCGGTGGAACAGCGGGACATCGACGAACTCGACGACTCCCTGATCAAACTGGTGGAGTGAGGGGCCTCAGCCCACCGGCTTCATCTCTTTGCCGTCGAAGTGGAAGACCACTTCCTTCTCCTCGACCACGGTGGCCAGGTTCACGGGCCTGCGCCAGATGGCGTGGAGGTTCTTGAGGGTCTCCGAGGCGTACTGCATGTCCAGGTCCACCCCGTCATGGGAATGGCGCAACAGCAACTCCCGGCGGTTGTGGTAGTTGGCGTCCTCCACCTGGATGAGGGGCTGGCCGAAGTTGGTCAGCTGCATGAGGAGTTTCTGCTTGATGGCCAGGAAATCCCGGGTGTCGATCTCGAAGCGGCCGGTGCGGGGGTTGTGCTTGTAGGTGAAGAGCTGCTGGCGTTCGCAGAACTCCGGGGTGAGGAACTCGTCGATGAAGGAGATGTCGTTGTGGGAACGGCGGATCTCGAAGATCTTCTTTTGGCCCTGGCCGAGCTTCAGGTCCCAGGCAGCCTTGTCCTGCATGTTCTGGCACTCGTTGTAGTCCTTCCCGAAGCGCCCTGTGTTCCACCGGTACTCGATGTCGCGGAAGAGCTCGATGCCGACCTTGTAGGGGTTGATGTTCTGGCGGCCCATCTGCATGACGCCGGCGTGCTTGTCGGCGAACTCCACGATCTCGGAGGCGTCCAGGGCCTTCTCGGTCATGATGCGGGAGTGCCAGTAACTGGCCCAGCCCTCGTTCATGATCTTGGTCATGCGCTGGGGCAGGAAGTAGTAAGCCTCCTCCCGCAAGCAAGCGATCACGTCGCTTTGCCACTCTTCAACCGGGGCGTGTTCCATCAGAAAGCCCAGCACGTCCCGGGTGGGGCGTGCCAGCGGGCGTTCAGCCGGCAGGGCGGACTCCTCCTCACGGGGCTTGTCCTTGCGCTCGCCCCGGGCCTTGCTGCGCATGAAGGCCTTGAGGGCCTGGGAGCGGTCGTCGGCGGTGAAGCCCTCCTCCTGCCCCTCCTCCTTGCGCGCGGTGGCCTCGAGCTCGCCCCGGCGCCGCTTGAGCTCGGGGGTCTCGAAGAGCTCGTTAGTGTCCAGCAGGTTCTCCAGGCTCAGCACCCGGTCGATGAAGGCCTCGACGGCGTCGTGCCCGTGGCGCTCCATGTAGCGCCGGATCTTGGTGCCGTGGTTGGCCATCACGTCCATCATGCGGCGGTCGGTGTTTCCGAACCAGGCGTTGTTCTTGAAGAAGTCGTTGTGGCCATACACGTGGGCCATGACGATCTTCTGGTCCACCCAGTTATTGGCCTGGAGGAGGTAGGCGTAGCAGGGATTGGTGTTGATCACCATCTCGTAAATCTTCTGCAGGCCGTAGGCATAGCCCTTGGAGAGCTGGTCGTAGTCCATGCCGAAGCGCCAGTGGGGATAGCGCTGGGGGAACCCGCCTTGGGCGGCAAGGATGTTGATGGTGTCGTAGTCGCAAACCTCGAAGACCTGCGGGAAAAAGTCCAGGCCCGCCGCCACGGCGTAACCCTCGATCTCATTCTTGAGGCGGAGCAGCTCACCGGTGATGGGCTTGGTCCGGTTCATCTATTTGCCTTTCCCCAAGAACTCCTTGATGGAGTCCAGGATGCCTTCCTTATTCTTGATCTTGCTCAGGGTGATTTTGTCGTGGCCCTGGCCGTAGCGGCCGGCCAAGTCCTTGAAGAACTGCCCCGAGCCGTAGCGGCTCTCCACCTGGCCGTAACAGAACATGTTGCTGGCGGGCAAGATATGCTGGTCCAAGAGTTCCAGGCACAGCTTGGTGTCGTCCGCGCTCCAATTGTCCCCGTCGGAGAAGTGGAACGGGTAGATGTTCCACTCGGACGGCGGGTAGTCGGCGTCGATGATCTGCTTGCACAGGGTGAAGGCCGAGGAGATCAGCGTGCCGCCGGACTCGCGGGTGCGGAAGAAGGTCTGCTCGTCCACTTCCTTGGCGGTGGCGTCGTGGATGATGTAGCGGATCTCGATGTCCTTGTACTGGCTTTTGAGCCACAGGTTGATCCAGAAGCTCTCTGTGCGCACAATCTCTTTCTGCTCGTCGCCCATGGAGCCTGACACGTCCATCATGTAGATGACGACGGCGGCGTTCTCCATCTCGACCTTGGTCTCGGAGCTCCTGTAGCGGAAGTCGCGGCGAATGGGGATGACGGCCGGGTTCTCCGGGTCATAGGAGTCCATGGCGATCTGGCGCTTGAGGGCCTGTTTGTAGGTGCGCCGCAGGTGGCGCAGGGAATCCGGGCCAGTGGTCCCGATGTTGGTGTAGCGGTCGATGGTGCTCTCGAGGCTCTTCTTCCCCTTGGGCTCGATGTTCGGAAGCGAGAGCTCATCCCCCAGGATGCGCGCCAGCTCGTCCAATGAGAGCTCGACTTCGAGCTCCTTCTGCCCCTCGCCCTCCCCTGCTTCCCCCTGGCCGGGCTGGCCGTTGGGGTCGGGCTGCCCTTGCACGGGGTCCCCCGGCTGGCCCTGGCCTTGGCCCGTGCCCCCTTGGGACTTATCCCCAAACTTGAAGCGCGGGATGTCGATGGAGGGCATGGGCACGGTGAACTTGTCCGTGCCCTTGGGCACGATCTGGTTTCCGTGGGAGACGTACTTCCGCAAGTTGTCGCGGATCTTCCCTTTGATGATCTTGCGGAAACGGGCGTGGTCGCGCTTGATCGGGTGGTCCAAAGCGGCTCCTTAAGCCTTGATCGAATCGCCTTTGGCGAAGATCGAGGCCACGAAGTTCAGGGCGTCCGTGGCGCAGATCTCGCAGTAGCCGAAGTTCTTGATCAGGCGGGTCTTCACCACCTCGATCTTCTCCTGGGTCTGCTTGTCCACCACGTTGGAGATGATCGTCGTGAGCTTGATGGTGTCCTTCTGGTCCTCGAAGAGCTTAAGCTCCAGGGCCCGGTGCAGGCGCTCGTTCATCTTGTAGTCGAACTGCTTGCCCTCGATCGCAAGCGCGCCGATGTAGTTCATCAGCTCGCGGCGGAAGTCGTCCTTCCTGCTCTCGGGGATGTCGATCTTCTCCTCCACCGCGCGCATGAAGCGCTCGTCCGCCTCCTCCAGCTTGTTGGAGTACTTGTTGCGGATCTTTTCTTTCTGGGTGTAGGCCTTGACGTTGTCCACGTAGTTGGCGCACAGGGTCTGGATGGCGCTCTCGTCCACGGAGATCGCCTTTTGAACGTCGTTTTTCACGATGTCCTCGTACTCCTGGCGGGTGATGGCCAGCACCTCGCGGAACTGGTCCAACTGCTCAGGGGAGTTGATCAGGGCGTGGTGCTTGAGCCCGCTCTCCAGCTCGTTGAACACCATGAAGGGGTTGAGGCAGCCCACATGGCCGTTCTTCACCAGGGCGTTGGAGATCTTGTCCTGGATGTAGCGGGGGGAAATCCCCTCGAGGCCCTCGCGCACGGCCTCCTTACGCAGTTCTTTGACATTGTCCTCGTTGTACCCGGGGAGGGTCTTACCGTTGTACAACTTGATCTTCTGAAGCTTGGTGAGGTCGGACTTCTTGGGCTCTTCCAGGCGGGTCAGGATCGCCCACATACTCGCCATCTCGAGGGTGTGAGGGGCGATGTGGATGTTGGGAATGGTGTCCTTGTTGAAGTCCTTCTTGTAGATGCGGACTTCCTGGTCCAGGCGGGTGATGTAGGGCACGTCGATCTTCACGGTACGGTCGCGCAGGGCCTCCATGAACTCGTTGGACTGGAGTTTGCGGTATTCAGGCTCGTTGGTGTGGCCGAGGATCACCAGGTCGATGTGGGTCTGGGCGAACTTCTTGGGCTTGATGCTTTGTTCCTGGGAAGCGCCCAACAGGTCGTAGAGGAACGCCACGTCGAGCTTGAGCATCTCGATGAACTCAACGATGCCACGGTTGGCGATGTTGAATTCCCCGTCGAAGTTGAAGGCGCGGGGATCGGAGTCAGAGCCGTAAATGGCGATCTTGCGGTAGTTGATGTCCCCGGTGAGTTCGGTGGAGTCCTGGTTCTTCTCGTCTTTGGGCTGGAAGGTGCCAATCCCGCGGCGGTCCTTCTCGGAGAGCAGCAGGCGCTTCACCCGCACGTGCTTCATGACCTTGTTCCAGTCACCGTTGTACTTGAGCATGTACTCATTGAGGATGTAGCGGCAGGCGGGGTTCACCTCGCCTTTGATCTTCACTTTGTAAGGGGACTTGCCCTTGTTGATCTCGGCAAGGAATTTCTCGCGCACCTCATGGGGCAGGAGCTTGAGGGGCTCCTCGTGCATGGGCGAGGCGAAGATCTTTTGGCCGCCTAGGATGGGGGAACCCTCGTCATCCACCCACTCGTAGGTGTAGAGGGCACCCTCGTCGGTGCGGGAGTAATGCTCGATGCCTTTCTTGATCAGGCGGGAGACGGAGGACTTGGCGGAGCCCACCGGGCCGTGCAGCAGGAGAACGCGTTTCTCCGTGCCATAGCCCAGGGCCGCGGACTTGAAGAAGTTCACCAGCTTCATGAGGTGGACGTCGATGCCAAAAATGGCGTCCTTTCCATTCTCGACGGGGTCGTCGAAGAAGTGGTAGCGGACCACGTCCTTCTTGTACTCGGTGTACTGGGACGTCCCGTAGGACATGATCATGTCGTAGACCCGCTGGAAGGAGTTGCGCGCGATCTGCGGGTTCTTCACCACGAGGTCCACGTAATCCTGGAAACTACCCTGCCAGTGGAGGTGGGAGAAGTCCTTGGGGTTGTAGTTCGATGAAATGAACTGGTTGACGTCAAAAGCGGCCATCCTTCCTCCATGGCGGATAGTGCGGGGAACGGGCCCCGTGACTCCATTCTACCCCGGGACCCCTTCCCGACCCAACCGGAAAGGGCCCCCCTTTTGCCCGACCGTTTTCCTCAGCGGGAAACGTCCTTTGACTTGGTTCCGAACCGCCTTAAGATGGAGGTGTTGCATCATCTGGGAGAACCATGGCGATCATCCACGCCGGCGCGACGGATATAGGGCGCAAGCGCAAGACCAACCAGGACTCCATTTGCCTGAGTCCCGAGAACCGCTTTTTCGCGGTCGCAGACGGCATGGGCGGCCACAGCGGCGGCGACATCGCCTCGCAGATGTCGGTTTCCCTGATGCCTCCTTTCCTGCGCGCCTATGGGGACATGGAACCCCGAGAACTGGTGTCGGCCTGCTTTCAACACGTCAACGGGCAGATCCACGCCCGCTCCGACCAACAACCCGAGCTCAAGGGAATGGGTACCACCCTCACGGCCGTATTGTTCCAGGGTTCCCAGGCCTACGTGGGCAATGTGGGGGACTCGCGCACTTACTTGCTGCACGATGGTCTCCTGTTTCAGCTCACCCGCGACCATTCTTTCGTGCAGGAAAAACTGACCATGGGGCTCTACACCCGTGAGGAAGCGGCCCTGGATAAGCAGAAAAACGTCTTGGTGCGTTCCGTCGGCTTTGAGCCCGAGGTGAACACCGACGTCTTCACCTACCGCGTGTGCAAGAATGACCTGTTCTTAATGTGCTCCGACGGGCTGCACGGAAAAGTCAGCGACCACGACATCCTTTACATCCTGCAAAAGACCATCCCCCACCCCGCCAGCGCCACTCCCGCCGACTTGGAAAACGCCGTCCGCGAACTGATCCGCCAGGCCAACGAGAACGGTGGGCAGGACAACATTTCGGCCGTCATCGCCCTCGCCCAGGAATAGGCTCTCTCTTTACCTGTTCCCTTCCGGGGCCCCCCGGTTTAAAATCAAGCGGTTCCCCAATAACCAGGCACGCATGAACGACTACTATACCGTCATGGTCATCCCGGAGAAGGAGAAGGGCGTGAAGTCCTTCAAGATTCCCGCGCTTTTCGTGCGGTCCTTGGCGTTCTTCACCGTCATGCTGCTGCTCTTGGTGGGTATCCTTGCCTACGACTATTGGAAGATCCTCCAGCAGGTCTACGAGAACAAGCATCTGGGCCTGGAGAACCGCCAGCTGAAAGAGCAAGTGCAGTTGTTCCAGATGAAAATGAACTCGCTTTCCGACGATCTCCGCCGCATCAACACCTTCGAGCGCAAGCTGCGGGTGATCACCGGCCTCGAGGAAGCCGCGGGCCGGCCGGCGCCCGCGGACTGGGAAGCCGCTCCCGCCGAGGGCGAGGCCCCTCCCCAGGCGTCCCTGGAGCGCCAGTTGGACTTCTCCGCCGTGGAGGACCACCCGGAGTACCAGGAACTCAAGTCCGCCTACGACCGCAAGATCGCCGCCACCTTAGGGCTGGAAAAGAGCTGGGCAGTGACCCGCCGCTGGTCCGAGCTGGCCCGCCGGAGCTTCGGCCTGGCCGCGGACTACGCCCGCTTCGACTTCCAACACAACCGCATCAAGGAAGTGGTCTCCACGCTGGAGCAGAACGTGCACAAGCTGGACCAGCACCTGTTGGACAAGGAGTCCTACCTCTCCTCCACCCCCACCCTGCTGCCCGCCCGGGGCTGGGTGACCAGCTACTTCGGCCAGCGCCTCTCGCCCTACTCGGGCCGTTTGAAGATGCACGAAGGCATCGACGTGGGCGCTCCCTACGGCACCCCCATCCACGCCCCCGCAGACGGCATCGTGACCTTCTCCGGAGAGAAGGCCGGCTTCGGCAAGTTCGTGCAGGTGGACCACGGCTACGGAATCGAAACCATCTACGCTCACAATCAGTCTTTGAGCGTGCGCAATGGCCAGAAGGTCAGGCGCGGGCATCAGCTGGCGGCGGTGGGCAACACCGGCCACTCCACCGGTCCACACCTGCACTATGAGGTGCGCGTGAACGGAACGGCGGTGGACCCTCTTTACTTCATCCTCGACTGACCCCCGGAGATTCCCATGCTGAACCAGGCCCTCAAGATTATCTTTGGTACCAAGCAGGACCGCGACATGAAGCTCCTGCGCCCGATCCTGGAACGCGTGAACGCCCAGGAGGCCCGTTTCAAGGCCATGTCCGACGGCGAGTTGCAGGGCATGACGGCCGTGTTCCGCGGCCGCCTGGAGAAGGGCGAAACCCTGGACCAGCTGCTGCCGGAGGCGTTCGCGGTCGTGCGCGAGGCCAGCCGCCGCGTGATGAACATGCGCCACTTCGACGTGCAGATCCTCGGTGGAATCGTGCTCCACCAGGGCAAGATCGCCGAGATGAAGACCGGCGAGGGGAAAACCCTCACCGCCACACTTCCCCTGTACCTGAACGCGCTCAGCGGGAAAGGCGTCCACCTGGTAACGGTCAACGACTACCTGGCCACCCGCGACTCCCATGAGATGGGCAAACTCTACGGCTGGCTGGGCCTCAGCACGGGCGTGATCCTCGCCCACATGAGCGACCAGGAACGCCAGAAGGCCTACAACTGCGACATCACCTACGGGACCAACAACGAGTTCGCGTTTGACTATCTCCGCGACAACATGAAGTTCGACCTGGCCGACTACGTCCAGCGCCCGCACAACTTCTGCATCGTGGACGAGGTGGACTCCATCCTCATCGACGAGGCCCGCACCCCGCTCCTTATCTCCGGCCCCTCCGAGGGTGACACCACCCTCTACGCCACCGTCAACAAGGTCATTCCCCAGCTCACCAAGGGGAAGGACTACGCGGTGGACGAAAAGGCGCGTACCGCCGTTCTCACCGAAGACGGCATCACCCGCGTCCAGGACATCCTCAAGATCGGCAACCTCTTCGACGTGCGGCACATCGAGACCCTGCACCACGTGAACCAGTCCCTGCGCGCCCACGCCCTCTTCCACCGCGACGTGGAGTACGTGGTGAAGGAAGGCAAGGTCATCATCGTGGACGAGTTCACCGGCCGCCTCAAAGAAGGCTCCCGCTGGAGCGATGGCCTGCACCAGGCGGTGGAGGCCAAGGAAGGCGTGGAGGTGCGCTCCGAGAACCAAACGCTGGCCAGCATCACCTTCCAGAACTACTTCCGCTTGTACGAAAAGCTTTCAGGCATGACGGGCACCGCGGACACCGAGGCCGAGGAGTTCCAGAAAATCTACAACCTTGAAGTGGTTGTGATCCCCACCAACTTGCCCATGGTGCGCGAGGATGCTCCGGACGTGGTCTACGCCTCCAAAAAGGCCAAGTACCTGGCGGTGGCCGACCTGATCGCCGAGTGCCACAAGAAGGGCCAGCCGGTGCTGGTGGGTACCATTTCCATCGAGTCTTCCGAAATCGTCTCTTCAGTCCTGCGCGAGAAGGGCGTGCCCCACGAGGTCCTCAACGCCAAAAACCACGCCCGCGAAGCCGAGATCGTCGCCAACGCCGGCCAGAAGGGCGCCGTGACCATCGCCACTAACATGGCCGGCCGTGGGACCGACATCAAGCTGGTCCCCGAGACCAAGGAGGCAGGGGGTCTCTTCATCGTGGGCACCGAGCGCCACGAATCCCGCCGCATCGACAACCAGCTGCGCGGCCGCTCCGGACGCCAGGGCGACCCGGGTAAGTCCAAGTTCTTCCTGTCCCTGGAAGACGACCTCATGCGGATCTTCGGCTCTGACCGCATCAAAGGCATCATGGTCAAGCTCGGCATGAAGGACGACGAGCCCATCGAGCACTCCATGGTGACCAACGCCATCGCCAAGGCCCAGAAGAAAGTGGAAACCCACAACTTCGACATCCGCAAGCACCTGCTGGACTTCGACAACGTGATGAACGAGCAGCGCAAGGTCATCTACCGCCTGCGCCGGGAGATCCTCAGCGACGAGGGCAACGCCGAGCTACTACAGGAGATGATTGAGGAGACCTGCTACCAGCTTGAGGCGCAGTTCCGTCCGGACAACAAGAAGGCTTCCGTCTATGAGTGGGACTGGAACAGCATCAACGGCGCCTTCCACGCCATTTTCAACGTGGACGGCAAGCTCTCCGCCAAAGAATGCGCCGAAAAGCACAATTCTGACGTGGCGGCTTACCTCAAGGACGTGGCCACCCGCCACCACGAGGAGCGCATGCGGCAGTACGACGCCGAACAAGTGCGCCTGACCCTGCGAGAGGTCCTGCTCGCCACCTTCGACTCCTTCTGGAAAGACCACCTGCTCGCCATGGACCACCTCAAAGAGGGCATCAACCTGCGCTCCTACGCCCAGAAAGACCCCTTGGTCGAGTACAAGCGCGAGGCTTTCAACATCTACGAGAACATGAAGGCGGAGCTCAAGCGCACCGCCGTGGAGCGCCTCTTCCACATCCGCATGTACACCGCCGAGGAGATCGAGGAGATCAAGCGCCAGCAGCGCGAGGAGCTGGAGGCCCAGCTGGAAGACCACCGCCGGGCCCAAGAGGCCCAGGCCCGCGCCCAGTCCCCCGACCGTGGCCAAAACAGTGGTCCCACCGCCCGCCCGCCTCAGCGCGGGACGGTGAAAGTGGGGCGCAACGATCCTTGCCCCTGCGGATCGGGCAAAAAATTCAAAAGCTGCCACGGGGCCTGAGGACGGATGGGCGACGGGAAAAAGGATCTGACGCGGATTGAAGACTTGGGCGAGTTCTTGCACGAGCTCTCCGCGGACGACCTGCCCCCGGATCTACCCCCAAGCGAAGACGACACTACCCTATCCAATGATCCTTTCGGAGGCAGTGACGATTTCCCACCCCCAACACCGGGGGATGACGTCCCACCCTTGGAGTTTTCCACCGATGATTTCTCCAGCGAGGGCCCACCCGCCGCGGACTTCGTGATGGAGGACTCCTCCTCGGAGGATTTGTCAGGGCCCCTCGCCCCCGTCTTTGGCCAGGAGGAAGAAGCCACCCCGCTTCAGGCCGATGAGGCCGCTCCCGCCGACGACCCGGCCTTCGCCGCGGAAGGGCCATCTTTCTCCGGCCAAGAGGACTTGGAAGAGCCCCTCCCTGCACCTGAAGTTGGACATCAAGCAGTGCCGAACCCTGCTCCTGCTCTAGCTCCCGCCTCGCCACCACGGGAGGATTTCGCCGACGTGCGGGCCTTCGCCGAGCACGCTGTGCTGGCGGATGTGTCCGCCGCCTGCAACCCCGCCTTCAGTGTCATCGCCCGCGACGTAAAATTCCTCGAAGACCGGGAAGAAATCCTGGCCCTCCTGCGCGAACTCGCCTTCCCCGCCGACCTCCTGACACAGTTTCGCCGTCAACTCGAGCGAGGCACGCTGCTGGTCCCGCGCGTCTCCGAGTACGCTGCCATTCATATCTGCCACAAACTCCGCCGCTTCCGACTGGAGTTGGAAATGGGCCCCTCGGATTTGGTCCATGCTCCCCGCGCCCAGGATGACGCCGACAAGGGGCTCGTCTCTAGACGCTCCCTGGGGCAGAACCAGCAGCACCAATTCCGCCTACAGGACAAACCCGCCGACGCGCGGCAGGTGCTCCTTTCCACGCTCCCCCAGCTGGAGGGGCATACGGTGGAGCGCTACCTGGGAGTTGCCAGCGAGCACGCATTCCTGGACGCCAGCGTGGTGGAAGACGAGGCGGGGGACTCCGTGCACACCCGTTATGAAGAGTTGGCCCAACGGCTGAAGGCCCATGCGCTGGAAAAGAGCGCCAATGCCGTGGTGGGCATCTCCTACCAACTGACTCCCTTGCCCCCCGACCCCCAATCCCTGGGGCACATGCGCTACAAACTCACCTGCACCGGTAACGTGGTGTGGGTGGCCCGGCACGCATGAACCATCCCATCCACGACGTGCTCATCATCGGCGGCGGCATCGTCGGCGCGGGCATCTTCCGCGACCTGGCGCTGCACGGGCTGGACGTGTTGCTGCTGGAGAAAGGCGACTTCTCCTCCCAGACCTCCCAGGGCAGCTCCAAAATGCTCCATGGAGGAATTCGTTACCTGGAAAATTTCGACTTCGCCCTGGTCAAGGAGGCGCTGGAAGAGAAAAACCTCTGGCTCAAGCTCGCCCCGCACCTGGCCCAGGAGCGCGAGTTCCACATGCCGGTCTACCAAGGCTCCAAGTGGCCCCTGCCTTTCGTGCGCCTGGGGCTCTTCACCTATGACGCCCTCTCGCGCTTTCGCAACAGGCCTGCGGGCCATGCCGACCGCGAGCTCACTCTCCAGCGTTTCCCTCAGCTGAAGCCAGAAGGACTCCAAGGCTCAGGCACCTACCACGATGGCATCGTCGACGACCACAAGCTGGCCATGGAGTGCCTGTGGGATGGAGAACTTGAGCGCGGGCGCGCTCTGAACTACCAAGAAGTCCTGGAAGTCCATCAAGGGCCCGTCGCCCGGGTGGTGTACCGTGACCGCCTTACTGGCGCCACGTCCGTGGCCCAAGCGCGCTACGTGGTTTTCGCCACTGGTCCTTTCACCGACCAGCTCCTCCCCAAATGGGGCATCCCATGGGAGCCGGCACTCCTTCCATCCAAAGGCATCCATCTCTGGATAAAGCCCTCTGCCCTCCAGCTTCACGGCCCGGTGGTGCTCCAAACGGGCGATGGCCGGGTGGTTTTCGTGATCCCCCAACGGGGCGCGGTTCTGGTGGGAACCACCGAGACCGCCGTCACAGAGGAAATCTTCGACATCCGCGCCAACGAAGGGGACATCACCTACCTTTTGGGTGTCCTCCGCCACTTCTTCCCCGGTTCCAGCGTCACCCGCGACCACATTCTGAACTCGTTTGCGGCCGTGCGCCCCCTGGTGCGCGAGCCGGGTTCCACCAACCGCGCCAAGACCAGCCGCCACCACCACGTGTACCGTCCGGCACGCAACATGTACGCCATCCTCGGGGGCAAATACACCACCTTCCGCAAGATGGCCCAGGACGTGTGCAAGGAGCTGGTCCCTCGACTCGGAGTGGGCTACAACCCCAATGCCACCCTGGCCCCGCTACGCGCGCCATCCGCCGTCGGCACGTTTGAAAACACGGATGTCACTCCTGAGGCCGTGGAGCGCGCCATCCGCCTGGAGAAAGCGCGCACCATGGACGATTTGGTGCATCGTCGATTGTCTTGGTTGAAGGATTGGCGGGAATACCCCGCTATCGCTGGCAGGCCCGCCTCCCACTGGGAGACACGGCTCAAGTAGGGCCTTCGACGAAACCTCAACAACTCTCTTGTCTAAGAACACTTCCCGACGCGAGTGGTAGTTTGATGAAAACTCTCGGAGGTTCTCATGCAAGCCTTCCTCGCATCCGCCCTCATCACCTCGGCCGTACCGTCTTTCCCAGTGGACCAATGCCAGTACCTCACCGTCCAGCAGGCCACGCGGGCCGTGCGCGTCCTGCAGTCCGCCGGAAGTGTGGCCACATACTGTGCCCCCTGCGGGCAGAATGCTCCGGAAGCAGTGCAGGTGGAAAGCGTGAACACCGAGCAGGCCAGCGAGAGCGAGCACTCCGTGCGCCTGAACGGGCAGCTAGTGGACATCGCCCACCTCTACGTGGACAGACAAAGCCTTGCCTGGCGCGTGGGCTGTCGGGTCGATGGCATACCCCGCCGCATCTAAACTGCCCCACTTGAATGGTGCTGCCCTGGCACCCAAGCGCCCTTTCTGGGC
>CAYNPO010000028.1:0-32582 GCA_964399165.1 uncultured Bacteriovoracaceae bacterium | reverse complement strand
CCTGAGGACATCATCTTCGACCCGAACATCCTCACCGTGGGCACAGGGATGGAGGAACACGCCAACTACGCCATCGACTTCTTCAACGCCGTGCGCTGGATCAAGCAGAACCTCCCCCATGCCCGCACCAGCGGGGGGGTCTCCAACGTTTCCTTCTCCTTCCGTGGCAACAACCCCCTGCGGGAGGCCATCCATTCCGCCTTCCTCTTCCACGCCATTCGGGCGGGGCTCGACATGGGCATCGTCAACGCCGGCGCCATGCCGGTCTATGACGACATCCCGAAGGACATGCTCGCCCTGATCGAAGACGTGCTGCTCAACCGCCGCCCGGACGCCACAGAAAGACTGGTCGAGTATGGGCAGAAGATGGGCGCAGGCAAAGGAACGCAGAAGTCGGAGGATCTTGAGTGGCGCAAGCTCCCCGTCGAGGAACGTCTCACCCACGCGCTGGTGAAGGGCATCGCCGATTTCGCCGAGATCGACGCCGAGGAAGCCCGCCTGAAGTATCCTAACCCCCTGGCCGTGATCGAGGGCCCCCTCATGGACGGCATGGGCGTCGTGGGCGATCTCTTCGGCGCCGGGAAGATGTTCCTGCCCCAGGTGGTGAAAAGCGCCCGCGTGATGAAAAAGGCGGTCGCGCACCTTCAACCTTTCATCGAGAAGGAACAGGCCGGCGCCAAGGCGAAAAAGCACGGCAAGATCCTGCTCGCCACGGTGAAGGGAGACGTGCATGACATCGGGAAAAACATCGTGGGCGTGGTCCTCGCTTGTAACAATTGGGAAGTCATCGACCTGGGCGTGATGGTTCCCTGCGAGAAAATCCTCGAGGAGGCCCGCAAGCACCAGGTGGACATGATCGGACTCTCGGGCCTCATCACCCCCAGCCTGGACGAGATGATCCACGTGGCCAAGGAGATGGAGCGCACGGGCTTCAAGGTTCCGCTCTTGATCGGTGGCGCTACCACCTCGCGGCTCCACACGGCGGTCAAAATCGCGCCGGGCTTCACGGGCACGGTGGTGCACGTGGCGGACGCCTCGCGCTCCGTGCCCGTGGCCGAGAAGCTCAAGTCGGAGACCGCCCGCCAGGCCTTCGCCGCCGAGCTGCGCGCCGAGTACGACCAGATGCGAGAGCAGCACCTGGCACAGCAGAAAGAGGAGAAGTGGCTCAGCTTGGCCGAAGCCCGCGCCAACCGCGCCCGTCCCGATTGGAAGAAGCACCCCCCCCGTCGCCCGGCCCAGCTGGGCGTGCGCGCCGAGATGGACGTGCCCCTGGAAACCCTGAGGACTTTCATCGACTGGACGCCGTTCTTCCATACTTGGCGCCTGCGCGGTTCCTATCCCGCTATCCTGAAGGATGCCACCATGGGAGAAGAGGCCACTAAGCTCTTCAACGATGCCCAGAAAATGCTGGATGAGTTCTCGCGCTCCAAGGCCCTCAGCGCCAGGGCGGTATGGGGAATTTTCCCCGCCACCGGCGCGGGCGACGACGTCCTCATCCACGCCTATGAGACCGTGACCACTCCCTGCGACAAGCATGGTCACCACACCGGTTTCCAAGAAGACCGCTCCAAGACCCTCGCCACCCTGAACATGCTCCGCACCCAGCGCCAAATGGAAGAAGCCTCATCTCCCAACCCCTGCCTCTCCGACTTCGTGGCGCCCGAGGGCGACTACGTCGGCGCCTTTTGCGTCACCGCGGGCATAGGGCTGGACCAGTTATGCAAGAAGTACGAGGCCCAGCACGACGACTACCATGGCATCCTGGTGCGCGCCCTGGCCGACCGGCTGGCCGAGGCCTGCGCCGAATGGCTGCACCTGCGGGTGCGCAAGGAGTTCTGGGGTTACTCGCCCACCGAGGACCTGAGCAAGGACGACTTGGTCCGTGAGCGTTACCAGGGCATCCGCCCGGCTCCGGGTTACGCCGCCTGTCCTGACCACACGGAGAAGCGAAAGCTATTCGCACTCCTGGGCGCGGAGGAGCGCATCGGCGTGAAGCTCACCCACTCCATGGCGATGGTTCCCACCGCCGCCGTGAGCGGGTGGTATTTCGCCCACCCTGAAGCCCGCTATTTCAACGTGGGCAAGATCCAGGAAGACCAACTCGAAGACTACGCCCGCCGCAAGGGCATGACCATTGCTGAGGCCCGCGGCTGGCTCTCCGCCAACCTGCTCTGAGGAAGACGACCATGACCAAAGTGGTGGACCACATCCGCGATTCTAAGAAAACCCTTTTCTCCTTCGAGATCCTTCCGCCCAACGCCGGCGAGAGCATCCAGAACCTCTTCGACAACATCGATCCCTTGATGGAATTCGGCCCGAAGTTCATCGACGTGACCTACCACCGCGAGGAGTTCATCCTGAAGAAGCGGGTGGGCGGCCTCCTGGAGCAGAAAAGCATCCGCAAGCGCCCGGGAACCGTGGCGATCTGCGCGGCCCTGATGCATAAGTACCGGGTGGACACCGTCCCTCACATCATCTGCGGCGGCTTCACCAAGGAAGAGACAGAGTACGCCCTCATCGACCTGCACTACCTCGGGATCCAGAACATCCTCGCCCTGCGTGGAGACTCCATCAAAGGGCAGCACGACTTCCAACCCACGGCCGGGGGCCACGCCTACGCTTCCGAGCTGGTGGAGCAAATCCAGGCCATGAACGCCGGACGCTACATCGACGACGAGATCGAGAACGCCATCCCCGGACAGTTCTGCGTGGGCGTGGCGGGTTACCCTGAGAAGCACTTCGAGGCCGCGAACATGAAATCGGACCTCCGGTGGCTCAAGCACAAGATCGACAAGGGCGCCGACTACATCGTGACCCAGATGTTCTTCGACAACGCTCGCTTCTTCGAGTTCGTGGACCGCTGCCGTTCGGAAGGAATCAACGTCCCGATCATCCCTGGCCTCAAGCCCCTCACGACCAAAAAACAGATCCAGGCCCTCGCCAGCCGCTTCCACATCGACATTCCCGAGGATCTGGCGGAGGCGGTGGACAAGTGCCGCGACGACAAGGAAGTGCGCCGGATTGGCGTGGAATGGGCCATCGTGCAGTCCAAGGAGCTCATGGCGAAGAAGGTGCCATGCCTGCACTACTACTCCATGGGCAAATCCCAGGCGATCAAGGAGATCGCTTCAGCGCTTTTCTGAGGGACAAGTACCGCAATCGTCCTTGTGCCTGAGGCGCTCCCGGGCTGCTTCGGCGGTGCGATGGAAGAAGTCCACCGCTTTGCGGCCCATGCCGCTCTCAATCAGCCATGCAAATTTCTCGACCCCCGGGAAATGAGTGAGGAGCTCCACCACCACATCACTTCCCGCCAACACGGTGCCGTCCTCTTTCACGTAATGGATGCGCTCCCTGCAGGCCATTGGGTCGAGCTGCGGGAACGCGGTGAAAACCCGCTCGTCTCCCAGGGGATGGTAGGTGACGCGGCCTGACGGGTCCAGGCGCTCCAGTCCTTGCTTGAACCTGACACAAAGTGGACAGTCGGCGTCGTATATCAAGAGGGGAGTCTTGAGTTCCATGGCCCCAAGTATATCATGGGGACACCTTCCAAGGAGTGCAGCATGACTTTCTCTCGCCGGGATTTCCTGATGATCATGGGTGTTTCGGCCACGGTGGCTGCCCGGCCCCTGGCCGTGCTGGCGAAGCCGCCGGCGGGCATCACCTTCAAGGGCATCGCCCCCGGCTTCACCGACCAGCTGGTGACCGCTCCCGGTCTGGATTGGAGGCTCCTCCTGAGCGCGGGTGACGCCATGGGGAACGGGCTGCGCTTCGGCGACGGCAATGACTACCTCCAGTTCTTCCCACTCAGCGGCCCGAACCATGGCGTCCTGTGGGTCAACCATGAGTACTACAATCCCCTGTTCTTCACCTCACCCGAGCGCACTCCCGCCAACATCAAGCAGGAAATGGATTTAGTGGGCGGTAGCCTGGTGGAGATCCGGAAGGGCAAGGGCGGCTGGGCACTGGTCCAAGACTCTCCCTACAACCGCCGCCTCCACGGACACAGCATGATCCCGTTCGCAGGTGGCCGCACCATCCGGGGCCAGACTGAGGCCATTGGCACCTTCGCGGGATGCGCCGGTGGGCGCACACCGTGGAACACTGTGCTCTCCTGCGAGGAAAACTACGACATGTACTACGGAGAGCGCGACCGCCAGACCGGCGAGCGCAAGCCTTCCACCTGGTACGGGTGGGAGAAGGTCAATGATTGCCCCCCCGAACACTACGGATGGGTGGTGGAGATCGACCCCATGACCGGCGCCGCCAAGAAACACGTGTCCTTGGGCCGCTTCGCCCACGAATGCGCCACCGTCCGCTTGGCCAAGGACCAGCGCCCCGTGGTCTACATGGGCGACGACGCCAACGACCAGTACATCTACAAGTTCATCGCCTCCAGGCCCGGCCAACTCGAGGAAGGCACCCTCTACGTCGCCGACACCGACAAAGGCCGCTGGATCCCCATGGTCCATTCGGACAAACGCCTTAAGGACGCCTTCAAGGACCAAGTGGAAATCTGGACCTACTGCCGTGACGCCGCCAAACTCCTAGGCGCCACCAAGCAGGACCGCCCCGAGGACATCGAGATCGACCCTTTCAACGGGGACGTGGTCATCGCCCTCACCAACAACAAGCCCGCCGGCCGCCCCATGGGGCGGATCCTGAAGCTCATGGAAGCAGGCAACGACCCCTTGGCGCTGTCTTTCACCACCAAGACCTTCCTGGAAGGCGGCGAGCAGGGCGGCTTCGCGTGCCCGGACAACCTGGCCTTCGACGGGCGGGGCAACCTGTGGTTCACCACCGACATGAGCGGGGACAGCATGCACAAGGGCGTGCTGCAGAACTTCGGCAACAACGGTTTATTCGTGGTCATGCGCACGGGTCCCCAGGCGGGCATCCCGGTGCAGGTGGCTTCCGCCCCCACTGACGCGGAATTCACCGGCCCGTTGTTCTCCCCGGACGGGAAAACCCTCTTCCTTTCCGTGCAACACCCGGGCGAACAATCCAAGGACAAGACCAACCTCACCAGCCGTTGGCCCTCCGGCAAGGGCCTCCCGCGCGCCAGCGTGGTGACCCTGCAAGGGCCGCTGCTCGAGAAGATCACCCTGGGAGCCTGATGGAAAAGCACGACGGGGACAAACCCAAGAAGCACCTCTTCATCTGCACCCACAAACGGGACGGCAAGGACTCCTGCGGTGGCCGCGGCTCCGAGGACCTGGTGGACGACCTGAAGAAATGGGTCAAAAACGAGGGCCTCAAAGGCGAGGTGAAGGTCACCCGCAGCGGTTGCCTGGGCCTGTGCGAGGACGGCATCGTGGCGGTCTGCTACCCCCAGGGGGAGTGGCTCACGGAGATCCGCAAGGGTGACGCGGACGAGTTGAAGAAAAAGCTGAAGTGACAGGGGCCCGGTTCCGGGCCCCATTTCCATCCATCCCCGAAGTACTTTCCCTCCATATCCAGAGTTGTTTCGCATACGAATCCAACGGACATATGCCCTTTTCAAAAGAGGGCGGGCAGACCCTTTCACAGGCGACTCCACTTACATGTGCCCTTTTCAAGTTTCCCGCCTCACTGGGCACAACAAGCTGATTCCAGGGAAATTTGAAAAGGGCACATGTCGTTCTTGGGACCGAAAGCCGCGTTAGCTCCGGCCTGGGAGTATGACGGGGGCAGGAATGAGGGAGGGGGAAGAAGCCGGGCGGGTGAACCGCCCGGCGTAAGGATCAGAACTGCCGGTTCACGGAGGCGAGGCCCGTGCCCACCAGGGTCTCCGTGCGCCCGAGGACCTCGGCGCCGTTGCGGAAGGTGAGCTGGTAGCGGCCCGGCGCCAGCACGATGTGGTAGGTGCCGTCAGGATTCACCTTATAGGTCAGCACCGCGCGGCCGGCGGCGTCGGCCACGTCGATCTCGACCTGTGAGCGGATGGCGGTGTCGAGGCTGCCGCGGATGCCAGAGGCCTGGACGCGGTCCAGAAGCAATTGCCAGCCCACGCGGTTCTTTTCCACGGTGACGTCCCGCCAACGGGCGTAGTCGGGATGGAAGCCCTGGGCGCTGGAGTTCACCTCGATCACGTAGGGAATGACCTGGGCCTCCATGTGCATCCAGTCGATGTCGCCGCCGTCCACGTTGTAGAGCGTCTCCCAGGAGGTGCCGGCGGTGTAACCCAGGCGGCTGGCCATTTCTTTGCCGATGCTTTCCACCAACGCGGCGTTGGCCGAGCGCTTGGGGCGGCAGCCGTGGGGATAAATCACGAGCTCGCTGTAGGAGTGGTAGGAGATGTTGAACACGGGCCGGATGTCCTGGACGAAGGCCATCATGGCGCGGGTCTCGGGCTCGGAGGCGGCTTCCTTCCCGCGGTAGGTCTGTGACCAGGTCATGCCGCTGGAGCCGTTGCAGCTGTTGAAGGTGCCCGGGTAGTTGCGGTTAACGTCCACGCCGTGGCCGTCGCGCACGTTCTTGCGCCACATGCTGTCGCGGGTCCACATCTTGTTGTTGCCGTCCACGTTGAACATGGGAAGCACCCAGATCTCGTTGGAGTCCACCCAGGCGCGGACCTTCTCGTCGCCGTTATAGCGGGTGAGCAAATAGTCCACGATGTCCATGGTCACTTCCGGGGTCATGACCTCGCGGGCGTGGTGCATCCCATTGAAGAGCAGGGTGGGCTCGGCGCGCTCGCGCTGGCTCGCATGGTCACTAATCTTGATGGCCCAGATGGGACGCCCCTCGAGGGAGCGGCCCACCTCGCGCAGCTGGGTGAGCTCGGGGAAGCGGGCCGCGTAGTCGCGCAGGCGCGCCTCCACCTCGTCGGGGTTCATGTACTCAGGGTCGGGGGCGCGCAGGAGGCTCTGGGGCAGGCGGTACTCGAAGGCGGCCTTGAGGCCTTCCAGCTCGGCCATCTGGGGCGCGGTCAGCAGGGCATCCACCGTGCCGGTGGGGATGTCCACACCGGTGACGTCGATCTCCTTGGCGCGGAGGTAATCCTTGATCGCGGGAGTAGCCTTGAAGCGCACCATGGTGCGGTCGGAAGGGCCTTCTTGGTGGGCATGGGCGGAAAGGGCGAAGAGCGCCAAAAACAGCAGGGAACGCATGAAATCCATCCTTGGTTGCGGGTGCGCCCTTAGTGCACCAAAAACGCCGGCGCCCCGTCAAAACGGGGCGCCGCTTGAAAGGAAATGTCAGCGATGCCCGAGAAAAAGCGTCAGGCGGCGAGGATGTCCCCGCTCTTCTCCGGGTAGAGTTTGTTGAGCTCGTCCTGGTAGGGTTTGGCCTTGTCCTTGAGCCCTTGCTTCGTCATGGACTCCACCATCAGGCGCAGGCAGTGGTAGTCGCGGATGCCGCGGTTGTAGAGTTCCAGCCCCTTCTTGGTCAACTCGCCCGGCTGGGCCCCGGCCAGGTTGCAGCGGACGATGTAGTCGCTCACCAAGTAGTCCTCGTGCTCGTAGGCGTCTGGATGGAAGCGGGAGAGGAACTTCTCCGCTGCGGAGGCTTGGCCGTGCTCGGCCAGCACAGTGACCATGGCGCGTAGGAACTTGGTGAACTCCGAGCAGGAAACGGCGATCTTGTCGAAGACCTGCATGGCCTGGGAGGCTCGCCCCTCCAGCAAGAACCACTTGCCCGTCACGTAGAGGCCCGCGCCCAGGTAGTTGGTCATGTTGGAGTCGCGCTCGTCGAGGGCGGTGAAGAGGTCGTAGTAACTCTCCATGTCCTCGTAGTTCTTCGTGATGATGGCGAGCCGTACGATCTGGGTGAGGCGGTCGGGATTGGCGGGGAAGTACTTCGCCACCTTCTTGACCACCTGGTAGGCTTCGTCGTGCTTCTTGTCCTTCATGAAGAGCTCGTACAACCCCACCAGACACTTGAAGTGGATGGAGTTGAGCGCGAGCCCCTTGTTGTACTGGCCCTTGGCCACGTCCTTGAGCTGCAGCAGGTACTGGGCCTGCCCCATGTAGAACATAGCCAGGGAAGGCTTGGGGTGGAGCGGGAGGGCGTCGGTGAAGACCTTGACGGAAGCCTCGTAGTCGCCGGCGCCCATCAGCGCCTTCCCTTCCTCGATCTTGATGATGTAGGGCGAGGGCTGGATCTTGGCGGAGATGCTGGAGAGCAGGTTCTCTTGGATGGACTGGATGGTGTAGGGCTTTATGATGAAGCTGTCCACGTCCTCTTCGGCGGCCTTGGCCACCGCGGTCTGGGAGATGTTCGAGGTGACCAAGATGAGGGTGAGCTTCTTGTTCTTGGCGAATTTCTCACGCACGATCTTGAAGAGGTCGAAGCCTGATCCGCCCCCCACCTCGTAGTCGGAGAGAACCAAGCCCACTTCCTGGGACGAAAGCACGGCTTCAGCCTCGGCCATCGTGCCCGCGGTGTGCACATTGGCGCGCTTGGCACCGATGTCCACCATCACCTTGAGCAGGCGGTTGCGCGAGCTGGGGTTCTTGTCCACCACCAGGACGGCGTGCTTGTTGAGGTATTCCTGGATGGCCTGCTTGCGGTCCATGCTCACCGCCCCGAACTCGCCAGGAGGAACTCGGTGATCTCCTTCTGCCGGTCCTCGAGCGCCCGCAGGAATCCCTGCCACCGCTCACGCTCCTTATAGATCACGCGAAAGCGGAACACGTCCCCCTGGACCTCGGCGCGCATGGCGAAACGGTGGGTCTCCTGGCCGTCCTCGCGAGGGAAGGAGACGGTCAACACGCCGGTTTCCCCTTCGGGCACGCGGTCGGGGCGCGCGGTGAGGCCGTCAAAGTGCATCAGATGCACTTCGAGCCCGGATTGGCCAGCGCCATCCTGCCACAGCAGGGTGATCTGGCGTGCCTCGTCCGCTCGGGAGAGCCGCAGGAAGTGTTCCTTGGGGTCGAAGAGGTAGGGCAGGATGTCTTTGGCCATGGCGGTAGCGCTGGCACCGGGGGGGAAAATCTTCAGCACGCCCCGGGCTTTGAAGAGTTTCTGCCGCGCGGGCCCCACGCTACCGAAGGCGAACAGCAGGGGTGCCGTCTTCCCTGGCCCGCGGTCGAGCACCAGGTCCTCGCCCACGCCTTCCAGGAATGAGGCGGCGGCCAGGACGAGATCGAAATCGCAGCGCCCCTGCAGTTCCTTGGCCCCGGCGACGCCGTCGGCGGTGAAGACGTTGGCACCGGCGTCGCTGAACCCCTGGGACAGGACCGCGATGGCGGCGGATTGCTGTTCCACTATCAGCAACACGTTATAGCCGGCCAAACTCGACTTCATATTCCCCTCGCCTTCTTGATGAAATCCGTGATGTGTTGCTGGCGCAGGCGGAAGAGTTGCATGTAGCCCTCGAAGATCTTGCCTTGGCTCTCGCCCAGTTCCAGGGTCAAATAGGTGCTCCCCTCTCCGTCCGAGACGGATTCGAGGCACGTCGCCCGCAACGTCGTTTTCTTGGCACGCTTCATGTACTCGAAGGACATGAAGACCTCCACCTGCTCACCGGGCGCGTACGCGGCTGCCGAGCGCAGGATCAGCTGCCCGTCGAAGTAGTCGTCCACCTTCACCACCTCGCCGCTGCCCTGCTCGCCCCATCGGCGCAACAGGGCCGTGAGCTGGGCGGACTCGGCCACCACGTCGTCGGGGGCGTCATTGAGGTTGGCCAGCGCCTCGTCCACGTGGTGGGCGCCAGCCTTGGCGGCGGGGATCTCGGGGGCTTCGCGCAGAATAGGGGTAGCCCCCTTGGGCGCGTCCGCCTTCGGCGCAGCCCCTTGTCCCAGCTTGTCCGGGAAGCGCAGGACGCCCTTGGGCTTGCCCCCCATGTGGCCGGGCCCCAGGTCATCCGTGGCGATGACGCCTTCCATTTTCCCTTCCGGCGGGCGGTCCGCGGCGGGGGCGTCATGGGCGCCTTTCGCGCCAGCCCCGGGCTTGTCCTTGCCACCGTAGTGACCGGGCCCCAAGTCGTCCGTGGCGATGTCACCGTCCATCTTCCCTTCCGGTGGGCGGTCCGCGGCGGGGGCGTCGTGGGCGCCTTTCGCGCCAGCCCCGGGCTTGTCCTTGCCACCGTAGTGGCCCGGTCCCAGGTCGTCCGTGGCCCGTTTCGCGTTGGCTTCCTCGCCGTAGTGCCCTGGCCCCAGGTCGTCCGTCTCGGATTTCCCGCCGTAGTGGGTCTCGCGGGTCTCGTTGCTGTATTTGAGCTTGCCCTTGTACTTGGTGGGGCCCACGTTTTCGCTGCCGGCTTCGCCCGATTCATTCTCGAGGGCGTCCGTGCCGAGGTTGCCGGCCAAGGTGCCGTCCGCGGGTTTTTCCGCGGCGTACTTCCCTTCCATGGCGCCGCTGGCGGGCTTCTCGGCGGCGTACTCGCCCGCCAGGGTTCCGTCAGCCGGCTTCGCCGTCGCATACTTCCCTTCCAAGGAACCATCCGCAACGCGGTCGGTGCCTTCGGTCTTGCCTTTGAGCGGGCCGCCGTTGAGTTGGTCGGTGGAGGACTTGCCTTTGAGGGGCCCTCCGAGGGCGGCTTCGCCCTCGGTCTGGCCGGAAAGGTGCCCGCCTTGGTCCTGGTCGTTCTCGACTTTGTGGGCTTCGCCGGGGGCGGTGAGCCCCTTCTTGACCATAACTTCCTGGTCGAAGGTCTCGCAGATCTGGGGCTCGCGGGTCTGGGCGTAGACGGAGTTGCGGGCGATGTGCAGACCGTCTGCCCCCGCGCGGAAGCGCGGCTGCGTTTCCCCCGCGCCCTCACGGTGGTACAGCTGGAACTGGCGGCCGCTGACCATCCACAGGTTTTCCTTCCAGACGAACTCCGGGCGCTGCTCGCCCTGGTAGTACCAGTCCCCGCCACCCGTGTGGAACTCCCCGCGCAGGCCTTCCTTGAAGACGAACTTCCACAGCCCTTTCTGCCCCGGGACGTCCGCCCATTGGGCGACGAAGGGCGAAGGGCCCATGAACTTGATGAGCCACTTGCCCAGGACCCGCTTGGCCTCGCCGGGTTTGGCGAGCCACATGTCGTCTTCCACCTCGAGGGGCGCGTCCCACACCGGGGCGTCGTTCTTCGCCTCCTGGGCGGCGGCGGCCTTGGAGGCTTCCTTCTCCTTGACGGTGGTGTTGCCGGCGTTGGCCTTGGCCTGGGCGCCTTTCAGCGCCTTCTTCCAGAAGTCCAACTTGAACTTGAGGGGCTTGCCCTTGAGGTTAGGGTCGAGCACCTCTTGGCAGCCGATCTTCATCAGGGCGGCTTCCACCTGGCGGTTGTTAAGGAAGTTCACCGCGGCGAACTTGATGGCCGCGTCCTTGAGGAATTTACGGTTGGCCTTCAGGTAGCCCAGCACCACGGCCAGGTCTTCCTTGTTGCGGATGGAGGCGATGACCATGCAAGGGACGCCCTCGGCGAGGAGTCCCGTGAGCTCACCTTCCCCGGACACCTCATGTAGGGGGCCGTAGTCACCTTTGACCTGCCCGAGCACCTCCTCAAGGGGCGCCCAGTTTTCCCGGAATAGGAATTTAACGAAGAAGATCGACTGGTCCATGCTCCCCACTAGTGTCCGCGCGTCCCCCCCTTTTCGGAAACGGTTAGGCCATACTTAAAAATTTCCCGCCCCCCGTTTGCACGACGCCGGCGGGCGGTTATCCTGGGGGCTCAAAGGCGGACGGAAGTGGCCACGGAAGACAAAACTCCCGAGGGGGACAATCAGGAAATCCTGGAGCACCTGGATCAGCGCGGGCAAACCGAGGAGCTGGTCGAGATGTTCGAGGAACTCCCCACACACGATGTGGTGGAATTCCTTGAAGAAAAGCCCATGGAAGAGATCACCGCCCACCTGGCCGAGCTGGAACTGGAAGACCAGGGGCGGATCGTTTCCGATTTCCCCCCCGATCTCCGCTTGCGCCTCTTCCGCGCCCTAGACCGACGGAAAATGGCGGCCATTTTCGCCAAGATGTTCTCAGACGTGCGCGCCGACCTTTACCAGGCCCTCGAGAAAGAAGAGCAGATCAGCTTCCTGCCCTTCCTCGAGCGCAAGGTCCGCGAGGACGTCATCATCCTGTCTGCCTATCCCCCCGAGACCGCCGGCGGGATCATGAACACCGACTTCGCCACCGTGTTCGTGGACATGGTGGCCGAAGAGGCCATGGCCAAAGTCAGGAAGGACGCCCCTTCCAAGGACCACATCACCTACATCTACGTAGTGGATGAATCCATGGTCATGCAAGGCTTCGTGACCCTGAAGGACCTGGTGCTGGCCCAGCCAGGAGACCGAGTCAGCGAGATGATGAACGACTTCTTCGTCCACGCGGAAGTGGGCGAGGACCGCGAATCCGTGGCCCAGAAAGTCGAGAAATACGACCTGGCCACGTTGCCGGTGCTCAACTCGCTGGGGCAGCTGGTGGGCGTCGTGGACCAGGCCGACGCCATCGAGGTCATCCGCGCCGAACAGTCCGAAGACCTAGAGAAAATCGCCGGCGTTATGCCGTCCGAGGACGGTGAGGACTACCTCCAGACCTCCAGCGTGCGCCATTTCAGGAAACGCGTGATCTGGTTGGTGAGCTTGGCGGCGGTGGGCATCGTCTCGGGCATGATCATCAACCAGTACAGCTCCATTCTGGACCAGTTCATCATCTTGGCCATGTACATGCCCATGATGGCGGCGACGGGCGGCAACACCGGTACCCAAGCCGCGGCCGTGGTGATCCGCGGCCTCTCGCTGGGCCAGATTTCCGAGGAGGAGTGGTTACGCGTGGTCTCCAAGGAACTGCGAATCTCCTTCATGCTTTCACTTTGTGTAGCCGCCCTGACTTACTTCAAGATCGTCTTCCTCAGTTTCAACAACCTCTTGCCCGAGAGTTTTACCCTCGAGCACGTGGGCCTCACCATCTCCGTGGCCATCGCCATCCAAGTCATCACCTCCGCCATGATGGGCGCGGGACTCCCCCTGCTGGTTCACCGTCTGAAGGGGGACCCGGCGGTGGTGGCCAGTCCCGCCATCACCACTTTGGTGGATATCACCGGACTGCTCATTTATTTCTCCATCGCGAGCTGGATGCTGGGCATCGCTTGAGGCCGTCCACCACACAGGTTATGCTGTCCCGATGAAAACCGTAATCCTGTGCGGTGGGTCAGGAACACGTCTCTGGCCCCTTTCCCGCGCCCTCTTCCCGAAACAGTTTTACCCACTCTTCCAGGGCCACTCCCTGTTCCAGCGTACGCTCCTGCGCAACGCCCTCCACAGTGAAGAGTTCATCATCGTCGTGGGGACTGAGCAGTACTTCATGGCCCAGGACCAATGGCAGGAACTGGGCCTGCCCAACCGGACGCGCTTCGTGCTCGAGCCCGAGGGCCGAAACACTGCCCCCGCCATCGCGCTGGCGGCGATGTTGGCCGATCCTAAGGATGTCCTGCTGGTGGTTCCCTCGGACCACCTGATCAAGGATCTGAAGGCCTACGGGCGCGCTGTGGGACGCGCCCACCAGCTCGCGGGCGATGGGAAACTCGTCACCTTCGGCATCAAACCGCTGCACGCGGAAACGGGCTTCGGCTACATCGAAGCTGAGGGTGAGGACGTGAGGAGTTTCCGGGAAAAACCTGACGCCGCCACCGCCGAATCCTACCTCAAGGGTGGAAAGCACCTATGGAACTCGGGGATGTTTTGTTTCGCCGCTGGCGCGTACCTGTCGGCACTGGAGACCCACGCCCCCGACATCCACGCCAAGAGCCGAGAGGCCCTGGGGACGCCCCCCGTGGAGGGGCCCATCCGCATCGCCCCCGAACGAATGCGCGCGATTCCCTCGGATTCCATCGACTACGCCGTCATGGAGAAGAGCGGCGGCATCAAGGTCGTTCCCTGCGACCTGGGTTGGAATGACCTTGGCTCTTTCGACGCCCTCTACGAGGCGCTTCCCAAGGACGCCTCCGGCAACGCCATCGACGAGGGCACCCGCTGCTTCAGCGCCAACCGCAACCTCGTGGTCTCGGGGAAGCGCACCGTGGCCCTGGTGGACGTGGAAGACCTCATGGTCATCGACACGCCGGACGCCTTGCTGGTCACACGTCGCGGGTCTTCGCAGAAAGTGAAGGACGTGGTCGCGGACTTGAAAAAAGACGACTCCCCCCTGACCCATGTGCACACCACCGCCCACCGGCCGTGGGGCTCCTACACCATCCTGGAGGACGCGCCGAACTTTAAAGTAAAGCGCATCGTGGTCAAACCCGGGGCCCGCCTCTCCCTGCAAAAGCACGCGCGCCGGAGCGAGCACTGGGTGGTGGTGGACGGCCGTGCCTGGGTGACGGTGGGGGAAAAGACCTTCCCGCTGGAGCGCAACCAGTCCACCTACATCCCCATCGGCGAGGTCCACCGCCTGGAAAATCGCGAGGAAAGCGAGCTGGTGCTCATCGAGGCACAGGTCGGCGAGTATCTGGGGGAAGACGACATCGTGCGTCTGGTGGACGACTATCAACGCCAGTGAGGTCGCACCCCTCGACAAGATTCTGGGCCCTGGAGTAACGTGGGGAAAAACATCCCGGCGGACGGTCCCATGATCAAATCCTTTTTGCTCCTGATCGCGTTTTGCTTTGTCCTCACTTCCCTCGCCACCACCGCCTGAGCCGTGCCCTCCCTCCCCGCTTTCGAAAAAGCCCTCCGCTCCCTTGAACGGGCTTTCGCTTTTCCGCCTCCTCTCAGGGGGGTGAAGCGCTACTTGCCCCGGCACTTGGTGGCGGTGATGTCCCCTCATCCTGACGACGAGGCGATATCTGGCGCGCTGGCCATTCGGTTGTCCGTGGAAAACCATTGTCCCGTGACCAATGTGGCCGTGACCTTGGGGAGTGATCCCAAACGCCGCGTGGCCAGAAAGAAAGAGCTCGCCCGCGCGCTGAAGCTCCTCAAGTGGAAGGGTGTGGCGCTGCCCGAAGACTGGAGCGCCAAGGAGCGCGCCCTGGTGACTTTCTTCATGCGTCAGCGCCCCGCCGTCGTGCTGGCTCCCCATCCGGGGGACCGCCATCCCACCCATGTGCGAACCGCCAAGCTCGTGCGTGCCGCGCTCAAGCGCTCCGGCATCGACACCACCGTGGCCTGGGCCGAGTACTGGGCCCCCCAACCTCATCCTAACGCGCTGGTGGAAGTGACCCCGGAAATCCTCACCAAACAACTGCGCGCCCTCGCTTGCCACGCGGGGGAAGTCGCGCGCAACCCTTACCACCTGCGACTGCCCGGCTGGATGATGGACAACGTCCGCCGCGGGAGTGAATGGCTGGGAGGTAAAGGTGCGCCCGCGGCGCCCTTCGTTTACGGGCAGCTCTACCGGTTGGAGCGATGGGAGAAAGGCAAACCCGTTCGCCGCAAGCCCGCGGTCACGCCCTTCCAGGCGGCGCAGGACGATCTAAGCGATTTCTTCGCCTGAGGCGCGGTCCCTGAACAGGCGAAAGCGCGGATGCTCTTTGAGAAAGCTCGCAGGGAAATCCTCGCCAGGTGCCCGGCGCAGGAGTTCCGCCACCACTTCGCGCTTCGCGGCCCCGGTCACCACCATCCACACCTCGCGCGCGTCCAGGATGGTGGCGACCCCGATGGACACCGCCCTGACCGGCACGTCTTCGGGTCGGGCGAACAAAACGGCGTTGGCCCGGCGGGTGGCCTCCGCCACGTCCACCACCCGCGTCCGACTGTGCCGGGGGGAGCCCGGCTCATTAAACCCAATGTGTCCGTTGGGCCCAAGCCCAAGCAGCTGCAGGTCGATACCGCCGTCCCGAATGCGGGCCTCGTAGTCCTCGGCGGCGTCGTGCGGAGAGAGTCGCTCCAGCGCGGGTACGTGCACATGCGATGGCTTCAACCTCAATGGCTTGAACACGCGTTCGGTAAGATAGTGCACATAGGAATGGGGGGAGCCCGGCGGAAGGCCAAGGTACTCGTCCACCATGAAGGCGTGGATGCGGGCGGGGTCCACGGGGTCGACGGCGTTCAGCCGTGCGAGGGCGGCGTACACACCGTCCATGGTCCGGCCGGTGGGGAAGCCGAAGCGCCCCCCCGCCCGCAGCCGAGAGTGCAGCTCCTTTGCCACGTTTTCCGCCACTTCGGCGGCATCCTGGTACACGGTGGTCTGCACGGGGCCCCTGTATAAAATTCGGATTCCGAATGTGGGATTTGCTTTCCGAAAAAGCCTAGCTTAAAAGCCCTTCCATGAAAACGGCCCTACGGATCCTGGTGGTGGAGGACGACAAGTATTTCCTGCAACATTTGCGGGATATCCTCGCCCATCACGGCACGGTGGACGCGGCAGAGGATTGGCCCACCGCCGAGCGCCTCCTCGCCGGTACGCCTTACAACGTAGTGGTCACGGACTTGCACCTGGACGACGGCGGCGAGGGCCTGCGCGTGCTGGACGAGGCCAGGCGACAGGGAGCGCTCCGTTTGGTGTTGACCTCCGACCAGCGCGACGAGGTGGTGGCCGAGGCCTACGCCAGGGGCGCCCAACACGTGCTGGGAAAAAAGCTGGTGGCCGAGACCCTGCCCGCCTACTTGAAGAGCCTGCTCCACCAGTTGCACCGGGAAGCCTGGGAAGCCGCTCTCGACGAGCGATTCCCCACGAAGGACTCAGGTTTGCGCGAGAGCATCCTCAGGCTGCTGGCCACGCCTTGGCAGGGTCGCTCGTTGTTGCTCACTGGCCCCACGGGCACCGGCAAGAGCGCCCTGGGAAAACTCTTGGCCGAACTGCTCCACGGCGACGGCGCTCCGTTCATCCACCTGAACTGCAGCGAGATTCCGGACAACCTCCTGGAGTCTGAGCTGTTCGGGCATGAGAAAGGCGCCTTCACCGGCGCCGACCAGCGTCGGGAGGGTAAGCTCAAGCTCGCCGACGGCGGCGTGCTCTTCCTCGACGAAGTGGGCACCATGTCCCCGGCCATGCAGCAAAAACTCCTCAAGGCCATCGACGAGCGGACGTTCTTCCCTGTGGGGGCCAAACGCGCCGTGGAAAGCCGCTTTACCCTGGTCGCCGCCACCTGCGAGGACCTGCCGCGCAAGATCGCGGGGGGACTCTTCCGCGAAGATTTGTACTTCCGCCTCACGGGCCTCACCCTGCGGCTGCCGGCCCTCTCGGAGAGGCGTGACGACGTTGAAGTGCTCCTGCGCCATTTTCAGCGCCAGTTTCCTCGGCGCTTCGTGGTGCTGCCTGAGGCGCTGGAACGCCTGCGCTCGTATCCGTGGCCGGGCAACGTGCGCGAATTTCGCCAAGCAGTCCAGACACTCTCCGAGGGAAATCAAGGCGTGGTCACCGCCCGTCACGTGGAAGCGCTGCTGGGAACCGGTCCCGCGCCCTCTTCCGGAGAGGCGGGCCTCGTTGGTCCGGAAGTCCGGCGCTACGTAGCCGAGAACGGCTTGCGCGCCTACTTCCAGGAGGTGGAGCGCCAACTCGCCCAAGAGGCTTTGGAGCGCCACCAGGGAAAAATCACCTCCTGCATCCGGGAGCTGCGCATTTCCAGCTCCGCCTTCTACCGCATCCTCCAAGCACACCAAATCCTCCACTGAAACGGCCGTTGCGGTTTTGGCACGCGGCTTGCTCAAGGGTCCACCACCAAAGGAGGACCCATGGATTTACAGACCCGCATCCTGAAAGACTACCGCGCCCTTTACCCCGGGCGCCCACTGCGCGTGACCGCTGACCAGACCGGAATCCAGCTCACACGCGTGTTCCGCATCTTCAACGGCTCGCCCATGAAGCTGCATGAGTATGAGTGTTTCCACCGGCTGGTGCACGGGGATCCCGGCGCCGGATCCCACGACGGGGCCTTCAAGCGCGCTTGTGAGGAGATGCTGCGCACGTTCGGCAAGACCGATCTGGACCTCGCCGCCCGACAACTGGAGAAGCGCGTGCGTTGGCACCGCCTGATCCACGGCCCCCAACCCGCGCCCCACGTGGGCGCGCGCAGCGCTTGAGGGAGGAACCATGACGCTTACGACGGTAGAACGCATGGTCCTCGAATCCCTCGGCAACGCCCCCCGCGGGATGGCAGGCTTGATGGCGGACACACGCCTCGAGTTGCGCTTTCTCTCCAATATCCTGCATGGCCTTACGGTGCGAAACCTCGTCTCCCGGGGACCGGATGGTTACACGGTGAACCGCTTGCTACCCGATGCGGAAGCCGCCGCCCTGGCGGAGCCCCGGGCCCGCAAGGAAGAGGCGCTCGAGCTCCTGGGTGGCATGCTGGTGCCGGGACAGCCCCCCCTGCGCGCGCGCAAGGCCTGGGTGGCGCCCAAAGACCAAGTGGTCCTGCGGGCCCTGCTCGCGCAAGTGGGGGATTTCCTCGACCATCTTCCCCCTCCCCCCAAGGAGGCCCCACTCCACGACTGGCGCGTGGTCGTGTGGGGTGAAGAACGCTATGGCGCGGTGGTGGACCGCTTGGTCCGGGAGGCGTGATGAGCAAGACCAACTTATTGCCGCTGCTGCTCCTTCTCTCCTGTGGTGGACCGGCCGACTCGACGAAGGCCCCACACCGTGTGCTCCGCCAAGACCTATTGAGGGACGCGGACGGCGATGGCGTGGGAGACTGGGACGAACGGGCGCGCGGGCGCGACCACCTGATGGCGGACGTGCCCCAGGGTCGCCTGCCTTCCGTGCGACGGGCCCTGCTCCATGGGCCACGAGGTGAGGCCATAGAAGTGGAGGCGCGTTTGGAGCGTGCCTGGAGGTCGCCACTGTTGCGCGCTTCCCATGCCGATGGCGGTCGCACCGAGCTGCCCTTGGAAAACCGCTTGTCCCTCCCGTTGTGGCGCCTTCCCGAACATTGGCGAGCTCTGCTCACCCGTTCACCATTCCGTGCCGTGCAACTGGAAAGCAAGGGAGAAGGCGCCGCCGATCCCCTGGTCCGCCAGGGGGTCGAGTGGCGTTGGACCCGCACCACCCAAGGTTTGTCCTCGGCGGTCCTGCCGCTCACCCCCTCGGAGATTACCGCCGGGGAAGCCGTCCTTGGTTCTGCCCATTCCGAAGCGCGCGTGCGCGCCCTTTTGCGGAACGCCTACCGGCTGGTGCTGTCTCTACCCGACGAGGACAGGGTCTTTTTCCTGTCTCCCTCGCTGCCACCTATGGAATTCTTGTCGTCCCATTTCCGCGTCAAGCGAGACCTGGAGGGACGCGTGGTGGCCCTTGGCGGATTGGAACAAACCCTGCCCCATCCCGTGGCGTGGGACATGCCCGAGGGGGAAGGCGTGTGGCGGACCGTGAACATGGACGAACGTTGGCGCACGAAAGCACGACCCGGAGAAACCTATGCCCTGGTATACGCCACCATCGGTGAGGTGCTGTCTTCCCTGGCCAAGGGCGCGCGCGCCAGCGCCAAGCCGGCGGAGGTACCGGAGGCGCGGATCACCCTGCCCAAGGAAACGCTGGTGACGTGGGTCTTCCATATGCCCGCGCCTAGGCGCGCGAAAGTCGAGGGGGGCGACAAGGAGGCCGGAACCTGGCGTCCAGACCGTGTCTGCGTGGAACAGCACCGGAGATTGCGGGGCTATGTCGCCGCCCCGTTCAGGCGGTCTCAAGACTTCCTCAATTTCTGGGAGGTCTCCACGGGAGGAAATTGGACACAGCTTGGACATTGGGGACGAGCTCGTATTTCGTGGGAGGAACACCACGCGACTGGATCCGCTGTGGCGCTGGAACTGCGCCTACCCAATGGCACCACCGTTTTACGCTCATCCCCCTCTATGGCGCGAATGAGGACGCGAGTGGGCGTGCTGAGCCCCCGGTGCGGCGGGGAGGCGCGTTCCCAGGCCATTCCCCTTTGGCGTGGCCTGGTACAGCGGGACTGGTGGGGAGCCCCGTGGTAGAATGTCTACCATGTCCTTCACTTTCGTCAGCGCCAACATCCGGTTCGACAACCCCGCCGACGGCGATAACGCCTGGGAGCTCCGGAGGGAAGCCTTGGCGGAGTTGTTGCTGACCCACGCCCCTGCGGTGATCGCCACCCAGGAGGGGCGGCGTCCCCAGCAGGATCAACTGGCGGGGCTCCTTCCGGGGCACCGCCTTTCCAGCTCCCACCGCGGATGGATCGACGAACGCATGTATCCCTCGCTTTGGTGGGACGTGGGCCTGGCGCCACCCGAGGAAGCAGGGGACGCCTGGCTGTCGGAAACACCGGAGGTTCCCGGGAGTTCATCCTTCGGAAGCGCTTTTCCGCGTCTGTGTACCTGGATGCGCCTGCGCCTCGGGGGCCGGATGGTGCTGGTGGTGAACGCGCACCTGGACCACCTGCGGGAAGAAACCCGCGTGGCACAGGCCGAAGTCATGGCCGAACAAGCTTCACGCCGCCGGCGTCCCGGGGATGCGGTCATTTTCCTGGGTGATTACAACACAGCTCCCGAATCCAAGGTCCGTCGCGTGCTGATGGACGCCTTCCCCGGGCTCTACGACCCCTGGACACGTCTGGGTAAGGCGGAGGAGTCCTCGCACCATCCGTTCACGGGAAATCATTCCGAAGGATCGCGCATCGACTGGATCCTCTTGGACGGGTCATGCGTGGCCGAAGACGTCTTCCTGGACAAGAGCCAGGCGCGCGGACGTTGGCCCTCAGACCACTTCCCGCTGGTGTGCAAATTCAGGTTTTGACCGCGATCTCGTCACCCAGTTGGACGTAGGTCTCGCGGCCCTGGGCGCTTTGTTCCAGCACGTCGGCGCTGGGTCTCCACTTGCCGGGTTCGCCCAGGAGCACCACGGTAGAACCGCCAAAGAGGAAATAACCCTTCTCCTCGCCGCGCAAGAAGGGTTTGCCCCACGGGTGGGTTTGCACGATCTTGCCCACGCACACGGCCCCCACCTCGATGTAGGCCATCCTGCCGAAGTTCTCGGTCTGAAGGAGGGAGACGTGCCGTTCGTTAGCGATGAAGATGTCGGGCTTGTGGCGCAAAGCCACCGGATTCACGGAGTCATAGCGGCCCTTCACACGCCACTGGTCGATCACCTTGCCGCTGTCGGGATAATGGAAGCGGTGGTAGTCCACCGGGCACAACCGCGCGATCAGCAGCGGACCACCCTCGAAAATTTTAGCCACTTCGGGGTTGCCCAGGATGCCGGCGGCAGTGAGGTACTTGCCCTTCACCGGGAACACCGTATCGTGGTTAATGCTGGCATGGCCGAAATAACGGGCCTCCGCGAAGGCGGGCATGCGATGGGGCTGGGGCACGAAGGCCCGCTTGCCCAACTTGAATTTACGAATGAAGAACTCGTTGAAACTCGCGTAGGAATCCCGGGCGTCAAAGGCCCGGCGGGACCCTTGTTCGTATTCGTCGAGGTTGATGCCGAATTTCTCCACGAAGGGGCGGACCTTACGTCCTGAGAGCGGCAGATCCTGGAGCGCGCCATAAACCTTGCTGAAAACAGCATTAGTGAAGACACTGCCCGCGCGCTTGCCTAAATCACTCTGGTATAGGTAGCGAACGAAAGCATCCCCATAAACTTTTTCGGTCTCCATCCGTTTGTGGATGCGATGCCAAAACTGGATGTCACGGGGCACTGAAGCCTGGTCACTCATGGGGATTTCCTGGTGGGAGCCTCTTCCACTATACTTGAAAACCGTTTGGAGCCACAAGTAAGGAGCGTCACATGCCACTGATCCTGGGACTCGCCCTCGCTTTCCTCACCACTGTACCTGTTCGTGCCCAAGGCACCGCAGCCCTTCTCGAGGTGGAGCGAAAAACCATCGAGATCTATCGCCAGGCCCTGCCCTCGGTGGTCAACGTTTCCAACATCAAAGTCGCGCGCAGCTTTTTCCATGGCACTTTGGAAGTGCCCCAGGGCGCCGGGTCCGGCTTCCTGTGGGATGAGCACGGCCACGTGGTGACCAATTTCCACGTGGTCCAGGGAGGCTCGAGCTTCGTCATCACTTTCCACAACGACCCAAAGAAGTATAAGGCTAAGCTGGTCGGCGTGGAGCCCAAGAAAGATGTGGCGGTACTGAAGCTCGAGGAGCGCCCCAAGTCCTTCTGGCCAATCCGCGTGGGAACTTCCAAGGGACTCCAGGTGGGTCAGCTCACCTTCGCCATCGGTAGTCCCTTCGGCCTGGATCACAGTCTCTCCACCGGCGTCGTCTCGGCCGTGGGGCGCAAGATCGACGGGATCGGCGGCGTGAAGATCCACGACATGATCCAGACCGACGCCGCCATCAACATGGGCAACTCGGGTGGCCCGCTGCTGGACTCTTCCGGATCCCTCATCGGAATGAACACCATGATTTTCTCCACCAGTGGCTCCAGCGCGGGCCTTGGCTTCGCCGTGCCGGTGGACACGGTCAAAAGCATCGTCCCCCAGCTGATCCAACACGGAAAAGTCATCCGCCCCGCCCTGGGCATCGGAGTATTGGAAGACCAGCTGAAGGAACGCCTGGGCGTTCCCGAAGACGGCGGCGCAGTCATCACCTACATCGATGACGGGGGTGCAGCCGCCAAGGCTGGCCTCAAGGGCATGAGCCAGGACCGCTACGGCCGCGTCTACATCGGGGATGTAATCCAGTCCATCGACGGGAAACGGGTCAACGGGTTGGACGACATCTACCACGTGCTGGAAACCTACAAGATCGGCGACACCGTCACCGTCCGTGTCCTCCGCCCCAACGGGAAGTCGTCGGACGTGAAGGTGCGGCTACAGTCCCTCTAGGTTCTTAAGGGCCGCCGCGAGCGTCTCTTCCTTCTTGGCGAAGCAGAAGCGCAGGTAGCCCGCGCCGTCCTTGGACTTAAGATAGAAAGCCGAGGGAGGCACCACTGCCACTTTCCTCTTCGCCACCAATTCCTTGGCGAAGGCCACGTCGTCTAGTTCCGTTTTGCCTGCGGTGGGCACCATCATGAAATACGTGCCGCGGGGTTTGGGAAACTCAAAGCCCAAGCGCCGGAGGCCCGCGTGGAAGAACTCGCGCTTGGCCAGATACTCTTTCTGGAACTCGGGCACGTGTTTTTCAAGGCGGGCCAGGCCCTCGGCCACCGCCTCTTGGAGGGGAGTCGCCACGGAAAAGGTGACGTACTGGTGTACCAGCCGGACGGCGCGGCTGAGCTCAGGTGGTGCGCACACCCAACCGGTCTTCCAACCCGTGAGGCCGAAGGTCTTGCCCGCGGAGCTGATGGTGTAGGTGCGCTCCCGCATGCCGGGGAACGCCGCCAGGGGGAAATGCACGGCCCCGTCGAAGAGCAAGAATTCGTAGACTTCGTCGCTGATGACCAGCAGGTCGTGTTGGACCGCGAACGCCGCCACGGCGGCGAGTTCGGCCTTCTCCCACACTTTACCCGTGGGGTTGTGGGGATTGTTCAAGATGAGCAGCTTGGTTTTGGGCGTGACCGCGGCTTCGAGCTCGGCCATGTCCAGGGTGAAAGTGGGGGCGTGCATGGTGACCGGCACGGCCTTGCCCCCGGCCATCACGATGGAGGAAACGTAGGAATCGTAAAATGGTTCCAAGACGATCACTTCGTCGCCGGGATCCACGCATCCCATGATGGTGCTGAATATCCCCTCGGTGGCTCCCACCGTGACCGTGACCTCGGTCTCGGGGTCGTAGTCCATCTTGTAAAAGCGACGGTAATAACCGGAGATTTCCTCGCGCAAGGAAGCCGCGCCGGGGAAAGGCGCGTACTGGCCGTGGCCCTCGCGGATCTTCGCCTGCGCCAGGTCTTTTATCCAGTCCGGCCCGTCGAAATCCGGGAACCCCTGCCCCAGATTCACCGCCCCGTGCTCACGGGCCAGGCGGGACATCACGCCGAAGACGGAATCCTTAAAGCCGGCAACCCGTTGGGCGGTGGGTTTCATAGGCGGGGGTCCATGGCGTCGCGGACCGCCTCACCGATGAGGGAGAGCATGACCAGCGTGGCGAAAAGGGCGAGGGAGGGGAACACCGCCAGCCACCAGCCCTGGGTGAAGTAGCGCTGGGCCTGGTTCAACAACTCACCCCAGCTTGGCGTGGGTGGCGTGAGGCCGAATCCCAGGTAGTCCAGGCTCGCGAGGCCCACGATGTTGCCGGCGATGACGAAGGGGGAAAACGTGATGAGGGGGCCCAGGGAATTGGGGAGAAGGTGTTTGAAGAACACCCGGCCCCCAGAGGCGCCCACTGCCCTTGCGCCTTCCACGAACTCGGCTTTGCGGTTCTTCAGAAATTCCCCTCGGATGTAGTAGCTGATGCTGATCCAACCGAAGAGGCAGGAAACCAGCACGAGGAGCCACAAGGTGGGTTTGAAGATGGCGATGATGATGATGAGCAGGAAAAATTGCGGAACGGTGCTGAGCACTTCCACCAGGCGCTGGCCCCAGAAGTCCACGCGCCCGCCTTTCCACCCCATGATACCGCCCGCCAAGGTGCCGAGGGTGAAAGTAATGAGCCAAACGAGGATGGCATAAGTCATGGAGTAGCGCAGGCCGTAGAGGAGGCGCGTGAGCAGGTCCCGTCCTCGGTCGTCAGTGCCCAGCCAGTTCACCTCGCTGGGGCCGGACGGGTAGCTCTCGACTTTCTGGTTGGACTCCAGCGGGTTCCAGCGGATGGGGGGCCAGATGGCCCAGTCGCCCTCGTCCATCACCAGGTCGCGGTAGTCCGGGACCATGGTGTGCTCTTGCTTGAACGTGGTGGCGGGATAGTCCACCGCCACGGGGAAGTAGGTTTGGCCCTGCCAGCGCAGGACGAGAGGTTTGCTGTTGGCCCACCACTCGGCGCTGTAGCTGAGGAAGCAGCACACTGCCAGGACCCAGGCGCTCACGACCGCGGCACGGCGGGCCTTGAAGCGGCGCCAGCGCTTGAGGGTCACGTCGTTCTTGATCATCCTCTCGATCATTTGTAATCGATCCTCGGGTCCACCATCACGTAGGCGATGTCGCTCAGGATGTTGCCGAGCAGGAACAGCACGCTCTGGATGAAGACGAGACCCATGATGACGTTGTAGTCGCGGGAAAGGACAGACTTGTAGCTGAGAAGGCCCACCCCATCCAGCTGGAAGATGGTCTCGAGCAGGAGCGACCCGGCGAAGAAGACCATCAGGAATCCCCCGAGTCCCGTGACGATGGGAATGAGGGCGTTACGGAGGGCGTGCTTGAGCACCACCGCGCGGCCGTCCAGGCCCTTCGCGCGGGCGGTGCGTACGTAATCCTTCTTGATCTCCTCCATGAGGGAATTCTTCATCAGGACGGTGAGGGAAGTGAAGGAACCAACGGTGTAGCAGACCAGCGGGAGCACGAAGTGGTGCAGACGGTCCAGGAACTGCTCCCAACCCGAGAGTTCCTCGTACATGTCCGAGTGGAGCCCACCTATCGGGAAGAGATCCAGGAAGCTGCCGCCCGCCAGAAACACGATGAGCAGGATCGCCAGCATGAACGAAGGTATGGAATAGGCGACGAAGAGGAGAAAGCTAGAAGCCGCGTCGAAGCCGCCTCCGTGGCGGACCGCCTTCCAGATGCCGAGCGGGATGGAGATGAGGTAGCTGAGCACCAACGAGGCTACTCCGAACTGCAGGGACACGGGGAACTTGGACACGATGACGTCGATGACCGGTTCCTCGTAGGTGAAGCTCTCTCCGAAGTCCAGGCGGGCGATGTTGCCGAGCCACTTGAAATAGCGCTCATGCAAGGGTTTATCGAAGCCGTACTGCTTGTTGAGTGCAGCCAGCACCTCGTCGGACACCGTGCTGGCGTCCCGTCCTCCCTCCACCTGCTGGAGGCCCCCGCCGAAGCGCAACTGCTGCAGGCGCTGCTCCACCGGCGAGCCGGGCGCGAGGTTGATCACGGCGAACACCACCATGGTCACCCCGATGAGGGTGGGAAGCATGGCGATGAGGCGTTTAAGGAGGTACTTGCCCATTCAGCTCACTCGGCCAGGGTCCAGTAGTGGGAACCGATGCCATACTGGTACGTGTCCTTTTCCTTCTTGATGCGGGAGTTGTGGGCATAGAGGCTCTCCCGCCCGCAGAAGAGGAACAAGTAGGGTGCGTCCGCGGCGATCAGCTCGGAAGCGCGCTGTATCAGCGGGATGCGCTGGGAGCGGTCGTGGATCCGCCGGGCCTGGTCGATGAGCTTGTCCACCTCGGGATTGCTGTAGCCGATGCGGTTGGAACCCCCATTGCGGGAGCTGGAGTGCCAGATTTGCTTTAGGTCGGGGTCCACACTCCCCCCGCCCCACGCCATGCGGACGGCGTCGAATTTGCCCTCGTCCAGCAGTTTCACAAAGGAGTTCCACTCGATGGGCTTGAGTTCCAGGTCCACGCCCGCCTTGCGCGCGTCTTCCTTGTAGAGGGTCATGTACTTCATGTAGCCCTCGTAGGGCTCCAGGATGGTCAGACGCAACGGGGTTTTCTTCCCGCCAAGGACCTTATCAAGGATGCCGTCTGCGTCGGTATCCTTCCAGCCAGCTTCCCTGAGTAACGCCGCCGCTCCCGCAGGATCGAAGCCGATGGGACGCAGCTTGGGGGAATGGTAGTCGCTGGTGGTGTAAATGGGACCGTCAGCGTGGTCTGAAAGCTCATACTCGAACTTCCGCATCGCCTCGTCACGGTTATAGAGCATGGCCAGGGCCCGTCGGACTTTCACGTCCGCCAGCACGGGATGTTTGAGGTTCCATCCCACCCAGGTGTAGCCCTTGGGGCCCTTGTTGCGCGTCTTCACCTTGATGAGGCGCGAGCCCCACTCAGGGCCGTCAGTCTGTTTCATGTAGGAGTCGGGACGCAAGGAAATGAAGTCCAGCACGCCTTTCTTGAAACTCTCCAGGGTCACGTTTTCATCGGTGATGAAACGCAGGACGACACGTTTGAATTGCCACTCCTTCGAAGCCGAAGGATCCTTGCGGCCCCACCAGTTCGGGTCTTGCTCGAGCACGATGCGTTTACCCTTCTCGTACTGGGAGAATTTGTAGGGCCCGGTGCCGATGAGGACGCGCCCGTGCTCTTTCTTGCGGGAGGCGTCGGCGTAGAAATGCTTGGGGACCACGCCCAGGGTAGCCGCCACGTCGAAGTTCAGGAAATAGTCGTCTTTCACGTGGAAGCGGACGGTCCGTGGGTCCAGTATCTCCACGCTCTTGATGTTTTCGTAGTACGGGCGGATGTGGGCGGATCCCGGGTTCTCGAAGACGTGGTCAAAGGAGAATTTCACGTCTTCCACGGTCAGAGGTTTGCCATCCTGCCACTTCACGCCCTCGCGCAGGGTGAAGGTGAACGCCTTCTTGTCCTCCGATACTTCCCATTTTTCCGCCAGGGCGGGTTTCCACTCGTAGGTGTCGATGTCACGGTCCAACAGCGCTTCAATCACATAACCCTGGACCGATGAGGCATAGCCGTCGGTCGAGGTGAAGGGATTCAAAGTGGTGGGCTCACCCATGATGTTCACAGTGAACGTTCCTGAGGCACCCGCGGAGGGTTTCTTCTCCTTGCAGGCGACGAGCGCCAAGCAGGACAAAAGCAGGACGACGGGGAGGGTCTTCATCACGGGCTCCTTCGGGGTCATTTCTTGATGTAGAGGTCGGGGTCCAGGGACCAGCGGTCCAAGGTGTAGTTGTGCTCATGGACGCGGTAGGATTCCAGCTTGCTCTCGACTTCGTTGAGACGGGCCTCGGACTGCTTGGAGAGGACGAAATGCCGGGCCTTGTCCTCTTCCAAGTCACCGAGCTCCCGGTGGTGCTCCGCCTCGAGCTTCTGGCGCAGCACCTCATAGCGGCGGTTCACCGCTTCCACCCGCTCAAGGTGGGCCTCCAGGTCACGGTCATGCCGGCGCTTCTTCGCCAGCAAGGCCATCCGTTTCTTGAGTAGGATGTCCACCAGCTCCCGGGCCACGCGCAAGTTGTTCTCCAGGTCCTTGCTCCAAAAGTGGAGGTAGGAGCCCACCGTGAGGTGGACCCGGGAAACGCACTCCTTCCACTCGGGCACCCGCAGGAGCAGGTACTCGGGACTCCTCGCTTCCACGGTAGCCACGCACCTGCGGGAGGGGGTGGTCTCGCCCCAGAATTCCACGCGGTCCCCCTTGTTGAGAAACTTGGCGTTCTTGAAATCCAACTTCACGCGCGCGAGGCCGGCCTGGGGATTTAAGCGGGATACACGACCAGGGAAAGTAGCGGCCACGGCAGCGGGATCCGCGGTACTGGCATCCACTGTACCCCATGAGGGAGCGGACAGCGCGCACAGCATGCCAACCAGAAGCAACTTCATGGATTTATTATGCCACCCTCCGGGGCTCGCCCAAAGGAGGATAAACCCGAGCGATACGCTTTCAGCGCAACGGTTTCTGGAAAATGGCGCTCGCGCGAAACTCTTTCTGGTGGAGGGGCTCTTCGTACTTCAACAAACGCATGCCCGGGAACATGCGCAAGAGTTCCTGTTCTTTGAGGAAGTAGTCCACGGGGTCATGCTTATGGGAAGCTTGCGCCCGCTGGCGCAGAGTGTTCGCCTCATAAATAAGGACTCCTCCCGGTTTAAGCCAGGAGCGGATCTTCTCCAGGAGACTGCGGTCCACATAGTAGAAGCAGATGATGGCGTCGTAGCTACCGAGGGGGATTGGATAGTCCTTGAGGGACGCCACCTTGGTGTGGATCTTTACGCCGTATTCGTTGGCGAGATTCTCGGCTTTCTTCACCGCCACGGAGCTGATGTCCACGCCCGTGACCTTGAACCCCTTCTGCGCCAGGAAGACGGCGTTGCGCCCCTCCCCCATCCCCATGTCCAGCACCGTGCCTTCGAAGGGAAGATAGTGGTAGTTCTCCGCCAGGAAGTCGGCGGGACGCTTGCCGAAAATATAATTAGGACGGTTGAACTTGGCGTCCCATGCGGACTTGGAGTCGGCGTTGACCTTCACCCCGGTCAGGTGCTCAAACCGGCTGGCCGGCAAGGGATCACGGGCGATGGCAGGAAGCGCCAACAAGGCAGCTAGCAAGTAGTAATTCACGCTTCCTCCTCCGCGTCGGGACGGAAGAGGTTTTCCTCAGCGTCCATTTGCTCCCCCGGCGCGTCGGCGAAAGCGTCCGGCGCGAGTCCTTCCGGCGCCGCCAACCCCATCTCAGCATCCAAGTAGAGCGCGAGGGTGGCATGCAACTTCTCCAGACGTTTCACCATGGCGGCAACGTTGGTCTCCACCGTGCTGGGCATGTCTTCCGTCTGGTAGAGGTACCATTTCATCTCGTCGGCCAGGGCGTGGAACTGGTCCAGGGCCACGATGGTCTCGGTGGAGCAGTGGACCAGGTCCTTGATGGTGGCGCGGGGGTAGCGGGAGTGGAAGACCCAAGGGAAGTGCTCCCGCGTGCGGCGCAAGGAGAAGACCTCCACGAACTCACGCCGGCGGGAGCGCACGCGCTCCAGCAAGTTCTGGGCGTCCAGCTTGAAGAGCAGCAGGTAGCGCTGGGTGAGTTCGTCCTTGTCCGGCTTCATGGGGCCCCCTCAGGCCGAGAGCCCAGGAACCTTCGCGCGACGGCCACCCGGCCATTTCTGCGCTTGAGTGCTCTTGAGCTGGTGGAACTTCTTGAGTTTACCACACAGCGAGAGGACGTTGAGGGGGTATTTGAAGAAGTAGTAGTTGCGGCGCTGCTTAAGGCGGGCGCCCATGTCGAGTTTGTGGAAGCTCGACAGATGGAAGAAGCTCAGCCGCTCTTGGCGCAGCAGGAGCCCGAGCACGGGCACCACGTGCTTGGCGAAGGCGAGGTACTCGGCCTGGCGCCGCGTGGAACACAGGACCACCAGGTGGGGAGAATCCGTGAGGGAAGCCAGCCGCGCCACCTGGTCCATGCGCACCGGCAGCAGGGTCACGCCTTGCTGCTTGAGCGCCCGGGCCGCGCGGTAATAAAGAGGGCCCAGTTTCTCTTCCAGGTTGACCCAGAAGAACAGCGTGGCGGTGGTGTTGGCGGGAGCGTCCATGCCCCCTTTTCGGTCAGCGGACGCTGTCCTTGACTTGTGGGCGCAGGGCCAGCAGCGCCAAGAGCAGCCCTAACCCGAGCGAAAGAATCAGGTTGCCGCCACCGCTACCGCCACCGGGACCCCCGGACATGTCCACCGTACCGCAGGACAATGGGGAGGAACTCTCCGTCTCCTGCCCCTGGGCCGCGGCCGGAGACACGTAGCCAATGGCTTGGCGCCGCTGGGTTTCCTGCACGACCGCCGCCATCCCTTGCTGGTCGTCGTAGTGCAAGCCGCTATAGCTCGGAGTGAGATTAGCCGCCATCACGGAGCCATGCACGTTGGAATGGTCCAGGCCCAGGGTGTGGCCGAACTCGTGGATGATCACGGTGCGCAGGGTGCTTTCGAACTGGTTCATGGCGTGGTTGCCGTTGATCACGATCTCGCCCCGTGCGATGTAGGGCCCGTGGGTGTGGCGGATCGCCACCGCCAGCACGCTCCCCTCGTCCAGGCCCGTCTCCGCGGCGAAGCGCGTGGACCAACGGATCACGTTGCGCTTGGACGAAGGTGAACCCTGTTGTGCGCTGATGCCCCACAGGTCGTCCATCACCACGCTCTCCCACTCCTGCTCCGCCTGCTCCGCCAGGTTCTTGATCTGCGCGAGGCGGGTGGCGTTGGTGTCCATCACCACCATGCTCACGGGAAGCGATTCCCAATAAAAACCTTGCGCGAAGTCGGTGGTGAATTCCCAAGCGCGTGCGCCGGGGACGGTGAGCAACGACACGAGCAGGGCGGGCAAAAATCGCATGCGTCCTTCCTTGGACTACGGGTTCAGAGGGCCTCGATCCAACACAGGCGGCCTTGGTTCAGCTGCACCAAATACTGGCGGCCGGTTTCCACCTGGGTGGGGCCGTGCTTGAGCAGCTCCACCTCCAGGGCCTCGGACGCCTCCCCCTTCAGGGCCTCGTCCACAGCGAACACCACCTTGCGCTTGGCGAAGGCGTGGTCCGCTCCCTCTGGCTCCCGCACTTCCTGCGCGGTGGCCTTCACTTGCAGCGGGCAATCCACATTGGCCACCGCGGACATGCCCCACACGGGTCCCGTCCACATCAGACAACACATCAGCCACGCCCACGGTCTCTCTGCCATCCTGGCCTCCTTACATCCCATCCTTGGGACGCCGGTCGAACACCATCATTGCACGTCCCGGGCCGGCCCCAAACCCCTATGAGACGCACGATTTTCCGCGCTTTTAAGAGGGGAAAAAGGGGCAAAATGCTCCCGGTCGGGGACAAGAAGGCAAAAAAAAGGGGTGCCGAAGCACCCCTTGAGGGAAAAACGTTCCGGGAGGAACGGGATTACATCATCCCGCCCATGCCCCCCATGCCGCCCATTCCGCCCATGCCGCCGGCGGGCATGCCGCCTTCGTCTTTCTTGGGCAGGTCAGCGATCATGGTCTCGGTGGTCAGCATGAGCCCGGCCACGGAAGCGGCGTTCTGCAGGGCAGAGCGGGTCACCTTCGTGGGGTCGATGATGCCGGCTTTCACCAGGTCCTCGAACTTGTCGTCGCGGGCGTTGTAGCCGAAGGCGGGGTTCTTGCTCTCGATGAGCTTGTTCACCACCACGGCGCCGTCCACGCCGGCGTTGAAAGCGATCTGGCGCAGGGGCTCCTCGATGGCGCGGCGGACGATCTTCACGCCGGCGGTCTGTTCCTCGTTGGCGCCTTTGAAGCCTTCCAGGGCCGCAGCTGCGTGCAGGAGGGCGGCACCGCCGCCTACGATCACGCCTTCCTCGACGGCGGCGCGGGTGGCGTTCAGGGCGTCTTCAACGCGGTCTTTCTTCTCTTTCATTTCGGACTCGGTGGGCGCGCCCACGCGGATTACGGCAACGCCGCCGGCCAGTTTGGCCAGGCGCTCTTGCAGCTTCTCTTTGTCGTAGTCAGAAGTGGTTTCGGCGATCTGGGCCTTGATAGCGCCCACGCGGGCGTCCACGTCCTTCTTGTTGCCGGCGCCGTCGACGATGATGGTGTTCTCTTTGTCGATGGTGATTTTCTTGCAGGTGCCGAGGTCCTTCAGGGTGGCGGTCTCGAGGCTCATGCCGAGTTCCTCGGAGATGACTTGGCCGCCGGTGAGGATGGCGATGTCCTTGAGCATTTCCTTGCGGCGGTCACCGAAGCCAGGGGCCTTCACGGCGGCGACGTTCAGGGTGCCGCGCAGCTTGTTCACAACCAGGGTGGTGAGGGCTTCGCCTTCCACGTCTTCGGCGATGATGACCAGGGGCTTGCCGCTCTGGACCACCTTCTCGAGGGTGGGGAGAAGTTCCTTCATGGAGGAGATCTTCTTGTCGGTGATGAGCAGGAAGGGGTTCTCGTAGGTGGTCTCCATCTTCTCGGCGTTGGTCACGAAGTACGGGGAGACGTAGCCGCGGTCGAACTGCATGCCTTCCACGACGGCCAGCTCGGTCATGCCGGTCTTGGACTCCTCGATGGTGATCACGCCTTCCTTACCGACCTTCGCCATGGCGTCGGCGATCAGCTGGCCGATCTCGGCTTCGTTGTTGGCGGAGATGGTGCCGACTTGCTTGATCTCGTCGTTGGTCTCGACTTTCTTGCTCATGGTCTTGAGCTTCTCGATCACCTTGGCGGTGGCGAGGTCGATGCCGCGCTTGAGGTCCATGGGGTTGTGGCCGGCGGCCACGAGCTTCACGCCTTCGCGGTACACGGCCTGGGCCAGCACGGTGGCGGTGGTGGTGCCGTCACCGGCGTCCTCGTTGGTCTTCTGGGCGACTTCCTTCTGCTGGTCATGCTCACGCCAATCCTGCATTTCACTTTGAGCTTCCTGGGCGTTC
>CAYNPO010000027.1:0-35291 GCA_964399165.1 uncultured Bacteriovoracaceae bacterium | reverse complement strand
AGAAGAAAAAGCTAAGGTTGTCGGCGAAGTCGTCGATCTTGAGTCCGCGGGAGAGGTAGTATTCGACGTAGGTGAAGCCATTCGAGAGAGTGAGGGCCAACTGCGTTATGGGATTAGCGCCGGCTTCGGCGATATGGTATCCAGAGATTGAAACGGTGTAATAGTTCTTAATGGAGTTGCGGCAAAAGTACTCCTGAACGTCTCCCATCATCTTGAGGGCAAACTCGAGGGAGAATATGCAGGTATTCTGTGCCTGGTCCTCTTTTAGAATGTCTGCCTGAACGGTCCCACGTACTTGGCGCATTACCTCGATCCGCTTGGAAGGATCGTCGCGATCGGGGCCCAGCAAAGCCTGGTTGATCGCAGTATTCATGAACATGGCGAGGATCATGGGTGCGGGCCCATTGATCGTCATCGAGACGGACGTGTTGGGCTGCGTGAGATCAAAGCCTTTATACAACTCCTCCATATCCTCCAAGGTGCAAATGGAAACACCGGATTCGCCCACCTTGCCGTAAATGTCTGGGCGCTCAGCCGGATCCTCCCCGTAGAGGGTAACGGAGTCGAAAGCGGTGGACAGCCGTTTAGCCGCGTCATTCTTGGAGAGATAGTGGAAGCGCGCGTTCGTACGCCCTGGCCCCCCCTCCCCGGCGAACTGGCGCTTGGGGTCTTCATCAGCGCGTTTGAAAGGGAAAACGCCAGCGGCGTAAGGGAAAAAACCCGGCAGGTTCTGAGCGCGCAGGAAACGGAACTTATCAGAGGCATAATGCAAGCGCGGCACACCCACCTTCCCAACAGGCGACTGGGCAAGGCTAGTGTAGCGGCTGGCTACTTGAAGCTTCTTGCCGCGCACTTCGTAAGAATAAGTGCCGCTTCGGTACTGGGCGACCACGCTGTCAAAGGCGGCTATTTCGTCGAGCGCGGACGTGATCCCGCTTTTCTCCTCGTCGGCTCTCTTGCGAGCCTCGGGGATAATCGCCGCAGCTGACTCCAGTGCCTCCCACCGCCGCAGCTTTGAGACGGTCTCGTCAGTCAAGGCATTATATCTTCGGCAGGTTTCGGCGATTTCGCGCAGGTAGGAAACCCGTCCCGGAGGAATCATGGCACCTTTCATTCCAGGAACTTTCTCACACCTTCCCAAAACCCCGTCTTTAGCTGTGGGTAAACCTAATGCGGAGGAGAGGTCACGGAAAAGTGCGTTGACCCCAGGGTCGTTGAACTTACTAGCCATGGTACCGTAGATTGGCAGCTCGTCGTCAGATGGTGCTCCGGGATGCCCAACGAACAGCTGACGGTTTCGCCGATATTGCTTCCGGACGTCCCGGAGTGCATCCTCAGATCGGGGCTTCTCAAACTTGTTGATAGCGATGAAGTCGGCTACCTCAAGCATTTCTATCTTCTCAAGTTGAGAAGCCGCTCCGTACTCAGGAGTCATTACATAAAGCGTCTTGGTGGCGACTTGGGTTATAGCGTCTGAAGCTTGTCCGATGCCAGATGTTTCCACCATGACTAGCCCATAATCTTGGGACCGAAGGAAACCCACCACGTTACGGATGCCGGGGGACAGTTCATTGCCAGACTCGCGTGTGGCGAGGGACCGAACGTAGAATTGCTCGAATGATGTAGAGCCTAAGCGGATGCGATCCCCCAGCAACGCTCCTTGGTTTTTCTTTTTTGAGGGGTCCACGCTTACGAGGGCGATGCGCAGCCCAGGATGGGAGCGGTGGAAGCGTAGGAGCAGCTCATCAATCAGAGAAGACTTACCTGCGCCGCCCGTACCAGTGATCCCAAGAACCGGAACATCCTTCTGGTCGAAGTTGAAGGGGGGCTCACCATGGTCCTCGATGTACGTAATGACCTTGGCGGTCTCTACCGTTCCGAGTCGATGGTTCCCCGCCAGAGATTTCCATTCAACGGCTGCTAAGACATCGTGGTCCGCTCGCTTGAGCATGTCCTCGATAATCCCGTTGAGGCCAAGCGCAATGCCCTCAGCTGGACCATAGATGCGTGTGATGCCACGCTTGTGGAGTTCCTCTGCCTCAGGCGGCGTGATAACACCGCCTCCCCCCCCAAAGATGCGGATGTTCGTTGCCCCTGCGCGATCGAGCAACTCCCGGACGTAAGTGAAGTACTCCATGTGGCCACCCTGATAAGAACTCAGGGCGATGGCGTGGGCGTCTTCCATCAGGGCCGCGTCCACCACGTCCTTGGCCGAGCGGTTATGGCCGAGATGGATGACTTCAACCCCTTTGGATTGGAGTAAGCGCCGCATGATGTTGATGGAGGCGTCATGCCCATCAAAGAGGCTGGCTGCAGTCACGAAGCGGAGGGGGCGACAGGCTGTTGACATAACACACCGAAAATAGGAGGTTTTAGGTCAAAGAAGTGCCCTTGATCCTAGCATAAAGCCACGCTTAAGCGCCATCGCGCATGCTATAATGGCCCTTCGAGGCAAGTACCATGAGCGACATCAAAGTAGAGAACCCCTTCCACACAGCGCGCTTCAAGCCGCCACGTAAAGGAAAGAAGCCGCCCAAGCTTCTGGCGGTTGTGCACCAAAGCGGCTGCACCGGCTGCGAGGTTTGCATTGCGGGCTGTCCCGTAGATTCCATCGAATTGGTTCCGGGGCCCGATCCTCAGAACCCCACCTACCAACAGATGGTCGAAATTGATCTGGCCCGTTGCATTGGCTGTCAAAACTGTTCCCAGGACTGTCCTTGGGAGACCATAACCATGTATCAGCACGACGACGCCTTCATTGCCTGGGGCAACGAGACGCTGGCTTCACGCTTATACGTGGATGAAGAGCAGCTGAACCAAGCCAAGGAAGGCGCCGAGACCGCCTAGAACGTCAGGGGCAACGAAAGCGATAACAATACCGACTGGTAATCAGCCGAGACATCCTCATCCTCATCACCGGCTACCTTGGCTTCGTCAAATGTTCCGCGACGATACTCGAGGTTGATGTCCAAGAATGGGATGCCGGTGAAACCGATGCCGGCCTTCATCCCGCTGCCATTGGAGAACTCATACTTTTCATCATCGATGGTAGTTTCGGCGGTGGCGGAGAAAATGTAACCTGCGTAGACCCTAACGAGGACTGGGAATTCGAATCCAGCGAAGGCGCCCCACTCGCTCATGGAGAGATTCTTGTCCACATCGTCTTCGCCGAGGTCCACGGAGCTGGCGAGGTAATCGAGGCCGAACTGGAAGCCCAATTGCTGGTAGCCGAGGCGGCCTCCATAGCCGATCCCCCCCCCGCTACCATAGCTGTCGGTGTCGTCCCCGGAATCAACGTCGAGTTTCGTCCCGAGATTGAGTCCCACAACGGGCTCTATCAGGAGAGCCGCCCGGGCGGGAGAGAGGAAAAGGGCCGTCAGAAGGACCAGGGGGAAAAGCCGCATGGCAGGTCTCCTTGGGAAAGGTGCAACTTCCCCATTGTAAGGCGACCTGCCTCCAGAATCACGGCTTTTCGATTTTGCCCACCAACTCGTCAAGCTTGACCATGACTACGTCTTTCCCTTGAGGACCCGTCTGCAAGGCGACTTGTCCGGTCGGAACCTCGGTCAAAGTCTCGCTGGCGATGCTCCGGCCGAAGTCGCCTTGGCGCGTCTGTGCGATCACGTCGCCTGAAACGGCGAGCACTTTCCCAAGCGTCCCCCGCCCGAAGACTACCACGTCCCCAGGGCGCACCGAGTGGGAGCAAGAAACGCAGTTGTAGCGGTTGTCCACCAACACCGTCTTGCCAGGAGTCAGCCGGAACACCTGTGCCCCATCGCGCAACCGAGTCACTGAATACAGATTTGCCTCGCTCCAAAGCACACTACCCATGAGTCCGGCGCACACCACCAGCTGCCATGCCTTGGCACGCTGGAGTATCTCATCCTCCCAGGCCAAATCACGCTTTTTATCCCCTTCCGCCATGCCTTCCACGACGGCACGGTCAAAAACCCAACGCTTAAGAGCGATGGAAAACACGAAGGCGCTCCCGATGGTTGCAATAAGCGTGAACATGGCAAGCCGGAAGAAGTAGATGCCCTTACTGTGTATGATGATGTCCTGCGATTGCCAGTTATAGCCCACCCCGAGAACAAGCAATGGAAAGACGACCCAATTGAGCACATCAACAAAACTGTGGCGGAAGAACCACTCTTTGCGCTTCTGGTGGTGATCAGCCTGAACCAACTTCAAACGGAATTCTTCGTAAGTGGCGGCCGAGCCGATGAGTTCGGGGCGGGCCTTCCATAGGCCCTCCAAAAGATAGTCCGGGCGCTCCAGTGCGGCGCTAAACCACCAGGCTCCTCCATCTCGCATGACAAGCCTCATGAATGATCCGAATGGCCGGTGGAGCTGTTCGACCTCATGGAAGGGAATGTCGAACACCAAGCCTCTTGCAGTCACTCGGAGGCGATCGGGAAAGACTTGCACGGAACGAGTGAGTTTGCGGTGAAGCCAAGCCAGGTAAAGGGCCGGCAAGAAAAGTGACACTGCAGCCAGCACCGTAAGGTGCTCGCGCCAAGTGCCCTGCCACTGCCAGCCTTGCTGGGAAGCAAGCCAACAGGCGGTCAACACGGTGGTCACCCACGCCGCTGCCAAGATACCTGCATACCAGCGATAATGGGATCTAAAGGACAAGGAACGGGGTTGGCGCTGCCAATCGGTCGTTGAGGGTTCCACGCGAATCTCCTGTTGAAGGGCAGGTCTCTCCGACGTTTCGGAAGAAATGCGTGAAACTTGACTAAATTGGTCCCCTCCCCCACTTCTCCCTAGAATACAAAGCTAAGCCACCGATTATCAGGGCACAGCTCAACCACTGGGAAATGCTCATGCTACCCCAGATTCCCCTGACTTCATCACCCCTAAACCATTCAAGCCCCCAACGGCTCGCCCCGTAGCCTAAAAGATACATGGGCAGTAGTTGGCTGGAGGAACGTCGCCGATTCAAAAGAACCGCCAAACACGCCAGAAGAAAGGCCTCATAAAGCTGGGTGGGGTGACGGTGCGCCCCATGCAGCTCCACGGCCCATGGGATGTCTGTCTCAGTGCCATAGCAACAACCTGCGAGAAAGCACCCTAGACGTCCTATGGCGTGGGCCCAGAGCAGGGGTATTAAGACGAAACGAATTTGCCCTGGACCCAAGGGCGGGTAAAGCAAACCGAGGACAGCAACATAAACCGCCCCCGCTAGCCAGCCCCCTAGGAAAACGAACCCTCCTCCAAGCCAGAAATCACTAGCACCGATAAGCTCACTGGTGGCCCACTGGTGCTGGGTAGCTAGGTACATCAACTTAGCGCCTGTCCACGAAGCGGCGAATAGACCGAAGAACCATAACCTAAAGGCACCTAATCGGACGTCCTTTGGAAGCCGTACCTCGCAAAGGCGGTAGCCGATTCCCCACGCGAGCCCAAGAAAAAGGGGATACGAGTAAAGGCGGTTCCCGCCCCACTCGAGCAGGACCGGCCACATGTCAGGAGGGGGTGCCGGGGGACGGCGCTTTTGCGGCGGCTTTCTTCTGGCGAGCCTGGAGGATCACGTCCCAGCAGAGGAGGAAGGCCGCTACCGTGATGCAGCTATCCGCAATATTGAAGGCTGGAAAGTCCCATTCTCTCCAGTAGAAGAGGAAAAAGTCGACCACATACCCCAGCGAGAATCGGTCGATGAGATTACCCACGGCTCCGGCCAAAATCAGCATGTAGGCAAGAGACATGTGTAAAGGCCCCCGGAGCGTGGTGACCAACATCCAGAAAACCCAACCACAGAAAGCAGTCGGGACAACTAGGAACAAAATCTGGCGGGGAAGCTCACCGGCGTCTGCCATGAAGCCGAAGGCTGCGCCTGTATTACGGACGTACGTGAGGCTGAAGAATCCATCGATCACGGGCCTGGATTCGCCCAAGAAGTACGACGATTGGATCCAGCCCTTGGTCAACTGGTCGAGGATGATGAGGAAGCAAGCCGAGACCAGGAGTTTCCAGAAGCGGGCCATTCAGTAATAGTCCTTGGGGACGATTTCGTATTTCTCGATCTTCCTCAGGAGGGTTTTTTTAGGGATGTTGGCGTTGAGCGCGGTTTGGTTGATGCGTCCCTTGTTCAACCTGAGGGCCTGGATGATGAATTCCTTCTCAAAGAGGTCCTTGGCCAAGGCAAAGTCTAGCTTGCCTCCCTCACCCAGCTTAGTCCCGAAGGAAAACTGTACCTCCGCTTTCCCCGATGCGGACGGTGCCGTCGGAGCATCCAGAACTGAATCCTTAATGGACTGGAGGTCGATGATCGCATCTTCAGTTGGGGCATCCTTGGCTTCAGCCTTACCGCCCTTCAGCACCTGCGAAGGCAGTGAGGACGCCTGAATCATGTCGCCTGATTCCATGATGAAGCAATGCTCGATCACGTTCCGCAGCTCACGGATGTTGCCGGGCCAAGCATACTGGGTCAGCACATCCATCGCCTCAGGGGTAAGACCCTTTATACGAAGATGGTGGATGTTGTTGAAGTAATCCACGTAATGCTGGAGAAGATGGGGGATGTCGCTTTTGCGCTCCCGTAAGGGAGGGAGATAGACTGGTAAGACATTGAGGCGATAGAACAAGTCCTCACGGAAAGTGCCATCCTTAATCATGTCCTCGAAGGGTTTGTGGCTGGCAGCGATGATTCGCACATCCACCTTAACTTCGCGATTGGACCCGACGGGCGTGAAACTTTTCTCTTGGAGTACCCGCAACAACTTGACCTGCATGGGGGCGGATATGTCTCCTATCTCGTCCAGGAAAAGAGTTCCGCCGTCGGCGAATTGGAACTTGCCGATTTTGCGCTCGTTGGCGCCAGTGAATGCACCCTTCTCGTGACCAAACAGTTCGCTCTCAATCAGGTTTTCCGGAATGGCTCCACAGTTGATGGTGACGAACTTCTCGTCTTTGCGGGGGCCGTTGAAGTGGATGGCCTTCGCCACTAGCTCTTTCCCGGTGCCACTCTCACCACGGATCAACACTGGTGTGTTGACCTTGGCGAGCTTACTTATGACGTCGAATACCTTCTTCATTGAATTCGACTCGCCCACGAACTTGTCGCTTCCAGTGTCCCCGATCGAGAGCAGCGGCGCAGAGAAAGCGGTGGTTTCCACCAGCGACCTGGCCTTCAGGGCGCGCTTGATAAGAGCGACTAAATTCTCGCCGCTGATGGGCTTCTCGAGGTAGTTGTATGCGCCTTCCTTAACGGCTTTTACCGCGTCTGTTACATTGGAGTATGCAGTGAGAATCAAGACGATGATTGAAGGATCATGCTTCTTGATTTCCGTGAGGGCCTGAATGCCGTCCATTTCCGGCATGTTGACGTCCATGACGACCAGGTCATATTTCTCGCGGTAAACCTTGGCGACAGCCTCTTTACCATTGTCTGCGACGTCCACGGTGAAGTGGTGGTACTCAAGGGCCTGCCGTACGGACTGCTGGAGGACTTTGTCGTCGTCAACAACCAGAACCTTGTGCATGGAGACTCTCCTAAGCGTTTTTCAACTTCAGCGTGAATGTCGTGCCCTTCCCCACTTCCGAGGCGGCAGTGATGGTGCCGCTATGGAGCTCGATGAAATATTTTACCAGATAAAGACCCAGCCCTGAACCCTTGATGGCGTGGGTGGAGTCGTTTTTGACCCGATAAAACTTGTCAAATATGTGTGTGAGGTCATCGGATTTGATTCCAACTCCGTTATCACTAATCTCCACATGAACCCAATCGGGATCATCCCAAGTGCGAATGGAAATGGCCCTGCCCCGACCAGCATACTTGATCGCGTTCTCAACCAGGTTCGAGACGACCCTATTAATAAGCACGGCATCGATCTCGATTGGGTAGAGGGGTGCAAGGTCTGTCTCTATCTGGATATCCTGTGAGTTCGCCTCGAAACGCAACTTCTCCACGACCCCCTCGATGAGCTTGTTCACGTCCTTGCTTTCCTTTCGCAGCGTGAGATTCTGGCTCTCGATTTTAGTGAGGTCTAGGATGGAAGTGATAAAGCTGTTCAATTCCTTGGTCGCCTGGACGACGTTATCCAGAAGCCGCTTCTGATCCGGGGAGTTGTCGTATTGCTGGCGTAGGATGTCGGCGATTCCCGCGATCTTGGCCACCGGTGTTTTAAGGTCATGGCTCATTAGTGAGATGAAGTTTTGCTTTAGATTGTCGACCTGCTTTAGCAGCTTGGCTTCTTCTTGAATCGCGTAGCGCGTCTGGTATTCCTCGATGGCCCTAAAGGGCACCCAAATGTAATAGACAACGAAGATGCCCAGAATTAGGTGCGAAAGCTTGAACCACCAACCTGGCAGCAGGAAAGCCAGGTAACCAAACGCGAACGTCCCCAACATCAGCGAAATGGTGATGAGCAATCCTTTCGTGGGCTGGACGCGGGAAATGAAAAAGGACAAAACCACCGCGATGAATACCGAAAGGGCCTGGGTCAGTAGATCGGGCACGGGCCTAACGGTACGGCCTCCGGCAAGGGCTTGGATGATGTTGGCGTGGACTGCGAGCTTCGGGGTCTTCGCCTCCTCCTTCGTAAAGGGGGTTAGGGCGTAGTCATCTCCGTTTGAAATGTACTGAGGCCCCACTAACACCAGCCTGTCCTTGAAAAATCCGGGTGGATAGTTACCTGTGACTACACGATGGAATGGGATGGTCGGAAACGAGTCGCCGTTGGGGGCGGAAACGTACTTGAACATAGCGAACGTGGCGTCTGCCTCGGGATTGTAGACCGCTCCCGGGAAGGCGTTTGCGTCGAATCGCTTTTCACCCCTGGCTTCACGCCACTTGTTGGCGACCCAGAGGTGGAATGAGTCCTCGCCGGAAATATTGAGGGTCGCGCGACGGATGACAGAGTCTCGAGCGAAGACCTGGTCATCTTGGTAGAGAAAAGCTGTGGAATAGCCCAGGCTCCGGAGGTCTTCGACGGGTAAAACCTCCCCGAACATCATCTCGAACTTGGTACCAAAGCGAAAGAAACCGCCGGACCGCTGGAATTCCTGCACACTCCGGCGCAGGTCACCAAGGTAGCCTTGTTCCACCACAGAGTCGGGTTCGTTCTCCAGGGGCAATAGATACCCTACCCCGTCCGGCCCATCCGCCAGCACCTTTTGAAGGAACCGGTGGTGGCTTGCGTAGGTGTACGGATAAGTTTCGCCAAGAAACTGGTCGGATTCCTCATCCACTACGACCACCACCACCTCGGGACGGCTACCCGGAGTGAAGTCGAGCCGCACCCACAGGTCGTAGAAAATCGCGTCCAGGGAGAAAAAGGAGTACTGGATGAGAATCAGGATGAAAATGATGGTAAAGAAAAGGGGATAAAGGCTTGAGTATTCCAGCTCGCGCAGTCGCTTAAGCATGGGTCAACTCCCCCGCTGCGAAAAGGTCTAGGGGGTGCGCCATGGACTCCAGGGCAAGGATCATTTGCTCCTGTCGACCGTGGGTCGCGGCACCGACCCGGAAGGCCAAATCACGGGAAGGCGATTGGTGGAGGCGGGGTTGGTCAAGGCGTGCATTCAATTCTTGTAGCCTACGCGCTTCATTCGGATAAGCCGCCAAGCGGCCCAGACTTTTCTGGGCGTGATCAGCCCCAACGACCAATCGGTGAAGCGTGCGGCTTAATGGGGCGAGGAAAAGCTGGGTAGCCCACACCATCGGGAAGGGGGGACGCTTCCAAACCCCCGCCAACTTGAGCATGGGTGCCCAGCATAAAGACCCCAAGGCAAGCCCCAAGGTTTCGCGACCGGCCGAGCCGTCTTTCACTTGTAGAGCAAGCGCAAACCACAGGGCATCCACTTCATAGGGGGAAGCCTTTTCTAGAAGGGAGCGCTCCACCACAAACGCCGAACGTCTGCCAGACGCGAAAGCATAGGCTCGGTGGAAGTGGCCACTGTAGGCATATATTTGGGGAGGCCCTACATGGAGCTTGAAGCATTGATTGCGGGCGGCCCTGTGTGCGGCCGGGTATTGTGCTTCTGTGGCTTCCCGCGCTTGGAAGAAGTGCAAGAGCAGCTTGTCTGGATAGCAATTAAACAAGACGCCCGTTGAAACGAGCACAAGACCCCACATAAATGCAAGCCAAGGAGGTAAAACCATCCCTCCCACTGCACCTATGAGCAGTAAAATAGCGCTAACAACGACCCGGCTTAACATGCGGGAAATATTCCTTTTTCGAGACCTTTCTCGATTCTACCTGGCTCCTTTTTGGGGCGCATTACTTTCTTACAGAATGGGGGCTTTCTGATGGACTTCCATCCGGCACCGGGCTATAAGTCCCCCCACTTTTGACCCTGGAGTTTGTCTCAAGAATACAGAGGCAAACACTGTAATGCGTTATGACACGGAAGCTTGACCAGGACATCGGAGAAGCCCAAGCGGCTTTCAATGAGTGGCGGGAAACGCCTGTCTTGGGGGATGAGGTCCTGGTCTGCGAATGCTTCTGTGTGGATGTCGGCGAAATCCGGCGCAGCATGGAACCGGGGAAGGAAGTGGATTGGTGCGCGCTGCAAGAAAGACTGCAACTGGGATCTGGATGCGGCACGTGTTGGAAACGCAAAGATGAATGGGAGGCCGCCATCCGGAAGGCGGGACCCTAAAGGAGCCATATGGTGTTCGATCGTCTTTTGTTCGGAACGGCGGGAGTCCCTAACAGCACCGCCAAGAAGAACAACCCCGTGGAAGGCGTTAAGCGCGTCCACGAGCTGGGCCTGGACTGCATGCAGCTCGAGTTTGCCCACGGGGTGCGCATGAAGGAAGAAGTTTCCTCCGCCCTCCGCAAAGTCTCTTATGAGCTGGGTGTGCCCCTAACCTCTCACGGTCCCTACTACATTAACCTGAACGCCCGCGAGCAGGATAAAATTGATTCTTCCGTGGAGCGCATCATCCAGACGGCCAAGATTTCCGACCTGTGTGGCGCTGAAAGCATGACTTTCCACGCTGCCTTCTACATGAAGGACTCCCCGTACGATGTTTTTGACTTGGTCGAGAAGAGCCTCAACGTGATCGAGGAGCGCCTTTCGCGACTGGATATCGAAATTGAGCTGCGCCCTGAACTCACTGGCAAGACCAGCCAGTTCGGATCACTGGAGGAGTTGATCAGCCTCTCCAAAAGCGTAGGCAGCTGCAAACCCTGTATGGACTTCTCTCACCTGTACGCCCGTACCGGTGACGTCAACTCCTACGAGGGATTCTCCAGGGTGCTGGAAACGCTTAAGACGGAACTCGGCCCCCAGAGCCTCAAAGAGATGCACATTCACATTTCAGGCATCAGCTCCAACTCCAAGGGTGATTTGAAGCACCTGAACCTCGAGAAGTCGAAGTTCAATTGGAAGGACCTCATGAAGGCGCTGAAGGACTTCGATGCTCGGGGCTATGTGGTGTGTAACAGTCCGAACCTCGAGGCCGACGCCCAGATGCTCAAGCAGTTCTACATGGCGCTTTGATCTAGGATGCTTTTCGGCAGAGCGTGGGGGCGGGTGGCAGAAACACCTGTCGAACCTCTCTCGTGACATCCCCCGCCCGGGAATCCCAAAGGATGAACCACGGCTGACCACACTCTTCCACAAGGAAGAGTCGGTCTACCACACCCAGAAGCGGTGCCAAGGCAGTAAAGAAGGAGGGGAATTGCGCGGACGTAACGACGCGTCCACGGGAATCCATCATCTTGGCAGGTCCAAAGTTCCTGGGCATGTCCAGAAGTGTGCCCTCAAAGTTGAGTCGGACGATTCCGGGAGTGGGCAAACTCCCCGCGAGCAAAATCACTGGCAAGCGTGAGAGGGCGCGCCGGCGTTCGAACGTCATGTTGCCGGTGCCGCCGTCAAACGAGCGGAGTGTCTCATCCACGAGCATGTCGATAAAATGGTCAGCCATCTCTCCTCCAAATCCCTCATCGGTGATCGGGAGGAAAGCCTCAAGGGCTGACGTCTATGGTCTGATTGGCTTCGTGGTAGGTTTTTATATTGCTCACGTCCGCGATGAGCCAGCGGCCTTCCACCCAAAGAATTTCCACAATTTTCTTCACTTCGGTGGTCCATTCCGTCTTCTGCTCAGGGGCCTTACGGTAACTGAGTGAATAGGTCACGTAGCATTTCTTTTCCTGGCATGCCTTGGAGATGATCCGGAAAGACTCTTTTCGATACTGTCTTAGATCGGCGAACTGTTGGAAATCCTCCTCATCCATTGATTCAAGTGAGAGCCGCATTTTGCCCGTCGTCTTTTCCAATACCGAATCACGGGTAGCCACTCGTTCTAGTCGAGTCTCAACGAATTCCTTTAAGGCGGATTCGGGGGAATTGCCCCCTTCAAAGCACGCGGTAAGCAACAATAGGAGTAAATGCGCGGTCCTCATTCATCACCTCAAGAGCACCGGATCGTAGCCAAGATCAGAGAAGAGGGCAGTGAAATCCCGCCAGCCCCGCTCCCCATCTTGATGTCCGTTCCTCCATTCTATCCCGATTCCTCGCCCGTCCCAAGTCCCCGTGACCACGGCCCCTTTTGCCAGGAAAGTCCCTCCGGCCCACTCCACTTTGGCTTCTGCTATGTGAACATCGTCGGGCAGCGGAGTATCTAGGAGCGCAAAGGCTCCATGCTCGTCCCAATTGGTCAGGCAGCCAGTCCACGAACGGTCTCGAGTGAAGAACGTAATTGGGATGCGGGGAGAGGTAGGGGCATAAATATCGTCCATGCGGAAGTTAGGCACAAAGGGGGCGAGTCGAAAGGTCCAGCTCAACAACTGATAGAAGGCGTAGGAAAAGACGACTTGGAAAAACAAGAGAACGAGTACTAGTTTGTCGAAGTTGAGAAAGAGTCCCTCCAGGGCGCGGAATGCCACCACCCCCGAGAATACGGCGAAAAGGCGGGGCCCTGACGGAGCATGGAGAGCGCAGAAGGTTATGGCCAACACCGCCACGACCAAAACGAACCAGTCATCCCGGGCTACTTTCCACAGGAAAGTGGCGTTGAGGAAGGGAAGACCGGATTGGAGCGATTCTTGGAGCACCCTGAAGAGCAGGGATAGCCCAATGAAGATGATGGCGTTGCGGACAGAAGGGTGGAAAATCCGTACTTTTAAATTTTTCATGGGGGCCTTAAGCTCAAGACTGTATGAAGACGCTGGAAATCACGCCTATTTGCATAGCTTGCGACAATTGTAAGGTGATCTGCCCGGAACGGGCAATCGTGAGCAATGGCAAGGAGTATTTCATCGAGCACTGGAGCTGCACGCTGTGTGGGCTGTGCCTTGAGGTTTGCCCAGTCGACTGCATCAAAGAAGCCGCGGTGGCATCACTTCACGTCAGGGGCTGAATTTCTCCTTCGTAGACCAAAGCAGCCCCCATGCTTTGCGTTGGCGGCCCTGCCAATACCACACCAGGTGGATGGTCGGGCGCCGGTATGCCTGTCCCCAGGTGCACCAGCCCCACCACGTCACATCCGTAAGAACGTGTCCGCGCGTGAAACTCAGACCGTAGGAAAGCTCCCTCTTCCTCCAGGAATGCGATAAAGGGGTCATCCACGCCAGAAGCCGTGCGCTCGAGCACTCGCTGCATCGAGGCTACATACCTCTGGGCCGTCCCGAAATCCCAATAGCACTCCGCCTGAATCAAGACGGAGTGACAGTGACGCTTGGCCGGCACGCAAACACTCGCGAAAAAGGGTGAAGGCCCATCTGCCGGCTCTAAGGCGTTTAGCCTAACCAATGAATTACCCGAATAAGTTTCAATCACTTGCTCGCGGGGCAAATCAGCATTAGGGACAACGCGCAGAAACCGGCGATGAGAGTCCGAGAGAACTGCGTTGTATCCCTGGGACGAGTTCACCGGCAGGTTCAACAGCAACACATCCCAGTTGGCTGCGGCATTCTTCCAGTCGCCCAACTGCTTTAGTGTGAACCATGCGAACTGATCGGCGTTCAATACCAGCAACTCTCCATTATATCCCACCTCGGGCCGTCGCGCGAGATTATGGATGGCGCCACCCACATCGAGGATGTCCGGCTGCTCCTCGAGCCATCGGACGTCGCGGAAAGCTTCTCTGCCCAACGCCCAGGATTTGATTTGAGCGCCCTGGTGGTGAAGGTTTATCCACACTTCTTTGACACCAAGGCGACGGGCGAATCGTAGCTGGAGCTCGAGCAATGTCAGGCGGAAAACTGGCCAAAGGACCTTAGGTAGGCGCTTTCCGATGGGCCCCATTCTCGTGCCGAAACCGGCTGCGAGAATGAGACAACGCTCAGCTGACATAGTAGACCCGGAACAACGCCTGCCTCAGGCGGTCGTAGCGTGGATTCGACAATAGCGTGCGACGAATCTTTTCCATGCCAAAGCCTATGTACTTTAAGTAACGAGCGTCTTGTCGCGTGGCATGGATGTACGAAAAACTTCCAATCGCTTTGAAAACGCGCTGGAAAAGCATGTCGTCGTAGAGGTCGCAGAAAGTTTCCCATCCTCCTTGGCCGTGAGCGGAGGCTGGCAACTCCTCGAAGTACTTTCGTTTGAGGGTTTCGCGATTGACGGGGGCAAGGTCGTAATAACAGTCCTCAAGCAAGGACACGAGGTCATACTGCGGGATGCCCCAGCGGGCGTCCTGAAAATCAATGAAGACCAGCTCCTCACCCTTAACCATGATGTTACGGGAATGGAAATCGCGATGAGTGGGAACCATGGGCTGTGCCGCAAGTCGTATACAGAGAGAGTCGATTTCTGAACGAATGTCCGCAAGCACATTGTTGTCCTGGAACTTCAGGAAGTGCCCAAAGAAAAACTTGAAGGTGAAATCCATCTCCTCCATATACTTTTTGTGGTCAAACGCCAGATTAAATAAGCCGCTTCCCTCCACCTCTGCATGCGGTAGCCGATGGAAGGACAACAGCTGCTCCACCACACGGGAGTAGAGGCCAAGCTCAACGCGGTCATCCTGGATGCCAGCGAGATGAGTTAGGAAAGTAATATCACCCAGGTCTTCTTCGAGGAGGTAACCGCGAGCAAGGTTCATGTCTAGAATGGCGGGAACACGGACGCCGGCCCGCCGAAAGAAGTCCTGCTTGCTCGCAAAGGGGTGGGGTATCGAGGGGTCCAATTGCGGGTTGTCGAGACAAACGACGTAAGCGCCCTTGTCCGTGAAAATGCGGTAGTACCGTCGCGTGGAGGCATCACCAGTCAGGCGATCCACCAGCTCCAACTTCTCCCCCGCGCATACGCCACGTTCCTTCGACTGCTTAAAGAGATCCTCGATAAAGAATAGTTCAGCTTGTTCCGGTTTCATGAGCTATGGTCCTTCACATAGAATACAAAACGATAGAAGTCCTTTGAAGATTCCCGCCTGGCTATGGCCCTCGCGTCTTCGTTTTTGGCCCTTCGGATCATGAATGCCTTAAACATGGCTTCTTCACGAGAGATGGAAGAAGAATCGCCAAGCTGTAGAATAAAATGGGCGGAGTTCCGGTTCATCAGTTGTAGCCATGAAAGGTAATATTCCCCGTCGAATCCCGCCCGTCGCATGCAGTGATAGGCCCACTTATGTATCTCAACCTTATCGTCAGGCGAAAGTCGGTTAAGACCAAGCACGCGCTCCAGGGGAAGATATCCTATCGGTACGACCACGACACGGTTGTAGAGGAGTTTGTCGCTGCGTATGAGCTCATAGGCTATGACTGCCGCCATCACAGCTTCGTGTTTTATGAACTTCTCTACCAGCGAGGAGGACAGAAAGATGCGCCTTCCAGGTAGAGAGAAGTGAAAGGGGGTCTCGGATAGAACCACGTGGAAACGTGGGCGCCCTGTTCCCGCAAAGAAGAGCTCGTTGTTTTGGAGGATGTGCATTGCGACGCCCTCCAGGTAAGCCGTGGCGTTCTTGGAAAGGGGTAGCTCTTTGACGCCCTCGGTGCCAAGGAAGACTTCGCCATACGATGCTAGATGGTCAGCGTAATCTTGAACTCCCATGGGGCGCCACTGCGCGAGGAAGTCTGCTCCATCATCGGAGCCAAAGACCGGCAGTCGCACCTGAGAGCAGGACACGGCTAGCGTGACAAGAAGCGCGAGGAGAGTATGCTGCCTCATGCGGCCATGCCGGCCCCCCGGATCAGAGGGTGGCTCCCTCAGAGTCCGTTGTGGCCAGGCGAGTGGGATCCAGCCAATAGAGAGTGAAGCCGGCGAAGATTCTATGCGGGTCCTTGATCAGGGGGCGGTTGTTATCCCATAGGGCGCGCCAGCGCCGTTGGGTGCCATACACGGTCCCTGAGATCGTGCCCAATGTATCGCCCGTGCGGATCAGGTAAGGATTGCCCTCGGGATTCCAGTTGAACTGCTCCGACGGGATGGAGTAGCTCAAGCGCATGCCCTCGCGCGGCTGCGTGCCGCCCTTGAGGACGCCGACGTTCATGTTGGCGATTTCCCGCCATCGAGCGTAATCCCCGTAAATTTTGAAGGCGATCATCATTAGTGTTTCATTTTTCCCAACAACATACTCTCCAGTCGTACCTGTCAACGTGGGTTCGGCTGCAGCGCTTGCAGCGAGGTCTTCAACCACTGGGGTGGCGTTGTCGCCCGATGCCGTGACGCTGTCCACGGGTTCCATGGGTGATTCGACGGGCGCTTCAGCCGGAGCCTCAGTCAACAATGGATCGCTTTCCAACGGGGCCTCTGCCGTTAGGGGGTCCTGGGCGGGTTCGCCGAGCGCCTCCCCGGAAGCATCAGTTAGCTCAATCTGGGGCGTCTCCTGGGAAACGTCCTGGGCAGTTTTGGTGCGGGAACAAGCGCCCAGTGCCAAAAGGGCGAGCAGCGTCCATGCGGTCGTTTTCATCATCACTCCCTTGATGACTGGTCTACAGTGCAATTTCAAGTATAGCCGGTGCGTTGAAAGGAGTGGGGAAAAAAAGCCTAGGCGCTCAGAAAGTCGAGAATAGGTCTTTCTGATCGATAGAGTCCCATATCTTTCCGACAAGACGGCTGAAATGGTCCTCATTCTCCAGGAAATCCAGTTCGTCGGTGTCAACAATCAAAGATTTCCCCAAGTCATAGCTAGCGTACCAGTCGTCGTAATAACGGTTTAGGCGACTCAGATACTCTACGGGGATGGCTTGCTCATAATCGCGACCCCGCTGCTTGATCCTTTCGATCAGCTTAGGAACGGACCTCCTGAGAAAGATCATCATGGTGGGTGGGTTCAAATACGGAGTCATAGTCTGATAGAGAGTGCAGTAGTTCCGATAATCACGCTCGTCCAACGTACCTTGATCATAAAGCGCCCGGGCGAAGATGTTCGCGTCCTCATAGATCGATCGGTCTTGAATGCTGGAAGCCGCGGATCCCTCGATGGTCTTATGGGTGTTGAAACGATGGGTGAGGAAGTACACCTGCAGAGGGAAAGACCAGCGGTCCATGTCCTTGTAGAAATCAGCCAGGTAGGGGTTGTCCTGCACGGACTCAAAATGCGGCTTCCACCCCAATCGCTCGGAAAGCTTCTTGGTGAGCGTGGTCTTACCACTCCCGATGTTGCCTGCGACCACCACGAAAAGGCGGTTATTGGTGTCGGAAAGGTGTTGGTAGGCCAACCCGGACATGCGGACTCCTTGGGAAAGAGAAACAGGTTAGCCTCAGGCGCCAGGAAAATCTTGACTCGGTCGCTCAGGAGAATCCTCGCAGTTTACGCAGCGGTGGGCCTTCGCTAAGCTATTTTCATGGGTTGGCATTCTTGGGTTTTTTTGTCCTTCACCTTACTTTTCCTCACTGGTCGGGGATATGCTCAAACATTAGCGGAAGAAGCCCGCACTCCCTTAGAAGCGGAGTCGCCTGGAGGGGGGGCTTTTACCGAGACAATAAAAATTATTTCTGCTTCACGGAAGATTTTCATTCTCACAAATAACAATCAACTGCTGGGACCCGGAGATTACGTCTCTTTGGCTTTGAATAACGAGCGTGCAGCCAGGGCCATTGTAGCCAAGACTCACGACGGACAGGCTGGACTAAAAATACTCAAGATCTACTCTTTGAACCTGTGGGGCAGGCTGCGCAAGGGAGCCGAAGTTCAAGTGGTGCGCGGAGACGATTCCCTTTTCGGAAAAAAGGTAGAGGCCAAGGTAGAGGCCACCGAAGAGGCTCCGAAAATCCGCTCCGAAGAAGATCTTTATAACTCCACCGTGCTTGATGAGACGGGAGGTGAGTTCGATGAAGACACCAAGCGCCACATTCGACCAGACAACGTTGTCTCTCTCGGGCTGGGATTCGTGGATTTAGAGGACATAGAAGGCGGCGAGAAGCGTGGTAACCAGTTCGCTGGTGCCTGGGCCTTCCAATTCCAGGATAACTGGTTCGCAGAACTATACTACGGGCGTACCAGCTTCACGGATTATCCCTCCCAGGGGTACCAAACTGTCATTAACAACGTGGTGGGGCGACTCAAATACAACTTCAAGGCCCCTCTCTACTCCTTCCTCATGCCTTACGTTGGTTTCCGATCCCAACAGGTAGAGAGCCCGAATGCCGGGACGAGTGGGTCACAGACTCAGCGAGACCGAGAAATGGACCTAGTCGATGCGGAACGAAAAAGTGGCATCGTCATTGGAGTAACTCTCCTCAGAAGATTGGTTCCTGGGTGGTTCTTGAAGGCTGATTTAGGATCAGATGTGATTAATGTGGGGGCGGCTATTGAATTTTGACCGCTTCTTCGCCCTTCTGGTTTTACTCGCGCTCTCGGCTTGTGGCGTGAAGAACGCCCCTAGATCCCCCGAAGGTTCAGCTGTGCCCTCCATCGAGGAACAATACCCAGAACTGAAACTTAAAAAGAACACGATTCACAAAAGCCAAAGCTGAATGGCGCTACTGATCGCCGTCGGATCTAACATCGGAGATCGCTTCGAGCATTTGGCTGATGCTCGCAAACGCTTAGCGGCACGCTGGAGATTGACAGCGGCCAGCCGCGTTTACCTTTCGGCCGCGGTGGATTACCTGGACCAGCCAGAGTTTGCGAATCAGGTTCTGCAGTTCGCCCTTCCATGGGAAACGCCATCGAGCGTAATGGCAAGATTGCTCGAGGTTGAGCGGGAGATGGGCAGGGTCCGCGGTATTCCAAAGGGTCCCCGCATTATCGACATTGACCTGTTGTTTTGGGGCCTCACCTCGCACTGCGAGGGAGAATCACTGACCATTCCCCATCCCCGCTGGCGGGATCGGAGTTTCGTCGTGCGTCCCTTGGCCGAATTGCCGTTCTTCCACGCCCTGGAAAAATGTCATACAATCCCCACGTCGTTCGATGTTGAGGCAGTTCCCGTCGATTTATAAGGGGCTCGATCCTCGTAAGAATTTTTTAAGTCCCGCATCCAAGGAGAGCGCATGAATATTTTCGTTTGCGTAAAGCAGGTTCCTGACACGGAAACCAAGGTCACACCCACCAGTGACGGCACATTCATCGAGACGTCGTCCATCAAGTGGATCATGAACCCGTACGACGAGTTCGCCGTTGAACAGGCCCTGCTCGTGAAGCAAGCCAATCCCGCAGCCAACGTCACCGTAGTGCGCGTCGGATCCGTGAAGGACACCGAAGCACTCCGAACTGCCATGGCCATGGGCGCAGACGACGGCGTACTGGTAGAAGCGGCGGACAACTTGGACTCCTTCAGCATCGCTAAGGCCCTGAAGGGGGCCATCGACAAAACCGGCAAGAAACCCGACTTGATTCTCGCGGGCAAACAGGCTATCGACGATGATTGCCTTCAAGTGCCGCAGATCTTGGCCCAGATGCTCAACCTGCCATCGGTCGCGGTCGTAGTCGGCTTCGAGCTCAGCGGCTCCACAGTGAAGGCCAAGCGCGAAATTGAGGGCGGCGCCCTTGAAGTTTACGAAGTCACGACCCCCTGCTTGGTGGCTTGCAACAAAGGCTTGAACACCCCCCGTTACGCCTCGCTCCCGGGAATTATGAAGGCGAAGAAGAAGCCACTTGCCCAGCACTCCCTGGCTGACGTGGGCGTCAGCGACGCCGACCGCCGGGTGAAATACTCCCAATTCCGTCTACCCCCAGAGAAGCCCCCCGGAAAGAAATTCGACGCCACTGACCCCGCCAAGCAGAAGGACGTCGTCGCCCAAGTCGTCGGGCTCCTGCGCTCCGAAGCCAAAGCCATTTGAAGAAAAAGGGAACACACCATGGCAAACGTACTCGTCTTCACCGAACTCCACGATGGCAAGATTAAGCCCGTGACTCTCGAAATTCTTGGCAAGCTCGGCGGTCAGACTGCCGAAGTCGCCGTTTTCGGCGATGTCGGCGCCGACCAAGTTCAGCTTTTGGCCCAGAACGGAGCTCAGGCTGTCCATAAGCTCAAAGGCAACGGGCTCGACCAATATTCGCCTGAGGGCTACGCCAATGCCCTCTGTGGGTTCATCAAAGGCAAAAGCTTCGACTATGTGCTCGCTGGCGCCACCTCCATCGGCAAGGATCTTTTCCCTCGCCTCGCGGCTATGTTCGATGCCGGATGTGCTTCCGACTGCACGCAGATCTCCTTTGATGGCGGCACTTTCTCCGGTACCCGTCCCCTCTTTGCTGGGAAATGCCTCGCCAAGGTAGAGCTGACTGGCCCTAAGCCACACTTCGCCACTGTTCGTCCCAACGCCCTTGGTATGTCCGCTTCTCCTGGGGCCGGTACCGGCGCTGTTGCGGACGTTTCAGCTGACGCCGGGACGGTTCGGGCGCTGGTGAAGGAAATCGTGAAAGCAGCCTCCACCAAGGTTGATCTGACCGAGGCGAATATTATCGTCTCTGGCGGTCGCGCTATGAAGAACGCGGAGAATTTCAAGATTCTGAACGAGCTTGCTGATGTGCTCGGCGCCACGGTAGGGGCGTCCCGTGCCGCCGTCGACTCTGGCTTTGCTCCCCACGCCATGCAGGTTGGCCAAACAGGTAAAACGGTCGCGCCGACTCTGTACATCGCCTGCGGAATTTCAGGGGCCATCCAGCATTTGGCAGGTATGCGCACCTCCAAAGTGATCGTTGCGATTAACACCGATCCCGACGCTCCTATTTTCACAAAAGCCGACTACGGGATCGTTGGTGATCTGTTCCAGATCGTCCCCTTGTTGACTGAAGAATTTAAAAAGCTGTTAGGTAAATGAGTCCATGGGGAGGCTTCGTGCCTCCCCCTCTCCCCATGCTTCCCCAGCAACTTGCCGGCCTCCTCATAGGATTCATTTACAAGGTTTGGTCTTCGACCTACCGGTACCACTTAATACTCAGCGTACCTGGAGAAAGAAGCCGCTTTTTCGACGCGCTGATGGAACGCCACTGTCTTTCGCACATAAACCTCATCTACGCATGCTTCCACCAGGACGACTTGGCCTGCATCCCCTTTTTTCGCGACCGCGGGATAGGAGTACTGGTTAGCGCCTCCAAGGATGGGCGTATGCTAGCGGCTGCGCTGGAACACTTTGGCTATCAGACTGTTAAAGGCTCCTCCCACCGCAAGGCCGTATCGGGATTGTTGGCGGCCATGAAGATGGTCAAAGAGGGCACTAAGTTCACCATCGCAGTGGACGGGCCACGTGGACCACGCCAAGAGGTGAAGGAGGGCATCGCCCATCTCTCGGCGAAAACCGGAGTTCCCATTGCACCAGTCCGGGCCTTCTGCCACCGTGCCTTCGTTTTCAAAAAAAGCTGGAGCCGCACCGCGCTACCAATGCCGTTTTCTCGAGTTGATATCCACGTGGGGCCCATCGGTTTCTATACCACGGCGGAATTGCAAGCATGCATGCAGAATTTGGTGAAAGACTGATCCTCTCGTGAAGCTGACTTAATGACAGACAATATTAAATGGGAATCTTTCCTCACTCCCTCCGGGGGTTATAGGCTTACTCGATGTTCGCAGCCCGTTTTATGGAGGAAAAATGAAATCATTCTACCTGCTTCCCATCCTGGCGCTGTCACTCTCGGCCCAGGCGGCCCAGACCTTCTTCGCCCCCCTCGACGTGAATAAAATGCACGATGAGGAGGTCGAGCGCGAAGTGAAGGGTGAAGCTCCCCGGTACGCCATCCCTCATTCTGTGACCCTTGACGCCTTCTCCGACAAGAGCTGGCAGGAGGAAGGAGGAATGATGGTCTGGTCCCACCGCGTGACCGCCCCCAACGCCGTCTCCCTCAACTTCGGTTTCCGCCGCTTCAGCCTGCCCGAAGGCGCACGTCTGGACATCCGCAGCGCCGACTTCGCTCAGGCCATCCGCCCCTTCACTTCTGAAGACAACAACGCAGCCCGCGAGCTTTGGACTCCCGTTATCATGAGTGACGACGTGGTACTTGAGCTCCGCGTGCCCATGGATCGCGTGGCAGAAGCTGAACTCGAACTAAGCACGGTGGGCCAGGGCTTCCGCACCTTCGCTGAGCCTACACTCAAGTCTGGCTCTTGCAACGTAGACGTCGTTTGCGGCGAGGGCAACGATTGGCGCAACGAGATCGATGCCGTAGCTGTCATCTCAACCGGCGGCTCCAAGTTTTGCACTGGATTCATGGTGAATAATACCTCTGGTGATCGCACTCCCTATTTTATGACCGCAGATCATTGCCGCCTCAGCAGCGCAAATGCCGCCTCACTGGTGACCTATTGGAATTACCAGAAGAGCCGCTGTGGCGGCGCTCGCGACGGAGCCCTTCAACAATTCAACACCGGCGCCACGTATCTAGCCGGCTCACGTAAAAGCGACTTCGCGCTGCTAAAGCTCAACACCCCTCCCCGGGCCGAGTGGAAAGTTTCGTTCGCAGGTTGGGACCGTTCTGGAACCGATGCATCTCAGGCTATCGCCATTCACCACCCGAACACCGATGAGAAGAGCATCTCCTTCGAGTACGATCCCACCACCGTAACCACTTACCTCCAAAATGCCGTTCCGGGCGATGGTACCCACATCCGCGTGACAGATTGGGATAAGGGGACCACCGAGCCCGGCTCTTCCGGCTCCCCACTGTTTAATCAAGACCACAGGGTGATCGGGCAACTGCACGGTGGCTATGCTTCCTGCGAAAGCCAGACCTCCGACTGGTATGGCCGCCTCCATACAAGCTGGGAAGGCGATGGCCGGCCCGGCACACGCCTTAAGGACCATTTGGACGCCGCGAACACGGGCGCGATGGTCACCGACACCATCCGGTGAGCAAGAGTAAATGCCAATGGAAAGGGCCCCAGATGGGGCCCTTTTTCGTGGTTCGTGTTGAGCTCTTTAGATCGTCGTGGGCTGTTGCTGCTCGCCCTGCTCGAAATTGAAACTGTAGCCCTCTGCCCCTTCCGTATGTTCGGCATCCTGAGCCTGTGCAATGGGCAGGGCTTCCTCTGGCTGGGATTCACCGAACTGAGATACCTGGACCTGTGAGCCATCATCGTTGAGGACGGGTTGGAAGCCTTGGGGAGCCTGGGTCTCTTCGCTCTGTGATGCCAACGGCTGGGCAATTTGTTCGGCTTCCGCCGCCTCAGGTCCATTCATGGCAATTTCTGCGTTGTTGCCCATTTCGTCAGCTAAGTCTTTTTGGGCGGCGAACTTGAGGCGCGTGCCCTCCAAGGGACCGTTGGTAAGAGTCACCATGTAGCTAGTGGCATCCATCTTATAGATCATCCCACTCAGGGGTTGTCCGCCCATCTCGTAGGGGAATACGTTACCCGTCATTTCCGAGAAAGCGATGGAGAGGGACTCATCGTTCGGCAAGCTCACGGTCATGGATTCGATCTCGCCGTTTTGGGCGGTAAGAGTGCCGCTAAAGTCACTAGCTTTGGGGGGTGTGGGATACTTCTTGGCGTTGAAAACCTCCACCAGCTCCAATCGCAGGTCCTCTTTGATGGCGGCCAAAGAGTCCGACTCCTCCTTACGCTCTTCCTCGATGGGCGCTTTGGCTACCGGGGGAGACGTCGTAGCGGGCTGGGGCCGGCGGATTGGAGCCAAGCGAACCCACGGGCTCTGGCTGGCCATTTCCCGGCCCTTGGTGTGAACGCCGTAGAGCTCATCCAAACGCTTCACGAATCGCACCCGCTGGTCGTCCATAAAAGCGTCTGAATTGACCACTACAGAGTTGTAGGTGCCCACGGCCACGAAAGCCACGCCTAGCATGGCCACGAGGGTACGCTTTTTCTTGAAGGGCAGAAGAGTCTTGCTCATAAGGGTCTCCGGTTACCGGAGGGTAAAGCAAGCCCAGTGCCAGGGGAGAGCCTGGTCGAGGCACACCCAAGCCACTGTATTTAAAGGGTTTTTTGGGGTGGACTGGAGTGTGGAGAAGCCGGGGGTGTCTAGGACTTAAACACCCGGGACTGAGAACGTATAAAACTTACTCGGTGATGGGGGTCTCTTTCAGATAGTCAGTATGGCTGGAACGGAAGCGCTTCAGCGCAATAACCACGATGTCGGCAACCGGCAGATTGGAATTGCGTGACATGATTTCCACGGATTCCACTACTTCTTTCTCAATGTTGACCTTGAGCTCTTTCAACTCACCCTGATTATGTTTTTGGGTTTTCATGGTTCTGTCCTCTGTGAGAATGGGGCATTTTGGCCGTTTTGCGGTCAAAAGTCATGGGCCTTGAGCGCGGGAACCTACCACCTGCAGGGCGTCTTTTTTCCGTAGGCCCACCAAAGCCTCCGTGATCTCGTACTCCAATAAAGGACAGTTCTTGTACAAGTCCTCCACAACACCCCATTCAGCTAACGCGCACAGAACGTGAAATTCTGGAACAGACACGTCACTTTGGGCCTCCAGGAACTCGGGCTTTACCAATAGTTTGAGCCCTGAGGGGGGCTTCGCCTGCGCCACTTTGTTCCAGCGCTCCAGGGCCATGGCTGCCCGTTCCTTGAGAATTCTAAGCGGCAAAGGAATGTTCCGACCTTCGTCTGCCACGATCTCCGGCTCCACAACATAGGAAAGCCCCCCGGAGGCTTCCCGGATCAGGAGCGCGTGAAAAGCCTTAAGTCCCAGAATACCCTGGAAGGAGCAACCATGGATCGCCCCGTCCTTCAACGTAACCACGCCTAATAAGCGCTTGTCGGAAGCCTCCAAGACATTGACCTTACCTGTGAAGTTCACGGCGGCTTGTTCGTCGAGGCAACGAAATAAAACCGAGGAGCGATCATCCATAAGAAAAGGCTAACGGCCGAAGAGCCGGGAGAAAAGTCCTGGCTTCTCGGAATTCGGAGACCCTGGGTTGAAGTTGGCGTCGACCCGCAGAGCGATCTCGTGGAAAGCCTTGGCCACGGCCCTACCTTCGTTGGCGGGATCTGCCATGTACGGTATCCCCTCGTCGGAAGACTCCCGCAAACGCAATTCGAGGGGTACTTTGCCTAGAAACGGCACCCCTAGTTTCTGCACGGCGCGCTCTACACCCTCTTTTCCAAACAGGAAGTGCTCCTCACCGCATTTGGTACAGACGAAGGAACTCATGTTCTCCACCATTCCAAGAATGGGAAGATTGAGCTTGCGGAACATTTCCAAGCCTTTTGTCGCGTCCAGAAGTGCGACATCCTGGGGTGTCGACACGATGATGGCGCCATCCACATTCGTGTTCTGCACCATGGACAACTGAACATCGCCGGTTCCCGGCGGCAAATCGATAATTAAATAATCGGTACCATCCCAATCAGTATCGAAAAGGAACTGGTTGAGGACTCCACCCAGCATAGGACCACGCCAAATGACGGGATCACCTTCTTCGACGAAGAGCCCGAAGCTCATAAATCGTATGCCATGAGCGTCGATGGGAATGATTTTGCGCTCTGAGCTTGCCATGGGTTTGTCCCGGCGCTTACCCAGCAGCATCGGAACCGAGGGCCCATAGATGTCGGCGTCGATTACGCCTACTCGCTTGCCGGAAGCCGCCAAAGCGACTGCCAGGTTGACCGTGAAAGTTGATTTCCCCACACCACCCTTACCAGAGCCCACCGCGATGACTTTCCCTACTCCGGGGACAGGTTTCTTGGCAGAAGGCGCCGCGTGGCCGGTCTTTAATTGAGCGGGAGCCGATTCGGGCAAGGGCGAAGCGCTGGCAGCTCGGTAAACATCATTGGATCCCTCAGAGACACTTGAAAGCGTGAGCTTGTCTTCGGCAACGAGGGGCGCCAAGAACTCCGCCATGGTTTTCTCCAGGAGGCGTTTGTCCTGAGGGGAGATGCCATCCCGCGCGTAAACCACCGTCACAGCACCATCAGGGCCTTCACGTACATCTTTCCACCTTCCCTCTTCAGTGAATGTCTTACCCGTGACGGGGTTTTTGATCGGGGCAAGGTGGGTAAGGATCGCTTCTCTCAAGTGGGAACTCCTGGTTAACCGACGGGTCGGCTAAGTTATCTTGCTCCCCCCTCCCTCTAGGGTCAACGGGTTTTGGGTGGCACGAAACACGCCCGGGCCATATCATATTCTCATAGTGTCCATGACTTCCGGGGTCACCGTGGCTGAGTATAAGCGCACCATATTCCTCATCAACCCCAAGTTCCAGATTCGGTTCAGTTTAATCATTTGCTCGCTGGTCTACCTCTCGAGCCTCATCTACCCCTTCACCATCATTGAGCTTTTCAACAGTTTTGCCCGTGTTAGTCCAGACGCGGCCGTCGCCTTGGACGGGGCTCGCCAGGAATTGATCACTTTCCTGCTTGTGTACCAGTTCATTTTCGCCGGAATCGTCTTTGTGCTCTGTGTTTTCCTGAGCCACAAGATCGCGGGACCAATGTACAAGTTGTCCACGTACCTGCGTAACATCGCACAAGGAGCAGCCCCGTCTCACCTAAGTTTTCGGGGCGGGGACAATTTCCAGGAACTCGCGGACGATGTTAATAGCGCCTTCGACGCCCTTGCCGATTCCCAAGAGGAAAACTACGCCTATTTGACCGAAGTCATGAGTTACCTGAACAACCTCGCGTTAGTCATTCCAGAGGACAAAAAGCCCGTCCTCAAGGAAATCAACGACCGCCTCAAGGACATCCAGGGACGATTGCGCCAAGACTCTTGATGGCGCGCGACCGGGACACAGAACAAGGCAAAGATTGAAAACGCTGCTGATAATTTTGGCCATGCTGGCCCTTCCGTCTTACGCCTCCTCGCAGCCGCCGGTGTGGGACGCCCTGCGGGCCCACCCGGCGCTTAAGCTCTCAAAGAGGGATATGATCACCTACGACCATTTCTTCCGGGTATATAAGATCGCCGACAAGGGTTACGCCAGCCCCTACATATTGGACAAGGCCATTAAGGAGAGCACGAAAGATCCACGCTGGTCCTTGTTTAACGAGTGGCTCAAGGATTTGCGTCGTTTCCCCTCTCTGCCAATCTCAGATCTTGCCCAAGCTTGCTTGGCGTTGAAGGCTCGCCTCCCCAGTGAAGTGGGGTTTCCAAGGTTGCTGGTCTCACAGCGGCTGAACTCCTGCCGGCAAGTGGCCCTGCAGCAGATGGCACCCAAAATTCTTGCCGATGACAAACTTGGTTCCGACGAGCACAACTTTCTCACCAAGAACATGCGCGCTTTCCTTTCCGGCAAGGGGCGGGAGGATTTCTTGTGGTTTCTAAAGCAGCTCTCCCCTAGGCCCACTCCCCACGCCGACGTTTCAAGCCTAGTGACTGCGTATGTCGTGAAGCACAACCGGCAACTGCACAAAGACTTCCTACCCGTGCTCGTTATCACGCCGGAGCTTACTCAACACATCCAGAAGTTTGGACTGGATGAAGGGGCGACACGGCAAATTTTCCAAACAGAGTATTCGCGCCTGATCGAAGAAGCCTACAGCGCCATTGAGAGCAAAGACGCCGAAGCTTCGACCAAGCGAGCCAAGGCACTGGGAAGATGGCTACGACTCAACCTCGACAAGCTCCCTTCGGATGCCGCTCTTGGCCGTTATGGAGATCTTGGCAAGAACCTCTGGCGTAATGGCCATGAGGACGCTGCGATAGAGGTGTTTGATCTCGTGATGCGCGATGGCTCACCGGACTTAAGGGACGATGCGCGTTTCTATCGTATTTGGATTTGGATCAATCGCGGACAATGGAAGGAAGCGCGTAAATGGATTGAGGGACATGCGTTGCATAGGCGATTCCACGAGATCAAGGACTCGCGGCTCAAGTATTGGATTGCCAGAGTTTATCAACAGACCGAATCAGGGAAAGATGCCCGCGGCATGTGGGAGAAAACCTTGCAGGAACATCCCCTGGGCTTCTATGCCATCATGGCGCAGAAAAGCCTAAAGGCCCATCACCCGTCCTCGCCCTCCGCAGATTATTACGCCGTTGCCGCCAGGCCTTCGCCACCCACGCTCACCGTCGATGAACTCTCCAATCCTGAGATCGCGGAGCCACTTAGGCGTTTACGGGCCTGGGCGAGATTGGATCAGCGTGAATTCATGGAAGCCGAGTTACGAGGGCTACGACGTGGGATCATCCCTACATTCGCGTCTGCGTTCCCTCCTCATCGACGCGTGGGCGCAGAAAGTGACGCCTGGATTGTCGCAGCGGATGTTGTCGGGCAGGAAGGCAACTTTTTGGAGAGCTTCCGGGTCATCTATGGCGCCCTTGACCGAAAAAAAGCAGTTTTTAGCCGTCCCATCCTGGAGGCCTTATACCCCCGCCCCTACTTCGATCAACTTCAGAAGGTGATGAAGGATAAGTCCGTCGACCCACTTCTCGTCTTGTCGCTCATACGCCAGGAATCCGTCTTTAATCCTCAGGCACGCTCTCGCGTGGGGGCGAGGGGACTCATGCAACTGATGCCGCAAACAGCCCGCCGCTTCCGCCGGGGAGTGCGTGATCAACATTTGGTTGCCCCCGCCACTAATTTGGAAATCGGCACACGTTATTTCCTCCAGCTGCACAAGCGCTACGAGGGCAATCTCGTCCACGTACTGGCTGCTTACAATGCCGGAGAAGCCCGGGTGCACCGCTGGCGCGGCACCTATCTAAAGTCTGAAGAAATGCTCCCTAGCATCGAAAACATTCCGTTTCTCGAGACGAGGAACTACGTAAAGCTGATTTTTAGAAACTTGTTTTTCTATAAAATCCTAGAAGATCCCACGTCGGCCGACCCTCCGGAACTTAACAAGATTCACGACGTTGCCCTGGGCTTCAAACGTTGAAGCGGAAGTGTATGACGTCACCATCTTTCACTTCGTACTCTTTTCCCTCGACCCTGAATTTGCCCGCTTCCTTCACTTTGGATTCAGCTCCAAATTGAAAGAGGTCTTCGCAGTGGTAAACCTCGGCCTTGATAAAGCCACGCTCGAAATCAGAGTGGATCACACCCGCAGCCTGAGGAGCCTTGGCACCGCGGGGGAAGGTCCAGGCGCGAACTTCTTTCACGCCGGCCGTAAAGTATGTGTACATGCCCAGTAGCTTGTAGCCGGCGCGGATCATCTTTGAAAGACCCGACTCCTCAATGCCCAAATCCTTCAGGAAGGCTGCTTTCTCTTCTGGAGACCCGAGGGCGGCAATCTCGCTCTCCACTTTGCCACAGATGGTGATGACGCCAGCGCCTTCTTTGGCGGCGATCTCGCGTACACGTTTCACGTGGTCGTTCTCCGCGGTGAGGAAAGCCTCGTCGACATTACAGACGTACATGAGGGGCTTCATCGTGATCAGGTGCAGATCCTTGATGGACTCAAGCTCATCCATCTCCATCGGCTGGCTTCGGGCGGGTAACCCAGTCTCCAAAGTCTTGACCAAGCGTTCGAGAACGGGTTTCGCGAGTTTCGCCTTCGTGGACACGACCTTGTCTTGTGACTTGATGAGTTTGTCCATGTTCTGAAGACGCTTGGACACGGTTTCAAGATCAGCCAGTGCCAGCTCAATGTTGATCGTCTCCACATCCGAGAGGGGATCAACCTTGCCGGCCACGTGGACAATGTCGTCATCCTCGAAGCAACGGACCACGTGGGCGATAGCCCCTACCTGCCGGATGTGCCCGAGGAACTGGTTGCCAAGACCTTCGCCCTTGGACGCCCCACGCACCAGCCCCGCGATGTCCACAAATTCGACGATGGCGGGGACAACTCGCTCAGGCTTAACGATTCCGGCGATCCGATCCAGCCGTTCATCGGGCACATGTACGACGCCGACGTTGGGCTCTATGGTGCAGAAGGGGTAGTTAGCCGCTTCAGCCGGAGCGGAAGTCAGGGCGGAGAAGATCGTGGATTTCCCCACGTTCGGGAGGCCCACGATGCCGACGTTCAAACCCATGACCTTGCTCCTCTCAAATCAGCGGTTTCTTGTTCACCGCCGAGGCTTTGGCGATACCGGATAACACACATTCCTCCAGCGGGCCATGCAACTTTTCCAGCAGCGCTGGAAGGAGGGCCTGCTGGTCCTTCGGAAATCCTGATAGCACCCAATCGGAGACACTCCCATGCACTGGCCGTCCGATACCCACGCGCATGCGCGCGAAGGCGTCAGTTCCGAGGCACTGAGCGATGGACTTGAGACCGTTGTGTCCGGCAAGCCCCCCCCCCATCTTGAAATGGACTTGCCCGAAAGGGATGTCTAGTTCGTCGTGGATCACAAGAATTTCTCCGGGAGCGACCTTGTAAAAAGCCGCCATGGGCTGCACTGATTCGCCGGATAGGTTCATGTAGGTATGAGGTTTGAGGAAGTACGTCTTTTGCCCATGGATAGGTGCTTCGCACCACTCACCTTTGAACTTGGTTTTCCACAGCGCCGACCGAAGGGAGGGATGAGAATCGAAGAGCAGCCAAGCGATGTTGTGCTTAGTGGCGGCGTATTCGGAACCGGGGTTGCCGAGACCCACGACCATCCGGAACATCAGATGAAAAGGGACGAGACCGAATCGTGGTTGAAGGTCCGGTGGATGGCCTTTGCCAGGATGTCGGCGGTGGAAAGCACCTTGATCTTGTCCACTTTCTTGCCCTCAGCGGACAAGGGAATTGTGTCCGTCGTGATGACGGCTTCCAATGCCTCACACTCAGCGATGCGCGAGATGGCAGGATCGCTAAACACGGGATGCGTGGCGGCTGCGAAGACCCGGTTGGCGCCGTTCTTCTTGAGGGCATTGGCGGCTTGAACCAGTGTCCCTGCGGTGTCAATCATATCGTCGATGATGATGCAGTCTTTGCCGCGAACATCACCCACAACGTTCATGGCCTCCGCCACATTGGGAGCCGTCCGACGCTTGTCGATCATGGCGAGTTCTGTGGTGAGCTTCTTGGCATAGTGGCGCACGCGCTCGACGCCACCGGCATCGGGGGAGACACAGATTAAGTTCTCGGGAGAGATGCTCTTCTTCACGTAGTCCAAAATGACCGGTGAGGCGAAGATGTTGTCGAAGGGGATGTTGAAGAATCCCTGAATCTGGCCTGCGTGCAAATCCATTGTCACCACGCGAGAAGCGCCAGCCACGGTGAGGAGATCCGCCACTAATTTTGCGGTGATCGGGGTTCTAGGTGCGCTCTTGCGGTCTTGGCGAGAGTATCCGTAATGAGGCATCACAGCCGTGATGGAGTTCGCGGATGCGCGCTTGAGGGCATCGACGATGATGAGAAGTTCCATCAGGTTGTCGTTCACGGGCGCACACGTGGACTGCACTACGAAAACGTCCGCCCCGCGCACGTTCTTTTCAATTTCGCAGTAAATCTCGCCATTGGCGAATTTGCGGATCTGCGGATTTACCAAGGGAACGTCTAAGAATTCAGAAATTTTCTTGCTGAGGAAGGGATTGGATGAACCGGACACCAAGACGATCCGTCTCACGGAGACTCCTCAGAAGGTGGTAGGGGTGGCAGGGATCGAACCTGCGTATGGCAGAATCAAAATCTGCTGACTTACCACTTGTCGACACCCCTACAGAGGTCAGATGGATGTGAAAACTTAGCGCGGCCCAAGGGGCTTGGCAAGCAAGCGGACCAAGAATGACGCGGGTTTAGGAGGCGTTTCGGGGGCTTTTTTTGGACAGAGCCCCAGGGGATGCTCTATCGTCGTGGGTGAACGTTCCCGATTTCTAAGGAGTTTTTGTGCGCATGACCAAACTCATGTTGGCCGCGGGGTTGCTATTTTCGATGGGTTCGGCTTCCGCACTCCCGATTGACTGGGGCGGTTCTTTCGCCTTCGACACCACCTTGCTGAGCAAGTTCCGGCGCACTGGGGACGACATCACCAATAACACTCCTGCGGGAACGCAGGGGATCGCCAGCGGTGATGACGGCGCCCACTTCCAAACATACATTTTCAAGCTCAATCCCCACATGGTGGTGAACGACGCCGTATCCATCAAAGGGGAGTTCTCCAGCGGACATACCCGTGGCGGTTTCGCCGGCGATGACAGCGCTCAATCACAGGACCGCGACGCCGGAAGCAACGCTTACTATAGTACCGTACCCGCCCAGCGTAGCAGCCTCAACGTGAACCAGCTCTACGCCGAACTCTACGCTGACACCGCCATGGTGAAGGTTGGCCGCTTCGCCAAGCACTTTGGTAGCGGTGCCATTCTCAATGCGGGCACCGGGGCTTTCGATCGCTTTTTCACCCAGTATGACGGCGTCCAGGGCGAGATGCGTATCGGCAACTTCGCCCTGGTACCCCACTGGGCCAAGCTTGCTAGCTACTCCGCCGCTAACGACCGTGCCGAGGCCAACGGCTCTCGCGATGTGCGTGAAATGGGCATCACCGCGGCTTATGACAACAAGAACACCGGTATGAACATCGCTTTGGTGTATGCTAAGCGCTTTTCAGAGCGCCAAAACGAGATTCTCTACTCCGGCAACGCCAACCCGCGTGGGAGTACGGACGTGACCTTACTGGACGCGTTCATCGAGAAGAAATGGGAGAAGTGGAATCTTAAGATTGAGGTTCCTACTCTCGCGGGAGACTACGGTGATGTGTATGGGAATGGGGATGACTCCCGCATTTCATCGTCCGCAGTCCTCGTGGACACTAAGTGGGTACCCAACGCCCGCTGGGCGCTGGGCCTTCACGCGGGACAAATCGGAGGCGACAAAGGGAAAACCCAGCGCTTTGAGGGCATGGCCCTTAACCCCAACTATCACGTGGCTGAGCTGATGTTCCGGTATAACTACCCAGCCTTTAACGAGGGCAACAACAGCATCTTCGACGCCCACATGTCTAACGTGCGGTTTTTTAAGTTGCACGCCCACTACACCTCCGACAAGTGGACCTGGAACGCGGCAGCCATCATGGCCAGCGCCATGCAGACGGCCAAGGCCGGTCAAGATGCCTACCACCACGAGGAGGGCTATCGCTTCGCCGCTGTGGAAAAGCAGGACGACGATTACGGCACCGAGATCAATGCCGGGTTCGACTACCTTTGGAATCCAAATGTGAAGCTCTCAGCTTTCATCGCTTACTGGCTCGTGGGCGACTATTACGCCTTTGACAACGATGCCGATGAGGAAATCAGCCTCGATAATGTGATGGGCTCCGGCTTGCGCCTGGCCGTGGAGTTCTGAGCTTCAGAACCCCAAGCCAAAATTCGCGCCAAAGTTACCGCCGAATCCGCCCCCACCTCCGTACATGGGCGTGGAGTTTTGCAAGCCGCCCATTCCTCCGGTATTCACGAAGTTCCAACCCGAATTGGGGTGCATGAGGCTGTTGTTCATAAAGAGGTTGCCGCCAAAGGACGAGTTCCCGTACATGGCAGCCTGACGGCAATTCAGGTCAGCCGCACATACGCCCACGCCAGTGCTGGCCGCAAACTGGTTCGCCATGGGCGTGAAGTTGAAGGAGTAGCCGCCCGTGGGAGCCGGGGTGAAGAAATTCCCCTGGCTAAACTGGCCATAAAATGGGTTTTGCTGGCCTCCACTCCATCCGCCCATCCCGATCCAGGATTGGCCGAAGGCGCCAGCTCCTGGGTTGCCTTGGAATTGTGAATAGGGCTGGTAGTTGAACTGGTTGTTCATGGCCTGGTGCTGGTTCCACAGGTTGCCCGCCATGGCCACGCCGTTCAGCAATAATTGTGGGGCTACCTGAGGCTGCTGATTGCGGCGTTGCTCGCTCGGCTGGATCAGGTCTGCCATAAGCTCCTCGACGTTGCGAGGAGCGTAAATAATGCCATCTGAGGCCTCAACTTGGGTTGGATTTTCGGGTACGGGATTGAGCGCAGGGGCCCCATTGACTGCGTTGAGTTGGTCGACAAGAGTCTGACGATCGGCGGCGAAGCGCTGTTGGAAGGTATTCACTGCGCGCTGGATACATTCCTGATCGGCGGGGCCACATGCGCGCAGGATGGCCTGGGCGACTGCTGGCCGGCTCTGCTGCTCCATTCGGTCGTACTCGGCGATTGCTTCCGTAATTGTGGTTACGATCTGCCTTCGATCCAACTGGCCGGTCGAAACAGCATAGGCTTGTTCGGCCAGGGGCCGGCGGCGTTCGAACTCCTGCACTTGGGCCTCAACGCTGTCTTGGGCACTGTCACGGTCAGTGACGCCCATCCGGGCGCATGCGCTGGTCCGGCGGCCGAGGCAAGAGTAGGCACGGATGGTGGCTAGGTTCTCGGCGAGGATGCGAGCGGCGTCGAACTGGCCATGGGGAGCGTCCATGAGTTTCGCAACTTCGGCATCGGAGGGATACGGTTGAGCAGAGAGGCGGGACAATTCCGTCTGCAGGCGTTCGCGCTCCCTCAGCATGTCGGCGGGGGGTTGTCCCTCGCGGTAGATGCCGAAGCAGCGGTCGGGCTCGTCCCAGCCGTCTTCCTCGTCGAAGTTGGCGGGGTCAGCGCACCATTGCATACGCTCGTCCAGGGCGGCGATTGCTGCCGCTCGGGGGCGGATCTGAGTGGTGAAGAAGTCTTCAAGGGCGTCTGCGGTTCCCTCAAAGGAGGGGTTTCGCCCGGCAAGGAGTCGGCGGATGCTACGGACGGCGTCGTCAGCATCCTCTGCCTTTTGCTCGTCTTCCATCTCTTCGAGGACGGCGACGATGTCAGCCTCGAAGCAATGGGCGCGCTCGGTTAGGCTGCGCATCGCCTCGAGGTTTCCTGCCTCGCACGCGGTTTGCCAGCCGGCGCGAGCCTCCTCGCAGAGGCGGCGGCTTTCAGCGGCTGGGGTTTCAAGGGTTTCACCGGTGCGGGATAAAGCTTCATAGTAACTGCAGGAATCAGGGCTTCCTAGCCGTCGATAGGTGTGGGGAATGGAAGTCACGCCTGAGCGAAAAACCACCGGTGCGGCGGATTCAAAATGCTCGGAGACGAACTGGATCTGTTTGTTGAGGGGGGCGTAGATCCCACCTTCCGCGCGGGCGATATTGCGCTGGATGCACTGGTCGAAGCCTTCTAAGTTCGGTTTGTAGAAAGCCTGCTCGCGGACGGTCCGCCCGTCTTGCATGCGGGTCACTTCGAAAGAACACTCCA
>CAYNPO010000026.1:0-43885 GCA_964399165.1 uncultured Bacteriovoracaceae bacterium | reverse complement strand
CCAGCACGTCCGGGTCCTGGCGGAATTTGGGATGGCGGCATTGCGGGCAGGATTCGGGATCCATCTCCGCCGCCCATTGGTGGGCGCAGGAGAGGCAGTTGTAGACCGGGATCTGGTGGCCCCACCAAAGTTGGCGCGAGATGCACCAGTCCTTGGGGTCCTTGAGCCAGGCAAAGTAGGTGTTCTCCCAGCCCTTGGGGAAGAAGGTCATGCGCCCCTCTTCCACCGAGGCCACGGCGTCCGCGGCCATCTTGCTCACGTTCAGAAACCACTGTTTGGAAACCAGGGGCTCGATGACGGCGTCGGAGCGCTCCCCGTGGCCCACTTGGTGCACGTGGGGTTTCTTCTCCTTGAGCTCGCCCAGCTCATTGAGGATCTCCTCCACCTTGGCCCTGGCGTCTTTTACCTTCAGGCCCTCGATTTCGGGAGCACCGTTGTTGAAAGTACCGTTGGCGTTGAGGATGTTAATGATGGGCAGCCCATGGCGTTTGCCGATCTCGAAATCATTGAAGTCGTGACCCGGCGTCACCTTGAGGCAGCCGGTGCCTTTTTCCATGTCCACGTGTTCGTCGCCGATAATGGGCACCTCTCGGTTGCAGATCGGGACGATGGCGGTGCCGCCGATGAGGTGCTTGAAGCGCTCGTCGTCGGGGTGCACAGCCACGGCCGTATCCGCAAAGATGGTCTCCGGGCGAGTGGTGGCGACCTCCAGTACTTCGTCTGAGTCCTTCACCTTGTACAGCAGGTGGTAGAAGAAACCCTGGACTTCCTTGTGCTCCACCTCAGCGTCCGAGATGGCGGACTGGAGCTTGGGATCCCAGTTGACGATGTAGTCGGACTGATAGATCAGACCCTCGTTGTACATCTGGGTGAAGAACTTGCGGACGGCGCGGTTGGGGACCGGATCCATGGTGAAGGCGGCGTAGTTCCAGTCACAGGAGACGCCCATAGTCTTTTGTTGGCGCACGATCTCGTAGCCATACTGCTCTTTCCAGGCCCAAACCCGTTTAAGGAATTCCTCTCGGCCGAGGTCGTGGCGGTTTTTCTTCTCTTCCTTTTGGATGAGTTTCTCGACGACGGACTGGGTGGCGATGCCGGCATGGTCCGTACCGGGGATCCAGAGAGTCTCGTAGCCCTTCATGCGCTTGTAGCGCACGAGCGCGTCCTGGGTAGTGGCGTCCAGGGCGTGCCCCATGTGGAGCTTGCCGGTGACGTTGGGGGGCGGCATGAGCAGGGTGAAAGTACGGCCTTGCTTGCCTTTCTTGGGCCTAAAGACACCCGCTTCCTCCCATCGCTTGTACCAGCGGCCCTCCGCCAGTTTGGAGTCGTAGGTCTTGGGAAGGGTGGACTCTTGCATGTCAGGCCTCTTGGAGGAATTGCTTGATGGCTGAAGTGTCAGAGAGACTGATCGTGGTTTTCCGCTGGTCGCCTAGGCGCTTGAACTCGGCTTGTCCGGAGGCGACCTCGTTGCCGCCCAGGATGACCACGGCTTTGTGCCCGCGCCGCTCTGTGTGTTGGAAGACTTTTTTGGGTTTGGCGTCCCCGAGGTAGAGCTCCGTGCGCACGCCGGCCGCGCGCAGGGCGCGGGAGAGCCCCCAGGCGGCTTCTTCGGCGGTGGGGTCCATGTAGGCCACCAGGAGCTCGATGGCCGGTTTATCGAAGGAGGGAAGAAGTCCGTGGGTGCGCAGGAAGTCGGCGAGGGTGACGTCCCCCAGGCCGAAGCCCACGCCGGGAAGTGGTTCCTCGTCGAAGATCTGTAGCAGGTTGGCGAAGGCCCCGCCGCCGCAGATGGCCCGGCGGTTGTCGGGGTGCTTGTCGAAGATTTCGAACACGACGCCTGTGTAGTAGTCGAGGCCCCGCACGATGGTAGGGTCGTAAACGACGACCTTGGATAGGCCCGCGGGCGCCAGCCGGGCGGTGAAGGTCAAGAAGCCCGCCGCAGCGTCCTTGAGACCGTGGCGCTCGAGGAACGACTCGAGCGCGGGAAAGGTGGACAGGGCCAGGTATTCCTTGAAGAGGGCGCGTCCGTGCTCCGTAGGCAGGACCTCCGCCGTCATCTTGTCCAAGGCTTCGGCGCTGACTTTCTTGGCCTTGTCGACCACCTTGGTGAGCTTGAGGGCACGGTCCGCATCCAGCCCCAGCAAGCGCCGGAAGACGGCGTCCACCACACGTCGGTCGTTGAGCAGCACCTCGAAATGCTCCTCGTTGGCGCCGAAGGAGCGCAAGAGGCCCGAGGCGACCTGAAGAATCTCGATCTCGCCCAGGCCCTCGGGCGCGCCAAACACGTCGCAGTTGAACTGCCAGTGTTCGCGCAGGCGCCCGCGTTGGGGTTTCTCGTAGCGCATGAGGTTGGGGATGGCGTACCAGCGCAGGGGCTTGGCCTGCTCCCGGTGGACCTGGGCCACCATGCGGGCCACCGTGGGGGTCATCTCGGGTCGGATGGCGACCTTGCGCTCGCCACGGTCAACGAAGGAGTAGATCTGCTCGTTGATGAGCTCCTCTCCGGACTTGGCGAGGTAAAGGTCCACTTCCTCGATCAGGGGGCCGTCATAGGGCTCGTAACCGTGGAGTTCAGCGGTTTCACGCATACGCGCGAACAGGAAGTCGCGTTGGCGCATTTCCCGGGGGAAAAAGTCGCGGGTCCCTTTATAGGGAAGCTTGGAGATGGCCATGGAAACCTTCTGCTGGGAGAGTGGCTAAAAGCCTGCCAAAGAATAACCCACGGGCCCGGGAATCGCCAAAAGAATGCGCCCCGTCACTCTATGGGCGGGCCCTCGGCGGAGCTGCCGCTCGGCTCCAATCCCGCCTCTACCTTCTCGATCTCCTTGGAGAGCTCCTCCGCGGGGATGTCCGCAGGCTTTACGTCGATTTGTCGCACGGAAGCGTCGGCTTCGACTTTTTCCTTAGAGGCGCGCTCCGAGGGGAGTGCGGCTTCCGGCGTGGCTTCAGGGGTGGGTACGGGTGCTGGCTTGCGCGGCATGCCCGTCTCGGGAATGTTGAAGGTGGTTTCGTGGGTGTCTTGCACCGCTTGGGAGGAATGGCGCCGGAACAGAGCCGCGCGCTCGTTGACCCTTTCCAGCACCCGCCAGGAAAGGTCCATGGTCAGGGCGTTGAAGTCCTGGGCGGAGAGCAAGTCCGCTTTTTCCACCCAGCCACGGGTGTAGCGCACGAGCTTGCGCATGCGGTGAATAGCGCGCGTGCGGGCGGCGTCGGCGGTGGGATCGGCATCGGGCGTGGCACCCAGGAGCCCATCCTTTTGGAGGGATTCGTAGTCGGCCAGGAGGGATTCGATGACCCACAGGGAGAAAGGCGTGTAGATGGCCTTGTTGGCCGCGAGCAGGGCCCTGAGACGCTGGAGGGTGTGTGGCCCGGGGGGCGGCAAGGGGCTAGCTGGGAATTTCCACGTGAGGAGGGTGCCGTAGACCTCCGACTTGAGCAGGAAGAAAGCCTGGTCTTTTTTGAGGGGCCCGAGCCCCCGGTCGATGCGTTGGCAGAAGGCCACCAGCCGCACCTGCTCCTCGGGTTGAGTGAGGGAAGTACGCATGGTCTCGAAGAGCAGGCGGAACTCCAAGGGGGCTCTGTCGTTGACCAGCGTGAAATCTTTGTGGAAGGCCATGGCGGCCGGAGCGCAGGCCAGGGCCAAGGATAGCAACAAGGCCTTCATGGCGCTCTCCGCGGTTGGGCGCCTTCGGGACGTTCCAGGTCATCACGTCGGCTGCCGGCATCGCCCTCAAGCACGTAAGTCGTCTCCCGCCAGGGTAAGAGTACGCGTCCGTCCATCTCCACCAGGTTGGCCACACGGTCGAGATTGGTGGCGACGGTGAGTTTCCCGTCAGGCAGCCGCAAATTGGCCGCTTCGGTGAGGCGGTCATTGAGGGAGCGGTTTTCTGCCACCGTTTTCACGAACCATACCTTGTCGGCGCCACACACCATTTGGCCCAGGTCGCTCTCAGGCGTGTCGTAGAGTTTGGCAAATCCGCCCAGGCGGGCTGGACCTTTCCATGCCATCACGTGGATGGAACTGCCCAGGGGGACGCCATCGTAGGGGAACTCACCCAAGGCCACGTAATCGCCCCGCCGGCAGACCTCCATCCGGGTGCCCGCGGAAGCCGCTTTGCGCACCACCGTGACTTTGGCGTCGGCTAGGGTAAATGCCAGCAGGGCCGAGACGCCCTTGTCGTTCACATCGGTGTAAAGCACGGTCTCGGAATTGAGCACTACGACATCCGGGGTGAAGAAGGGGTTGTGTTTGCGCCCGAGACGGATGATCCAGTGGCGGTTCGAGGCGTCCAGCTTCTGCACGTGGACGGCCTTGTCCTTGGGGTCGTACCAGGAGAGCCACTCATCGTTGAGGTGAAGGCGGGAGGCCCGCCCTCGACCCATGGGCTTGAGTTCTTTTCCGCCGAAAGGCCCTACCAAGATTTCGTGAAGCTTGGTTAGGTCGAGTCCGCGGTGCCAGGCTTCTTCCACCTCCACCACGACTTTGCGACGGGCGGGGGAGGCGTGCACGAGGTAGTTGGTGTCTGCGGGCCGGGAAACCACCTCGGTGGTCGTGAAACTGCCCACGAGATTCAGCCCGCCGGAGGTTTTCTGGGAGTACGTGGTCCGGCCGTCCAGGGACATGAAGCGGATGTTCTCCACCGCCTGCTTGGTCGCGAAGGTAGGGAGGGGAACCAGTTGGGCACGGGCGGGCGCGGTTGACGAGAGTATCAGGAGCGCCAGGAGACCCTTCTCAATAAACCGCATGGAAGCTCCATTGGCGCAGGGGATGGAGCGCCTGGTACGCCTTCACGGCCGCGAACAGGCGGGCCCAGGGCACCAGCCGCGGGGCATGGACGTCGTCGGCGGCTGAACGGGTCACGAGCGACGCCTTGTCGCCTTCTTGGACCAGGCCGTCCACGATGAAGGGAAGGGGCGTGCACTGGTTGAAGGAGCGCTTGCGGAAGAACCCCGGGAGAAGGTCCTCCGCGCACGCCACCCCATGGGCGATGCCTTTCGGTTGGCCTCGGAAGAACTCGCCGACCGCCGGCAGGGTCTGAAGGGCCCGGGTCCGTCTCCCACCCTCGCGTTGGAGCACGTAAGTTTGGCTGTATTTCTCGGTGGTGAGGCTGGTGGGGAAATAATCGAAGGCGAGCTGGGTTTTGAGCTTCAAATCCTTGATCTCGCGCTCGTTGAAGACCACTTTGTGGCCGCACTGAGCGAGCCCGCAGTTTTCCATGTCGACCACGATGAAGCAGCCGTATTTATACTGCAGGGCCACGGGACTCCAATCGTCTTGCCTCACCAAGGTGCATTTGGTTCCTGGAGCCGCGCCCTTCGTCCGGGTGAGCACTTCGCCCACCACGCGGGTGATAGCGGCGGGGGAGGTAGGGTGGTCTCCAAAGAAGGCGGGTAGGCAGCGCTCTTTCTCTTCCACCCGGTCCAGGTAACAGACCCCAGCCGCCCAAGCGTTCTCGTTGTCGTAGCGGCGGTTGAACTCCATAAAAGTGGTGGCGGAGAGGGCCGAGCATAGTCCCCCCTCGAGCGCGACCACCGGCGGCTGCTCGGTGTGGAGGAGCACCCGTGCCATGTTGGTGACCGCCTGCTGGTCGCTATGCCGGGGACAATCCTCGTAGAGCGTCCACAGGTTGGAAGCGTTCAGCGCGGTGGAAAGCTGGTCACAACGGGGGCGGGGAGAAAGGCCGGCGAATCCTCGTGCGGTCCAAGCGCAGGCGGCGGGGTCTGCCCGCAGACGCCGGATGCATTCGCTCCGTACGGCGGGAGTCCAGTTCTCCGTACCCATGACTTCTCGGCAAAGCTGGCGCACGTGGATGTCGGGTTGCAGCCCTTCTGCGACCTTGGAGAAGAAACTCGTGGTGAGGAGGCCGTCACAGAACGGTTTGGCGTTGTCGGCGTTTTCGCAGAAGCGCTCAAGGAAGTCCTCCTGGGAGTCCGAGAGCTTACCGCGCAGGATGCGCGCCATCGCCACCGCTTGTTGGGCGGCCTGGGCGGCACGGGGATCGGAGCCGGCGGGCGCGCCCGCGGTGGCCAACCTCTCGCCCTCCTTCATGACCTCGTGCACCTGGCACCAGTAAGGCGTCTTGGAATCGGCCGACCACGCTGCGAAAACGGCCTCGCATTGTTGGCGACCCATGGGCGTGCTGAAGTTGGTGGCCTTGATGGTGGCGTCCAGCGAACGGACCTGGAACATCCGCACCGCTTCCTGGGTGCGCGGGCACGCTTTAAAGACCACCTTGTCGAGGAAATCCTGCTTGGTGGCCACGGCCGAGACGTTGGTGCCCTGCTTGTCGCGGTATTGGACCCATACCTCCCGCACTTTTCCGTCTTTGGTGCGCAGGAGGTCCGCCAGCAGGACGTCGTAGAAGGCGCAGCGGTTCTGTCCCGCCAACCGGAGGTAGCCGGGGGAGGAGTTGAGGATGAGGGAGTTCATGAAGTCCGGGTCGATGTCCACTTTCTCCACGTCCGCCAACTCCGCCAGCGAGCGGGTGGCGCCCTGGAGCTGTTTCGCCTTCTCGGCGTAGCGGACTTCGTCGAACTCCAGCATCTTCTCGAAGCTCTGGTAGACGCCGGGATAACCAATGGCGGCAGGTGACTGGAGTGGAGCGGTTTGCGCGGGGAGTGCCAGGGGGGCGGCGAGAAGCCACCCCCCCAGGAGGATTCTAGAGAACGGATTTGGCCAGGAGCGAAGACACGTCTTCAACTTGCAGGTTCTCCGTCGTTTTGACAGTGCCCTTGGACGAATTGAAGTTAATCATACAGTAGGAGCACGCGGTGGCAAGTTTGGGGGCCGCGGTGTGGCCGATCTGCTCGAGGCGATTGTGTGCCAGATGTTCGCCCTCGGGCAATTCGTACCACATGTTTCCTCCGCCCATCCCACAACACAGGGCCTTGTCCTTGTTGCTGGCCATTTCCTTGACCTTGAGACCCGGGATGGCCGAGAGCACGTCCCGGGGGGCGTCGTAAGCTCCATGGTGGCGGCCGAGATAGCACGGGTCGTGGAACGTGAGCTCTTCTTTCACTTCCTTGAGGGCCTTCAGCTTACCGGAACGCAGGAGTTCGGAGAGAAGTTCCGTGTGGTGAACCGTCTCGAAACTGCCGTTCTCAAACTTGGCGTACTCCTTGCCGATGGTGTGCAGGCAGTGCGGGCAATGGGTCACGACCTTGCCGAACTCGTACTGGCGCATGTTGGCGATGTTCTCGATGGCGATCTCGTAGAAGGAGTACTCGTCACCGAAGCGGCGGATGGGGTCACCGTTGCATTTCTCGGTCTTGCCCATGACGGCGAAACTCACGCCCGCCTTTTTAAGCAGGTTCACCGTGTCCTTGACCACCTTCTGGTTTGAACCGTCGTAGGAGCCCGCGCAGCCCACGTAGTACAGGTAGTCCACTTTCTTGCCCGCCTCGATGACCGGTACGTCCATGCCGTCCGCCCACTTGAAGCGGTCGTCCTGGGCGATACCCCAGGGGTTGCCGTTGACCTTGATCTTATTGGTGGCGTCGGCGGCCGCCGGAGGCAGGTCGCCGAGGGTCAGCGCTTTGTAGCGCTTAAGGTCCATGATGATCTGCACGTGCTCGATGTTGGAGGGGCACTCCTCCATGCAGGCGCCACAGGTGGTGCAGGAGTCCAGCTCGTTGGAGGCGTAGACGGGGTTCTCCCAGAGGTTCACGTCTTGGCCGGGGTTGGCCTCCAGCGTGTCGCGCATTTTGGTGACGATGGTCTTGGGGTTGAGGGGCTTGCCCGCGAGATTGGCGGGGCATACCTGGGTGCACCGTCCGCATTCCACGCAGGCCACGGTGTCGAAGCGCTCCTTCATGGTGAGTTCGGAGGTCTTGCCCAGGCCGAAAGTCTCGGCCGCCTCGTTGTTGAAGTCCATGGGGTTGAGGACGCCCCCGCGGCGGTAGGGGGTGATCAGGGCGGAGATGGGAATGGCGAGAAAATGCAGGAACTTGGTGGTGGGAATGGAAGCCACGAACCACATGGTGTTGGCCATGTGGAGAAACCAGAGGGAGCGGTAAGCCAGGGCCAGGGTGCTGTCATCCAACCCGAAGGAACCGAGGACGGTGGCGAATGCCCAACCCACGGGGGACCAGATTCTTTCTTCGGCGGGCATGCCAGTGCCGACCAGGCGCAGACCTTCCAGCACGAAGCCGGCGAGCACCAACGCGATGAGCATGCCGTACATGAAGCGTTCGCGCTCGGGTTTGGTGGCGGAGAGGTAGTCCGGTTTTTTCACATAGCGGCGCCAGTAAGCCACCACGATGCCCACCAATACCGCCATTCCGCCCAAGTCGGCCAAGAGGGAGACCCATTGATAGACGGGCCCTTTGAAGATCTTGAAGGGAGTGTCGGCGTGCACGGCCACGAACTCGGTGGCGATGAGCAGGGTGAGGAAGCCCCAGAAGATCAGAGTGTGGAAAAAGGCGACCAGGGGCGCCCGGGTGACTTTGCCCTGGAAGAACAAGGTGCGGGCGAGGTTGTGGAGGTTGGGACGGGAGGGCCAGAGGGCGCGAGGGCTCTGCCCCTGCGTCACCCAGCCGTACTGCTTGAGCATGCCCTTGGCGAAAACCAAGGTGGCGGCGGCGAGCATCGCGTACATCGCGAGCTTCATCCACAGTGGGATGTTCCACATGATTTCCCGGCTCATTTCCATGGTTCCTTCCCCCGTGAATTCCTTTATAATCTTTCCATTAGTCTAAGTTCCGGACGCCATGATGAATAGTTCTTTCCTACTCTGGGGACCGCTGCTGGTGGGCATGTCCGGCCTCGTCGGCACCGTCGCGCTGGCTTTGCGTTACGGCCCACCCCAGGACACGCCCCGCACGCTCGCCCTGCTGCTGTCCGGGGCTTTCGCCGCGTTGTGGTTATCACAAGGGGCCGCCGTCTTCGGCGTGTACCCGTTGTTCTGGTACGAGGGGCTCTACGGCGTGTTGCTCGGCCTCATGGCTTTCTCGTTCCCCGCTTATACCTACCTGGGCGTGGTCGACCGTCCCGGTCAGATTCAACGCAAGGTCATGTGGCGTTTGCCTCTGGTGGGCGCGCTCTTAGGCCACTTCCTTACCCCGGGGTTCATGGGTTTGCTCCTTATCGCCGGTTGGACGGCCGCACTCGCTCTGCTCTGGGCTGACCGTGGTCGCCAGCGCCAACCCTTGCGCTTGCTCTGTGCCCAACTGGCCTGGGGCGCGCTGGCTTACGGGCTTTGGCGCGGGGACTTCGCTTTCGCCGCCCTCGCCGCCTGCGTGGCCTGGTGGACTTATTTCCAACGCTTCCTTGAGGCGTACCTGGTGAAGAACCTGGTCCGCGCCCGCGTTCCCCCCGCCACCGGAGGACCTTGATGCGCTTATTTCCCATGCTCCTGCTGCTGGCTTCTTGCGCGCAAGTGACCAGCTTGAACCTTCGCCGGCATCAGTTCGGCATGCAGCCCTCGCGGATCGTCTGGTTCCAAGTACCGGGGTTGGACGCAGAACACCTCGCCATGCTTAGATTCTCACTCCCCACCGCGGAAAACCGCACAGAACTTGAGGGGGCTGTGTGCGCGGGGCATGCCTGGAGTTACAACCTCCACCACATCCGTCCCGACGCGCGGGCTTCCTTGTTCGCCCAGACCACCGGCAAGAAGGACGTCCAGGGCAATTGCCAGGATTGGGCCCTGCGGCCCATTTGGAACTACCTCACTCCGGAGGGCTACAAAGCGGGCGTCCTCGAAGCTTCGCCGGAACCGGGTCAGAGTCTGACCGCCGCGAAGGCGTGTGGCGCCACCGCCGAACCGTACACTTCGGACGTGGCATTATGGGTGATGGGCCAGCGACCGGCCGGCGCTGAGGGCGAGGATTTCCTTCCAAGCGTTCCGGCGGCGTATCTCCCTGGCAAGACTTACTGGGATAAAACCTGCGGCCCTCGTGGTTGCGGCAGTTCACTCAGTTCCGCCGCCCCGGCGCTTTACGCCACATTTTCCAAAAACTCCAAGCGGCACCTCTATATGGTACGCGACTACTCACTGGCTTCCGCGCTCAAGTCGAGGAACTTGTTGGCCGCGCGGGAGTCCTTGCGGGAGTTGGACAAGGCCGTGGGCTCCTTCATGCGCATGGCGGACAAAAGCGACGACATGTTGGTCTTGGTCAGCGGCGCGGCCGCGGTGGACTTGGAGTTCCCCGCTGAAGGGAAGGAATGGCAGCAGTTCGACGCCCAAGGGAAGCAGGCTTTTCCCCGCAACGGCGAGCTGATGTCGCCGGTGTTCGCCCATGGCGCGCGCGCGGAGAATTTCTGTGGGATCTACGAAGAGAGCCAGGTCTTCGAGCGCGTGCTGAGCGGCCCGAAGCAGCAGGGCCTGGAGTTACGGGTCATCAACCCGTTCAATTGAGCTCCCGGCGGCGCATGACTTCTTGTCGGGTCACCCGGTACTTCTTCTTGCAGTAATCGCACTTCGCCTCGACTTCCGGGTCGCCTGCGAAGAGCTGTTCCAGGTCGGAAGCGTAGAGCATGCGCAGGTTGTCCGCCATGCCTTCGTGGGAACACGGACAGAAGAAGCCAACTTGGCGGCTGGAGAGGTAGGCGAAGGGGCCCTTCTCGAAGGCATCCACCACGTTCTCCACCGTGTCCGGATGGGCCCGGAAAATCCCTTCAAGGAATGCAGACGACTGCGCGAGGTAGGATTCAAGGTCCGGAGTGGGATCGGGGAGATGTCGGTCTACATCCGGGCGGGGAAGTTTCACGACGATGGCGCTTTGATCGGCCACCTGGCTCACCACCGTTTCGGCGCTGGCCTGGTAGGAGATGCGGATCACTTGGTTGGTCAGGTCATGGGGGGGTGAGTCCTTGAAATCCACCACGGACGTGTAGGGCGTCTTGCCACCAGGGAACTGCTTGGTCACGCGGACCGTACCAGTCAGGGTTTTGGGGAAGTCCGAGAAGTCTTCCGGCAACAGTAACGTGCGCGTGTGTCCCGCGTGGTTGGTTTCCACCTTCAGGCGAAAATAGGGGACTTCCGAGTCCACGTATATGCCGAGGCTTTCCCCCGGTTTTAGGAACGCGAGCATGGGCATGAAGCCGAGCACGGCGTCCCGAAAAAAGGCGAAGGCGGGAGCGGGCAGGGCATGTATCAGGGCCAGGTCGTGGATCAGCTTCTGCCCGTCGAAGAAATGCAGGGCGACCCCATTCTTGGAATCCAGAAAACTGTAGAGTCGGCTGGGGTTGAGCATCGTCCCAAAATACGCCTCCACATGCCGATTGTCAGTACAATCGCCGGCGCCCGCGCTATCATCGGCGCTGATGCTGACCCTGGTGACGTACTCGACCAAAGAAGGCCTCCGGCGGTACCTGGGACGACGGGAGGGGGCGCTGCGGATCGTGGCCCCGTTTCCGGGCAAAGCCGACGCCCTGCGCGCCGCCTGGGGGGGACGCGCGGGGGTGCAGGTTCTCACTGTCTCGCGCTTCACCCAGGACCTCTTCGAGTCTGGCGGGGGTGGGCAAGATGGCGCTCCTTGGCGCAAGTCGCGCTTGTTGCTGTTGCTGAATGCCTTCAAGAACATGGTGCCCCACCTGAGGGGGTCAGATTTCGGCACGTTCAAAACCGCCTACCAAGTTTTCTCAGATCTGCGCTCCTACACCGCCGCACCGGACATCCCGGACGAACTGCTCGCGCCTTTTCCTCCGCAGGTGCGTGAACTAGTGGAACTCTTCCATGCCGGCACCCAACGCGCGGGCGTGCGTGACGAGCATGCTGCACTCTTTGATTTGGCAGAGGCTTTGCGCGCCCCCGGCGCTCATGCCCTGCCCGAGGGCACCACGGTGGTTTTCGAGGGCTTCACTTTTCTCACCCCGGCCCAGCTTTCGTTCTTCGAAGCTCTCGCCATCAGGCACCAGGTGCTGGTCCCCGTACCCGGGCCCGTGTTGCGGGCGGCACACCCGTGGGATTGGCCCAAGGTGCTGGAACTTTCCGCCCACCTGGTGGAGGACGCGGGCGATAAGCCGGCAGAGTCCCGACCGATCCCGTGCCTGACGTATCCCGCCGGCAGCTTGGCTTCGGCCTTGCGACGCTGGCGATCCGGGCCCGGACAAGTGGTGCTAGGGTGTAAGCGTCCGACGCCCGCTTTCCTGCAGGAGATACCTTTCGCCGACGCCTTCGTGAAGGCCGAGGTGGACGTGCTCGCGGAGGCGGTGGAGGGGCTGTTTTCCCGGTGGGGACAACGGCTGCTGCTTGAACCGGGCATGGAGGGCGAACGGTTGCGCGAGTGGATCCAGGAAGAGAAGCGGCGCCTGCTCTCCCTCAAGGAGATGGGGGCGCTACGAAGCTACAAAGTCCTGACGCTGATCGAGGAAGCGCTGACAGAGGTCCCCGTGGCGTTGCAGGGCCAATCCCTGGATTCTTTCCTATTGCAACTCCTGCGTGAGGTGGTGGAGCTCGATTCACCACGCAACCACGCTATTCCGCTGTTACGGGAGCCGCCGCCGGTGCGCGTGGGGGGGCTCAACGAACTCGACTCCGTGGGCGTGGGTCCCGTGGCCCTGTGCCTCTCCAGCGCGTATGGGCCCATCAAGGGCGACAACCGCCCTTACTCCCCCGACCTCGAAGCCCAGTTGGCGAAGCTTGGCCCCGTGAAGCGCCCCGAGCTGGATTTCCTTTTCGTGAAGTCCGCCCTCTCCGAGCTGTTGGCGCATCCGGGCCTGACGGTGCTCATGGAAGAGGGCTTGCTCGACCATGACCTGGCCTGGAAACAGGTTTTCGAGGGCCGTGAGCTGGAAACGTCCCCCGCGGGACTTCCTTCTACCCGGGCGGTTCCCGACTACGGCTTCTTTGGCGCGGAAGGACCCGCGCCGTCTTTTGGCGACGTATCCGCCTCACGGCTGCAGGATTATTTCGACTGCCCCCGCCGCTACCATGCAAGGCGCGTGTCCAAGTTGGTGCCGGAAGTGCGTGCTGCTGCCGTGCTGGATCCCATGGAAAGAGGCACCCTCGAGCACGCCTTGTTGGGCGGGGCTTGGCAGGCGGGGAGGGAGCGCTGGCGCGTGGAAGGTTTCTTGGAGGGGGAAGCTGAGCGACTGCTGCGCGAACTCACCCCAGACAAGCGCCTCACGCCCGTGCAAAAAGCGGCGGTGTTGGGCGAAGCCGTGGTGTGCGCGCGCAACGGTCTAGAGTCCCTGGCCGCGGTCGAACGCGCCCTTCCGGGGACGCGCTTCAATTTCGAGTCACCCCTGACGGCCCCGGGGCGGCGTGGTTCCATCGACTGCCTCGGCACCGGCGGCGAAGCACTGGTGCTGGTGGACTTCAAGCGCGCCAAAGGCGCCAATCCCAGCCACGGCGCATGGGGTGACATGGAGAAAATCCAGCTATGGTTCTACCTGCGAGCCCTGAAGCTCGCTGGACAGCTGCCCCCCAAGTTTGTGGTGGGCTACTTCTTCCTTAAGGACCCCTCGGACTCCTGGCTAGCCGCCAACGACGGGGAACTAAAGGCACGGCTGGAGGCCGAATGGGGCAAGGGCGCCCGCGACTTCGCCGATTGGGAAGCGTGCCTGGAGAGATACGCCGCGGTGGAGGACGGGCTGTTGGCCCGGCTGGCCTGCGAGAGCGTGTTCCCCCCAAGGCCGCGGGGGCCCCAGGTCTGCCTAGGTTGCGAACTCAAGCCCCTCTGCCCGGGCGCCACTGCGGAGGTGTCTGAGTGAGGACGCCCAACCAGGAACAGCAGCCGGCCATCGCCCACCGGGGCGGAGTCCTGCTGAAGGCGGGAGCCGGCTCAGGCAAGACCTTCGTTCTCGTGGAGCACTTGGTGCATCTCACGCGGGAATGGCGAGGAGAGTGGGAGCGCAATCCGGGCGGGACCTCTTTCGGGGAATTCCTCGCCGCGAAGTACGCCTCCACCGTCCTCATGACCTTCACCAAGTTGGCCGCCGGGGAAATCCTGGTGCGGCTCACCCAACGTTTCCAGGACGAAGCGGATGCCGCGTCGGAAAGTGAACGAGCCTGGTGGGCGGAAGTGCTGCGACAGTTGGACCGCCTGACCGTCACCACCATTGACGGCTACTTCTCGCGCCTCATCCGCCGTGGATACTTTCCCCACTTGCCGCCCTCCGTGCCCATCATCATGGAGGGCCCACGCCGCAAACGCCTCCTGGCCCTGTTCGACGCCTGGTGGGAAGCGCGTGCGCCTGGGCTGCCTGCCGCCACGGCCAGGGACCTCTCTCTCCACCGGGACGCGCTGAGCGAATCCTTGCTGACCATCTTCAACGATCCCGCCTTGAGGGACACATGGGTTGCCTTCAGGCCCGCAGACGCCGCCCCGGAAAATCTGGGATGGGTGGCGGCGGAACTGCCGGCGCTGGAAGGCTGGACCGCCTTCCTGTCAGCGCCGGTGCCTGAGGTTCCCGCCGTCTCCCGGGCCAAGGGCCTTAAGTGGGTGGCCCTGGCGGACGCCCTCGAGAAGCGCCCGCGAACCGCCGGGACGTGGGAGGACATTTTGGAGTGGGCGCGTTTCGCAGAGAGCGACGTGGGCCGCACCGTTTTGAGCGCCTCCGCCAAGGAGGCCATAGGGGAGGACTACCTCGAAACCTGGAAATCCTTCCGGGACTCGGTGAAGAAGTGGGCCACTGCTTACAAACAGTACCAAGCTTCCTACGCGGAAAAGATCCTGCCGTGGTTCTCAGCCCTTTCCGATTTAGTGGCCTTCGTCGACTCCTCTCTCTCGCCCACAGAGGGACTGACCTACGGGGACCTGGAGTACCATGTGCTGCGGGCCCTGCGGGACCCCTCCACAGCCGCGCGCGTGCGCGCTGACTATTCGTATTTCGTGGTGGACGAATTCCAGGACACCTCGCGTGTCCAATACGAGGCCCTGGACCTCCTCACCGGCGGAGATCCCCGCCGCATGTTCTGTGTTGGTGACGCCAAACAGGCGATCTACGGGTTTCGTGGCGGTGAGCTGGGGGTTTTTTTGGGAGTGGAAGCGGCGCCTGGGGTGACCACGCTCCCGCTCTCCTCAAACTACCGTTCCTCCGGCAACGTGATCGCCTTCAACAACGCCCTCTTCCAGGCTCTATTCCCGCTGGGCGAAGGCTGGGAGGGACGTGACGCCCACGCCGTGAGCATGGAGCCCCAGATGTGCCCCCCCGAACGGGCGGGCGAGGACCCCGGGCGGGTGGTGGTGCTCGATGTGGAACTCCCCGACGTGCGGGATGTTGACCCTGGCGAGAAGGAGAAGAAGCGCCCCGCTTGGCGCACCTCCCATCTGCATGAGGCTGAAGCCGCCGTCGTGGCGGATTGGATTTCCGCGCGACTACCCACCTTGGGAGGGGGGCGTATCGCCGTTCTCTATAAGAAGCTGGCCCCATCCTCGGCCCTCATGGCGGCGCTGATGGCGCGTGGAGTGGGCTTCACCGCCCAGGCGAAAATTCCCTTCGGCGACGACCCCGTGGCAGGCATGCTGAACGCGCTCCTGCAGGACCTCCTCGGGAAGAAGGGGGGCCGGTGGGCGGAGTTCATGGTCATGGGCTATCTGCGGCTTTTAGGGATCACGCCCGGCGAAGAAGTCCAGCGCGCGGCGGCTGCTTTCCCGCCGGACCGCCAGCTCTACGGGTTGGGTGCCGCCTTCACGCTCTTCCTTTCCCGCCTCGGATTGGCCAACGGCCTTCATGGGGCCAACCTCGCCGCGGTGGAGGAAGTGTTGGCGCTGGGGGGAGGGGATCCGGAAGCGGTGTGGGCGCGTTTGTCTGAACTTGCCGACCAGCGATGGTCCGCCGATTTCCGGTTTGGTGAGGATCCTGGCCGGGTTGTGCTGCAAACCTCCCACGGCTCCAAGGGCCTGGAGTACGACGTGGTGGTGGTCGGAGGGGCGGCCACCAACGGGCGGGCCATGGCTTCCCGCGAATGGGCGGGCTCGTTGCCCGGGGCCGCGGTGTGGATGGAAGACGCGGCGGAGCGGCGACGGGAGTCCACGCCTCAGCTTCTGTTTGAGCGCGCGCTCGCCAAGAAGAAAGACTTCTCGGAGTCCAAGCGGCTCTTCTACGTGGCGTGTACCCGTGCCAAGCGCGAGTTGGTGATTCCGCGCTTCCGTGCTCCCGAGGGACAGCTTGCGGGCAGTGTGGCGAGCTGGGGGGCGGGACTCGAGAAATTCCTGGAGACCACCACCTCGGCAGTTCATGAAACCGTCCGCGCCCCTTTGCCCGCCCGCGAGGCCGGTTCCGAACGGATGCCGCCGTTCTTCCACTTGAATCCGCTGGGCCTTTCGCGCCGTGACGCCTTCGCCGCCGCCGCCGACCATGGCGTCACCTCCGAGCTCTCGGTCACTCGTTTGGGGGCCCTGTTGGAGTGCCCACGCAAATTCTATTTCAAGAACGTTCTCCGACTTCCAGAGGTCGAGGAAGAACGCACGGAAACCCGGCCCTCCGCCTTCGGGGAGGGCGAGGACGCCGAGGCTCCCCGTCCTCTGTCTTCCTCGGAGCGTGGGAGTGCCGTGCATCTAGGACTCCACCAGGCCATCACCCGTCGCATGACGTTGCCTTTGGAATGGGTCAACGCTCCCGAGAAAGAGGGGATGGAGTGGGTGTTGGCTGAACTCCGGCGCGCCCAGGAGGCAGGAGCGACTTTCGTCAGCGAGGAGCAGCTGAAGTTCCCGTTGTTCGGATTCATGCTCACCGGCATTCCTGACTTGCTGGTCCTGTGGGGGCACGCAGCCGAGGTTTGGGATTTTAAAACCGGCCGTCGTGGAGAGAACAAGGAACTCAAGTATTGGCAGCAACTGGAAGCTTACGCGTATGCCTTATGGGAAGCGGGAAGGGTGCCTCATGACCGACCCATTCGCTTACGCTTGGCCTACGTGGATCAAAAGTCGCTGGTGGAGCGGGAAATCACTTACGCCGGAGCAAAAAACTCTCTTTTCACCGGCTGGTCCGCCCTGGCCCGCTTGAATGAGACCAACCTCGCCCATTGTTCCGTCTGCCCCTTCCGCGGCGTGTGCCCCCGCTAACTTGCGCCCGGTCCTCGCCGTGTTATCCTGGAGATAGCAAGCAATCTCAGGATGAGAGGATGGAAATGAAAGGATGCATGCGTGTGCTGGCGCTCTGGGGCGCCCTGGTGAGCGTGGCCCTGGCCGGGGAAAAGTCGGTCTACGACTTCTCCTGGTTGGATAAGGACAAGGAAATCTATGTCCTTCAGAACCGCACTTACCGCAAGGACGGCAAGGTTTATATCGGCGTCTCAGGCGTCAAGACCCTCTCAGGGGCTTTCATTGACGCCATGGGCGCGCAGGCGCGGGTGGGGTACTTCTTCAAGGAAGATTGGGGAGTTGAATTCCTCTATGCCAAGTACTCTGGATCCGAGAATGACACCGCCAAGGGCGTGAAGGAGCAGGGTACGGTCCCCTTCTACCGTAAGTTGGACAATGCCATGGGCGCCATCCTGTGGTGGTCTCCGTTCTACGCCAAGATCAACACCTTCAACGAGATCTTTTACTTTGACTGGATGTTCGGCATTGGCGCCGCCAAGGTGGAGACCCTCGACAACCGCAAGAAGCTTGAGCCTGGTGAATCCAGCACGCTGACCTCCGAGTCCAATACGGCCGGCGTCTGGTCCACCGCGGTCCGATTCCACATCAACCAGGCTTGGAGTTTGCGCTTGGATTTCACGGGCATGCACTACAATGCCGACCGTAAGTCCGAAAACGAAGCCAGCGAGGCCATCAACAAGTCTATGTTGTTCTCGAACTACGACGTCGGCGTCGGCCTCATGTTCGCGTTCTAAACCGGGAGAACAGGATGTTCATCCGTTTCGCATTGTCCGCATCGCTCCTCCTCGCCGCCCCCGCGCGCGCCGGCTTCTCCGAGGCCCAACGCGCCTGGGAGTCTGGGGCGGGCTCCGCTACCTGGCGCAAGCTGGTCATCGAGCTGGTGGACGGGGGTTACCCGTTCGCGGCCGTGCCCTACATGAAAGAATACCTGATCCAGAACCGCGCCCCGTTGGATGAGGACCTGGACGAAGCCTTTGACCGCATGGTCAGCCGCACAGGCGTGAGGCCCTTCGAGACGCTGCCCGATGGCGTCCTGGGGCAATCCCGTTCGGCGATAGCCCGCTACATCTTGGCCAAAAAGCATTTCCGCCGCGGGCGCCTCCCCGAGGCTTTGCGGGAGACCAGCGGCATTTCCGAGTCCCATGCGGTGTTCCCCTTCGCGGCCCACTTGCGCGCGGCCGCCTTTGGTGCCCAGGGAAAGCATGAGGAGGCCGAAAGCGCCTACCGAGCCTGCGTGTCGTCCTCCGCTTCACGCTACAACGCTGAGTCTAATCCTGTGAAGCTGCGCCAACTTCTCATCAACCGAGACTCCTGCGTGGCCGGCCTGGCCCGTACGGCCTTCGGCAAGGGCGCCTACGCCCAGGCGGACCTCCTTTACCTGGATATCCCGAAGACTTCCTACATTTGGCCCGAGATTCTGCATGAAGAGGCTTGGAACAGTTACCATCTGAAAAACTACAACCGCACCTTGGGCAAGCTGGTCTCATACAAGGCGCCGGTGTTCGATTTCGTGTTCAACCCGGAAATCGAGGTGCTCAAGAGCCTAGCGTATCTGCGACTGTGCCTCTACAAAGACGTGAACAAAACCGTGGAGGACTTCTACAGCCAGTGGCTGGAGCCATCTAAATCCCTGCGCACCTTTTTGGTAAAGCAGGGACGGGACTACGACAGCTTCTACGAGCTCGTCACCCGCTTCGAGCGCGACCGCCAGGCCAAGGACTTCCTGATGCACGCCTTGTTGCTCTCCATCTCCAAGGACGCCGCCTGGCAGGAGATGAAGCAGTCCCTACTGGACGCACTGGACGAGTTCAACCGTCTCAAGGGAGCCGGCGGCGGCCGCTTCCACGCGGCCCTCATGCGCAACGTGAAGGACGTGGTCGAGGGCCACCAGAAGCTCCTAGGGAGCTATGCCCGCGCCCAGTTCCACGAGAAGTACCAGCAGCTGGTGGACGCCTTCTCCAACATGAGCTTCGTGAAGCTCGAGGTGCTGGCGCGCAAGAAGCAGGCCCTGTACGAGGAAGGCAAGGACCTCAAGGGCAAGCGCGGGGATGTTCGCTACATCCAGCGTAACGACAAACAGTACTTCTGGGACTTCGACGGGGAATTCTGGGCCGATGAACTCGGCGACTATGTGTTCGCACTGAGGTCTGAATGCTGAGACGCCTCCTCATCCTCGCCGCCTTCGCCGCCTATGTGGCGGGCCCTGCCCGCGCGGCGGACCCGCGCCGGGACAAGATCATCGGCATCATTGAGGAGGAGCTGCGCGAGGTGACCCGACTGTCCAAGCAGCGCGAGGACAGGGATCCCGAGCTCCTCATGCGCGTGGCCGAGCTGCACATGGAGCGCGCCCGCCTTCAACGCGAAGCCGAGCATGAACGCTTCCTCGCCCTCACCGCCGAGCAACGCCGTTCCGCCGACGAGAAGGCGTACTACGCCCAGTCCAATCGCAGCTTCCAGGCAGCCAACCAGTGGGCCGAGGCGGTGGTGAAGCGCTTCCCCCAGCACAGGGACATCGCTGACGTTTATTACGTGCTCGCCTTCAACCACCGCGAGCTCAAGGACTACCGATCGTCCCAGCACTACCTCACCCTCGCCACGCAGAAAGCGCGCAAGGACACCCCGACCTACCACAAATCCCAATTGGCCCTCGCGGAGACCTACTACAACAAACAGGAATACGCCAAGGCTATCCCCTTGTACGAGAGCGCCCTTTCGAAGCTGAACGCCACTTGGTGGACCAAAGACGCCTTCAACCTGGCTTGGTGTCATTACCGGGTCAAGAATTACGACCGGGCGATAGCGCTGATGAAGGAGATCCATAAGCGCTCTGGAGATAACCGCTACATCAACATGCGCTACTTCGTGGAGCGCGACCTGGGCGTCTTCTTCGTGGACGCCCGCCGCCCCGACGAGGCCATTGCTTGGTACAAGGGCCAGGGAATCGACTTTTCGTCCCACATGCTCAAAATCGCCAAGGTCTACATTGCCCAGGGCAAGTTCACCCAGGCCGAGGACATGCTCGGTGTCGCCGAACAGGTGGCAAAGACCCCCGACGCCAAAGCGGAGCTGTGGCTGACGCAGTTGGACCTTTTCGACAAGTACGGCAAGGTGGCCCGGCATTACGCCGCCGCCAGCTCTTTGGTCCCCATGGGCGAGTCGGGCAAGCTTGACGGCGACCAGGCTAAACGCCTGGAGTACCATGTTTCCAAAAAAGCCGCTGAACTGCAGAAAAGCGCAGCATCCGACCTCTACAAGAACGTGCCCGCCGAACGCCGGCAGCGTGCCCAACGCGCCAACGACTACTTCGCCCTGTTGGCTCGGCTCAAGCCGGGCAAGGCCGCTGAGCCCGCCTTCTACCAGGCCGAAACGTCCTACGCCATCGGCGACTACGCCGCCGCCCTATCTGGTTACATGAAGGCCCACCAGGCGGCCGAGAAGGAGGGGAATTCCAAAATGCGCCAACAGGCCATGGAAGGTCTCCTCGCGGCCCTGGCCCAGCCCTCGCTCCCTACGGCAGCGGCCGCCCCTTACTACGTGCCGGTCTACGAGGCTTTCCTCAAGAATGAGAGCAACACTGCGCGCGCGCAGACGGTCCGCAAGAAGCTCTACAAGGTCCACATGCAATCCAACAATGTGGAAGCCGCGGAGAAAGTTTTAGCCGATTATGCCAAGAAGCACCCCGAGGACTTCAAGTCTCAGGAGGCTATGCTCGCCGGCATCATGGACGAGTACCGCAAGAAGAAGGACTACGCGCGCATCAAGGGCTTCGTGGCGCAGATCAATGCGGGCACCTATAAGGTTTCCCAAAAGTACGCGGATGCCCTTCGGCAGATGATGACCAAGATCCAGATCGAGGACGCCCAGAAATCCCTGGATAAAGGTGACAAGTCCACCGCTCTCACCGCTTACCTGCGCATCTACAAAAACCCCGAGAGCACCCCGCGTGCTAAGGCCAACGCTGCTTATAACCTGGCGGCACTCTATTACGAAGCCGGGGACGCCGCGCAAAGCTACTCCTGGGCGGTGGTCGCCCTGCAGGAGATGGACGCGGGAGAAGTGCGCCAATTCGCCGATTCCTTCCTCGCCATCTCCACCAACCTTTTCCTCCGTCAGCGCTTCCAACAGTCCGCGGATTTAGGCATGCGCGCGGTGGCCAAGCTTTGCCAGCAGGGCGTCTCTAGCAAGAATACCGCCTTCAAAAACGCGGCTTTCCTATGGCTGGCCGAAGGCAAAATCGAGAAGGCGGAGGAAACCCTCTCGCTTGGCGTCCGCTGTGGCGTCGACACCGCCCCCCTGAACGAGGTCCGCCTAGAGCTCGCCAAGGAATACTCCCGGGACAAGCGTTGGGAGTCACTGGAAGCGGTGGTAAATCCCGTCCTGTCTTCACCGTCCCACGCCCCCGCCGCCTTGGTGCACTTGGCGAAGTTGGCGGATATTCACCGCGAAATGGGGGATGAAGCCAAATCCACTCAATGGGACCGCCGCTTCCAGGAGATCCACCAATCCGCCAAGGCCCGCAACGCGGAGATCCCGGTGGAGGCATTGGATATCGTTGCCCAACGGCTCCTGGCGCGTCTCGAGGCTAAGCGGGCACCTTTGGCGCGACCCCTGGAGTTTCCCGAGCAGAAATTCAACCAGGCGGTCAAGGCCAAGCTGACCCTGCTGGATAGCCTCACGGGTGACGTGCAAGAAGTGCAGAAAACGGGCTCGGGCCGAGGCATCGTGCGCGCTTACGGCCTCCTGGTGAGCGCCTACGAGGACTTCGCCAGCGAGCTCAAGGCCTTCACACCCGAGGGCAAGTCTCCTGAGTATCTCTCCAGCTTCCGCAAAGCGATGGAAGGCGTATGGGCCCCCATCCTGCAGACGGCGAAGAAGCGCCGCCAGGAGGCTTGGAAACTTGTGCGCGAACACCAGATCCTTTCGCCAGATAACTTTGGGCTCATCGCTCCACAGGGCTCGGCGCTCGTGCCGCGCTATGAGCGCAAAACCCCCATGGTCCTGATGGACCGGGGAGGCCGCCAATGAAGAACGCCATTTTCCTTATCTTCCTCGCGGCCTGCGCATCCGACGGGCGAAGGGAATCTCCCCAGGCGGACGCGGGCACTGGCACTCCCGTCAAGGCCGAAGCTTTCAATAAAAAGCCCAAGCTGAAGTACTCGCGCGCCACCGACTTCTACGCCACCAAGGCGTCGCCCGGGAACGCGCTCGCCGCCGAAACCGCCGGCCGACAGGGCAAGGCCGAAGCACTCGAAGCCGCGGGTAAGGATCCCCTGGGCGCCATGATGCTCGCCTGCTACCGCCGTGATTTCACCCAGGGTTTCTCCCTCGCCGAGGCCATGTTCGACACCCACCAGACGCTCCCCACGTACTGGAACCAAGTGGCCACCTGCCACCTCCTCCAGGGGAACGAGCGAAAGGCTCTCCTGTTCTACAACAAGGCCCTGGAAACCACTCCGGGCTATGTACCTTCCTTGAACAACATCGGCGTGATGTACGGCAAGGAAGGCCATGACCAGAAGGCCCTGGTTGCCCTGCAAAAGGCGCTGGATGGGGGACGGTTCACCAAAACACCGCGCTACAACCTGGCTTTTCTTCTTCTGCGCTATGGAATTGCCGAGGAGGCCCTCTCCCATTTCCGTGCCCTCTCCGCCGATGCCCCCCAGGATGCTGAGCTGCGCGCTGGAGCCGCCAACGCATTGGTCCTGCTCCAACGGTGGCCCGAGGCGTGGCAAGAATTTTCCCAAGTTCCCGACAAACTCCGCCGCCGCTCAGACGTGGGCGTGAACATGGCCCTCACCGCCCACCGGCTGGGCAAGGCCCAAGAGGCCCGCGCCATTTTCGAAGACACCGACTTGGACGGTGTGGACCGCGCTTACGCGTCCGCCGTCCGCAACATCGTGGGGAATTGAGATGAAAACCCTGTTGGTCTGCCTGCTGATCGCCGCGCCCGCCTTCGCCCAGAACAAGGAGGGCAAGCGCGTGAACTACGAGTACAAGAAACACGAGAAGTTCGACTTTGAGGTCATCGGCGTGGAAGGGGAGACCGGTGCGCCCGGCGACCTGTCCGTGGCCCCGACCCCACGCAAGGACTACGAGAACCGGTTGCCGGAGCGACGCGATTTCCGCAAGGAAATGCGCAAAGCCGCCAACGGGATCCGCTGAGGAAAAGGAAAAGCCGTGGAAACCCAACGACAGACCGGCCCGAACCTACTCTTCCGCCTCAAGGCGAAGGACCCCAATGTCCGCATCGAGGGCGCGGTGGTCGGTAAAGGGCGTTTCCTCATCGGTCGCTCCGAGTCCTGCGACGTCATCGTTCCCAGCGACGCCGTCTCGGCCGTGCATGCCGTGCTGGAAATCACCGGTGGACGCGCGCGCCTCTATGACATGAACTCTACCAACGGTACGTGGGTCGGTGGCAAGAAAGTGGTGACGGCGGACCTTTCACCGGGCGAGTCCTTTTCCATCGGCGACGTGGATTTGTCCTTGTTCGCCTACCAACCCGAGGAGGCGCTCCCCCCCGTGTTGGACGCCCTGGAGCCGGCCCACGGCGAGGCTTCGGTCATGGCGCCCCCGGAAGTGCCCCCTGGGGCCAAGGAAGCCAAGCGCCCGCCCTCGGCGCCCACGGTGGCGAGCCAGGACGCCAACTTTGTCCTCTATCCATTGGCCTTGGACCCACGCGCCGACAACAGCGAGTACATCTTCGAAGATGTTGAGACGCTGTACCCGATCTTCAAATATGAGCACGCCAAGCAGGCCGTGGAAGTCATTATCCTTTTCCGGGACCGCGTCTTCAGCGTGGACTACTTGCCCGCCCGAGACGGAAGTTATGGGCTGGCGGGATTCCGCCCTGGAGCCGGTGAGCTTGAATTTCCCCACCTGGGCAAATCCGAGCGTCTTCCCTTCGTCGACGTGCGCGGCGGCGTGGTGGAGGTGCACAAGCTTCCCGGTTACGAGATCCTTCACCTGAGCGACCAGCAGCCCAAGGCCGTCAACCAGGGCACCGGCGTCATCAAGCTTCTCCCCCAGGACATCCTGCGCTTCCACAATAGCCAGCTGCAGATCCTGGTGCGCAACGTGGAGGCTCCGCCGAAGGTGGCGGTTCCGCCGCTCTTCCGCCGCGACCCGGAGATGCGGCGCTATCTCTGGTCTTTCCTCCTCTTCACGCTGGTCTTCAGCGCTGCCACCCAGTTCATCACTTTCGACGACGCCGAGGTGGAACAGGCCAAGGAAGAAAAGGCCCCCGAACGCATCGCCACCATCCTCTACCGTCAGAAACTCGCTGTCTCCAAACCCACTCCCGTGGATAAGACGCCTGACACTCCCAAGCAACCCCAGAAATCGCCCAACAAAGTGCCTGTTCCCAAAGAAGTCCAGGTGAAACCCGCCGAGAAGCCGGCGGTGAAAAACGCCCAGCGCACCGACGAGAAACCCCAGGGCAGTAAGACCGCGCGGGAAACGCGTCCTGTGCGCAAGGGGAACCCGGGCTCCAAGGACACACGGCCCGCCAAGGCGGGCGGCCCAGCCGCGGGGGCCAAAATGCCTAGCGTGAAGGCCGGCACCAGCTCAGCCGCCTTCGAGGGTGTGAAAACCTCAGGCCCAGTTGAGGTGTACAAGTCCGCCGATTTCAGCAGCAACGTAAGTGCGCTCGTCGCCAAGGGCGGTACCGCCGCCAAGTTCGAGGGCGTGAAGGTCGCCGGGGGCGAAGGTGGATCCAACCAATTTGGTTCCGGAGTGGCCACGGGCCAAGGCAGCGGCTCCGAGCTCACCAAGGCGACCGTCACCACGAGCATGGGCTCCCTCACCGGAGTCGCCAACGGCGCGCTCGGCACCACCAGCAAAGGAGCCGAAGGCCTTTCGGCCAAGACCACGATCTACACCGCGGGCATTCCCTCGGAAACCGTGGTCCTGGGTTCCATGGATCCCGACGTCATCCGCCGTATCCTGATGGACAACCTCCCCAAGTTCCGCTTCTGCTACCAGTCCGAGCTCGAGCGCTCGGGCAAGGAGCTGCAGGACGTGATCAAGCTGGACTTCGTGATCGGGGCTTCCGGCCACGTCACCCAAGCGGGGGCCGACGGTGGCTCCAGCCTTCCCGGGCAAGTCCGCCGCTGCGTGGTGGACGTGCTGAAGGGAATCCAGTTCCCGCAGCCCTTGGGCGGCGGGACCGTGGAGGTGAAGCAGCCTATGAACTTCTACCCGAAGCGGCTCTAGCGCAGGCGCCTCAGGCTGCTCCGGCGGCGCCGCGATCCTTCCTCGCGAAATGGGTAGAGCGTCTGTAGCAGGGCCTTGTCCGCTTCGGAGAATTCGGCTCCACCACCGATTTGGGCACGGCTGTAGCGGTTGGACTCGCCCAGGTTGAAAAACATTTTGTAGCGACAGTCATCTCTCCATTGCCTGTCACAAAGGGCAATGGTGCCCTGAGGGTCTTGCCCCCTGGGTAAATAACTCCACCCGTCAGCGTAACGCCCCACGTAGGCTTCGGTGAACTGTCCAGCGTCGAGCAGCTGTTTGATGCGCTCGCCATCCAAGGCGTAGTGGTAGTGCATGACGGACATAGGGTCGTACGGGGTAAAACGGCGTAGCCAGGAGTCAGCGTCAAAACGCGTGAACGCGATTTCGTGCCACTCCTCCATGCCCTCACCATTGGATTCCATGACGCCTTCCAAGGCTGCAATCGGAGCGTCGGGATGTTGGTGCTCGTGGTCTAGCCCGAGCAGATGACCGAGCTCGTGATTGATCACCCTACGGGAACAAAATGGCAGGGGGTCCGCATATGTGGAGACGTCAGAAAGCTCCATGGTGAGTCGCTCGCGGCGGAATAAGACGTTTCCGATCGTGGAGGAGCCGCTGGGCCCTTCGCCATCCGGGCGCGAAACAACGAGGATCGCGTGCGGCCTCCAGCGCTCGGGTAGTGCGGCTATGTCCTGAAAATCAAAGCGTATGTTGGCGAAGGCGGAAATCTCCTCTCCGGCTTTGCGCAGGCAGGCGAGATCCCCGGCATTGCCGTCCGCCACTTGGATGCGAATGACCTGGCCCGCGCGCCAGCTGATCAAACGAAAGTGCACACCGGCAAGGGTAGGGGTGCTGAGGAGAGTGGTTAAGATGGTGGCTATGATCATGGTTGGCTCCGGCCGGGAAAGGGATACAGGCGTGACAAGAGAGATTTGTCCCCTTCTGAGAAGTCGGGGTTGCTCAAAACAATTTGAGGAAAGGGGATACCCAACATGAGAGACTCGGGTTGGAGACAGGTGCCCGTCACGTCCATCCCCCCCAGGCACAGGCGCAATTGAGGGATGACCTGGCCCGGCTGCAGGCTCCAGCCCCGCCCCACGCGCCCCAAAACCTCGGGGGTGAATTGGTCGGCATCCAGGAAGGCTCTGGCAACAACACCATCCAGGATAAACTCGTAGTGCATGACGGAGTCGGGGTCATAGGGGGTGCTTCGCAAGTTGTAGGCGCGCATTTGGGCCGCTGTCCGCGGTATGAGGAACTCATCGCCCGGGCCGCTGATGGAATCTAGGATGGCCTGAGTAACCAGTTGGGGCGTATCCGGATGTTGGTGCTCGTGGGAAAGCCCAAGTAGGTGGCCGAACTCGTGGCGAATGGTCCTCAACGCCTTACCCGCGCAATTCGGCAGAAGCCGCAGTGTGATGCGCTCGCGGCGGAAGCGCACATTACCCACGTCTGAACTCCCCTCGGAAAGGAGGTCATCCGAAGTACGCTCCACTGTAAGCTCCACGTGGGGGTTGCGGAGGTTGCGGGCGACGTTGAAGCGGACGTTGGCGAAGGTGGAAATCTGGGTGGTGGCTTGGTGAATGCAGGCTAAGTCGCCAGCCTCCGCGCCTGACACGCGCACGTTGATGATCTGCCCCGGGCGCCATCCGGGGGACAGGTACACCCCTCCCCAGGCGTGGGAGACGTGGAAAAGCATGGCCAAAACGGCAGCCAACAGGCGCATGGGGGCTCCTTATGGGGACCTTAAGGAGCAAGCCGCATGCCAGATAATGGTGGGGAAAAGAGCAAAAGACTGTCTAAACTTTGGTCACTCTTCCAGAGTACGGACCACGAACTTGTACTCCTTGAACCCCGCTTCCGCGCACGTGAACATGATGCGCTTCACGTAGGAGTACTTCAGGGTCTTGTCCACCACCAGGTTGGCGATGCCGGAGAATTTCACCGCGTCGGGCGAGAGCTTCTGGGTGCGTTGGATGGCCTCTTTGATCCGCACCAGCTCGTTGTAGAGAGGGATGATGCGTCGGCCGTCCTGGTCGTAGATCTTGTCGGGCATGGCGGTGGTGTTGAGCACTTCCTTGGAATCCACCCAGATCTTGTCCACGGACACCTGGATGTTCACGCCCGGGGTGTTCATGCTCTTGGACTTTGAGGCGGGGAGCTCGATACCGGCGGGTACGGTGACCAGGTCGCCGGTGGCGTCGAAGTTGTGCAGCAGGAAGGCGAGCAGGATCGTGAGGATGTCGAGGAGTGAAGTCATGTCGACTTCGATCACCCCGATCTTCCTGCGCCTGCTCATGAATCTGGATCCGCCCTTGCGTGCCATGTTCTCAGCTCATCAGGTTGGAGAAAATGATTTTGGGGAACAGCGTCTCGACCCGGACGTCCACGCCATCCTTGTCTTTCTTGAAGAATGCCTCGTCCGTCTTTTCCAGGAGGCGGACCTTGTCCATCACCTGGATGAGTTCTTCGTAGCCGATCTCCCACTCGGGCGTGAGGATGACCATTTCCTCCTGCTGATTGCCGCGTTTGATCTCAACCAGCTTGGCGTGGAGGGCGTCCAGATCGTAGCCGGCGCCCACCCGGGGTATCTGCGCCACCACCTGGGGGCTGCTTAGCCCTGTGCTGACTTCGATGCCCGTGTCCTTCAGGACCACCTGGAGCCCGAGGGGTTCCTTGTCGGGCGGAGGTGGGTCACTTTCGGAGACGATGGGAACGTCCGAGCCGATTTCCATCATCTTCACGAAGTTCACCGACATCAGCAGGAAGAAAATGAAGATGAACACGGCGTCCATGATGGGCGTCAAATTCAGCTTCTCCAGCGGCTTGCGCCGCCTGCGTGCGGTGGGTACGCGGATCATGTTTTCCTCAGTCCTCGACCTTCTTGGTGCCCAAGAGGTCGGAGAGCTTCACGGAGAATTCGTCGATCTCGCCCACGATCTTCTCGGCCTTGGCGGAGAGCAGGGCGTGGAAGACCATGATCACGATGGCGGACCCCAGGCCCAGGGCGGTGGTGTACATGGCGACGGCCAAGCCTGCGGAGAGGATTTCGGCTTTCTGGGTGGGGTCGGCGGCCGAAAGGCCAGCGAAGGACTGGATCAGGCCTTGGATGGTGCCGAGAAGGCCAAACAGGGTGGAGAGGTTGGCGCAGAGGGAGAGATAGGGGAGGCGTTGCTCGAGCTTGGGGATGATCTCCAACGCGGTGGCGTCGATGGCGTTCTGGATCTGCTCGGGAGACTGGTTGGCGCGCTTAAGGCCGCTCTTGAGCACCTTGGGGAGGGCACCCTGGGAGCCGGAACAGACGCGGATGGCGCCTTGGATGTCCCCGGAGAGGACGTAGCGCTGGAGTTCGTTCATGAAGGAGGGCCCATCCACGTCCATGGTCTTGAGCTTTTTCGCCCGCTCGACCAACACCGCGCAAGCCACGGCGAAGACGCCGAGGATGACGTACATGAAGACGCCGCCTTGAGTGATGAACTGGATGATGGATTGTGCCCATGACATAAGTGGTCCCCTTCCGTGGAACGGTCATTAGAAGTTGCTTTTATTATAAAGCCTTCCGTGGGGGAACCAAGCGTTTATGTGGGGGGAGAAACTGAGTGTGGAAGTCGGAGCTGATGGCGTGGGGGCGGTCGCCCGCCCCCACGCTAGGGATCAGAAGCGGCAGCTCACCACGCCGGCGTTGGTGGGGATGTCGGCGGTCTTGATCAGGCCCTGGCCGTCGATGGTGAAGCGGGCGCGGGGGTCGCGGCGGCCCACGTAGAGTTCGTCGCGCACGATGGACCCGCCTTCTTCCTGGTGCAGATTGGTGAAGTCCACGGTGGACACGTGGCGGAAGCCGGGCGTGCGGGTGCGGTCGCGTCCGCCGCCGCGGGTGGCTTCGCCTTCGACTTTGAGTTCGGCCGTGATGAGGTAGGCGGGGTTGCCGAAGCGGTCTTCTTGGAGCAGGTTGCGGCGGCCGCGGGGGGGGCCGATCAGGCCGTCGTCAATCTTGACCTTGCACTCCACGGCCTGGCCGCGGACCACGGCGGTGCCCTTGGCGGTGCCGAGCAGGACCGGGGTGCCAATGATCTCGTGCGCCAGGGCGGCGGCGGAGCTCAGGATCAGGGCAGCGGTGATGAGCGTTTTCATGGGCGTTCTCCTCAAATCATCCGGTTCAATTCAGTAGGTGATGTCGCGGGCGCCGGTGTCCAGGCCCTCGTAGGTTTCCATCCCGTCGGTGAAGGCCTTACGGGCGTCCTGGAGCTCGGAGAGCACCCAGCCGGTTTTCTCGCGGCCCTGGCGGTCCAGGTCGCGGATGTCGGCGGGGCGGAAGTAGTACATGGGCATCATGCGCAGGTAGCACAGGCGGTTCCATTGCTTGGATTCGTACTGGTCGTAGTGGTCGATGACCGGGCAGGTGATGTTCGGGTTCAGGAAGCGGTTCTTCCATTCCTCGATGGTGTGGGGACGGTTGGTGAAGGCGCGGTCGAGGGCGTAGTCCACGCCGCCGGCGCGCACGACCGGGGCCACGTGGAACCACCAGTCGAAGTCCTGCAGCTCGATGTAGCGGCGGGTGTAGAAGATGAAGATTTTCTGGCTCACGACGCCCAGCCGGGACCACATGTCGAAGGACCACATGTGCGCGCGCTTGAAGCACTGGGAGCGGGTCTTGTTGGTGTCGTTGAGGCTGTTGAAGATGCGGTCAACGGCGGCGCGGTCGCCCAGGTCGGTGGGCTCCATGCTGCGGTTGGGATTGTTAACGAAGAAGTTCAGGTCGTCGGAGAGGTTGGAGGAAGCCGGGGTCACGCCCACGATGATGCGTTCGTTGCCTTGTTGGGTCCAGCGGATGACGGCGTTGCGGCCGCGCAGGCCTTCCAGTTGGGCGCGGATGCCGCGGCTGTTCTCGACTTTGTACACCCGGCCGTCCACGCCTGAGAGCACCAGCAGGCGGTTGGACGCCTGGGAGCGCAGGACGTTGGTGATGTTGGTGAGGGTTTCGCCGGCCATCGCCGAGCAGCTGGCCACCAGCACGAACCCCACGAGAAGGTTTCTCAGAGACATAATCCAACCTCGCTTGATGTATGCGTACAGGTTGGAGGTACCAATTCTGGCCCACGGCAGCAATAGATCGAGTAATATCTATAGCGCAATGAGCAATATTTAATGTGTTTGGTAACTTACCGGTAGTTTTCGGGGAAAATCCGACGCTCGATCCCCTCGATCAGGAGGTGGATGATCTTGATATGCACTTCCTGAATACGGTCAGTTATGGGGCAGGGAACGATCAAAGGAATGGTGACCAAGTCCTTGAGTTTCCCACCGTCTTTCCCCAGCAGCCCCACGACCTCCATGCCCCGTTCCCGGGCCACTTCCACCGCCTTGATGACGTTGGGAGAGTTGCCGCTGGTGGAGATGGCGAGGAGCACGTCACCCTTCTGTCCCCAGGCGTCCACGAAGCGGGAGAAGATGTGCTCGAAGCCGAAGTCGTTGGCGATGCAGGTGATGTGGCCCGCCTCGCTGATGCCGGTGGCGGGCAGCGGGCGGCGGTCCTTGCGGTAACGGCCGGTGAGCTCCTCGGCGAAATGGAGCGAGTCGCACATGGAACCGCCGTTGCCGCAACTGAAGGCACGACCGCCACGCTCAAAGCTGGTGGCAAAGGTGTCGATGGCGCGGCGGAGGCCCTCGACCTTGCCCGCGTCGTTGAAGAAGCCGTCGAGGGCTTCCCGGGCCTGCTGGTGGGCGAGGGCGATGTAGTCCATCAAGACAGGGCGTTCAGCTGCTTGAGGATCTCGGCCTTGGGCTGGTTACCCATGAGGGTGCTCTTCACCTGGCCTTCCTTGAAGAAGATCATGGTGGGGATGCCGCGGATGCCGAAGCGGTTGGCGAGCTCAGGGGCTTCGTCCACGTTGACCTTCACGACTTTGGCTTTGCCGTTGGTCTCGGTGGCGATCTCCTCGAGCACGGGGCCCAGGGCGCGGCAGGGGCCACACCACTCGGCCCAGAAATCCACCAGCACGGGGGAGTCGGACTTCATGACGAGGTCTTCGAAGTTGTTGGCGTTGACGTTGGTCAGGTTGGCCATGGGATCCTCCATTCGGGCGCTCCCGTGAGAGGGGCGCTCCAGTCCCCCCACTCTAGCCGATGGGGGGGCTAGACGCAAGGCGGACGGCCCACGCAGGGGTGCTGGAAGCGCGACAAGTGTGCGGCATTTCTGGTTTCATCCCCGCCCTCGTTGGGTATGATGAGGCGATGGACCGCAAATACCTGCTCTCCATAGGGCCCCGCCGCGCCCGCCTGGCACGGGTGCTCGCCAAGGGGATCGACCTGGGGTTGGTCCTCGCGATTTCGTTCATTGCCTACCCCTGGGGCCTGGTGTGCGGATGGGGCTTTCTGGCCATCAGTGACAGCCTCTTCGAGGGCCAATCCCCGGGCAAGCGTTTCGTGGGCTTCAGGGTGGTCTCCCTGGAGGATGGCTACCCGTGCAGCATGCGCCAGTCCTTCGTGCGCAACCTGCCCTTCCTCGTGCCCATGGCATTCGCCTCCGTACCCTTCTGGGGCTGGATCGTGTGCGCGCTCTTGTCTGTGCCCTTGGTTTTCCTGGAGCTTTACTTCCTGTTCCGCCTCGACTCCGCCCACCGCCTGGGCGATGTGATGGCGGACACCACCGTCTTGGGCAACGACCCCCAGGCGCTGCCATCCCGCGCGCGCCAGAGCTGGTTCGAAAAACCCGTGCCGATGTGAATAACCTTTACCCCGGGGACCCATGCGCCGGCTCATCATCATCGACGTCAGCAACTTCATCTTTCGCGCCTTCTACGCCATCCGGCCGCTGACCGCGCCTGACGGCACTCCGGTGAACGCCGTCTACGGCGTGCTCACCATGCTCCACCGTCTGGTCCAAGACTTCCAGCCCACCCACGTGTGCGTGGCCCGGGACACCAAGGAGCCTTCGTTCCGCAAGGAGAAGTACGCCGAGTACAAGGCCAACCGCACGGAACCACCCGACATGCTGGTACCCCAGTTCGCACTGGTGGAGGAATTGCTGGACGCCATGGGCCTGCCGGCCATCGTGATGCCTGGTTACGAAGCCGACGACATCATCGGCTGCCTGGCCACGCGGCACCGGGGGGAGTTCGACGAGATTCTGATCGCATCCGGCGACAAGGACCTCATGCAATTCGTGGACGACAAGGTGAAGATGCTCGACACCATGAAGGAGAAGGTCTACGGGCCAGCCGACGTGCTGGAAAAGATGGGGGTGCCGCCCTCGCAAATCGTGGATTACCTCTCCCTCATCGGCGATTCCTCGGACAACATCCCCGGTGTGCCAGGCATCGGCCCCAAGGGCGCGGTGGCGCTGCTGCAGGAGTTCGGGACGCTGGAGGCGTGCCTGGAGCGCGCCTCGGAAGTGAAGGCAAAGAAAACCCAGAGTGCTCTCATCGAGCACGCGGAACTGGCGCGCGTCTCAAAGGAGCTCGCCACCATCCGTTGCGACCTGGACCTGCCCCTCTCGCTGGAGCAGCTCGCCTACAATTTCGAGCTCACGCCCAAGCTCTCCGCCTTCTTGGACAGGTTGGGGTTTCGCACGTTCCTGGCCAAGGTGAGCGGAGGTGGGACGAAGCCGTCTGCCAAACCCGCGGCGGCCGCCGCAGCTGCGGATACCACGGTTCCGGTAGCCGCCAAGCCAGTGCTCCCTGTCCCGGCCGGCGCGCCGGTGGAGCAACTTCCGGGGCCAGACGCCCTCAAGTCCTTCCTCGCCAAGGGTGAGGGGCCGGTGGCGGTTTTCCCCTGGTGGCGCGACGACCAGGATCCCCACGCGCCCCTCGCGGGCCTGGCGGTGGCCCGGGACTCCCGCGCGGCGGTGGTCTCGCCGGAGGTCGAGGACGGGCTGTGGCGCGCGCTGGCCGGCGCCTCCACGCCGCTCCTGGCATGGGAACTCAAACCGTTGTGGACCCGCTTCTTGCGTCTCAACCTCGCGCCCCCCGTGAGCAGCGAGGATCTGGCCCAGATGCATTTTGTGCTGGCGCCGGAAGGCCGGCACGACCTGGACACCGTCGCCCGCGAGCTCGACGGGGAGGGTCTGCCCGAGCTCGAGGGCGGTCAAACCGACCTGCTCGAGTCCAACGTCGCCCCGGACGCCCTGGCGGCACGGGCGCGCACGATCCTGCGGGCCTGGGAACCGCTGTGCCGGAAGATCAAAGATGCGGGGGTCGAGCGGGCCTACCGCGAGCTGGACCTGCCGCTCCTGGCGGTGCTGGCGCGCATGGAGGCGGCAGGCATCACCCTGGACGTGCCGTTCTTCCAGGCATTGGAAAAGGAATTCGAGGCGCAAACCAAGGGGATCGAGGCCGAGGTGGAGAAGCTCGCCGGACACCCGGTGAACCTGCGCTCCCCCAAGCAGATTGCGCAGCTCCTTTTCGAGGAGCAGAAGCTACCCGTCATCCGCAAAACCAAGACGGGTTACTCCACCGACGTAGACGTGCTGGAGGAACTCGCCGCCTCCCACGACAACCCCATCCCCGGCATGCTCATCCGCTACCGCGAGGTGGAGAAGCTCAACTCCACCTACGTGCGCGCGCTTCCCAAGATGGTGCACCCGTCGGACGGTCGCGTGCACACGCACTTCCGCCCGGGCAACGCCGCCACCGGGCGGCTCTCCTCCGACAACCCCAACCTGCAGAACATCCCCGTACGCACCGAGAACGGCCGGCGCCTGCGCCGCGGTTTCGTCGCCGCGCCGGGGATGCGACTTCTCTCCGCCGACTACTCCCAGGTGGAATTGCGCATCCTCGCGCATTTCTCCGAGGATCCGGTCATGATGCGCGCCTTCGCCGAGGACCGGGACATCCACGCCATGACGGCAGCCGAGGTCTTCGGCGTGCCGCTGGACCAGGTCACCAAGGAGAACCGCAACGCCGCCAAGGGCATCAACTTCGGCCTCATGTACGGGCAGACCAGCTTCGGGCTCTCCCAGGCCCTGCGCATCTCCCAGGCCCAGGCCAAGGACTACATCACCAACTACTTCCGCCGCTTCGGCCGTGTGAAGGCGTACCTGGACGGCCTCAAGGAAGCCGCGGAAGCTACGGGCTATGCCGAGACGCTTTTCGGCCGGCGCCGGCTCGTTCCCGACATCAAGTCGCAGAACCGCCAAATCAAGGCCATGGCGGAGAGGATCGCCATCAACAGTCCCATCCAAGGCACCGCGGCCGACATCATCAAGTTGGCCATGCTGCGGGTCCAGGCAAAACTCGAAGAAGGGGGCTTCCGCGCGCGCATGCTCCTGCAAGTGCACGACGAATTGATCTTCGAAGCCCCACCCGAGGAAATCGAACTGTTGGGGCGTTTGGTCCGCCAGGAAATGGAGCATGCCGTGGAACTCAAGGTTCCCATCAAAGTGGACATGGGTACCGGATCGAACTGGTACGAATTAAAGTGAGCTTTCCCGCCCTCCGATAGGGCGGGCATGAAGCTTGGCCTTGGTTTACTCCTCGCCCTTTCCACGGCGCCCGCCTGGGCCTTGGAGTGCGCCTGCGAGGTCTACGCCTTCCCTCCCTTGACCGCTTCCCACCGTATCCCGCCGCACTTGGTGGGAGACGTGGACGCGGGTGTGCAGGAGGACAACCAGCTGGACCCGACCCTCTGCCGCACTAGGTGCCAGGAGCTCTCACGCAATGAGTACGACGCCACCATGCTGAAGGAGCGCATTGCCCCCTGGGTTGACCAGTTGGCCGCCGACGGGACCGTGGGCCGCAACTGTACGGGCCCCACCACCTTCAAGGTGCCGGTGCGCGTGCGGGCGCGCCTGGGCGCCGCCACCCTCGGAATTGCCAGGGAGGACATGGTCTTCCTCCACCGCCAGATCGCCTGCCGCTGATCACTTCTCGACGGGGTATCCGGCTTCGCACCAGTGGTCCATGCCTGCCGTGTCCAGGCACACCAGATTGGTGAGGCCCGCGGTGGCCAAGAGATCGCGGGCGCTCTTGGCCCGGGCGCCGCGCTTGCAGTGGATGTAGACGCGTTTGTAGTCCTTCAACTCCTGCCAGCGGGAGGGCAACTCGGGCAAAGGGATGTTGAGAGACCCTTTGATGTGGCCGCAGGCGTACTCGTCAGGGTTGCGCACGTCCAGGATCACTTCCCCGGGATTGAGCAGCCCCACCGCGTGGTGAAAATCGGCCAATGACATCGTCGTGTTTTCCATGGGGAAAGCCTCCTCGAGCGTTATGCTCCGGCATTATGGCCCGGCCCGCCTCCCTCCGAAAAGAGCCGTGTCTTCGGAGGACCCTTGGGAGCTTGGACAACCCTGATATGCACCACTTCCGCGCTGTTCGCGGCCTTTGCCTTGTGGTGGCGCTGGGGTTTGCCGCGCGCGCTGGCCCGGGTCGGGGGTGATAGGCCATCCCTGGAGGATTTCCACCGCGTGGTCGCCCGCCCCTTCGGACTCCTCTACATTTCCAATTTCCTGCTTCACCTCGGCGTCGCCTGGGGCGTTCCCCATCCGTGGACCTCTCCCTGGGTGCAGTTCCTGGTGTTCGGCCTCGGGTCGATCTTCGCCACCTACGCTTTCCAGGTCTGCCTGGTGTACCCCTGGCACAAGCGCCTGGCGGGAACCGACCTCGCCCCGTTCCTTCGCTCCTTGCTGGCGTACCTGCGCCTCACGGCCGCGCTGCTCGCGCCCTTCTTCATCTACCAACTGCTCAACGCCACCCTGTTCGACCCTCCCGCCGGCCGCATTGACGCCGTGGAGGTCGTGGTCTTCAACGCCGGTCGCTTGGTGATCCTCTCGCTTCTCACCTTGGTGTTTTCCGTGATGTTCATGCTGCGGATGATCCCCAACTCGCCGGTCGCCGAGGAAGAGTACCTGGAGCTCATCGGCAAGCGCCTGCGCCAGGCTGGATGGGAAGGCGTTCGCCTGCGCTGGATCGACATCCCCGACTTCAACAACGCCTTCGTGGTGGGCTTCAAGTGGTTCGGATTTTCCAACCAAACCATGTTCATCGGGCGCAGCCTGCGGGACCTCCTGAGCCGCGACGAGTTCGAGGCCGTGATCAGCCACGAGCTGGGCCACATGGCCAACGGGCACCTGCTCAAGCGCATCACCGCGGCCCTCACGCTGCTGCTCGGGTTGGTGGTGTCGCTGGCCGCCTCTCTCGCCTTGAGCATCCTGGTGACTCTGTCCGTGAGCGATGATCCCCGCACCATCGCCGTGGTCTTCGGCGGCTGTTTGCTCGCCACACTCGTGGGCAGCTACTTGGTGCTGGTGACCTGGCTCTTCCGCCTCTACCGCCAGCAGGAGCACGAGGCCGACGCCTTCGCGGTCATGCAACTGGGCATCCGCCTGGAGGACCTGGAAAACTCGCTCCGCAAGGTGGCGCGCAAGTTCCGCGAGGACGCCCGCCGCCGCTCGGTGTGGAACCCGTTCAGCACCCATCCCGAGATCGAGACCAGGATCGAGAACGTGCGCCTGAAGATCGACCGGGGCGTGCGCTACGACTGGAATCCGTCCACCCTGAGCCGCCTCCTCGAGATGACGGTGCGGGTGGCGAGCCCCCGGGCGCTGGCGATGGGTTTCACCCTGTTCGTGCTCACGGGGCTGCTCACCCACTCCCAGGTTCAGCTCAACCGCGGCTATCTGGCCATGGTGGAGAAGGGCGACCTGCGGGCCCTCGAGTCCTACCAACACCATTCCTCCCGCGTGAACGCGCGCCAATACTTGCTCTTCGGCGTTACCCCTCTGGAGATGGCGGTCCACCGGGCCGACATGGCGACGGTGAAGTTCCTCATCTCCAAAGGCGCCGATCCCGCCCGGGGCTCGGGCTTCAGCACGCCGCTGGACGTGGCGCTCTCGCGGCGCAAATGGGACGAGGCCGATTACCTACTGGGACAATTGCCCGACGGTTGGCTCAGAGGCAACTCTGCGCGCTTGTTCCGTGGGGCGGTGAAGGAGGAGAGTGGCCGCACGCTGGAGCTCTTGTTCGCGCACAAACTTCAACGTTGGTTGCCCAAGCAAGAACTCACGGCCCTCGTCCATCGGGTGGAGGCGCAACGCTCGCCGGCCAAAAGCGCCACATTGGAAAAAGCTGGATTGCTCAACACGGGACGAATGCCCGCATCCACTCAACCCTGATAGTTGTTAAAATTCTCCTAATTATGGGTTCATTTAGTTTCCAACGTTCCTGCTGAACTCTAGCATCGATTTCCAAGACATATTCATTACCCAGAAGTTCAAGGATGAAACGACTCTTCGGTGGCGCGGCAGCGCTTTGCCTGCTCGCGTTCGCCAATCCCCTCTTTGCCAAAAATCGCCCCTGTGAAGGTCAGCGAGGTAGCGCATGGACGAACCCGGACTCTAGCCAGGGTGGTTTCGTCGCCAGCACCGCTACCATCGCAGCCGAGGCCTTTGTAGCCCCCGAGGCGCAAGTTTGTGACCGAGCCATGATCACGGGGGACGCGCGGATCATGGACCGAGCCATCGTAGGGGGACGGGCGGAGATCCGCGGCTCCGTTGTGGTCTCAGGAAGTGCCCGCGTGTATGGGGAGGCGACCCTCCGCAACGAACTGGGAGGTGGAGAAATGGTCATCATGGACGACAGCCACGTCTATGGAAGCGCCTTCTTGAACGGCTCCATCATGGTGAGTGGTACTAGTGAGGTTTTCGGGGCGGCCCAGCTCTTTGACTATGTGCAATTGCACGGTGCCAGTAAGGTCTGCGCCAGCTCTGTGCTGAGCGATGACTTAATTCTGACCGACGACACCACCCACTGCCCGGCCAAATAAGGAAGACTCATGAAAAACTTACTCCTTTCCCTATCCCTACTCAGTGTGTCCGCTTGGGCCCAGACCAACTGCGGAGGCGTTATCGGTGCCAACCACGTCAACCCTGACTCCTCCCCGGGCGGTTTCGTGGCGGCAACAGCCTACGCTTCGGGTACCGTGTACCTCGCCCCTACCTCCGAGGTGTGCAACACCGCCCGCGTCGAAGGCAACGTCCTCATCACCGGTTCATCCAGGATCCTCAACCAGGCTCGGGTGTTCAGCGACACTGGCTTGGTTGAAATAGCTGACGCACAGGTGAGGGGGCGAGCCGTGGTCGGATACGGCGCGGTCCAAGTCAAAAACGGCGCCATCATTAAGGACGATGCCTACGTCGTTGGTAACGCCTGGATCATCGGTGATGGCGTCGGAGATGCGCCCCTCATTTATGGATCGGCTATCATCGAAAACGCCCACATTTTCAACCGCGCCCAGGTGGGCGGGGACGCTCAGGTGCGGGAGACTGCCATCGTGCGCGAGAATGCCAAGATCCTCGGCACCGCGATGGTTTTTGAGTACGGGGAAGTTTATGGTACGGCCCAAGTCGATGGGCGCGCCCAGGTTTCTGGTACGGCGAAGATCTTCGACGCCGCCAAAGTGACGGGAGAGGCCATCATCGCGGAAAACGCACGGATCCATGGAAACGCCCTCATTGAGGATTTCGCCTTCATCGGCTGGGACACCCACGTCCAGGACAATGCCGTGGTTTCCGGCAACGCCATGATCAAAGCATCGGGAATGGGTGCCGGGGACCGCGGGGTCTTCGGTGAAGCGCGCGTGTTCGAGTCAGCCAAAGTCGTCGGAAACTGCCTGGTGCAAGACAAAGCCGAAGTGCACGGCTCCGCCTATTTGATCAACGCTTCGGTCAAGCAACAGGCTCGGGTGGCAGGGCGCGCTTTTCTGGAAAACTCCCTAATCGACGGGCGGGCCATCGTGAAGGGCCAAACCAACGTGCGCGCCGGCCGCGTGACCGATGAAGCCCAGGTCTATGGAAACGCCGTTATGCAAAGTGGCAATCCTACCGTGAAAGGCGCGGCCCAAATCTTCGGTAACGCCAAGCTCGAAGGTAATGCGATGATCATGGGGCGGGCGCAAATCTACGGCAACGCCATCGTTCGAGGACGTGTAATCCATAAGTCACAAGTGTTCGGCGACGCGATTGTGGAAGCGACCGGTGACGTACAGGGCATTTCAACCATCCACGGGACCGCCGTCATCACGACGAGCGTGTTTGACGAAGACCGGAGCAATTAATGACGAAGCCGCTTTTCCTCTCTTTGCTCCTCACCACCCCCGCCTGGGCCGCCCCCTGCGGGGGCGCTCGAGGAGACGCATGGACCAATCCAGATGGGGCCCCAGGCGGGTTTGTGGCAAAGACGGCCAAGGCCGAACCTGGCGCAATAATCGCAGCGGGCGCACAGGTATGTGATTCGGCGCAAGTGAAGGCTGGTGCCAAGGTTCTAGGCAATGCCAAGGTGGCCGGTCGGGCGCAGATCCTGCGGAATGGAGAAGTGGATGGACGGGCGCAAGTACAAGGAGAAGCGCGGATTGGTGGGGGAACGGCCATCACCAAGATCTACGGCGACTCCTTGGTGGAAGGAGGCGCTCTAGTTACAGGTGCGAGCCAGGTTTATGCTCGATCGAAGGTGAGGGGTGGAGCGAAAGTTCACAACTCGGTGGTGTGTCAGGCGAGTGTGATTGAGGGCATCAGTGTTACGGATTCGGATTACTACTGCCAGACAGAGGATCCGGAGCCTCCGATGCCTGCTGAGGCCCTTGGGAAAGCCACACTGTTGGGAGTAGACAGTGACAGGGATGGAGTTCGGGATGATGTAGAGATCTGGATTAATGATCGCTTCTCTAACATACCTGAAAAGGACTTCTTGGCTTGGAGAATTGCTTTTAGAGAGATCGCTCGACTAGAGCATCAGCTCTTAAGAATGTTGGAAAATCGAGAACAACTTCAAAGAATTGGTGCAGATATCTTGTCCCTCGATGGCTGCACGATCAGCGTGCTAAATGATCCGGAGCAAAAAGTTAAGCATAGCCAGGCAATGGATCAAGCACTCCTAAATACAGAGGAGCGATTCATGAAGCATCAGCTTGCAATCTCTAGGATTAAATGGACTTTACCTCCTTCAGGCGACTTAACCAACATGTGCAAAAAGTTTCCTAAGCTGGAAGCATTGAGAAAAAAATGAAGGCATTCGTTCTTGGATTGCTGATTGCATCCAGCGCAAGGGCAGCAACCTGCTCTAAAACGCCGTTGCAAGTTATCTACGTGAATGGCCAGTTTGAAAGGCCAAGAGATACGGTGAGTGTTCGCTACGAAATAGAAAAGGTCTTAAATGAGAGTCATTTAATTGATGAGAAATCAATTGAGCGGGTGATCTATAACTTTCAACCTTTCTATAACGATGTCGTGACTCCAATTGGGTTTGTCAGAAAGGCACTGAAAGGCATTTTTGGGAGCGAGATACTGGCTTCTCAGGCCGCAATAAAATTCTTTGCAGGGAGCGCTGCCTTCATCGAGATCTATGGAGCCGAGACATTTCAACAAGCTGAAAAAGCATATTCGGATTTCCTGAAAGAACTAGGTTTCCATCATTATCAAGAAGCCATCAACCAGGTGTTTCCGTTGATGGAGTCAAGCTCGCGCGCAGGACAGAAGCTATTAGTGATCAGCATGGGCTCCGGCACAATTGTAGCCGACGGGGCCCTCCAGCGATTGGCGCGGCTACCTGGGGCTAAGCGAAATGCCTTGCACTTCATGTTTTCACCTCTGCGGAAAGCCATGCCCTCATCTAGGGATTTCCCAACAAAGTATTGGTCATCCTCTGATGACTTATTTCAAAGCGCGCAATCACTTATCCCTGGCCTGGGGGCATACCCTCCATTGCACCGAACAATCGGAACGCGCATAGATTATTTTACCCTGACGGGTAGCTATCTCTCCCAGGATATTCTTACGGGGGCAATCCCCTCAGGATCCGTTATGCTTAACCGCAAACGGTCTTTGGACCTGTTGGCAGATGCAGCAGACTCTCTACCTAACAATGATCCTGACTGCTGTAATCAGCGGCCAGGCAAACTCTGGCGTGTGAAGACAGGGTGTGCGGCGGGGGTTGAGGAGTGCTTAGGCGGATTTGTCGAGAAGGGGATCACTGTATTGGACCCGGAGAGGCTGACCGTTGCACAGAATTCCTATGTCTGCCTGACGGACCTGGCCCGACCAGTGCTCAAGGGCAACATCACAGTAAAGGGAAAGCTTGGTCTTGGCAAGGCCACACGTATCGAGGGACCCACTTACGGCGCAAAGAAAGTAGACATAGACGCAGGAAACGAATCGATACACGTCGTATCGTCCACCGTTACCCAAGAGGGACAATCAGACCTAAGGCTACGAGACTCGCTGATGATCTCAGCTGCAACGCTGAAAGGAAGTGGCACGATCGAGGGAGAACGCATCGTTACGCCCACGGCAAATGAATTCCGTTCATCTATTTCGGAGGCGTCCATAACAGGCAATCTCATAGACGTAGCGGGATTTTACTACCTGGCGGAGAGTATGGAGAATCCCGATATCGCTGGCGATTTCGCAGCGGCCTCGGAATACTCCCGCTGGAACTACATGCATGTGGCGAAGGGCGCGGTAGTAAAGGCGTCGCCTCTTAGGGGGGTGGGTAGAATTGAGGGGCATGTGGAACTATCCCATATCAACGGATATAAAGTGGGGTCCACGACTTCAGGTGTCCATGTCGCTGCCGGAAGTTCCGTGACCAGCAACTCAGAAGTCCATGGTGCCGTGGCCCTCCACGCATCCAGTCTCGCTAATTCCATAGTCAAGGGTCAGCATATGATCTTTCTTCCAGGCTTTGATGTTGGAATGAATGTTTTTTCTTCTAATTTGACAGCGAGCACATTTGAGGGAGGCGGGGTCATCACTACCGTTAACATGACCAATTCCTGGATCAATGGCTGCGTAAGCTACGTGGGATTCACACTCATCAACACCACCGTGCATGGACCAACTTTGCCACATACCCAGGGGACATACTCAGACCAAGTTTTTGGTTCACCTGATTATACGGGATGCCCTGGATTGATGAGCGTTCTTGGCGATCAGAGAATGGCAAAGTCGTCGTTCGCTAATATGAGCGCCTATAGCGACTTGAGGGCCAAGTTTCCAATTCCCAACGAGTGCGAAGTGTTCGGGTGCCTTAAGTAATGGCTTTGAGCACGCATGAGCGTGTTAGATGAAGTCCGGAGCAAGGGATGTCGAACCAGCTCTTACTCTCTCTGGTACTCGCCACACAGGTCGACGGCGGTGGATTACTGGGGGTATCTGTGAATTTGGTAAGCGATAGTCTTAAGCGCTACTTCCAATCCGCATGAATCACCGCCCGCACCCCGTAAGCCACGGGTGTGCCCGACGGCGTGAGCACGAGCTCAATCTTCTTGCCTTGGTCGATGGGGAAGGGGAAGAGGGAGATGTTGGCGGCGGTGAGGCCCATGTCGGTGCCGTCGGGGTCTTGGCATTTCTGAAGGACGTAGGCGGGGGCGCTGCCGGGAATGGCGACGTTGCCTTTATAGGTGCAATGGAACTCCCAATCATCGCCGTCGCGGTTCATGACGATCTTCAGGCTGTGGATGCCGGTATCTCCCACATCCAAAGGGATTCGCGCAGGCAGGGTGACGTCTCCGTCACGCGGAATACTATAGACGGATTTGTAGGGGGCGGGTTGGGAGGAGTCGTAAGTCGCCGTCATTTGGAATGTTCCCGGCAGCTCAACGCCTTGCACGTCGTTAATGGCGCCTTCGCTGGTTTCCATTTTCTTCCCGCAGGCGGTCAAGGCCAGGAGAAGCGGAGCGAGCGGGAGCATATGGCGGACTGCGGACACGTACATTGGGGTCCCCTTTCCGTGGAAGCCCTTGGACACATTGTATCGTGACCATCTTTTCGGAGGCGAAGGGCCCCCCCTTGAGACTCGTTAGGCGTGGAAAAAACGGACTTCGTGGGCAAGATTTGCCGAATTTGTCCTCGCGGGACCCGTCCTAGTGGAGACACAAAGCACCTGGGTGAAAGAAGAGGGAAGTGCTGCGCTCGGGGACTGTTATTCGGGGGTTAGGGTGGTGTCTTCCGAACTCCGAATTTTTCTTTCCTGGGGCAACCTTGACACCCGTCAGACCGCTATTAGATTGTGACTGCGCTTTTCGCCACAGACTGAAACAAACAACTTAATGCATTGCGCATTTTTCCAGGAGGAACGTCCATGACCGTTAAACCGCTGCAAGACCGTGTGCTCATCAAGCGTGTTGAGGAAGAGACCAAGACCGCCGGTGGGATCATCATCCCCGACAACCACAAAGAGAAGCCCGCCCAAGGTGAAGTCATCGCCGTTGGCACCGGCTACCGCACCCAGGACGGCACCGTGAAGCCCCTGGACGTGAAGAAGGGCGACAAAGTCCTGTTCGGCAAGTACTCCGGCACCGAGGTGAAAGTCGGCGGCGAGAACTACTTGATCATGAAAGAGGACGAGATCCTCGGCGTCCTCCAGTAATCCGCTTTTAAGTTTTTAAATTAGGAGACACATATGTCAGCCAAAGAACTCAAATACTCCGAACACGCTCGCACCTCCATCCTCGCCGGCGTCAACGCCCTCGCCAACGCCGTTAAAGTGACCCTCGGCCCCAAAGGCCGCAACGTGGTCATCCAGAAATCCTTCGGCGCCCCCCACATCACCAAGGACGGCGTTTCCGTCGCCAAGGAAATCGAGCTGGAGAACGCCTTCGAGAACATGGGCGCCCAGCTGGTGAAGGAAGTCGCCCAGAAGACCAACGAGGACGCCGGTGACGGCACCACCACCGC
>CAYNPO010000025.1:40854-51571 GCA_964399165.1 uncultured Bacteriovoracaceae bacterium | reverse complement strand
TGGATCCCCACCCTTCCGCTTTCTACTTGGGGGAGCAGCAGCGCCAGCGCGAGATCGTACTGAGCCGGCAGCTCTTGGAGGAGACGGCGGGATTCACCCTGGCCGAGCGCCCACCCGTCTTGTATCGCATGCCATACGCCGCAGGCGCCGTGGTGCGCGTGGACGGCCGCGTATCCACGCCCCGCGCCCGGGACTTCGTGGCCATGCGGGGGGAAGGCCGGGATTATGGCGCAACCTTCGCTGTCCAGCTGGAGCAATACGCCCAGACATCACCGGCCCTCGCTTCCCTGGCCGCCGACGGCTTCAGCCACCTGGCCTGGAACTACAGTTCGGATGACTGGAACCGTCCCGCCAATCTCACGTCTTTCGTGCACGAGCAGGCAACCCGCCTTTGCCGGTCTCAGGTTTCGCCCACGGTGGCCCTGTTCCACGACATCCAACCCCACACCCGCGCGGGCACCGGCCGCATCGTCAAGATCCTCAAGTGCCTGGGCCAGCGCTTCATTGGTGTGGAAGAACTCATGAATGCCGAAGCTTCCCTGCGTGAGCAAAACGTTCTCACCAGCGCCGAGGCGCCTGCACTCACCTTGGAGCAGCTGCTGGGAGACGGGCCCGTGACGAGCACCTACAACCGCATCTGCCCCGCAGGCGAGGCCACCGTCACCCTGGGCCAGTGCCGCGTGGCCGGCCGCCGCGTCCCCCATGGCTCTTGTCTGTGGAACCTGCCTCAGCGCTCCGTGTGCCTCAACGGTAATGTGATCACCAACACCACCCTCTACCACGAAATGTGCGGAGGACTGGATGGTTGAGCGGATGCGCCCGTTGGGTCTTGCCCTCTGCCTCGCATTCTCTGTCGGGGCCTTGGCCGCCACTCAGCGCGTAGGCGAAGGCACTGCTCTGGTCATCATCGACATGCAGGCCTACTTCACTCAAGGAACCTTAGACGACTCGCCTTCCAATCCCTGGATTCAACAAGAGGTGATGAACGAACAAGTCCGGCTCATTCAGCTGGCCCGGCAACGCCGCATCCCCATCGTCTTCATCGAGTACCGAAATTGCGGAGTCACCGAGCCCCGCCTCACCCAAGCGGCCGCAGGTTATGGCGACGTTCACACCATCGTGAAGGACTCCCGCGGCTTCTTCGACGAGGGCCGCGCCCACAGCGACGTCCTGGGGGATTTCCTGCGCGAGCGCGGAATCGGCAACCTCATCATCGCCGGCGCCAACGGCAACTTCTGTGTGAAGGCCAGCATCGAGGGTTCCCTCAACAATGGCTACGACGTGGTGGTGGACCCCCAAGCGGTGGTGGACTTCAACGAGACTCCCTACCGCTTCCCCTATGGCTACACCGACCTGTACACCTCCGAGCGGGACGGGCGCTACTGGGAGACGGCCTACGCCCCCCTGGCCGAGTGGCTGGCCACCCGAACCTCCCGCTGACCTCAAGCAATAAGCCGCTCTTAACGAATGCGTGAAAAGTGGGGCTCGTTGGCAGATTTGGCCAAACCTTCGCCACCAAGAAACCGAGGAAGCCACCATATCCTGGAGGTTCCCGTGCTCGCCGCCCAACTCGCCTGCGCTTTCGTCTTTGGCCTGATCGTCACGTGGGCGACCTACGGAGCCTAGCCTTTAGCCCTGTAAATTCTACCCGCTGCAGCCGAGAGCAGCGCTTTGTGCGCGTCCATGCAGCACTCCGCTGCAAAACTGTGTTACACATCCCGGCATGGAAACACAGAGCTACTATCTCACCAAGATTAAAGAGGACTTGTCTCAACGCCAACGGACGAATCCCCACTACTCGCTCCGGGCCTACGCCCGGGACCTCGGGCTTCACTCCGGGACTTTAAGCCAGGTGATCCAGGGCAAGCGCGCCCTGCCCTTCAAGAGCACCAAACGGGTCATCGAGAAACTGAACCTCGGCCCCAAGGAGCAGACCTACTTCCTGGAGAGCCTCTACCGCACCAAAACCCGTCTGGATGACATCAAGGTCGCGCCCAACGACGACCGCTTCATGCTGGACGAGTCCTATCACAAGGTCATCGCCGAGTGGGAGCACTTCGCGGTGGAGACCCTGCTGGAGCTCGAGGACGTGGTGGTCACGGCGGCCGAGGTCGCGCGCCGTTTCGGCATCACCGAGAACCGCGCGGACGTGGTCATCAACAACCTGAAAGTTTGCGGTCTCGTGAAAGAAGACGAGACCGGCCGTTTGCGCAAGGCCCACTCCGGGCTGCGCACCACTGAAGACGTGAAAAGCCGGGCGCTAAGGGAGTCACACCTTGAGACGCTCGAGATCGGAAAAAAGAAACTGGATGAGATTGGGGTTGAGTTCCGGGATTTCTCGTCGATGACGATCGCGATGGACCTGGAGCGCATGCCGGAGGCCAAAACCATCATTAGAGAGTTCCGCCAGAAAATGGAGGCGCTGCTTAGAGATGGGAAGAAGACTGACGTCTGTCAGTTGGCCATTCAATTTTATCCGCTGACCAACATCAATCAAACCAACGTAGGAGAACTGTCATGAAAAAGACCATCGCGATCCTGGGGACTATGCTCACCCTCACCGCCTTCGCCGGCGACAAAGGCAACGGCGGCGGCGTGCACCTTTGCCCCGGTAACAGGGTAGAGATGTACGACCTCTACGAAGGCGTCACGCGCTTCAATTTCACTCTGCCCCGCACCAACGATCCGGTGGAGGCCCACTTGGACAGGGCCCTCGCGAAAATTCACAACTACTACCCCGCCTACGCCCGCGCGGCGCAGGAGCAACTACTGTACGTGCGAAGCCACCTTCTCCCGCGCCGTAATATCGTGTTGGAGCGCATCGACGATGCCAACATCCTGATGGTCGACGAGGGCTGCAGCTATCAGCAGCTCGCCAACTGGGACGAAGTCTCAGGGAACATCTTCATCAAGTCGGAGTACTACGATCGTTTGGATAGCCTCAACGTGGCCGCTCTCTTGTTGCACGAGGCTCTGTACAAAGTTGCGCGAGAGCGCTCGCGAGAGACGATCACCTCTGACAAGACCCGGCGCTTGGTGGCGGACGCCCTGGCGGTCCCAGAAGTTTTACGAGACGCGGCCGCCAGTATCGGACGGGTCCCTCTGCCCGCGGTCAGCGTGACGGCGGAAGCGGCTGCTCCCGATATCCATTTCATCCCCATCTCGAGTGGGATGTTCAAGGTCCGGGTGCACATGGGAAATGCCTACTACAGCGCAAACGCCGAGCGCTTCGGAGTGAAGCTCATTACCCGCTACCAAGGATATGCCCAGGCGGCGGCGGAACTGGAGCGCGCTCAAGCAGCCCTCACAACTGCTATGATGCAAGCGCCGGCCAACCGTCGCCAGAGGGACAATTACTATGTTTCCGTTGTTGAACCGTTGCGAGCGCGCCGAGAGCGGGCGCAAAGGGCCTTCTACAACATCCATGGGGGCCGCTACGATGACGGGACGGAACGGAGGTGGTCACCTATTGTCGGGCCTTATCGCCTCAGCACCACCACGGCCGCAGACCTTACGGTCAGACTAGAAATCGACGGCCAAGTGGTTGCGGAACGTACTTTCCAGCCGGTGATGAATTCGGAGAACACAACCCAATATTCCGTGGAATTGAGCCAAAATCCCTGGGGCCTGGACTGACGTGAGAAGCCAGTGGAGAAGCGGGGCGCTGCGCGCCCCGCTTTCGCCCTAACGAATGCTAGCACCTAATCCATATTTCTCGGCCGCCTTGGCATAAACCTCCCGCGCCTCCGGCAACCAACGCCGTAAATCTCCCTGCCGCCTCTCATTAGACGGGTGAGTGGACATGAACTCCGGCGGCGCCTTCCCATCCGAAGACTTCGCCATCCTCTCCCACACCTTGGGCGCCTCCGCCGGATCGTAACCGGCCCGGGCCATGTAAATTTGCCCCACCTGATCGGCTTCGGTCTCATCACTGCGTGAGAACTTGCGGTCGAAAAACGCCACCGCGAATCCAGCGGCGGCTCCACCCAACCCCGTGAGCGTGCGGCAGGTTTCGCTCTTGCACAGCAGCTGCCCCCCAACGATAGCTGCCCCGGCTGCGGCGATCCCGATCAAGTTCCCTTTCACCGCGCGGGCGTAGCGCTCCTTTCCGTGCTTTTCGGTGGCGTGGGCCACCTCATGCCCCATCACCGCCGCCAGCGCGGCTTCGGTCTTGAGCACTGGCATGATGCCCGTGTACACCGCCATTTTCCCACCGGGCATGCACCAAGCGTTCACCTCGGGGCTTTCGATCAGCATCCACTCCCATTTGAAGTCCTTGCCTGAGGCGGCGGCAATCCGCCGGGCCACCCGGTCCACCATGGCGGTCCACTCGGCGTTCTTGGAAAGTTTAGCCTTTTTCTTCACCTCTTCGTAGGCCTTGTTGGCCTGGGCGTTGATCTCCTTGTCGCTGGGGTTGAGCTGGCTTTTGACGCTGGCGCATCCAACCATCAAAAGAAGACATAGGAGCAGCGGGTGTTTCATGGGACCTCCGATCTTTCCAAGATCGCATGGTCGCGCCCCGCGAACCAGCCGCGTCCACCTGAAGTAGAAGTTTGGGGCCCAGCATCAGGAGTATGCTGGCCCCATGGAGAAAGGAGTGGTCCTCCTCATCATCGACGTCATCAACCCCATGGACTTTCCCGGCGGGGACAAGCTCGCCCGCCAGGCATGGCCCGCGGCCAAGAATATTTTGCGGCTCAAGCGGCGCTTTCAGAAAGCACGGTTGCCGGTGGTCTACGTGAACGACAACTTCGGGCGTTGGCGCTCCCACTGGGAAGAGGTGTACCGGGAGTGCGCATCCCCGGGGAATCCCGGAGCGCGGGTGAGCGAGCTGTTGCGGCCTGATCCCGACGACTACTTCGTCTTGAAGCCCAAACACTCCGGCTTTCATTCCTCCAACCTGGACACCCTTCTGCAGGAGTTGAAGGCCAAGGAGTTAGTGCTCACAGGTTTTGCCGGCAACATCTGCGTGCTCTTCACCGCCAACGACGCTTACATGCGGGGATACGGGATTCACGTACCCAAAAATTGCATCGCTTCCAACCGACGCTCAGACAATGATTACGTCCTGCGCCAGCTCAAAGACGTGTTTAAGATAAAGACATCAGCGGTCCGTTGAGCTTCTTCCCACCTTGGACAAAAGCCGATCACCACAAATCCCACACAACTTAGCGCGCAGTTCCCCCTAAAGTCCTCACAAGACCAAGTAAGGAGGAACCATGAAATCGACTCTCGCGACACTTCTCGCCCTCGGCTGCCTCACCGCCCACGCAGACACCTTCAGCCGGCCGTCGACGCCCGTGCGCGACCGCCACGCTTCCGACAAAACCCAGGCCGAAGAAGCCGATGAAGGGGGCACTAGCGCGCGCGACCAGACCGCCAACAAGCGTTCTGTGGGCACCAATCCCGAAACGAAGAAACACCCCATGACCACCACTCCCGGGGGTGTCCCCAGTAACCAGCCAGTCGTTGCTCCCTAGCGTATTTCATTTAACCCGCCGGGCCCTCAGCCCGGCTTTCTATGGAGGTCTTTATGGCTAACCAGAACACCCGTACCGGTCAGGAATCTAACCAGCAAGGCGATCGCTCTCGCCAAGACCAAGGCTCACGCCGCACTGGCGACGTGTCCCGCGAAAGCGGCCGCATGGACGAGTCCCGCCGCCGCGACAGCGAAATCTCCGACGCCGAGTAAGGCGACCCGGGCCGGGGCAAGAAGCCCCGGCTCTTTCCCTACCTCTCCGGTCCGCCATCACCTGCACTTCTCCTCGACACCGCTAAATACACCAAGCCCCGACGACTTCGGGCCTTTCCCTCCGCTATACCGGAGGAAACGCGAACAAGGAGGTTCGAATGAAAGCGGCCGTGTTCCACAAACCCAAGGACGTCCGTTGCGAGAACGTCCCCGCCCCCAAGATCCAGGACCCCCGCGACGCCATCATCAAGGTCACCGCCACCGCCATTTGCGGCTCCGACCTCCACATCTACAACGGGCTTTTCCCCCAATTCAGGAAACAGGTGCTGGGCCACGAGTTCATGGGCATCGTGGAGGAAGTGGGCAGCGAGGTCAAAAACCTCAAGAAGGGGGACCGGGTGGTCGTCCCCTTCCCCATCGCCTGTGGGCATTGCTTTTTCTGCGAGCACGACGTCCCCACCGCTTGCGAGGAGTCCAACCCGCAACACTACGGTCCCAAGGGCGGAGTGTTCAGCCAGAAAGGGGGGGGCCTTTTCGGCTACACTGACCTTTATGGCGGCTACGACGGCGGACAGGCCGAGGCCGTGCGGGTCCCCTATGCCGATTACGGCCCACGCAAGGTGCCCGCGCATCTGAGCGATGAGCAGGCGCTCTTTCTCACCGACATCCTGCCCACCGGCTGGGCCGGCGTGGACTGGGCCAACGTGCGGGGTGGGGAAACCGTGGTGGTGTTCGGATGCGGCCCCGTGGGGCTCATGGCCCAAAAAGCCGCCTGGGTCCGTGGGGCCAAACGCGTGATCGGGGTGGACGTCCTACCCTACCGCCTGAACATGGCCCGGGAAGTGTGCAAGTCCGAGATCATCAACGGGCACGAAGTCGACGCGGTGGAGACCATCATCGAGATGACCGGCGGCAAAGGCGCTGACGTGGTCATCGAGGCGGTGGGACTCGAGGCCGACCGCAAGTGGTACGACAAACTCTCCGCCCTGGTGCACATGCAGCGTGGGACCATCAAAGTTTTCGACCAGTGCCTGCACGCCGTCCGCCGCGGCGGCGTGGTGTCGGTGTTGGGAGTGTACGGCACCAACTACGATAACTTCCCGCTAGGTGCTTGGTTCGACAAAGGCGTTCAGATCAAGGCCGGGCAGGCCCCGGTGCACAACTACATCGACCACCTGGTGAACCTGGTGCAGGAAGGCATCATCCGCACCGACGACATCATCACCCACAAACTGAGACTCGAGGACGTGGCCAAGGGCTACGAGATTTTCAACAAGCATGAGGACAACTGCGTGAAAGTCATCATGAAACCGTGAGGAGGAAACATGAGTACCGGACAAAGGCCCTGGGCGCTGGTCACCGGCGCCTCCAGTGGCATCGGCAAAGAGCTTGCCCGCGAATTCCTGGAGAATGGTTTTGACGTGCTGGCGGTGGCTGACTCCGACCTGATCTATGACGCCGTGGCCGAATTGGACGACGGCGCCCGCGTGGGAGCTTACCAATGCGACCTCGCCACTCGGAAAGGGGTTGAGGCGTTGTGCGAGCACCTCCGATCCTCGGGGCGCCCCCTGGCCGCCGCGGCCATCAACGCGGGCGTGGGGGTCGGTGGGCGTTTCCTCCAAAACTCACTGGACGAAGAACTGAGCATGATAGCCCTCAACGTTTCGTCCGTCGTGCACCTGACCAAATATATCCTGGCGGACATGGTGGCCCGGGGTGAAGGAAAGATCCTGTTCACCTCCTCGGTGGCGGCGGACACGCCCAATCCTAACCTGGCGGTCTACGCCGCCACCAAAGCTTTCGTCCAGTCATTCGCCCAGGGGGTGCGCGACGAGGTGAAGGACACCGGCGTGACTATTACGTCCCTGCAACCAGGGCCCACCGAGACGCGTTTCTTCGAGCGCGCCCACATGGAGGACACCAAAGTGGGGGCCGCGAAGAAGGATGACCCCGCCCAGGTGGCACGCCAGGGCTTCAAGGCCATGATGGAAGGCAAGGACCATGTGGTGGCAGGCGGCCTCAAGAACAAATTGCAGACTACCATGAGCAAAGTCCTGCCGGAGAAATGGCAGACCCATAGCGCAGGCAAACAGGCCGAGCCGCGCTCGGCCCATCATTGAGGAGGAAAGTATGGCGAACCAATTGGGCAACACCGGAAAAGAAAGATCGCGGCAAAACCAAGGCGGCGGCCAGCGCAAGGACGGTAACTCCGGCGGCGGCCAGCGCAGCGGCGGCGAGCGCCGGGACCACGGAAAGTTTCCCGGCAGACGTTGAAGTTTCGGCCGGCGGATTCCCGCCGGCCTTCTTTTTTCCCTCCCCATAAGCAGTAGGCAAAATTTGCCCAGGATTTAAGACCGATTCCCTCTTGGGCATGATCCAGGACTCGACATTTGTTACGCGGCGCAGCAAGGAATGCTGGCCGACCTGCCAAGGAGGGCAAAATGAAGAAAATCAGCGGTTTGCTGCTGGTTCTGGCGTTGGCCACGGCCTGCAATGGATCGGGATCTGGGGATTCTGACAGCGGCGAATCCAGCACACCGGCGGTGACGGTAGGGGGAGAGCCGACCACTCCCACGGCCCCCAGCGAACCCACCACGCCATCGGAGCCAACTCCTCCCACGCCCCCCACCCCGCCCGCGCCTCCGTCCACCGGCGTCCCGACCGCGGCCCTGACCTTCGATTCCAACATCGAACTCATCCAGATGACCGCGGCCCAGGAAGCCAAGTTCGACAAGGCCATCGAGATCGTGAAATCCGTGGTGGGCACCGCCGAGTTCCGCTCCAAAGTTCTCAACCACACCTATAGCGGCAGCAAGACCTTCGTGAACAACAATGGTCTCACCAACGCCCAGATCTACGCCAAGGTCCTCGAGGCCGCGGAAAAACTCTTCCCCGTCAAGAACAACGCCATGGACATGGAAGTGGAGATGTACACCGCCTCCACCAACGTGGTGGGCTACACCTACAGCTCCAGCAAACGAATCTGGGTGAACACCAAATACTTCAACCAGTACACCGCCGCCGGCGTGGCAGGGAATCTGATGCACGAGTGGTTGCACAAGGTGGGCTTCGGCCACGACTCTTCCGCTACCGCCCGCCGCCCGTATTCCGTGCCCTACGCCATCGGTAAGATGGTGCGCGACATCGGCCCGGACTTCCTGTGATCGGACTTTCCAAGGAGACAACCATGAAAACCATGATCGCTTTGACGACACTCCTCTTCCTGCCCGCCTCTTTCGCGGACGAAACTCACAGCGAGGGCATGCAAGCGGACCCCGGCGAAACCCGCGTGTCCAAAACTCGCGCCTGCTTTGAGGAACTGGACCGTCTCGGCTGCGGACGTCCGGAGGCTGACCGCGTCCGTTTCCCCGCCTGCGCCCGGGAGATGGCCGAGCGCACGTCCGCCGATTGCCAGGCCCTCATCAAGAAACTGTACTGAGTTGCCGACGCTAGCAACGCTTAAAATAGAACGGGCCCCGTGAGGGGCCCGTCATGTGAGGGATCATCCAGGGGCTACGCCCTTTTTGTTCCCTCGAGACCAGTTTATCCACATGGCCAACGGCGGGGCTTCTCCGAAAAGTGTGGAGGTTGTGGAGAAAACTAAATCCTCCCTTTAACCTTGGGGAGGCTCATCCTCACCATGTGTGAGGGAAGGATTTTCTGGACGGAGGGCCTCCCGCCGGTACAATCAACCCACAACAAGGAGACCACCATGGCCATCTACGTGGACGGATTCGTCCTCCCCATCCCCAAGAAAAATCTCGCCGCCTATAAAAAAATGGCGAAGCTCGCCGGCAAAGTCTGGCGCGAGCACGGCGCCCTCGAATATTACGAATGCATCGCCGACGACGTAAAGCTCGGCAAGCACACCTCTTTCCCCCAGAGCGTGAAGCTCAAGGCCGGTGAAGTGGTGTTCTTCTCATGGATCGTTTATAAGTCGCGCTCCCATCGGGACAAAGTCCTCAAGAAGGTCATGGCGGATAAACGCATCACCCAGTATGGGCCCAAGGACATGCCCTTCGACGGCAAGCGCATGTTCTGGGGCGGCTTCAAGTCCTTCGTGGTGGCCTAGCACTTAGTCCAGCCGCTGGTTGCCTAACCCATCCCACACGTGGACTAACTCGTTGCGGTGGTTGAACAACCACACGTCCACGTTCCCCTGGGCGTTCAAAGGAACCGCCACCATGACTTCATACCCCTGGGAATCGGCCGTACAACCTCGACGGCAGAGGTCAGAATAGAGACCCAAGTCGATGGCCTGGGCCTCGGGGGTATAGACATAAGGCGCGCCGGTTGAAGGCTCCACCACGCGCAAGAAGGTCCCGGTGTCCATTCGATTCGGGTCTTCCGCTGTACCTCCACCGGTGGAAGGAACCAAGAACCCCAGCTTGAAGCGCATGAGGGGTCCCGGCGGAGTCCATCGAATGGCGCGCAGATCAGTGCTGTATCGGCCGGTGGCCCCGTGAAAAACCCGTTGGGCCTGGTGGAAAAGCCCCAGGTTCGCGTTGGTGCCCGTGCGGGGAACCGCTAATCGGTCATTGTCGGAGGACGCTCCCACGGTCATGGTGGGGCTGGAGATGACCACGGGGGCGGAGGGAGGCGTCGCACCGGGTGCCTCCTCTTCTTCTTGGGGAGCCTCGGCTTCTTCCTGGGGGACGGGTGTTTCAACCATCCGCCGCTCAACGTGCGGTTCCTGCATGTCGCGGATGGCATATCCGAGCACGCCGGCCACCGCCAACCCCAGCACCACGACCCAATTTCTCTCAGGAAAATACCTCCCCATGGTCCCTCCTCCTAGAAATCGCCCGGTGCGCATTGCAGGCACACCAGCCCTTCCTCTCGCCACATCCGCACCACCCGGTCCCGGTCATCCACGACGAACAGCACGCGATAGTGGGGTTGGATGTGCTCCTTCCAAATCTCGCGTTTCACCTCGTCGTCCGCCCGGAAGTCCCCCGCCCGGCGGAAAAAAATCCGGTCGGGCCTCATGCCATGGGTCTCCAGCCATGTCCGGGTTGCGCCCTC
>CAYNPO010000025.1:0-40754 GCA_964399165.1 uncultured Bacteriovoracaceae bacterium | reverse complement strand
CACCGAATGGTCGGGGGCGAAACGCCGGATCACCTCGCGGCACCACTCCTGGAGGGGATCGTCAGGAATCCCGGCGAAGAACGCCGTCCAATCCTTGCGCCCCTCCAGGTGGTGGCGGCGGTGGGAAATGTCGGCCAACGTCCCGTCCATGTCGATGATGATGGCGGGCGTCTCCGCGGCCATACTGGCCCCTTTCCCGTCAGATGGAGTGCATGCCCGGGCGGAAGCGCTCCGGCATCATGTTCACCACCAGCTCCAGCATGTTTTTGGCGTCACCCTGCTGGGAGATCTCTTCCTTGAGCCGCAGGAAAGCGTCACCCATCATCTCAGCTTCTTTTTCCAGCAACAGCTGGCGCGCCTTGACGAAGAATTCCCCTTCCTCCTCGGCGATGTGGTGCTCAAGCGCGTCCTTCAGCTTGCGCGCCAGCTTGTCGCCGTCCATCTTCAACGTCTCCATGCCGTTGAGGGCGTGAAGGATGGCCTCCGCCTCGGCATGTTCCTTAAAACCCTCCCGGGACACTTCCCTGCCCGCGTCCGTGAGCCGCAAACTGTTGTAAAAGACGGCCTCTTCAGCGCGTGAGTGCGGCACCAGTTCATCCTTGATCATGGTGATGAGCCGCTTGCGCTCCTCCGATCCGCTCTTGCTGGCGACCAAGCGGTCGAGCAGGGGTCTCAGAGTGTCATGGTCTTTTTTCAAAGCGTCGTAAATAGTCGTCATGGGAACCTCCTCGTGCTCCCATGCAGTCTATTCCGGCCGGTCCGGAGACGCGTGTACGCACGGTGGAGTGTTGGGGGTGATGGGTTCACATTCTCCACGGCCTGGTCGTCTAGATTCAGCGTCCAGGCCGTGTTCCTTCCCCACGCGAGTGGCAAACGGTATGGGTCATGCATGGACCAGGACATATCCTCCAAACCCACCGCATCCCTTCCCTTCCGTGCGCATGCCGACCCGGCCAATGGAGGTGGCACATGCTCCGTCTCTTCACCATCGGCCATACCCGGAAACCCGCCTCGATCTTTTTCGCCGCCCTCCGGAGTGCCGGAATCCGGGTGGTGGTGGACACGCGACTGAACCCCACGTCGCAGCTCACCGGTTACGCCAAGAAAAATGACTTGTCCTTCTTTCTCAGGGAAATGGGGCCCATCGCCTACCGCCACGAGACCCTGCTCGCGCCTACCAAAGAGCTTCTGAACGCCTACCGTTCCATGCGCTTGGATTGGCATGGCTACGAGAGCGCTTTTCTGGAACTCATGCGGGAAAGGAAGGTGGAGGAGCGATTCCGTCCCGAGGATTTCGACCGCGCCTGTCTTCTTTGCAGCGAGGCCACGCCCCACCACTGTCATCGCAGGCTCGTGGCTGAGTACCTGGGGGACCGGTGGGGAAACGTGGACATCGTTCACCTCTGATCCTGGACGCGTCTTGCGCGGCCCCGGATGGGACGCGACATCCTCTGGGCCAGGGAGGATGATCCCTCTAAGGCCAAGGAGGGAACATGGCACAAGGAAGCAAAGCCAGCTACACCAACAAGCAGAAACGACAGGCCCGCCATATCGAGGAGAGCGCCAAGAAGCAGGGACACTCCGCCAAGCGGGCCGCCCAGATCGGGTATGCCACGGTCAACAAGCAGGACGGCGGCGGGAAGAAAAGCGGGTCGGGCCGCGGCAAGACGCACACCAAGGCGTCGGCCAGGCTCGGGGGCAAGCGATCCCACGCGGGCCGAAAGAAAACGTCTCGTCGGACGACCCGCGCCGCTTAGAGTTTCTTCAGGAAGAACTTGAGCCCCTCCAGCCCATCTCCGAAGTCCTTGGCATTGAGGCCAGAGAGGCGCAGGAGCATGCCCGGGTCGCGTTCCCCGGAGGCGAAGGCGCGGAATATCTTTTGCAATTTCTCGGAGCGCTCCTGGATGGGGATGGTGATCCCTTCCAACCGTTCCAACTCCCGCGAGACGTCATGCACGAGGATTTCGATGGGGCCAAGCACCGGGGCCCTGCGCGCCACCGCCTCTGGCACGACGGCTTCCAGGCCAACCATGTCCTTGAGCGGGGCCAACTCCCTCAAGTAGTCGCGGCCAAAAACCAACTCTTCCATTCCCCCCCGGTCCACCAAAGTGGTCGCCGGCAATCTGCTCAGAAGGTCTTTCAAATAACTCACCTGGAAGGGGTTGGTTTCTAACCAGGGGACGTTCTCTAAGCATAAAGTACTGCGGCAAGCCGCAAAGACGGCCCGCTGCTCGTCTTCCTTCGCAGGGTTGACCACCATGTCGTCGAACCCCAGTCCTTCCAGCAAGGGCTGCGCCTCTACGCTGGCAAGGCCTTCCAAAAGACGCTCATGGCGCTCCAGTTCCTCGTCGGTAAAAGCGTCCAGCAGAGCTTCCTCGAAAGCCTTGCGGTGGCCATCCAGCAGCAGGTCCAGGTCATCCGGGGTAAGCGGGGTGTGCAGGTAAAGGGTGTTGCCCATGGCCGGTCAGGCCCACGGTCTTTTCATGTTTCCCATTGTGCCCTGTCGGGAAGGAAAGCGGAACCCGTCCCATATGCCGCTGCCGCCGCAAGCGCCGGGCCACTTGTTCCGCAGCCCGTCGCCCAGAGGCCAGGGCACCGTGGACCGTGCCCTGGGAGCGGCCCGGCGCGGTCATTTCTCCTGCGAGGAAAAGCGTGTCCCCGAAAGGACATGCCAGCCGTTTGGCGGCCGCAACGCCACCCACTCCCAGATAGCCGTAGGCCCCGCGGGCCCAGGGATCGTTGCTCCAATCGTGGCCATCCACCCGCACCAGCTCCTCCCGCAGGAAAGACTTCGCCAGTCCCGTGATGTCGGCCAAGGCTTCCAGGGCCACCTCTACCCGCTTGGCCATGGGCCAACCGGCCATCTCTTCGGCGGCGGGGCCGCCTTGCCAGGCCACCAACCGGGGAGCGTGATGGGGCCATTGGGTCCACCACGTGGTGAAAAAACCCCCGGGCGCTCCGTGGAGAAAACCAATGGGCCGCTCGGAAAACTCGTTCCAAAACGGAGCGCGGAACGTGAACACCAGTCTCTGCACGTGTCCCATGTGCAGGCGTCGCAGGGCCTTGCCCAGGCGGCGGGGGAAAGGCCGTAGCTCCAGCCCCCCGCTCTTGAGAACGCCCAATGGAACCGTGACCACCACCGCGCGGGCCCGCCACACGCCACCCGCGCGCACTTTCACTTTTCCAGGGGACCACTCCACACGCTTGACGGGGGTGGCGAGGCGCAACCGATCGCCCAACTCCGCCGCCATTTCCCACAGCAGGGGCCCGTAGCCCTGGAGCGGGCGAAACAAGGAGGCGCCTCCCTGCGCCGGTTCCTCCTCCCTGAGCGCACGCGCGAGGCCCTTCTCCCCGATGAGGGCAGGATCGGCGGCGTAAAAACCTTCCACGTAGTCTCGGAACAAGGGGTGCTCATAGAGGAATTCTTCCAGGTCGCAGTCCCAGGCCCGGCGGGTGGAGAGGCGGCGCCCTAAATCCTGGATGCGCGTCCAGTACCCGGGGGATTCACGCAAGCCGGTCTCCATTTGCAGGAAATGCGTGTCGGCGACGGGTGCGTAGGGCATGTGGCGCCGATCCAACTCCGCCAGGGTTGCGGGGTCGGCCCCATGGAGGAACTCCGCTCCGAGCTCCATGGGTGCCACCGCGTCGGCGGACAAAGTCAGTACCCTGCCTCCTATCCGGTCACGCGCCTCCAGCACCACGGGCTCCAGACCGTGGGCCAAAAGCGCCCGGGCGCAGGCCAGGCCCGCCGCTCCTGCCCCAATGATGACGACGTCGGCTTCTCTGGCCATGGGACCTCCCCCACGGACATTAAATGATGGAAAAAGTCCCCGGGCAGGTGAACGGCCCCTACACAAGGTTCTATCCCCGGAATGCTCAGGGGTTGGCTTTTCCCGTCAAGGCCTGTTCCAACATGGCGGCCAGTCGTACGCCGGCCTTGAGCAATTGCTCATGGGCAACCGGCAATGCCTTGAAGCGATAGGCCCATTCCCAACCTGCTCGGGGCTTGGTGGGGAATCCGTAGACCAGGGGCCTCAGGGCCATGGCCTCTTGGGTCCAGCCGGAGACCGGCACCTCCGCCCAGGCCTTCTCCTGCTCCGGCGAGGCCTTATCGATGAAGCGCACGTAATCCGAATAGCTCATCTGTTCCACTTCCAACAGCTTGCTGTCCCAGATCCAGTGCAGGTTGGTCTTCTCCCCTAACCAGCGTAACTCGATGGTGTTGCCCCCACGGTCGCCGGCCCTGCCCACGTGCAAGGGCTGGTGCACGTCCCCCACGAAGTGCACCAAGAACGCCACCGCGTCCCGGCGCTTGGTCACAGGCGCCTTGGGGTCGGTCACCACCTCACGGAACGTCTTCATCGCCACCAACACGTCACCATCCGGCGATGGGCGCTTGTCCCCGTATTTCTTGCCGTCCTCCACGCTCACGTAATGCCAGGGATCGGCTTTTTTCCAGGCCGGGTCGGAGCGCACGAAATCAGGCCAGTTGGCCACGTCCGCCAGGGTTTCCTTGCCCAGGATGGCGCGCAGCTTGTCCTTGGCGGCGGGGGACAGGCGGTTCTCCGCCAATTGTCCCACGATGCGGTGGCCGAGGGGCCCCCAGGCCCAGACGGGGGCGGCGGAGAGGAGGAGCGCGGGAAGCAGGAGATGTTTCATGCCTCCATTGTCGGGGAGCGCGGCCGTTCCGTCCAGGTCAGAACGCGCACAACCTGTGGGGATGGGTCGCCACGCCGACCTTGTCCTGCATGGTCTCGTTCACGCCGTACATGAACTTGGAGAAGCTTGCGCGCTTGAGATCGAAGGTACGGATGAGGTCGAGCATCCACAGGGGGACCCTGGACTCGCACTTGAGCTCCAGCACCACGTTGGTGCCGTCGTCGAAGTATTCGGGTTGGTCGTAACAAAGCAGGCCTTCGCGGGAAAAATCGTAGGTGTCCCGGGGGGCGTAGCGCATATCCTTGTCGAAAGTGATGCGGGCGTACTCATCGATGACGGAGAACAGGGCCTTGCGTCGGTACTGGGTAAACACCACAGGTCCCGCCCGGTAACTGTGCACCCGGCGGGCGAAGTCCAAGGCGAAAGGATCGCCCTCCCCCTCCGGCAACGTGCCTTCCTCTAGGTGGCGAAACCACGCCGGGCCCGCTTTCGCCCGGGTCTTGCGGCAGAACTCCCCCGTCTTCTTCTTTACTTCCATGAAGTACAGGTTCGTCTCCTCCATTCCGTAAGTTCTGATCCGCATGTTGAAGGCGTTGTCTTGGCCAGCGATCTTGGTGTTGAAGAAGAGGTAGTTGGGTGTGTCGAGGTACAGGTTGTTGATGGCGTAGTAGCCGTCGGAGGACTTCCCGGAGTAATCGTCGAGTTCGCAGAAGCCCGACACCCAATCGCAAATGTCGTCCACCCGCCACAGGGGGATGTGGTACTTGAGTTCATAACGTTCGTAGAAAAGGGCGGTCTTGAGGGCCATTCACCTCTCCCCGGTCAACAGGTTTTTCCACTCCAGAATGTCTCCGGATTCCTTGATGATCGCCACGAAGCCCAAGAAGATTTCTTTCTCCAGGGCGATGTTCTCCTGCTCACGGCCGTACTCGTACTCGAGCACCTTCACAAAATCGTCCAACGAGAGATTCTTCACCGCTTGGCGCTTGAGTCCCGCCAGCTCAGTCTTGTACTTCGCCCGCCGCTCCGCCAGGAGGCCGATGTTTCGCTGGGTGAGGGATTTCAGCTGTCCGTGCTCCAGCCGGTGTTCATTGATCTCCCGCAAGGTCTTGTACTTCTTCTCCACGTAGCTGACCTCGTCCATCAACTGGCTGGTCTCGTCCCCGACCAAGGGAAGGTTGATTCCCACCGCTACCGAGTGAGTGGCCGGATCCTGGTTATCCGGCAGGTCCCGCTGGATCTCCAGGAAGCTGAGGGTGGCGTTGGAGGAGTTGACCTTGATGTCGCGCTCGTGCTGGTTGGTGGTGAGCTGGAGCTGGAGTTGCCGCTCCAAGAGGGTCTGGCGTCCGTCCACGGCCTTGATCAGTTCTCCAACCCGGCGTGGCCTGATCATGGGGGCGAAGGAGACCCCATCCAGTGAAAGGCCATAGGCCTCCCGAAATTCCGTCTTGCCCCGGGAGAGCCCTTCCTCCAAGGTGGCCACGGAGGCCTTGAGAAGTTCGCGCTCCTCCTCCAGCTTCACCACCTGAAACAGGGAGTCTTCGCGCCTCCTAAAGGAGTCGATGGTCTTCTTGAGGCGCTCCAGGTGCGCACGCTGGGAAGTGAGGAGTTCCTGGTCGAAACGGTGGGTGACAACCTTGGCGTAGAAATCGGCCACCAGCTCCGATTTGTGGATGTCACGCAACAGCTTATGGGCCCGGCGCAGATCACGGGCCCCACGGCGCTTGGCGCCCGCGTTGTCGAGGAGGTTATCGAACTTGAAGCGGATGCCGATGGAGTCTGAGTTGTCCTCCCGCACGCGGGCCCGCAACTCAGCCGCCTTCACCAGGCTGGTGCCGTAGTCCGGGGCCGCATCCACGTTAGCTGCAAGTACCACCGGAGGACGCAATCCTCCCAGGGACGCCCCGTGCGCGGCAGGCCCTCCCCACAGGCAAAGCAGGGCGGCGATCTTAGCGGCGGACGTCATAAGAAATCAGGTGGGAGCCTTGGTCCCCGTGGTCGAAGGTGACCACCAGGTCCCGGCTCTCGGGGTGACAATGCACGCCTTCGGGTTTCTCGTCGGCGTAATCGTGTATCTTGACCAGCGAAGACTTGCCCGCCCCGAGTTTCATCCGGAAGATGGCCCCTTTGCGCCCATCCTTGTCGGCGGGTGCGCCCGCCACGTACATCACCCCGCCGCAGATGGAGAGGTCGGAGATGCCCAGGCGCTCGCCGTCCTGTGCCCGCAGGTCCAGAAGCTCGGCCACCACCAGATCCTTCGGCACGCCGGGATCCGTGAAGAGCGTGCGGAAGTTGTCCATGCGCAGGAGAATGGCCTCGTTGGTGCCCTTGAGCGGTTGGCGCAACCCCAGGTAGAGGTTTGCCCCGTCCACGGCCATCCCCTCCACGTCCACGTGCAGCTCACCGCCCTCCATCACCGCCTGCGCCAGTTCCGACCTGGGGTTGCGCAGGATGATCCGCTTGATCACGTCGTGCAGGGGCACCTCGGCGGCCTTGCTGAACTCCATGCCTTCCCTGCGTAGCATGACCATGGATTTACTGGTGCGGCCTTTCTTATTCTTCTTGTGCTCAACCGTAAGGGAGGAGAGGAGGTAGATGTTCCCGTCCGCGTCCGTGGCGGCCGATTCCAAGTCGTTGACGTGGTCCAGCCCCTTCACGTGGGTGCTGAAGACCGTTTCGCCGCTCTTGTCCAGCACCAGCACTTGCGGCGTCTCCTCGGAATTCTTACCGTCGCTGACGGTGAGGTACTTCTGGATGTCGCGCAGGAAGACGATGCCGGAGGCCTCGAACTTCCGCTTCCCGGCCACCTTCAGCTCCAGGCGGCGGCGTTCCTCCAGGAAAGCGTCGTCAGGGGACGCTTTCCGGTTCTTGTCGCCGGCGTAGGCCCGGTTGAACAGGCTCTTCGCCTTGCTCATCTTGGTGATGAAAACCTTCTCGCCTAGGATAAGGGGATTGCGCGAGGGAATCTCGATCAGGACCTCCCGGCCCCACATGGGCCGCGCGGGGTCTTTGAGCAGCCGCTCGGGGAAAGGGATGATGCTGGAACCGAAGCTCAGCACTTTCCCGTACACGCCGTCTTCGCTGGTGCCGGAAAGGCTGGTGATGCCCACGATGGATCCGATCTTAACCTCGTCCAGGATGGACTCGTGGATGTAGCCGCGGATCGTGGTGGGGGTCAGTTCCTGGAGCGTCATGATGGGCAAGTGGGCCTGGACGTTCTCCCCTTCCCTTTTGGTGATGGTCTCCACCTTGCCGTCAAACTGGGAGAAGACGAAGAGGGCCTTTTTCTCCTCGTTGAGGATGGCCAGCTGCTTCTCCAGGTTTTCCAGGCGGGAATCCTCCACGCCCTCGGTGTCCACCAGCCCGGACAGCAAGGCCTTCTGGTCGCGCAGGTAACCGAGTTCGGCCTGGATCTTGCTGATCTCCAGCTCCATCTGGGGATTTTCGAGCTCGATCAGAAGGTCACCGGCGCGCACGATTTGCCCGGAAATGACGTGGATCTTCTTCACCTTCGCGGCGGCGTTGGTGGTGATCTCCTGGGCGCGCGAGCCAACCACGCCCACGAAGCTGGAGTGGTCCTGCACCATGAAATGGCTGATGAAGATCAGAAGGCCGCAGGCCGCCCAGACACCGAGAAACACCTTGTTGCGTTTGGAAGGACTCATTAGGACACCATCCTTAAATTTCGACGGTCGCTTCCTGCAGCATCAGGGCGACCCCTTGCACGTCGGGCAACTTTTTCAAGTCATCCACGAGGGATTGGTAGTGGCGCTCCTCGCGGAGCTTGACCTGGTAGGCGAAATCCAGGCGTTTGCCTTGGGCCAACTCGCGCAGGGTGACCAGGGCGAAGTCCCGGCAATGGGCCTTCAGCACCTGGGCCAGGCGCGTCTCCGCGTCCGCGTCCCCGGCCCCAATGGAGAAGCGCAGGAGGCCGTCGAACTTGTTCTCGGTGGTGCTGGGGAAGTAATGCAGAAACAGGGCCACCCCGCAGAAACTCACCGCGCCGATGGTGGCGATTTTGAATTGATAGACCCCGCAGGCGATGCCCAGGGTGAGGGCGGCGAAGATGAAGATGATGTCCTTGGGGTCCTTGATGGAGGAGCGGAAGCGGATGATCGCCAACGCCCCCATCATCCCGAAGCCCCGGGCCATGTTGTCGCCGATGGCCTGCATGGCGAGACAAGTGACCAAGCTTCCCAGGATCAACGCCTGGATGAAGTTGCGGGAATAGGACAGGCCTTGGAAGCTTTTCTGGTAAGTCTTCGCGATCAGGACGGAAAGCACGAAGGAAAGCACGCAGGAGTAAAAGATCGACAAGAGCGTCGGGTCCTTCACGGTGGCCTGAATCTGGATGATGTCGAGCACCCCATCCTCCTTCAAATTGAGAGGGGGCAGAGGTAACTCAACCCCGGATGGGTGTCCATTTGTTAAGATCGTGTGAGGTAAGACTTTCAGCATACCGCGTCATGCGGATGTAGTTTTGGATATTTAGTTGAGGATTGAATTCCTAGGGACTTATTCGACTTGGCCGTGAATATGTTAAAACAACCTTGATCTATTAAGGCTAACCTAAAGAAATCATTTAATTTTTTCCTGTTTTTTCCAGGTATGCTGGAAATCCATGTCGAATCTGAAAGTTGATCACGCTCTCAAAGCCGCCATTGAACAAACCTTAGAAGGCATCCAGATCATCGATCGCCAGTGGCGGTACGTGTACGTCAATGAAGCCGCCGCCAGGCAGGGCCGGCGCACCTCCGAGGAACTGATAGGGCGGACCATGTCCGAATGCTACCCCGGTATAGAGCAAAGCCCCTTTTTCCATGATCTGCGCTTCGTGATGGAACAACGGGAACCCCGGCACCTGGAAAACCTCTTCACTTACCCTGACAAGGAACAATGCTGGTTTGACCTTTTCCTAGAGCCCCATCCGGAAGGCGTGCTCATCCGCTCCATCGACAGCACCCGCCGCAAACAGCTGGAAGAACAATTCCGCCACGCCCAGAAGATGGAGGCCATCGGCCAGCTCGCCGGCGGTATCGCCCATGACTACAACAACAAGCTCGCCATCATGCTGGCCTACGGTGAAATGGTGATGGACCGCCTGGACCCCAAGGACGAAGAGAGCCTGCGCCTCATGGGCAAGATCATGACGGCCATCGACAAATCCAGCGCCCTCACTCGCCACTTACTGGCCTTCGGTCGAAAGCAAATTCTCGACATCCGCCCCACCTCCCTCAACACGCTCCTGGAGGAGCTTCGCAACGGGCTTGAAAAGATCATTGGCGAGGACGTGAGGCTGGTGTTCCAAATGGGCCAGGGCGTGGACGACGTGCGGGTGGACCCGGTACAGATGGAGCAGGTGATCCTGAACCTTTGCCTCAACGCGCGGGACGCCATGCCCGAGGGCGGCACGCTCACCCTCGAGACCGCCAATGTGGAACTGGACCAGGACTACGCCATCCGGCACGCCAACGTGACTCCGGGCCACTTCGTGCTGCTGACCATTTCCGATACGGGCCACGGGATGGACAGGGCCACGGCCGAAAAAATTTTCGACCCTTTCTTCACCACTAAGCCCCGCGGTAAAGGAACGGGACTCGGGCTCTCGATGGTCCATGGTTTCGTCCACCAGTGCAATGGGCACGTGTGGGTGTACAGTGAACCCGGCATGGGCAGCGTGTTCAAGATCTATCTCCCCCGCAACGAGGAAACCTCCGCCCCCCGGCGCACCACTCCCCCGCTTTCCCAAGGACGCAAAGGCAACGAGACCATCCTGCTGGCGGAGGACGACGAGGCCCTGCGCGAGGCCTACACGTTGCTGCTCGAGAAAGCGGGTTACCGGGTCCTCTCCGCGGCCGACGGGGTGGCGGCGGCCGACCTGTTTCGCCAACACAGCGAGATCATCCAAATGGTCCTCACCGACGTGGTGCTGCCGAAGATGAGCGGACGGGACGTGGTGGAGCTGGTGCGCCGACAAAAACCGGGAATGAAGGCCGTCTTCATGTCCGGTTACACGGAAAACTCCATCGTCCACCGGGGCGTGCTGGACACGGAGTCGGTGCTACTCCAGAAACCCATCTCCAACGCGAACTTGCTCAACACAGTTCGCTCGGTGCTGGACGGGCTGCTCACCAAAGGCGTGGTGGGATAAAAAAGGCGGTCCGAAGACCGCCCTTTGCGTCAGTGAAACTTTAAGTTGTTTACCAACGCTTCTGGCCGCCGCCAAAGCCGCCGCCGGTGCGCGGAGCTTGGGGCTTGGCCTCGTTGACGGTGATGTTACGACCGTCGAGCGGGGTGCCATCGTATTTGCTGATGGCAGCGGAAGCTTCCTCGTCGCTGGACATCTCCACGAAGCCAAAGCCTTTGCTACGGCCGGTGTCGCGGTCCATGACGACTTTGGCGGACTCAACGTTGCCGCAAGCGGCGAACGTCGTCTGCAAAGTTTGGTCGTTAACGGAGAAGGGGAGATTCCCCACGTACAGTTTCTTACCCATAAAACCTCCTTAAGGCCGGGGCCGCTAAAGAGGGTCAAAGGCACTATACCGTTGGGACTCGTTTAGAAGCACAAGAAGACTAACAGCACATAACCTAACACCGTGCCGCGGTAATAGATACGTTTATTTTCCCGGCCTATGAATACGGTCACATGCCCCGGATGGCCGTGAGCAAACGCAAGTAATCCGCTCCACGGGCCTCGTACTCCCGGTGCAAAGGTTGAACACGCTCAATGAAGGGGGCGCGGTCGGGTCGCACGATGTTCACTCTCAGCTTCTCCACCGCTTCCCTCTGGTACTCTTCCAGGCGGCGGGCCCACAGTTCGCGCTGATACTGCTTGGACTCGTCGGCGGCGGCGCGCACCAGGGCAGCGTCGGCAGCGCTGAGGCCCTTCCACACGGCTTCGCTGATGACCAAAACGTCAGGGGCGAAGATGTGCTGGACCAAAGAATAGTGCTTGCTGACCTCACCGTGCCGATTCACGGTGAGGGCGGCAAGGTTATTCTCAGCTCCGTCGATCACCCCTTGTTGGAGGGCGGTGTAGACTTCCCCGTAAGGCATGGGCGTCGGAGAGCCGCCCAGGAGTTGCAACATGCGGATGGCGGTGGCGTTCTCCATCACCCGAATTTTGAGGCCCACCACATCTTCAGGCCGCATGATGGGCCTGTTGGCGTAAAAGCTGCGGTCTCCGGCGTCGTAATAAGTGAGTCCGCGCAGGTTTTGCGGCACCGGCGTAGCTAAGAGTTCCTCCCCCACCCAGGAGTCGAGCACTCGGAAATCGTGTTCACGATCGCGGAAGAGGAAGGGCAGGTTCAAAACACCCATGAGAGGAGAAAAGGACTCAAGGCTCAGGGAACTCACCTTCGTCATGGTGATGGCCCCCAGCTGCACCAATTCCAGCACCTCTTTTTCGGAACCGATCTGCCCATTGGGGTAGAGGGTGACGGTGAAGCGCCCGCCGGTGGTTTCCGCCAGGCGCTTGGCGAAAAGTTCCATGCCCTGGTGCACTGGGTGTTCGGGGGCTAGGTTATGGGCCAACAAGAAGTGGCGGGTGTCTCCACCGGGTTTGCGCTGGCGCAGGCTCTGGGCAGCGACGAATGCCACAAGCACCACCATGGCCGCCCCCAACACGCGCAAGTTGTTCCTCATAACTCCTCCCCCACCCTGCGGAACATTGGCCACGTGTCACGGGTCACGCGGCAGTCCAGCCAACCAGACTGCACCACTTTTCCGTCCCAGAAATTAACCCAACCACCCGGGCAGTCGGGCAAATAAACTTTGCGGGCCCGTGCGCCCTCCTCGAAAACGTTAGCCACCAACAGGGCCGGGCCCACCAAGAATTGGTCGTCGATAACAGCCGCGACGGCATCCTGCGGAAAATCATGCATCAAGGGACGAAGGAAGGGCCGGAAGTTCTCATGGGCATCCCGTTGCAGGCGGCGAAAGTAGGGTGCGAGTCGCTCTCTCAGAGCGTACAACGAGCGGATTTGCGGGACCAGCTCCGGATACATCCACGGCTCGTTCACTCCCTCAGGCTTCCAGGAGTGAATCACGAAACGCGGGTAAAAGATGGCGTGCTGGATCCAACGCAGGAAAAGCTCGGGCGAAGGTCTTGGCCCGGCGAACCCGCCCACGTCGTGCCCGGTGTTGGACATACCGGAAAGCGAGAGGTTCAGGGCCTGGGCCAGGTTGTAGCGCAGAGTCTTCCAAGCGGTGGTGTTGTCCCCGGACCAGGTCTGCACGTGGCGTTGCATGCCCGGCATCCCGCTGCGGGAAACCACGAAGGACACCATCTCGGAAGAAGCCTTGGCCATCAGGAGCGTCTGGATGGGGCGGCCTAGACCGACCGGCCAGCCCCCCGCGGTGCGGGCGCCCTCCTGCCAAACCTGGAATTCGTTGTTGTCGTTCCAGGCAGCATCGATCCCATGGACGGCCAACTGGTCCCGGATGTTCTCCTGCCACCAGGCCACGGTGGACGCATTGGTGAAGTCCAGGTGCGAGCCCAAGCCATCCCAAAATTGGGAAAGCTCGGGGACGTCCTTTTCGGCGTCGAGGACGAAGAGCCCCCGCGCCGCCGCTTCGGCGTACTTGGGGTGGTCGGTGAGGAGAACGGGTTTGATGTTGGGGATAAGGCGCACGCCCTTGGCCAGGAAATCGGCCACCAACTTGGAAGGATCGGGGATCTTGTCCCGGTTCCAGGTGAAGACGTAGCGGCGTTTGCCCATGGATGTGTAGCCTGAGGAGAGGTGGAAAGACGCACAGGGAAGACGGTGTTCCTCCAACTTGTCCAAAAATCCCATCAGCTGCTTTTGGGCATCCGGCGCGTCAGTGTAAGTCATGGTGGAGCCAGAATAGCCGAGGGCCCACTCGGGGGTGAGGCACGGACGGCCGGTGAGGCGTGTGAATAGTTCGGTCACGCCCGCCACGTCGGGCCCCAGGATGACATAAAAGTCCAAGTCACCGCCAGACGCCCGGTAGGAGAAAAATGGACCGTGGTAGTTGTCGATTTCTTGGCCCAGATTGAACACGCCGGTAGAGAAGTTGTCGTAGAATATTCCTACCGCCCGTGGGCCTTCCCGATGGATCAGAAATGGGTAGTGCTTGTAGAGGGGGTCAGTGCGTTCGGCGTCGTACCCCATGGCATCGATGTTGCGCATTTCAAAACGGCGTCCACGCCGGTCCAAGGGGCCCGAAGCCTCCCCGAGCCCATGGAAGGCCACCCCTGGCCGCAGTTCGTGGGCGTGCCAGAGAGAGCCATCGGCACCCAGGCCATAGGCGTCCGTACGACGCTCGGCAAGCACGGACATGCCGTGGCTCTGCCAGTCGATGAAGGCGCCGTCCAGGTGGACGCAAGCGGAAAAGTCCTTGCTCCCGATGCGCACCACGCGCCCTTCCTGGGACGCCGGCGCAGGCGGCAGGGTGAACCCCTCTAACTGGCGGCGGTCACGGCCTCCATAGGGGACCTCCTTGTCCCCCCAGGCCACTGACCACGTTTTCGGAAAAATCCACGCCCCACCACGCAGCACGGTGACTCGGAATATCCGATCCTCGAGACGCGTAACGGTCAGGCGATGCCCCTCCGGGGAAGAAAAGCCTCGCCCATCCCAATCCAGCTGACGCAGGAATTTCACATGAGCCCCAAGAAGCGCGGGAGCCACAGGCTGAGAGCGGGCACGAAGGTCACCAGGGCCAGCATCACGCACTCAGCATAGAACATGGGCAGGAGCTTCGGCATGATCCGTTCCAAGGGCACCCCGGAGACACCGCTGCCGACGAAAAGGGAACTCCCCACCGGTGGCGTGAGGATGCCGATACAGTTATTGAAGACGATGACGATGCCGAAGTGGATGGGGTCGATGCCCGCTTGCACCGCCACTGGCAGGAAGATTGGGGTGAAGATCAGGATGGCCGGCGTGATGTCCATGAAGGTGCCCATGAGCAACATGATGAGGTTCATCATCAGCAACAGGACCCATGGCTCATTGGAAAGGGAGAGGAGCGAGGTGGAAACGTAGCTGGGGATCTCTGTGATGGAGAACACCCAAGACATGGCCGAACTGGACGCCACGAGGAACAGCACCACCGAGGCGGTGAGCACGGAGCGTATAATGATGGGGGGGAGGTCAGCCGGCTGGAGTTCCCGATAAACCAGGCCGAGGAAGAGTGCATAGAGCACGGAAACGGTGGAGGCTTCCGTGGGCGTGAAGACGCCGGCGATAAGCCCCCCCATCACCAGGACGATGAGAAAGAGGCTGGGCAACGCCTCTAAAAAAGCCTTGAGTAGACGCCGTGGGCGCCAGGAATCCTTGTCACCCCTTGGCATGCCTTTGCCTTGCCAGGCGATCACGCCTACTACCCCCGCTGCCATCAGAAACGCCGGGATATAGCCCGCCACGAAGAGCGCGATGACTGAGGTGCCACCGCTAATGAGCGCATAAAGGATGAGCGAGTTGGAGGGCGGGGTCAAAAGACCGGTGCAGCTGGAGGCGATATTGACTGCGGCGGTGAAAGCGGGGTCGTACCCTTCTTTCTTCTGCGCTGGAGCCATCGCGCTACCCACCGCCGCAGCACTGGCGACGGCCGATCCGGTGACGGCGCCGAAGAGGAAGTTCGCAAGCACGTTACAGTAGGCAAGGCCGCCGGGGAGGGGGCCCGCCACCGCCTTGGCGAAATCGATCAGCCTGCGGGCCACCCCACCGGCGTTCATGAGCTGACCCGCCAACACGAAGAAGGGAATGGCGAGGAAACCGAAGTTGTCCAGTGACGATACGAAACTGTGTCCGATCACCTGGGCAGCCATCAGTGGGTCGTATAGCGGCAGAAGCGCCAGAAAGCTTGAAAGGGCCAGGCATACAGATATGGGAATGCCCACCACGAGGAATGCGGTGAAGCTGATCCCCAGCACCAGCATGACGGTCAACTGCATTCAGGGCTCCTTACGCGGGGACAGGAAAGGGGAAAGGACCACCACCACGCCCGCCAGCGGGAGGACCAGCACTACCCAGGCCGCGGGGATCTTCAATACAGGGGTCGTCTGCCCAAGCGTGAGCTTGGTCCAGAACAAAGCCGCCCCCCCCACGATCATCAGCGACCCGAACAGTACCACGCTGAGGTCAGAAACCTCACCAAGTCGGCGCTTCCCTGCCGGGGAAGATTTTTCAGCCAGCATGTCGAAGGACAGATGTTCGCGCATCAGGAAGCCAAGGGCCGTGCCCAAGGTGCCCAGCCACACCAGGAGGAGGCGCGAGAGTTCCTCAGTGACGGTGCTGGGATCCTTCAGTACATAGCGAGAAAAAACCTGCCAGGACAACACACCCAACAAGGCGACTAGCAACCCACCGGTGATGGCTTGCAGTGCGCGCGTAATCACGCGCCCCCCAAGCGGGAAAGGCAATCGATCCCGAGATTGGTGATCTCGTCCCACGCCCCCCGCTGCACCAACTCGGCGGGGAAAAGATCCTGACCCACCCCCACGCAGCACACCCCATGCTTGCGGTACTGGACGGCTTCCACGGCCTTGATCCCTCCAGTTAGCATCCAGCGCGTCTCCGGAAATGGTGCTTGGAGGTTTTTGAGGTAAGCCAAACCACCCATGGTAGCGGCTGGGAAAAGCTTCATCAGCCGATGGCCATGGTTATGGGCGGTGGTGACCTCGGTGGGAGTCATCACGCCGGGGATGTATGTGCGCGAAGCCGCCTTGGCCGCATCGGAAACCTCCTGGGAGTAGCCGGGGGACACCAGGAAGTCGGCACCGTTCACCAGGGCGGCCATGGCCATCTCGCGGTCAAGAACTGTGCCCGCTCCCAAGAGGAGTCCATGGCGCTCACGCAACCTGCTCAGAAGGGGGATCACCGCCTCGGACATCAATGTCACTTCCTGAACGGCAAAACCCGCCGCAGCCAAAGCCGCCACCAGACCTTCGACCACGGCAGGGTCCGTAGAGCGGATTACGGGGATGACGAATTGCCGGTGGAGCTCTTCTTCTAAATTCCTCATCGTTGCATCGCTTTGAAGCCGTCTTGCAGCAGTTGCTCAACCTCGATAGCGTGCAGCCGGGCGATGTCGCCTTTCACAGAGTACTTCAGGGCGCCACATGCTCCCGCGAAGCGAGTGCACTCCTGTATGGTCCTCCCGGACAGCGTGGCATGGATCCACCCCGCCAGCATGCTGTCGCCCACGCCCACGCGGTCGGTGACCACCACAGGGAAGCGCGCCGAGGTGAAGGTTCCCGTGTCCGTGCGCGCCTCGAGCCAATAAGCCGTCTCCAACTCGTCGCGCTGGGGGACCAGCAGCGTTTTGCCCGCCGGCCGCTGCCCGCCGAAATACGTGTCGACTTCGCGCTGACTGCACACCAACACATCCACATGGGCCAACAGGGCCCTCTGGCGGGACACTGATGTAGCCTCGTCCCAGAGATTGCGGCGGAAATTCAAATCATATGACGTTGTGAGCCCCAGCCGTTTGGCCGAGGCAAGGGCGTCACCGCAAGCGCGCGTACAGGCTTCGCTCAGTCCCGCGCTCACTCCTGAAGTGTGGAACCATTTGCGGCCTTTGAGCAGTTCTTCCCAAGGCAAGGCCACTTCCGGCAGATGCCCCAGCACGCTCTTCACGCGGGTGAGGACCCGATCCGAGCGGGGCCGGCTCGCCTCTTCCAGCATGTACCAACCGGGTGCGCCAGGCGCGCTCAGGGGAATCTGCGCTTCCACACCACTGGCGCGCAGGCGCGCGCGCATCATCTCCCCCGCTTCGCCTTCCGGCAGCACGCTCACCCAAGCGGCGGGGGTTCCGAGTGAGACTAGGTTGGCGGCGATGTTGAGTTCCGTGCCACCCAAGTGCACGTCCAGGGAGGAGGCGTTCTCCCAACGCACCCCGCGGGGCGGGTTCATGCGGAAGAGAGCTTCACCGAAAGTGGCAACGGCGGCTTTCAAACGGTCACCAGTTGTAAAGCGTGCCGTCCTGCAGGCGGTTCACCGGCAGGTAGGCGCGCTTGTAGGGATATTTCTCGGCCAGGGCCTCGTCGAGATCCACGCCCAAGCCGGGTTTCTCGCCAGGGTGGAGGTAGCCATCCTTGAAGCTGTAGGCGTGGGGGAAGACCGCGTCCGTCTCAGCGGTGTGGCGCATGTACTCCTGGATGCCGAAGTTCGGAATCGACAGGTCAAAGTGCAGGGCCGCCGCCATGCTGACCGGCGAGAGGTCGGTGGCACCGTGGGAACCGGTGCGCACGTTGTACAGATCGGCGAAACTCGCGATCCGGCGCATGTGGGTGATGCCTCCGGTATGCACTATGGTGCAGCGGATGTAGTCGATGAGCTGCTCCTGGATGAGCTGGCGGCAGTCGTGGATTGAGTTGAACACCTCGCCCACCGCGAGTGCGGTGGTGGTGTGCTGGCGAACCAGGCGGAAGCTCTCGGGATTGTCAGCCACCACACAATCCTCCATCCAGAACAGCCGGTAAGGTTCCAGGCTCTTGCCCAGTCGGGCAGCCTCAATGGGGGTCAAACGGTGGTGCACGTCATGGAGCAGGTGGTGGTCGAAGCCGTACTTGGCGCGCGCCTTCTCGAAGAGCTTGGGGATGGAGTCGAGGTAGCGCTCGGTGGACCATACGTTTTCGGTGGGGAGCGCGCCGTCCGCGGGCTCGTAGTACATCTTGTCCTTGGACACCCCGTAGGTGGACTTCATGCCCGGCACACCCGTCTGCAGCCGGATCGCCTTGTAACCCATGCCGATGTACTTCTCGAGTTCGCCCAGGGTTTCTTCCATCGTGGTGCCGTTGGCGTGCCCGTACACCATCACGCCTTCCCGGCACTTGCCGCCCAGGAGTTGGTACAGCGGCATGTTGGCCGCCTTGGCCTTGATGTCCCACAGGGCCATGTCCACCGCGGCGATGGCGGTCATGGTGACGGGGCCGCGGCGCCAGTAGGCTCCACGGTATAGGTACTGCCAGATGTCTTCGATCTGATGGGCATCCCTGCCGATCAAGCAGGGCGCCACGTGGTCCTGCAAGTAGGAAACCACGGCCAGCTCGCGGCCATTCAGTGTGGCGTCGCCGAGGCCGTAGACGCCTTCGTCGGTGGTGATCTTGAGGGTGATGAAGTTGCGGCCGGGGCAAGTCACGTTGACTTTCACATCACGAATTTTCACGGTTCCTCTTTTTCTGCTGAGTGGTTCGTCCTATTGTAGAATCCAGCGAAGCCCAATAAAAAGGAAAATCCCGTGCTGCACCCCGACCGCCTTTTTCCCGTAGAGCCCAAGACGCGCGAGATCGCCCGCGCCCTCTACGCCGAGGTGAAGGACCTGCCAATCATCAGCCCGCACGGGCACACCGATCCCGCTTGGTTCGCGGACAACGCGCCTTTCCCCGATCCACTGCGCCTCTTGGTGACGCCGGACCATTACGTGCTGCGCATGTTGTATTCCCAAGGCGTTCCCCTCGAGGAGCTGGGCGTGAACGCCACGGATTCCTTCGACCCCCGCCAAGGCTGGCGCACCTTCGCCAAGCACTTCTGGCTCTTCCGCGGAACCCCCTCCTCCATCTGGCTGGGCCACGTTTTCCACGAGGTCTTCGGGATAGCGGAAACCCTCAGTGAGGGCACCGCCGACGCGTATTACGACAAAATCACTAAGCTTCTCGCCTCTCCCGACTATAAACCTCGGGCTCTTTACGACCGCTTCAAGATCGAAGTATTGGCCACCACCGACGCTGCCACCGATGAGCTTCCCCATCACGCCAAGATCCACAAGGATTGGCCACGGCGGGTGATCCCCACGTTCCGGCCCGACGCCGGCGTGGATCCGGAGCACCCGGACTTCAAAAACCAATTGGCGGAACTCGCCCGCCTCACTAAGGAAAACACCGAGTCCTACGCCGGCTACCTCAAGGCCCTGCGCCACCGCCGCGAGTTCTTCAAGCGCATGGGCGCCACCGCCTCCGACCACGGGCACCCCAGCGCACGCACCGCTAACCTCACCGAGCGCGAGGCGGAAGCGCTGTTCGCCAAGGTCCTCAAAACCCCAACGCCCGAAGAGGCCGACCTCTTCCGAGCGCACATGATCACCGTGATGGCGGGTATGTCCCTCGAGGACGGACTGGTGCTCCAGTTCCACCCCGGCTCCTTCCGCAACCACAACCAAAGCCTGTACGAGCGCCTGGGACGGGACAAGGGCGCCGACATCCCCGTCGCCATGGAATTCACCCGGAACTTGAAGCCGCTCTTGGACAAGTACGGCAACGAAAAGAACCTCACCATGATCCTGTTCACGCTTGATGAGACCACCTACGCCCGCGAGCTCGCGCCGCTGGCGGGCCACTACCCGTGCCTCAGGCTTGGCCCCGCCTGGTGGTTCCACGACAGCCCGGAGGGCATGATCCGCTTCCGCGAGCAGGCGAGCGAGACCGCCGGCTTCGCCAACACCGTGGGTTTCAACGACGACACCCGCGCCTTCTTCTCCATCCCCGCCCGTCACGACATCGCCCGCCGCATCGACTGCCGCATGCTCGCCCAGTGGGTGGCCGAGCACCGGATCAGCGAGGCCGACGCCCGCGAAGCCTTGCACGACCTCACCCACCGGCTGGTGAAGAAGGCCTACAAACTATGAACCGCGTGCTGCATTTGGGGCTGGGTAACTTCCACCGCGCCCACCAGGCGTGGTACTTCGAGAAGCTCAACGCCCTCCTGCCCACCGAGGAGCGCTGGGAGATCACCTCCTTCAGCATGCAACGCCCGGACATGGCGCGCGAGCACGCCACCCACGGCAATGCCTACGAAGTGCTGGCGGTGGACGCCCTCGGCGAAGAAACCACCCGGGTCAAAAGCATTACCCGCGCGGCCTTCCTGGGCGAAGACGAAGCGCTGCTGGTCGAGCTCGCCCGTGACCCCTCGCTGGAGCTGGTCACGCTCACCGTCACCGAAAAAGGCTACGCTGCGGATGGGCCTGCCCTCAAGGCCCTCGAGCTTATCCTGAGGAAAAGGTCGGCCCCGCTGACCATCCTCAGCTGCGACAACCTCATGTCCAATGGCCACAAACTGGAGAAGCTGGTGCGCGAGCGCATGGGCATCACCTTTCCGCGGGCCGGGATCTCCTTCCCCTGCAGCATGGTGGACCGGATCGTGCCGGCGAGCCCGCCGGGAGCCCCGGTGAAGACGGAGCGTTTCACCCAATGGGTGGTGGAAGACAAGTTTGCTGGCAAGCGCCCGCCGTTGGAAAAAGTCGGCGTGCAGTTCGTGCCGGACGTGGCACCCGCGGAGCTGATGAAGCTGCGCCTGTTGAACGCCGGCCACTCGTTTCTCGCTTACTGGGGCCTCAACCGCGGATTCGCTCACGTGCACGAGGCAGTGGCGGCCCCGGAGACCCGGGCGGTGCTGGAGAAACTATGGAACGAGGTCATCCCTCTCCTTTCCCTCCCCTCCGGTTCTGACCCCCAAGGTTATTGCCAACGGTTGCTTGAACGCTTCAATAACCCTCGCCTTCCCCATAAACTCGCACAGATTGCCTGCGACGGGAGCGCTAAGCTACCTCAGCGGATCGTGCCCAGCCTGCTGGAAGCGCGTAAGCGCGGTTCGCCCCACGGCACTCTGGCACTCGTGCTGAGGGAGTGGTCGAAGGCCATGGCGGGTCTGCCCCCCGAGCTCTTCACTGATCCCGCCAAACCGTTCTCAGGTGAAGCCGATCTATGGAGCAGGATCGGCACGGCGCCCTGAAGCACAAAAAAACGGGCCCCGAAGGGCCCGTTTCTTGGATGGGAAAAAGTCTTGCGGATTTAACCGCGCCGCAAAGATGAGTGCTGAACAGGTTCCACGCGTCTCCCGGCGATTCTAGGTGCCGGCCCAATTTCAGGTTTCGTTCCCACCTGTAAAGTCCCGGTGCTTTTTCGAAGAGTGATCACCGGCCGCTCTCTACCATCCTGTTGATTACCGACGTTGGTATGGTGAACGTCTTTCATCCAGCTTCTGGGTGTCGGTTGCTGGCCCCTCAGTGTTTGAAATTCATCAAACCGTGTTTGGCATCCGAAGATGCTTTGGTCGGTCTATCATTTAAGAGGCGTCTCCAACCTTCCTCTACGCGTCCCCGTGGCTTGTAGTCTTTGAAGAACTTGTTTCCCTCCTGAGAACAAGCTTAGGCCCCGCCAACTCTTCCGTACAGTGTAGAGATTTTGCGGTTTTGCCCACGAGTGGAACGCTCACATGACGCCGGCGATGAGGTATGTGCGTGTTTCCGAGGATGTCTCCACCTCGCACTCGTCACCTGCCTTGAGCCCGAGCACGGCCTCGCCCAGGGGGGAGAACACCGTGATGACGAGCACCGGTTTGCCTTCATGGGTAAGCATGGTCCCCCCACAAGTGGTGCTAAGGAAGTAACGGCGCACTTGCCCTCGGTGGCTCATGTCCACCAAGGCGCCCAGCGCGATCTCCTCTCCCTCAGCGAAGTCGCGGGCGGGGGTCTCTTCCAGGAGCTGCAGCTCCAGCCGCAGTTCCTCCGCCCGTCGCGCCTGGGCGCCCGCCAACTGCCCCGCTTCGATGCCCCGGGTGTCATACTTACCGTCGGACTTCAGGTCACCGTCGCGCACCAGAGCGCTTCCGGCCGCCGCGGCCTCCTCTGCCAGTGCGAGCTCCCCGCGCACCCGCGCAAGGAGCTCCGAAAGCAAGGCTTCTTTGGGAGTCACTGCCGGTAGACTCGGGTGATTTCTTGGTAAATTCGCTCGTTCATGTCGCCCGCGCGGGAGCACATGAGGTCGGTGACGTCCAACTGGTAGCTCACGAAGGCGCGCAGATCCGTGTCGTAGAACTCGTGGTAGCAGTCCGGCAGGCCGATGACGTGGCCGAACTCGTGGCGGATGGTCCACTGGGACTCGTATTCCTCGATGGGTTGGTTGGCGTCCATGACGATCTGGTTGCCACCCAAACGGTCCACATGGGGGACGGTGCCCGCCTGGAACGTCAAACGCGGGCCATCGGCGAAAGTGCCGAAGTTCAGTCGCAGGCGCCAGGGTCCCCACTGGAACTCATCCTCGATGTTGTCGCGCAAGTATGGCAGGAAGCGCCCGTTTGAGGGGGTGTTGAAGGGGACGGTCATGAGCTCATCGGAAGCGTAGGTGACGTCGCGGCGGACGGCGTCCGAGGGGATCTTGAAAAAATCGTCCCAGGTCTGCTGGCCGTAGTAGTACCATTGGGTGAAGAGGGCGGGCAGGGTGCGCTGGGCCTCGGCGGATCGCAGCTGCCGGCGACATTCGCTGAGGGAGGTCTCGCCGTCGTTCTGGCACATGCCCACGAGATGCCCGCGGATCACGGCTTTTTCGGTTTCGGGAAGGGCGTCGAAGCCGCCCATGCGCTCCTCCGTCCACCCATTGCTTTGGAAAAAATGGAAACCCCGCACGTCGAAGCGCTTCTGGTTGGTGTACCAAGGTATCCATGCGCTCAAGGACTTGAAGCGGGCGGCGCTTTGGTACATGCGGTCCACCCGACGGGCCAGCACCATGAAGTCGGCGTCCGGCAAGGGCAGAGCAGCGGGAAAGTCCCCTCCCTGGAGCGCGGCCAACATCGCAGGGGGCAACTCGCGTGTGAGCGCATCCCCGTCGGCGGTGATGGACGCTTCATTGTAGACCTTGGGGGTTGTGATGGGAGTGCTGGTCCGGGTCTGCGCCGAACTCAAGCGCAACTGGTCTCCCGGAGCGCGACGGGCATTCTCTTGCTCCAGCCAAGTGGCCAGCCGCTCGCCCCAACGGAGCGCACGGTTCAGCCCCGGTCCGAAAGTTTCGCCGTCTTTCTTCACTCGGCCCGAGAGCAACCGCCGGTACTCGGCGGAGGTCATGTCCAAATCCATGTGCGGGGGTGAGCCCGCAAAGGCAGACGTGGTGATGGCGACGAACAACAGGGTGGACATGAGTTTCATCGTTTCCTCCGAAGCCCCCAATTTCCCTCAGAAAGGACGGTTTGGGGAGCCCACCCTACCCGAAGTGGACGACGCCCCGGGACGAATTGAAATCTTTCCTCGCTCTTGCGCTTCCCTCCTGCGGGGGCCATGCTTCTTGAATTGCTAACCATGAGGAATCACATGCGCATTTGGGGCCTAGTCACCATCTTTTTTCTCTTCCCGATCCTCGGCCACGCGGAACGCGCGGCGGGGAATAACCTCACGCGAAAGCTGGCCAAGCAGCGCAAGGGCCAAGTGGAGAAAGTCTCGTACGACCTGTGGGTCAAACTTTCGCCCAAGCAGGAGGGCTTCCAGGGACGCGTGGTGATGGACGTGCGTCTCTCGCGCACCGACCTTCCACTGAGCGTGGATTTCCAGGGCAAGCTCACGGAGGTGTCGGTGAACGGGCGCGTGGTAGCGCCTAAAGTGCGCGAAGGCAGCTTCGATCTGCCCGCGCGTGCCTTGGCACGGGAAAGCCGCATCGAGGTGGTGTACGCCGCTTCCTACAACAATGAAGGTCACGGCGTGCAACGCTCGCTGGACCCCGAGGATGGTCGTGAATACATCGCCACTGACTTTGAGCCCTACTACGCCCATTGGCTCTTTCCCTGCTTTGACCAACCTGACCTGAAGGCGCCGCTGCGCCTGCGCGTGCAGGCGCCGTCCAGCTGGAAGCTGGTGGGCAACGCCTTGGCGGAGAAACGCACCATCAAAGGAGAGGAGCAAACGGTGGAATTCGCCGCCACCCCGCCGCTGAGCCCTTACCTCTACTTCCTCGCCGCTGGCGAATTCCAGGAATGGACGGACCGCCACGGTGGCTTACCGCTCACTCTCTACGCCCGCAAGAGTCTCGCCAAGTACGTGGACGCGGGCAACCTCTTCGCCACCACCAAAAAAGGCCTGGATTTCTTCAACGCTTATTTCGGCCGTCCCTATCCCTTCTCCAAGTACGGCATGGTGTTCGTGCCCGAGTTCGCCTGGGGTGGAATGGAGAACCCGGGCGCGGTGGCCCTCAACGAGCGCTACCTCTTCCGCGGGCCTGTGCCCCAAACGCGTCGGAACGATCGGGACAGTCTGCTCTTGCACGAAATGGCCCACATGTGGTTCGGCGACCTGGTGACTATGGAGTGGTGGAACGACCTGTGGCTCAACGAGAGCTTCGCCACCTATTTGGCGGCGGTGGCGCTGGACCGGGCCCTGGGCGTGGAGGCGGCTTGGTTGGATTTCTTCAACGACAAGACCTGGGGGCACTGGCAGGACCAACTCTCTACCACCCACCCCATTGAAACTCCCGTGCATGACACCCGCACGGCCTTTGGGAATTTCGACGGCATCACCTACGCCAAAGGTGGGGCTTCCCTCAAGCAGCTGCACTTCTATGTCGGCGAGAACGCCTTCCGCGACGGCCTGCGTTCCTACTTCGCCAAGTATGCCTTCGCCAACGCCACCCGCGCCGATTTCATCCGCGAGATCGCCACCGCCGGCAAGCTGGACCTGGCGCCCTGGACCAAGGCATGGCTGCAGTCCGCGGGGCCCCAACGCGTGAAAGCCGTGTGGGATTGCCGTGAAGGAAAACTGGCTTCGCTGCGTCTGAGACAGGCCCCCAACGTCTCCGGCGTGCTCTCCCCGCACCGCACGCGGGTGGGCCTCTACACTTCCGAAGCAGGAAAAATGCGTCTGCGCACGACCCTCGACGCGGCCTACGCAGGCAAGGACACGCCGGTCGCCTTCACGGGCGGCGAGCCTTGCCCCGACTTCGTCTTCCCCGACGTGGAAGACCACGACTACGCCCTCTTCGCCCTGGATCCCGCCTCCCTCAAACAGGCGCCCACCGCCCTGCGTACCCTGGAATCTCCCCTGGCCCGCCTGATGCTTTGGCATGTCCTCAAGGAGATGGTACGCGATGGCGCTTTGCCCGCCGCTCGTTTCTTCGAACTTGCCGCTGACGCCTTGGCCGAGGAGCGGGATGCGGACTTGCTCGGTTACCTCCTCGGCCGGCACAGCTTCGTGCGTGATCAGTATTTTCAGTACCTGACCCGTGCCGAGCGCGACGCCATGGCTCCCCGCTTCGAGGCGATTCTGCGCCAGCGCACGGAGCGGGCCGAGCGCGGCTCAAGCCTCCAAATGGTTTTTCACGACTTCTTCGCCAGCGTGGCGCGCACGACCGAGGGGCTCGAGGCCCTCAAAGCCGCACTCGCAGGACGCGGGCCCAAAGGCATCACCATGGACCAGGAACGTCGTTGGGCCGCCATCCACGGCCTGGCCGCCCACGGACATCCCGACGCCCTGGCGTTGATCGACACGGAAGAGAAGAAGGACCTCACCACCGACGGCCAGCGCCACGCGCGCCGCGCCCGGGCGGCACTTCCTGAGAAAACGTCCAAGCGCCGCCAGTGGGATGACATCACTAAAGGCGACATGCCCTACACTTTCCTGAAGACCGCCGCTGGCGCCTTCAATCACCACGACCATCCCGAGTTGGCGGAAACATTCGTCCCAGATTTTTTCAAGGGCGTGGCCGCCGTCGACTGGGCCAAGAACGACCAGGTCGTGGACGTTTGGTTCGAAGAGCTTTTCCCCCGCGAGCTCTGCAGCCCCTCCCTCTTGTCCGAAAGCCGCAAGCGCCTCAAGTCCACGCCACGTCTGACAACCCTCGTCCGCCGCGCGTGGAGCGAGGCCAATGACGAACTCGCCCGTTGCGTGCGTGTCCGCGCCCTGGCCGCCCCGAGGCTACTATGAACAATCAAGACAACGTCGTCCAACCCGTCCCGCATTGGTGGGACATCACCGATCCCACACCCGAGGTCTTGGGCGGAATCGCCGACCGCTTCAATCTGCACCGCACTTCGGTGCAAGACTGCCTCGACCCAGAGCACTTCCCTAAAATCGAAAAAGTGGGCGACACGGTGTTCATGATCGCCCGTTGCTTCGACACACTCGCGTCTGCCGAAGCCGACGACTTATTGGGACTCACCCGCAAGGTGGCCTTCTTCCTGGGAAAAGACTTCCTCATCACCGTCCACCGGGGGGACCAACCCTTCATCATCCAGTCTCGCCAGCGGGTGGAGGCCTCTCAAGGGCCGCATGAAATCATGGTGCGGCTGATGAAGCAGGCCACGGAAAGTTTCAATCCCTACCTGGAGCGCTTGGAGCAGCAGGTGGAGCGCCTCGAACGAGAACTCGTCACCCGCCCTCCACGCCGGGACGAACTGATCGCCCTCTATGGGCTGCGCACGCGGATCAGCGTGATCAAACGCCAGGCCCTGCACACCTTGGGGGTCATTCGTGAGTTCATCACTGTGCATTCGCCGGCGCCATCTCCCTGGCTGACCGACCTGAAGGAAACGGCTGAGGGCCTATGGCAGTACTGCGACGAACTCATGGAAGACGTGCAGAACTTGCTGGCCCTGCACCTCTCCCTCTCTTCCCATCGCACCAACGAGACCATGCGCTTTCTCACCGTGGTCTCGCTCTTTTTCATGCCCCTGACTTTCATCGTCGGCATTTACGGGATGAATTTTGACTTAATGCCTGAGCTAAATTGGCGGTATGGGTATGCGGCCTGCTGGGCATTTATGCTCGCCGTGTCATTTTATATTTACTGGAAAGTTCGTAGCAAAGGGTGGCTGGAGCGAGAATGAATGGGCCTTAACTGGTGTCAGATGGAAACCAGTGCTAGAATCAGAGACATGAAAATCTTTATTCTTCTGTCATTCGTTGTTGTTTCCTCTTTCGCCTCCGCGAGCTGCCACGAGACAGCGCGGCAGAACACGACGCAGGAGCAAACCGTGGCCTCCACGCGCACGACTGATCACCTGCCCGCAGGCCGCGGCCGCTGATTTCAGGCGAAAAACCGCAGTTTCACGCCAGAAGCGTAAAGCAGCGTCGTTACGCCCAGCGATAACGCCATTGCCAAGGGAAAGGAGAATCCTTTCTTCAGCAGCACCGGCAGTAGCAGGAAGAAGGCCAAGGAAGGTATCACCAGCCAAAAAATGTCCTGGGACATTTCTGCTATTCGCTGGTTGCCACTCCCCTCCACGTGCATCCAGACGAAGATGAGGATCGACGTGAGCGGCGCCGAGGCGAGAAGTGAAGCGGCCCAAGTGGATCGCTTGCTCAACTCGGAAGCCGCGACGATGACCACGGCCGTCACCACCGTCTTCAGTACCAGATACCCCATCACTCCCCCCTCAAGGCCAGAATGTCAGCTTTGATGAGCTGGTACTCCTTCTTCTTCTCCAGGTATTGCTTCTCGTAACGGAAATGCCTTTGCATGGCCGTCAGGGCATCAAGCGAGTTCTTGATCCCACGGTCATACTCATCGAGGGTCATCCGCATGTAGTCAGAGCTCTTCCGGATCCTGTCCTGGATGTAGTGCATGACCTCGTGGGTGTGCAAGAGGTCTTCCTTGAGCATCACGTACTGGGCGGCCGTGGATTTTTCAGCGTGGCGCGCCTGGAGGCGCTTCGCCTCCGCCTGATATTGGGCCACGGTCGCCCTATTGTGCGCCTGCAACCCATCAAACATCTCAAAGGTCACACGCGCCCCGACCACACGGTCATCCCGCACGTCTTGGGCCATGTAGTCCCGGTCACGCAGGGTGTACATGTAGTAGCCACCGTAGACATCCAGACTGGGCGTCCACCAGCGTTTTGCCATCTTCCTCTGCAACTGGGCCGCCTCGTGTTCGCTCTCTAGCCCCGAAACCGCCGGGTGGGACTTCGCCTGGAAGGGCCGGGCGAGAAGGCCGTCATCGTGCTCATGGTCGATGTCGTCTGCCAGCACCACGTCCTCCGCGGAATCCACCCCCAGCAGAGGGAGAAGGCCAGTCATGAGGATCTTGTTCTCATGCCGGAGGCTTTCCAACTCCTGGTTCAGCTCGGACTCATAGATATTGAACTCGAGATTGTCGGAGCGGGTGGCCACACCGCTACGGGCCCGCCGCTCGGCCTGGGCCTTGATCCTGGAGTTCTGGACCTTCTCACGCTCGAGGATCTCTATCAAAAGGTCGTTGTACACAATTTGCCACTGGGTTTTGCGGGCCTTGTTCAACTGTTCTCGGAGAGCCGAAGCCCGCTGATGCTCAGCCACCTTCGCGCTGGCGTCTCGGATGGCCGATTCGAGTGAGTCACGCCCACCGCGGAAGAGGTTCATCCTGGCCTCGAGCATGCCATACGGGTTCCCGTAGGTGCGATAGGGACCGGTCTGGAACTTCTCCTGGCCGAACTCGAGAGTGAGGGAAGGCAAGAAAGATCGGCGGAGAAAGCCCCGCCGGGCGGCCTCCCCCTCGGAGACTTTGCCCTGCCCCAAAACGTAGAGGTTCCTCGATGTCACGGTCCTTAGGAGGAAATCGTCCTCAGCAGCTGCAAAAAGGCGGCCGCTGAGGAATAGAAGCCAAAAAACTCTCTTCATGGAATGGGTCTCCTCAGTCCAAGTTGTCGAAGGCGACCAAAAGGTCAGTCCCGCCCTCAGCCACGGTCACGTCGATGTTGTAGGGCTTTCGAGTGGGTTTAGGTGATAAGCCCTCATAGCGGTCCGCTTTCCACTCCAAGGCGAACTGCTGCTGAGTCACCTTCCCCTTTTTCCCCGAGATGAGATTGCCTTTGGCCTTCGGCGCCAGCAGACCGGGCTTGAGCGGATTCATGTCCTTGTCATAAAAGAAGACGCGGACGGCGCCTTGCAGGCTCCGTACGATCTCCGCTTTGTAGCGCAAGGGCGCCTTGGTGCCGAGGCCCGCGTCTTTGGCGAGTACCACGGGCGCCACCACGCCACCTTGCTTAGGGGCGTCGGTCAACTTAGGACCGTGCCCTTCGTCGTGTGCGAGGACCGGCAGTGTGGTCGTGAGGGCGAGGATAAAGAACCATTTCATGTGTCGTCTCCTAGTTTGAGTGTTGAGTCGATGGTGGGGGTCATGAGTTTCTCAAGGGGTCGCTTTCCGTACTTAAAGAAGAGCGCGGGAGTCACGAACATGTCGAGGAGCGTGGAGGAGACCAGCCCTCCCACGATGACGACGGCCACCGGGTGGAGGATCTCCTTGCCGGGCTGTCCGGCGGCGAAAAGGAGGGGCGTGAGGGCAAGGACGGCCGACAACGCTGTCATTAGTACGGGCACCAGTCGCTCGAGGGATCCCCGTATGACCATGGACTCGGAGAAGGTCTCCCCTTCCTCCCTCACCAAATGGATGTAGTGACTGATCATCATGATTCCGTTGCGCGTCGCGATTCCGCACAAAGTGATGAAGGCCACCATCGTAGCGAGCGAGAGTTCCCCTCCCGTGATCCACACGGCCACGACGCTACCAATCAACGCCAGGGGGACGTTCAGCATTATCTGGAGGGTGAGCGCCACTGACCCGAAGTGCAGGTAAAGGACAAAGAAGGCGCCGAGGAGCGACAGAAGGCCCAGGAACACGATCAAGCGCGTGGCGGACTGTTGACTCTCGAACTGTCCGCCGTACTCTATGAAATAGCCTTCGGGCAACTGAACGTCCGAGGAGATCTTCGCGCGGATCTCGTCGATCAGGCTTCCCAGGTCCCTACCACTCGAGTTGGCGGACACGACGATACGGCGCTGGAGATTTTCCCTGTTCACCATGTTGGGCCCCGAGCCCTGGTAGACCTCGGCTACGTCCGCGACCCGGATCTTGTCACCGTTAGGTCTGGTGCGCAGGATAGTGGAGTTGATGGAGTCGGGATCTTGGCGGGAACGGTCGTCCAACCGCATGAAGATGTCGTAAAGCCGCTGCTGTTCGATCATCTGCGCCACAACCTCACCATTCAAGGCCATCTCCAGATCCTTGGCCAATCCCCCCGGCCCGATGCCATAGCGACCGGTTTCCTCCCGGTCTACCAGGATTTTGAGCTGGGGTATGAGCACGAGGGGCTCCAGCTGGAGGTCCACGATACCGTCGATCTCCTTGAGGGTCTTCTCTATCTGGATGCCCAAGCGCCGGAGTTCCGTCAGGTCCGGCCCGAAAACTTTAATGGCGATTTGCGCCCGTACACCCGACAACAAGTGGTCGAGGCGGTGGCTTATGGGTTGGCCGATGTTAACGTAAACGTCACCTACCTCCTCTATGCGCGTTCTGAGGTCTTGCAGCACCACTTGCCGGGGGCGCCCCCCCTCGTGAAAATCCACATCCACCTCGCTCCAGTGCACGCCTTCGGCGTGCTCATCCATCTCCGCGCGTCCGGTCCGCCGGACCGTAGACTTCACCTCAGGAACCGCAAGTATGGCCTCTTCGATTTTCTTGCCGAGGTCGTCGGAGGCGACCAAAGAAATGCCGGGGGCGGCGGCGACTCCGATGGTGGCCGTCCCTTCGTTGAACTCTGGTAAGAAGTTCCGGCCCATAAAAGGCAACAGCGCCAATGCTCCCGTGAGCAGCCCCGCACAGGCCACGATGACCGTCTTGGGGTGATGGATGGTCTTCTGGAGGAGCTTTTCATCCCAGGACTTGAGGATCCGCACGAGCGGCCCATCCTCCTTGTGCTTGAGTACCTTGGCCCGAGACACCAGGTAATAGCACAGGACCGGCGTAATGGTGAGCGAGACGACTAAGGACGCTACCAGTGACACGATGTATGCGATGCCAAGGGGCGCGAAGAGTTTGCCCTCGATTCCACTGAGGGCAAACAGGGGAATGAAGACTAGCACTACGATGATGGTAGAGAACACGATGGAATTGCGGACCTCCGACGAGGCTTCGTAGATCACTCTCAAGGGAGGCCTGGGTGCAGCCGCGTGCCGGTTCTCTTTCAACCTCCGGAACACGTTCTCCACGTCCACAATGGCGTCGTCCACCAATTCACCGATGGCGATGGCAAGCCCGCCCAGGGTCATGGTGTTGATGGAGAGCCCAGCCAGCTTGAAGATGATGAACGTCATCGCTAGCGACAGTGGGATCGAGATGAGTGTGATGGCGGTGGTCCTGACATTGAGCAAAAAAAGGAACAAGATGAGCGCCACCATGAGTGCCCCGTCCCTCAACGCCTCCTCAACGTTGCCGATGGAAGCTTCGATGAAGCGGGATTGCTTAAACAGGTCCCCTTGGAGGGCCATCCCCTTGGGCAAGGTCTTTTCGAAATCAGCCACCATGCGGTCGATCTGCCTGGTGAGGTCGATGGTCGAGGCGCCAGGCTGTTTTTGGATGGTCAGGATGACGGCGTGTTTGCCGTTGATGCTCCCCTCCCCTCGTTTGGTCTTGGGGCCAAGCTTGACCTCCGCCACGTCTTTGACATAGACCGGGCGGCCGAGATGCATGCCAATGGCGGAGTTCTGTATGTCCTCCAAACTCTCCACGCGTCCCAGGGGACGGATAAGAAACTCCTTCTCCCCGATGTCGATGAAGCCACCCGTGCTGTTCTCGGAAATCTCGGCCAGCGCCCGCTTGAGATCCTCCAGGGAGATGAGCTTGGCCTGGAGTTTCTCGCTTGAGACGAGGATCTGGTATTGCTTGAGCTGCCCACCCATCACCACCACCTGGCTCACCCCTGGCAGCGTCATCAGGCGGGGGCGTACCAACCAATCGGCGGTGGAGCGCAACTCCATGGGATCGGCGGTGCCATCCGGGCTGGTGAGGCCCACAAACTGGATTTCACCCATGATGGAGCTGATGGGCCCCATGACCGGTGAGATGTCCTCCGGTAGGCGCTCCTTCGCCAGCTGTAGCCGCTCCGCCACCAATTGTCGGTTGCGGAACACGTCCGTGCCCCAATCGAACTCGACGTAGATGATGGAAATGCCTATGCCGCTGCTGGAACGGACACGGGTCACCCCGGGCATCCCGTTGAGGGAAGTCTCAATGGGAAGGGTGACCAACGTCTCCACCTCCTCTGGGGCCAGCCCATGGGACTCGGTGAGGACGGTGACCACTGGGCGGTTCAGGTCGGGGAAGACATCAACGGGTAAATGGGCCGTAATCCACCCACCGTAGATAAGCAGGACGAGTGAAACCACGACGACCAGTAGGCGGTTGTTCAAAGAAAACCGGATGATGGAATTAAGCATTCCTCTGCCTTGGCAAAAATTTAAGAAGTCGGGAAGTCGCTAGGAAAATTTAAGCGATGGGAGGGCGGAAGATGTGCGGGGAAAACGAGAGGAGGCCTCGTTGGCTGATGGAAAGGAAGGCGTGATCCCCTAGAAGCTGGGGTGCTAAGGAGGCGAAAGCCCTGACTTGGGGAATGCCCAAATGCAGGCTAGATGCAGCCAACTCGGCGTGATGATGGTGATGGCCATCGGCGGTATGGTCGTCCGAGTCGGTGCGGGAATGATGCCCATGGTTCTGGGCGTCTTGGTGGTCGTGATCGTGGGCGGCGGCGTGGGCCTGAGGAGAAAAATGCTCGAAAGCCACATGCTCCCAGACACGTATGGACTTGAGTTGGGCGGAGAGATTCCCCGCGAAGAGGCACAAGCCGACGATGATCGCTGTAAAAAGCCTCACCATGAATGAAACGGTAGCAGATGCCGGCGCCACAGGCAACCACCCATCAGGCGGGGGGCGAAACCTTAAGCTTGAGCTCCCGATAACCCATTTCCAGGGCGTCGGCAAAGTCGTCAAAGTCGTAGAGGGTGCCCACATGCTTGTAGATCTTGTGGGACTCTTTCTGGACCACGTCCACTTCCACGTGGAAGCGCTCTTTCACTTTGTGCACGGTGATCCGTCCCAGGAAGAACGGGTCGTTGGTGAACTCCACCAGCTTCTCAACGGGGAAGGCCTCAAGCATGGGAGGCTTCCCAGCGCTGGCCCGCGGCTTCCACGTCGTCCAAAACCTTACCCAGCACCTTCTCGTCTGCGCCCGGGTGGCAGACGATGAAGCGCAGGAAGCTCTCGCCGGAGCGGCTGGACCAATTCACCATCGCCTCGCCCCGGTTCATGAGGTCCTCGCGCACAGGGCGCACGGCGAGGTTGGCCAGGTAGCGGCGCTTGGGGCGGAAACGAAAGCACACGTTGAGGCTTTCGGGCTCATACATGAGCTGGAGGTTCTTGCGTTTTTTCACCTCGTCGGCCATCCAGCGTGCACGGGCGAAGAGCGTGTCCACCAGCTTCTCCCAGCCCTCGTCGCCCATGGCGCGCCAGCTGAGCCAGACTTTGAGCGCGTCCACCCGGCGCCCGCACTGGAGCGAGGAAGGCCCCAGGTCAACGGTGTTCTCCTGTCCGTCATGGAAAAGGTAGTTGTTCCCACCGCCGCGGTGGCTGGCGAGCAGGACGCCCGGGTGGGGCGTGAGGATGAAGGAGCTCACGAGCCCCGTCCCGAGCATCTTGTGGGTGTCCCAAGTTACAGAGTCGGCGCGCTCGATGCCCTTCAGCAGGTGGCGGTGCTTGCTTGAAAGCAATCCACCTCCGCCCCACGCAGCGTCCACGTGGAACCACAGCCCGCGCGCTTCGCACACTTGCGCGATTTCCTCCAATGGATCAAAGGCCCCCAGCACGGTGGTGCCGGCGGTGGCCGCGCAGGCGAGCGGCGTGAAGCCGCGCTCTTTGGCGGTGCCGATCAAGCGGTCCAACTCGCTGGCGCGCATGCGGCCTTGGGCGTCCGAGGGAACGGGAATCAGGTTGTCCGTCCCGATGCCCAACTGGTTGAGGGCCTTGAAGAACGAGTAGTGCGCTTCTTCAGAGACGAACACCGAAAAGCGGGTGTTGCCGTTGCCAAAGCGCCGGGTCTCCGGGAAACGGGTGTTGCGCGCGAGCAAGAGGCCCGCCAGGTTGGCGTTGGAGCCTCCGGTGACCATGATCCCGTCGGTGCGGTCCCAGCCAATGGATTTACCCAGCCGATGGACTATAGCGCGCTCAATGAGGGTAGCTACCGGAGCGGCTTCATAGGTCGCCATGGTGGAGTTGCCCAAAGAGGCCGCCACATCCCCGATGAAGGCCACGGGATGGATGGCCGCGTAGAGCTGGTTGGCGAAGGTGGGGTGGAGGGTGCGCGGGGAGCGCTCGAGGAAGGCCCGCAAGTCTTCCCGCACTTTTTCCATGGAGCGGCCCTGGGCGGGCAGGTTCATGTCGAAGTGCTCTCGCAACTCGGGAGGTGGGGCGAATTTCCCCACGCCCGCGCCCGGCGTGGACTGGATGTAGTCGCGCAACTCCGCGAAGAAATCGTCCAAGGGAAAGTCCTGCCAATCCATGTCCCGACTTTCGCTCCCACGGACGGGGCTGACAAGTGGCGAGGGGCCAGAATTCTTGCCACTTTTGCCGGCTCCCCTCCTCGGATGGTCCCTCTCGCGGACTTCCTAACCCCTTGAGACTGCTGGCTGATGTCAGAGCGGCACGGGAGCGGGTCTCATTGGGCGTAAGCTGGGGGCGTGTCCACGGCAGGACGCCCGGTCAGGTCTTCACGGGTGAGGGCCACCGGTCCATAGGCAGGGGGGAGGGGATGGAAGTCCCCTCCTCTTTTTCCAGCCCCCGTGCGAAAGTCCCGTGATGACCTCCCCCATTCTTTGCTGGGTCCGCCGAGACCTGCGCCTCCACGACCACGCGGCCCTCGCCGCCGCTTGCGCTTCGGGCGCCCCCGTCCACTTGGTGTTCGTGTTCGACCCGCTCATTTTGGACAAACTCACCGACAAACACGACCGGCGCGTGACCTTCATCATCCAATCCCTCCAGGACATGGAGCGGGACCTGCAAAAGCGCGGGGCCTCCCTGCACATCCGCCACGGCGATCCCACCCACGAAATCCCCCAGCTCGCCACGGAGCTTGGTGCCCACGCCGTCTATGCGAACCGGGACTATGAACCCTACGCAAAGAAGCGCGACGAGACCGTGGGCAAGCGCCTGCATGCGCTGAAGATCGACTTGCACCAGTTCAAGGACGCCGTCGGGTACGAGAAAACCGAAGTCCTCAAAGACGATGGGTCCATCTACAAAGTCTTCACCCCTTACAAGAACAAGTGGCTGGCCAAGCTCGCCTCCCATGACCACCAAGTACCGGATCACGCTCCTGACTTCAAACGGCTGGCCCTGGGCATCCACGCGAAAAATGCGCTCGCCCACGATTGGCATGAGGAGTTAGGCTTCACGCCCGCGCCTCCCCTCCTCCCCGGTGGCCACAAAGAAGCGGTCAAGCGCCTCAAGGCCTTCAGCGCCCATATCGCTTCCTACAAGGCCGAACGCGACATCCCTTCCATCGACGGCACCTCCAACCTCTCCCCCTACATCCGCCATGGCTGCCTCTCCATTCGCGACATGATCCGGACGGCGCTGGCCCACCGCTCGGAAGGGGCCAGCACGTGGCTCTCCGAGATCGTGTGGCGCGACTTCTACCAGATGATCCTGGACACCCACCCTTATGTGGAAAAGGGAGCGTTCAAACGCGAGTACGACGCCATCCAGTGGCGTGGGAAAAAAGAATGGTTTGATGCCTGGTGCGAGGGCCGCACCGGCTTTCCCCTGGTGGACGCGGCCATGCGCTGCCTCGCCCAGACGGGCATGATGCACAACCGGCTGCGCATGGTGACGGCGAGTTTCCTGTGCAAAACCCTGCTCATCGACTGGCGCAAGGGCGAGCACCATTTCGCCGTGAACCTCCTGGACTTCGACCTCGCCGCCAACAATGGCGGTTGGCAGTGGTGCTCCAGCACCGGCTGCGACGCCCAACCCTACTTCCGCATCTTCAACCCGTGGTCGCAGTCGGAAAAATTCGATCCGGACGGGGTGTTCATCAAGGCATGGGTCCCGGAACTGGCCCATTTGGACGCGCCGGATGTGCATAAGCCGGAGCCGCTGCTCGCGCCCGACTATCCACGGCCCATCGTGAGTTATGAGAAAATGCGGGGCGAGGCGCTTGCCATGTACAAGGGCTGAGTCAGTACTTCCAGCAATCCACCGCGAGCACCATGAGCGCCTCTTCCGGCGACGGCGCCACCACCTTCTCACAGGCGACGATAGCGTCCTCCATCATCTTGCGAATGCGCTCGTAGTCCGCCTGAGACACGCTGTAGGTGGCGGAGAAGTGCAGGTTGGTGGGCTTGTTCGCCTGGATCTGGCGGGTGGCCTCAAGGCGCCAGGTGGTGTGCAGTTGGGCGATGAGCGGATCGTCGCGCTTCAAGTGCAGGCGTCGGGCGCCCAATACCAGTTTGTCGCCTTCGGTCTTGAGGATGCCGTGCTTGAGCAGAAAGTCCACGGCGGCCACCACTTGCTCGCGCGGCCAGTGCAGTAAGCGCACTAGGCCCTCGACGGAATTGGCGGACGGGATGCTGGCGGCGATGTGGACCGCGATATGCAACCAGTGGGCGTAATACTGTCCGACGATCTCGGGGGCCAACGCCTTGTCGCGCTCGATGGCGCTTTCCACGCGGCGGTTCTCATCGCGGGCCTTGTGGATGCGCGCTTCATGGAGCCGGCGCAACTTGTGGGATCCCGCCTTCTCCGCTGCGGCCAAAAGCAGGAGGAAGTCTTTCTCGGCCTCGGTGAGCCGCAGGAACTCTGCCACCTCACACAGCATTTCGTCGCTGAAGTGCGCGCGCTCTGTGAGCACGAGTCCCACGAGAGAGACTTGGCAGCGCAATCGCTCCGCTAAAAACTTGCGCTGGCCTCGCCCTGCACCCTTGGCCGGGAAACGCTCACGCAGGTAGGCCCTATAGGAATCGAAGTCGTAGACGGACATTTGTTATCTTTTATTAACTTTATAAGCTATTAAACTTTAAACTTTGTATTGATGCAAGTGGCCATCAGGGTTAATTACTCGGGCAACAAACGCGAGGCACAAGCCTCACTAACCCGGAGTAATGACTATGAAAAATATTCACGTCGCCCGCAGTACCTCTACCTCCTCGAGTACCTTTATTGCGCAACGCAAAGATAAGGCCCCTATGACCCTTCGACGCTTGGCCATCGCCGTCTTCCCCCTCCTTTCTTTCTCCGCCTTCGCGGCGGAAGGCGCCGGTTCATCCGGCGGCGGTGGAACGGGCATGATTTGTGCCCAAGGGGGCCAGACCGTTGTGGAAATGGTCGACTCCTATGAAGCACGCCAAGAGCGCCGCCCGGTAGTGGAAAGCCGCCTGCCGGTTGCACAGCAAATCGAAGAGGCCTTAGCACGCTTGCAGGCCATTTCACCGGCCGCCGGGAAAATGGTGAGGGACGCGGTGGCCCGCGCCCAAAAAGACGCCCGGGACCTGCCCGAGGGCGTGGAAATTGAGCTGCCCATCGATGCCTTCTCTCGCAACGCCCCTCTCCTGCGCCAGCGCGGGTGCCGCTTAGCCGGCGTCGGCTACTACCGTGACCCCAGCCGTCCCACTCCGTGGAACGGACGCCTCGACGTGGACTCCCAGCTTTTCGCCACCATGTCTCCCACCCAGCAGGCGGTCTTCTGGGTCCACGAGGCGGTGTATCTCCTGAACCGGCTCAACAACAACGTCGACGTGGTAAAGGTCCGAGAACTCGTGGCGCGCGTGTTTGCCGCGAGCAACGACTCCGCGGCCATCGCGGGGTTGCTGGAGGAAATGGGGTTCCCATCCACCGGCCTCTTTTACAAACCCGGCAGCGCCAACCGTGTATCCGTCGCTGGTCAAGCCACCCCAAGGATTCCCTGGCCACAAACGGTCGAGATCAATAACCGCTCGAACAATCTCCAAGTTCGGGTACGCCCCCATGTGAACCTCTTCTCGAGAAATCCCGTGGTGTCGCAAGACTGGAGTGATCTCGAAAACCCCGGCGGTCCTTCAGCGGGCACCAAACTCGTGAAAGCTTGGCAGGGCTCTCCCCGGGACGCGCTGTCCTTTGCCTATGCCTTCAACTTGCAGAGGAATGAACTCAAGGTCACGCATACCTTCGTGGGCCTCCCCACGGTCACCCGCGCCCCGCTTGTCCTGGCCTCTGCTCCCACCCGCGGGGCCGAATGGGATCGGCTGGGCATTCTGGCTTGCCAAGAGTCATACATCACCGGCTACACCGGCATCTTCCGCGACATCCCCCGAACGTCCGTGCGTTGGAAGAATGGCCCCTGCGCCAGCGAGTTCGCCTCCTTGCTGGCCCAGCTGACCCATGTCCGTAGCCTCGGCGCCTACCGCTCTGAGCGCCCTTACTACGGCCGCGTTACCATTCCCATGAGGGCCCAGGACATCGCTGCGCTGGAAACCGGTACCGCTTACTACGATGATGTGGTGGTGGCTGCCCAAGAAGACCTGGAGGCTGCGAACGCCGCCACCTTCACCGGCACCCTCCGTGATTCACTGGGCGGAACCATCGCTATCGAATCCATTGGGGTGTCCAGGGAGTATCCTGGCCTTCTCCAAGAGATTCCCGTCAAGCTCATCCCCGCTCTCTCCGATCTCTGAATCTTGATCTCCTAGCGGGGCTCCTCGGGGCCCCGCTATTGTTCGCCCCACCAAACTCCTTTCGCATTTCGTCAAAATGGAGAATTCAGGACTTTCCCCTGACAAGCCATTGAACTTGCGCGAAAATGCTCCCACACCTCCTCGTCGTCCGGATCTCTCCAGGGAGCAATCATGGCCACCGCCGTCTCACGCTATTTCGTCTCCTCCATCGGAAGAAAACAGCTCATCGCCCTCTCCGGGCTCGCGCTGTGTGGCTTCCTGGTCAGCCACCTGCTCGGCAACATCCTGCTGCTGGTGAGCGCCGACGCCTTCAACCTCTACGCTTTCAAGCTCACCTCCATGGGCGCGCTGTTGTACGTGGCCGAGGCGGGACTGGCGGGACTTTTCTTGCTCCACTTGCTTCTGGCGCTCAAGCTCACTTGGGAAAACCGTGTGGCGCGGGGCCAGAAGTACTACGTTAAGAACCGTACCGGGCGCGGTGAAACCATCGCTTCAGCGACCATGCCGTACACCGGCCTCATCCTCCTGGTCTTCCTGGTGCTCCACTTGATCGAGTTCAAGTTCGGCGCCTACTACGAGACCCAGGTGGACGGCGTCACCATGCGAGACCTCCACCGCACCGTTGTGGAGTATTTCGCGAGCCCCCTCAAGACCGCCTGGTACGTTTTCGCCATGGCCGCCGCGGCCCTACACACCTCCCATGGCTTCGCCAGCGCCTTCCAGACCTTCGGCTGGAACCACCCCGCGTGGATGCCCAAGGTGAAATCCCTCTCCATCATCTACGCCCTCGGCGTCGGCGGCGGCTTCGCGCTGCTGGCCGTCCTCCTGCACGTGAAAGGAGCTTGAAATGAGCACCCACCCCAAACTCGACAGCAAAATCCCCTCGGGCGAACTCTACAACAAGTGGGATAAGCACAAGTTCGAGTCCAAGCTGGTGAATCCCGCCAACAAGCGCAAGTACAGCGTGATCGTGGTGGGCACGGGCCTGGCCGGCGGTTCGGCCGCCGCGACCCTCGCCGAGCTCGGCTACAACGTGCACGCCTTCTGCATCCAGGACTCCCCCCGCCGCGCGCACTCCATCGCCGCCCAGGGCGGGATCAACGCCGCCAAGAACTACCCGAACGACGGCGACTCCATCAAACGCCTCTTCTACGACACCATCAAAGGCGGCGACTACCGCGCCCGTGAGGCCAACGTGTACCGCCTGGCCCAAGTGGCCAACAACATCATCGACCAGATGGTGGCCCAAGGCGTGCCGTTTGCCCGCGAGTACGGCGGCTACCTGGACAACCGCTCCTTCGGTGGCGCCCAGGTCTCCAGGACCTTCTATGCCCGCGGCCAGACCGGTCAGCAACTCCTGCTGGGCGCCTACTCCGGCATGATGAAGATGGTCGCCAAGGGTAAGATCAAGATGCACAACCGCAAGGAGATGATGGACGTGGTGGTGGTCAACGGCCAGGCCCGCGGGATCATCGTCCGCGACCTCGTCACCGGCCAGCTGGAGCGCCACGTGGCCGACGCCGTCCTCCTGTGCACTGGCGGCTACGGCAACGTGTTCTTCCTTTCCACCAACGCCAAAGCCTCCAACGTGACCGCCGCCTGGCGGGCGCACAAGCGCGGCGCCTTCTTCGCCAATCCCTGCTTCACCCAGATCCACCCCACCTGCATCCCCGTCCACGGGGACTACCAGTCCAAGCTGACCCTCATGTCCGAGTCGCTGCGTAACGACGGCCGCGTGTGGGTGCCCAAGCGGGGCGATGATACCCGTCCCCCTGACCAAATCCCCGACGACGAGCGCGACTACTACCTGGAGCGCGTGTATCCCTCATTCGGCAACCTCGCTCCGCGGGACGTGTCCAGCCGCCAGGCGAAGTACCGCTGTGACGAGGGCCTGGGTGTGGGCTCCACCAAGCGCGCCGTGTACC
>CAYNPO010000024.1:0-55951 GCA_964399165.1 uncultured Bacteriovoracaceae bacterium | reverse complement strand
CTCTCCCGCGGACTCAAGATCGACGACTTCGCCGACAACCTTAGCTTTTTCTTCTCTAACGGACTGGATCCTGAGTACGCAGTCTTGGGGAGAGTGGCTCGTAAAGTCTGGGCCGTGGCAATGCGTGACCGCTATGGCGCAAATGAGAAGAGTCAAAAACTTAAGTACCATATCCAGACGTCGGGTCGGTCTTTGCACGCCCAAGAGATCGACTTCAACGATATTCGCACCACACTACAGGCTTTCCTCGCGCTTTCGGACAACTGCAATTCTCTTCATACCAACGCTTATGACGAGGCCATTACCACGCCGACAGTGGAGTCAGTCCGGAGGGCCATGGCCATCCAAATGATCATCAACCGCGAGTACGGCCTCAACAAAACGGACAACCCCCTGCAAGGGAGTTACCTCATAGAAGAGCTTGCTGAAATAGTGGAAGAAGCCGTTCTGTCGGAGTTTGAACGCATCTCGGATAAGGGGGGCGTGCTGGGGGCCATGGAAAGCATGTACCAACGCGGAAAGATACAGGAAGAATCCCTCCACTACGAGACATTGAAAGACTCCGGGGAACTTCCTCTCATCGGGGTGAATACTTTCCTGCCCGAGAAGGCGACTGAATGGAAACCGATCGAGCTTTCACGAGCTTCTTCCGCCGAAAAGGACGACCAGATAAAGAGGCTTCGAGCCTTCCAGTCGAAGCATTCTGACAAATCCGCCGATATGCTTGAAAGGCTCCGCCAGACCGCTCTGGCCGGCGGCAACATTTTCGAAGAACTTCTCCAGACCGTGAGATATTGCAGCCTAGGGGAGATCACCGCGGTCCTCTACGAGATCGGTGGACGCTACCGGAGGAACATGTGAAGAAAGCGGCAATTTACACCCGCAAGGGTGATGGGGGAGAAACGGGCCTAGTTTCAGGCTCTCGCTTCCCCAAGAGTGATCCACGCATAGAATTGTATGGAGAAGTGGACGAACTCAATAGCCGCGTTGGACACGCCATCTATGCTTTGGTCGCAAATGGAGAATTCAAGAGCGAAGTTACCGCACTTCAATCTGTGCAGGCGACACTGTTCGATCTGGGTGCGAACCTCGCATGCGAACCGAGCAAGCGCTCAGAGTGGAAGCTCCCCCTGGTCACTGGGGAGCACACAAGAGTGTTGGAGTCGGAGATTGACCGTATGGAGGCTTCGCTGGCTCCTCTGAAAAGCTTCATTCTCCCCGGTGGCACGGAAGCCGCATCCCTCCTCCACTTATGTCGTACGGCGACGAGAAGGGTGGAGCGCCTCTTGGTTGGACATGCGCTCACATCGGGAGAGCACCTTCCTGGGCAAGCCCTGCCTTACATCAATCGGCTGTCAGACTATTTCTTTGTCCTGGCACGATGGGTGAACCACAGGTGTGGCCACCGCGAAACCCCGTGGAAACCCTCTTAACGCCTACGGTCCTCATGTGGAACGCTGGCGAGCCCCGTAATTCTTTGGCCGATGCTCCCACCCGTACTCCGAGTGTTGAAGGCCCAAAAGAACCATCCTAAGACCATGCTCGCCACGCTGGCGCCAGCGAGTCTCCCGGTCTTTACCAAGTCTCGAACGTCCCCAGGCGCCGCTGCGGGAGTCCACCAGAGCATTATCGCGAAGGGGAGGCAGAAAATTACCACCAGACCGAGCATATCAATGAGGCTGGCGAGCCAGTGACGCCAGCCCTGCTGCCACCTCGTATCCGGAAGGTTGGGGAGAGGGGGGGGGACATGTCGAGCCCCTTCATGGGCCAGGCGCTTGATGGCCGTGGGATTTTTGACCGCCGTGTGGGGATTGTGGCGAATGAGACCTAGCCCGTCCGGTGTGGTGAGATCGATTTTTTGCTTTGAGGTCCTCGTCCCTGATGGATTCAGGAATCTAATCATGACGTCCTGGGGGTTCAGCTCAGGGCAAATGGATATGAGGAAGTTACCCACTGTCACCCGGTCGTCAACATAGATGTTGTCTTTAATCACCTTTGTCCCGTTGATGAGGGTGCCATTCTTGGAGCCCAGGTCCTCCACCCACAGCTTGCCGCCCTCAACCCAAAAACGGCAGTGTAGTGATGAGCAGTGTGGATCGTCGAAATGGACATGGTTCGTATCCTTGCGGCCGACATTGACCCGCAGCGCCCCGACGTCAAAGGCGTATTCCTGGCTCCCATCAGAGGCGCGGGCGACGAGGACAACTTTCATTCGCTCTCCCAGAAGCCTGCTTGATACTCGAAGTGGCACAGGTTTTTTATGGCCATGAGGTAATCATGCCATTCCTGTGAGAAACGGAACTCGGGTACCACATACATGCCCCAAAGTTGCGCAGCGATTGCGACGTCTTTAATGGTAAAACGATCTCCATCCCAAAATGGTCGCAGGTGAACGGATAAGGTCCGGAGGTCTGACATCAGAGCAGACTCGAATTCTGTCCTACGTGCCACTAGCTTCGCGAATGGACCCCGCTTTAATGATTTCTTAGCGATGAAGTAATTACGTGCGGCGGGAGTGAATTCAGCCGTCCAAACCCAATGTGGCATTGCCAGGGCATGTACGTTCTCACTGAGGCGCCTCACGATAGCCTCGAGCTCTGACCAGGCAGTTGCGTCCGCAAGCGCTGCAGATGTACTGAGGCGGTCATCCGTGTCGATGCGGCGAACGATGTCGAGGCTTTCCGCCATGGGTGTGCCATCGATCATCATGATAGGGAGCATTTTCTTGCCTATGAGCTGCATAGGAGTTTTCTCATCATCGTAGGGCAGGATGATCGAGCGGTAGGGTAGTCCCAGGAATCCCAACGCCATGCGGACTCGAACGCAGAACGGGCAATGAGAGTAATGGTAAAGTTCCAGTTGCATGGAAAACCGAGTGATTGGGGATACTTATCAGGAGTATAGGGGGTATAGGGCAGAAATCCAAGCCGTGGGTCCAGGGGGGGATTGCATCCGTCTCCCGTCTGGTCTAATTAGTGTTAAGGAGACGCTGATGGAGCAAGAACTCATTCAGGTTACTGAGAAAGCTTTAGAACAAATTCGCGCCATCCGATCCAACGAGAATCCGGCTCCCGAGCACGGGTTGCGCTTGGCGGTCGTGGGCGGTGGCTGTTCTGGTCTATCGTACAAAATCGAATTCTCCGAGCCACGCCCCAAAGACAACATCGTCGTGCATGGAGACGTGAAGCTCCTAATCGACCCTAAGTCGAGCATATACTTGAAGGGCATCACCCTGGATTTCAAGGACGGCCTTCAGGGTAAAGGCTTCGTTTTCGAGAACCCGAACGCCAAGAACACATGTGGCTGCGGGGAGTCTTTCACCGTTTGATCCCGCCATTCGCCGCTTTCCGATTCACGTGTGCCCAGTTTCCGGCCCCCATGAAGGCTTTGCGAGTCTCGGGAATGGACGCCACGAGCTTTCTTCACGGCCAGAGCTCTGCCAATTTGCGGACCATCCCCAATGGCGGATTCGGCTTGCAATGCTTTGTCGACCGGAGTGGACGGGTAGAGACTCATTTCTTGGCCTTGAAAGCTGAAAACGACTGGATTCTGCTGGTAGCTCCTTCCATTGCCCCTACCCTTGAGAACAGGTTCCATACTCACGTGATCTCCGAGGATGTCGAATTGGTGAGCGAGGGTGAAGGAACTTGGTGGTTCGCCATGGGTCCCTCTACCAGCAAGCTTTCTGGCTGGCATGGCATTCTCGGCGGTGAAGCAGCCATCATCGCGCGTGAAGCGCATCCCGGAGTTGAGCGTGTCACAGCTGAGGCGGCTGCAGCCTTCTCCGCATGGCAAGGCTGGCCGCGACCAGACGCCCCTGAGGGGGTAGGGCAATTAGTGAATCAAACGACCCTCTTCCAATCGGCTGTCGACATGGGAAAGGGGTGCTTTCCGGGCCAAGAGACGGTGGCAAAAGTTCATCACAACCGCGGGGCAGCCTGGGCGCCGACCCTTCTATCATCCACTGTTGTGGATGTGCCTACTGAAATTCAAGTGGAAGGGAAGTGCGTAGCTAGAATAAGCCGCTCAGCCGTTTTTGACGGAGAGGTGTGGGTGCTAGCAGAAGTCTTGCGGGACGTACGCGTTCACGGGATGGAGATCGCAGTTCCTGGCGTCCGCCTCAAAGTCAGGTCTTTTCCCCTCTTCGCTACGACTCCAGAGGGGAAAGCTAAGGAGCTGTACCACTACGGGGTGGCTCATTTCAGGAACGGGGCCGAAGAAGCCGCCTTATCGATATGGAAGGAGGCGCTCCACTTCTGGCCAGCCTATGCGGATGTCTACGAGTCCATCGGAGTGCTTTTGGGACGCCAGGGCAAGGAGGAAGAGGCGATCGGTTGGATGAGGCGGCTCTTGGAGGTCGATCCCAGTTCGGTGCTTGCGCACACGAACCTTTCACTATTCCTCATGCGGCAGGGGAAGATAGAGGAGGCTGAGAATCATAAGGCCAAAGCTACCTTGGCTTCGTTCGCATCCTTCGGTGCGGAATCCGCTCGAAAAGAAGCGGAGGCGAAGCGAGCTCTTGCTGCGGATGCTGAACGTGCGCGACGAGCAGACATGTACTCTCAAGTCCTTGAGATAGATCCTGATGACGCCTTGGCCCACTATGGATTAGGCATGATACAACTGGAAAAAGGTGAGTACGCTTCGGCACAACTTCACTTCGAAAAGGCGCTTGAGGGGGACGCCCAGTACACAGTGGCTTACCTTTCCCTGGGGAAGGCCCAACTGGCGTTAGGAAAGAGGGAGGCAGCCAAGGACACTTGGTATAGAGGCATCAAAATAGCCGCCAAGAAGGGAGACATGATGCCGGCTAACGAAATGCAATCATTGCTCAACTCCCTCGGTTGAGCCGGGCCTGGCGCTTGAGCTCTTTTTCCAGGTCCAGGAGTTTATCGAGGCCCTCCCGATCCAGCGCTCGCCTCACCCGATGATAAAGTGCCAGCGTGCCATGGCGCGCGCTTTCCACTGCCTGGACGACCAACCATCCTGCTGGCGTGATTTGTCCCCTCGCCCGTGCGCGCTCCAAATCCTCAGCGGAGTATCCCAACATGGCCGCTTCTTCAGCATAGCGAAAAAGGATCTTGCGCTTTTCTCGTGCATTAAGGCTACCTGGCCAATTTAGTTCTCCGTCCAAGAGTTTCTCTGCGAGGTCGTGGAAGAGTTTGAGAGCAAAGAAGAAGGTGAAATGCGCATGGAAGATTCCCCGTATTGGTCGCAAAGTACGTCTCCATGGGGAGTAATAAATTTGATCCGGGTCCTCACGTAGCAAGTTTCCCAAGATGAGGCGCAGGTTGAGATGGTGGTGGCCGTTTTCGTGCATCAGGTCGTCAAGCAAGTCCACTCGATCCCGATGATACATGTTTATGAATGAGTGACCGGGCAAATCTTGGAGGGAATAGCTCACGAGTTCACGTTGTCGAATGGGGATGACTCGTTTGGTAAAAAGTTTGAACCATCTATAGGAAGCTGGCGAATGGGTTTTTACAAGTGCCAGGGCCTGTGTGATTGCGTCCGCGTGATTATTGAAATGTGTGGTGTCCCAGCTCAGGAACTCCACAGACGTCCCTTGCGATGTCGCGATTCGGCTGCTCGTTTTTAGGCCCTTGAACTCACCCAGCTCGAACTGGGGACGGTAGCCACGGACCGCTCCCCCCAGACCGAAGTGATTACTTGCGACGCCCTTAAGCTGAGTCACTAGAGTTTTCGCGCATTGCCGAGATGCATACTTAAGGTCGTCGGTTTCAGCCAGTGCAGCCATTAGGTCTTGGGCATATTCGCTGCGATTCCACCTTTCAAAGACCGAATCATGAAGACTACTCCACCCACCATTGTGAAGCTTTGCAGTCGACGCCGTTTGCTCCAGCCAGAGAGTCGCCCCTTGGGCCCAGTAATGCTTCCATTCCCAGCCTTGACTGGAATCCCTCACACCGAGCGCTAACTGGGAGAACGCTGAGGGAAGCCCGTTGGCAAGACACGTTAATTTATCTTGAGTGAAACGGGCACATCGAGACTCTAGGGTGGTGTCAGACAGAGAGACCAATAAATTCCTGTGGTTAAGTGCGTCCATGATGGACGAAATCCCTCAATTATCTCGAGAAAAAGCCGATTAGACCAGTATGCTCGGCTTAATGCTTAGAGTCGCAGTTCTTACGGTAGCGGGTTATTTGTTAGCCACGCTCATACTTACACCCACCCGGTCGCCAGGACGGATGGAAGCGCATCTGAAACCTATCACTCTTCCAGCTCCAGCCACACGCAAGCCAGCCTCTCTCACGGATAGTTCTCTGGGTGATCACATGCCCCTTAGAGCGGGCCCAGTTGTCAAAGAGCGCGCCAAGGAAGTGGAAAAATTCGCTTCGATGGATGCGCCAGCAGAAGTAGAAAACACTCCTCTTGCAAGGGACTTGGCTGCTTCCGGTTCAAGTGCTCCTACTCCAGCCAAGGTGGGGAAGAAAGCTCCATCCCCCATCCCTAACGATCGCGTGCGCGCAACCACGTCTGGCGGGGATCCAGGAGCGGTTTTGGGAGTCACAACGTCAGGGATCACATTCGGTAATGTGGGTAGCGCTCCTAGCGGAACTGCACCCAACAATGGCGCTGATCCCACTCCCCGACCAGGTGAAACGCAAAACTCGGGCGATTATTCTTACGACGGATCGGCTCTGTCTTGCTCAGCCAACGTGGGGGGTGGGGCCTACAACGCCCCAGTAAGTGTGACCGTCAGCTGCAATGGTGCCGCTCAAATCCGATACTGTCTCGCAGAGAACTCCTGTTGTGACCCCGAGACTGCTGGTACCATTTATGCGGGGCCAATTGCGATTGGTGCCGACGCTAAAACGTACTGCCTGAGTTTTTACGGTGACAACGGAGATAGCACCTCTTCCAAGGTTGAGCGCAGTTACACCTTCAGCTCCGCTGTGCCAGATCTCCAGGTGGTCCAGGAGAAAACCTTCTACCAGACCACCCAGCTCGACGGCGTGACATCTCTTGCGAGCGACGATTTCGGCAAATCTGGACATGACATTGGGATCATCAACCTAAAGACTCATGATCCTGGCCCTGGGGGGCTCAACCTTACTTGCATGGACGTGGTTGAGGATTTTGCCACGCTCCCGGCACCTTCCCCGTCGGTTCTTTTGTCGGCAACTGACATGCAGCCATTGTCGGCTTCGGCCCAGCTGGATGTGATGCTTGGTGCTTCTGAGCTGGTGTATGGGAGCAACCATCTGACCAGTTATGTGGTGGCGAGCGCATACGCCCCGACCCAGTACGCTTGCTCCACTAATTTGGTAACACTTGAAGACTTTGAATTCTTCCAAGCCGAACCGGCCCATGGTGAAACTGGAACCACCACTGTTCGTGAGTTCTCAGGCGGGTTCTCGGCCTACGGCTTTTTCGAGGAAGAAGACAACATCTACCGGGGGCCTGCTGGTTTGAGTGCGGAAACTCAAACTGGTCAGGAACTCAGAACCGGGATGTTCGGGGTTTTTTATTGAAGAAAAATGGCTGGGGTGGTCGGAGTCGAACCGACGACCAATAGATTAACAGTCTACTGCGCTAACCACTGCGCCACACCCCAACACATGAAAATCACGCGTAGGAATTTATAGAGCCGCCCGGTGCCTTTGTCCAGAAACAATTTCCGCTAGTTAACTTGGTGAATTTAGAACAGCAGAGTCCGCCCAAAACACTCAAGCTTTGTGAGTCTCATCCCGATAAGGACATAAAGGGGAACTCCCGTGAGTGCCGCAAAATCTTTTGTCTTGGCCGTCCTCCGCCTGCTCACGCCGGCTGACTTAGGCAAGCTCACCGAAAGCTTCAAGTCGGCTCAGGCTGCCTCGAGGATGGCGGCGGGAGCCGAGTTGCTTGTGTGGGAAGAATCGCCATCCTCCGCACGCACCGAAGGCCGCATCCTGGATTTCCCTTCGCCCGCTGTAACTGATCCGCTCGCCCAGCTGGGCGTCGCTTCGGCCGCAGAAAACGCCCGTAGGGCCAAAGCTGCCCAAGACGAGGAAGAAATGTCCCGGCCCACGGATGGAGACTTCTTGCTGGAGGAGCGCGGACGTTTCCGAGAATCCGAGGAACGGATTTTTAAGCAAAATGGCTTGGCCAGCTACCAGCGGAGTTCGGACCTTCGACTTTTTCGAGTGACAGAAACAGATGAGAAGGGGAAAGAGAAGACGCGTTTGACTTCACCGCAGGGCGTACTAATCAACCGCAAGCAAGCCTGATCAGAAAGGCAACGCCGTCGTCTCCGCGCCCCAGGGTACATGCAGCGATGAGGTCTCCTCAGGGGACAGGATGATCATGCCGGGATTGCTTATGACGGCATTCAATCTAGCCGCGAAGAAATCATGCTCTTTATGGGGGATGGCAACCAAGACTTCTCGCGCCTTTCTGGCGTCATAACCATCCGCGGAAAGTTTTCCCACAACCTTATTCTTCACGGGCTTGATGTCGGAGAGTGGGCATCGGAAGTGTGGACCGCCGTCAAACGGGTCCACTTCTTGCGTATACTTGAACCCAATAGCCTCAAGCATTCTCTTCACAGGCTCCGTGTCCTTGCCAACCTTGCCAATGGAGTCGCGTGCTTCCACTGGGAGCAGGGTTTGATAGATGTTGTCGGATGGGAACAGGCTGAGGATAAACTCCTTATTACTCCGCGAAAGGACGTCTGCCTCGTGGTAACCCATGTTCATGAATCGTCTCCCAATGGCTTCCCACAGGGGAGAGTTACCGTTCTTGTCCAGGGGAGGCATGAGCTCCGAGTGGATAATGGGTTTGAAGCGCTCAGCGTGCATCGCCATGTACAGGAAGCGCACGTAAGAGAGCTGCTTGCCAAACTTCTCCTTGCCTCCACGGTAGTCGGGATGGAGGACCAAGCCACCAATCTCGGTGGGGCCGTCTGTCTCTAGGCCCAAGCGGAGCGTTCCATGAATGAAGCCAGTATTGATGGACTGGGAGAATTTATGTTCTTGCCCCACCTTTAGATAGAAATGGGGCTCTTCTTCTGTGCCATGCTGTGCATGGATCATGGACACACCCATGACCTCACCGCTGCGCTGGTCTTCGAGGACGAAAATGTAATAGTTCTCCCACAAATGTTCACTTGGAGCCTTGAAAGCCTGGATTGAACTCTCGATTTTAGAGCGAATGATGTCTTCGTCGGGAGGTAGGTTGATGAAAAGAACCAGTTGGCTGAGGCGGTGCAGGTCTTTGAGATCGTGATGGTCGACTGAGCGGAGGATATGCATGGTTAAACCTTGTGGGGCGCGAGGGCGCCCTCGATGAGGGAGAGGTCCGCGGGCCATAGCGAAAGCCCATAGCACGCTATGACTTCAGCGCCTTCAACGCTGACGGCTAGGCCTTGTGAGGCTAAGGCTCGCACAGTGGACATGACGTCATTCCCGCGGGGGACGAAGCGATGGTTAAGCCCTTGCCAGGCTCCCCAAGGAAAACGCGAGCGCAGCAGTGAGCGAAGAGAAGATACACGGCCGGAAGGGCCCAAGACTTCAGGTGTGAATAGCAGGGAGATCCAAGCGCGGGCAGCACGCACGGTGGGCGTGTCGGCAGAGGCAGGCATCATACCGGGAGCCGCTACAAACCAAAGTCCCCCGCCAAGGCTCACGCTCCATCCCAATAAGCTCTGCGCACGGCTTAATCCAGCCCAACCCAGGTCATCTTTGAGAGTGGCATTCTCATGCAGCCAGGGCCCCATAGACGACCAAGGCTTGTCCAACCAAGGGTGCTCGACTCCAAGAACGCACCAGGTCCAATGGGCTAGACCGGGAAATGCCTGGCTTAACTCGGCAGGGAAAGTTCGTGGCGATAAGTCATCATTGCTCTCAATCAGTGACGCCAGAACACATGGATGATTCACTCCGAAAGGGCAGAACCCCTCCTGGCGCAGATCAAGGAAGAAGGCATCATCGCTCGCCCGACGCAACCCCTGGCCAAATTCCCAGCTCCCCACTGGGGCCAACTTTTCAAGTTCAAGGCAGCGCGCATGTCTGTCCACTTCGCTCGATAGCATCTGTCCAGCCGTCACTTGCGGTGAGCTGCTTGCTCCAAGTGTCATGGGTGCCTCTGACGATGAGCGTTGCTTGATTTCCCAGGGGCGGGAAGGGATAATCTCCGCACCGGAGGATACCATTATCCCAGATGCTCTTACAACTTTCGCGGAACTTATGCGCAAGGATGACCTCGCAGGTGCGCTATCCGTTTGGGAGGAGGCACATGGGCGGGTGGACGAATACGTCTATTGGTCAAACCTTGGAACGCTCAAGTTCGCGATGGGACAACTACCGGAAGCGCGCGTGGCTTATGAGAAGGCTCGCCTGCACACGCTGTATTCAGATTCTCTTGAACGCCAAGTGAAAGTACTCGAAGAACGCTTGGAAATCCCTTCGCCATCCTCTTCTTACGACGCCACCGCTCAAGCCATGTGGGGGGCCGGCCCCTTGAAAATTTGGATAGGGTGCTTGTTGCTGGCGTCACTTGCTGCCTTCGCCGCCTTTCACGCGTCCACCCGTCTCGCTCGTGCTCTCTGGGGGTGTTCGGTGGCGCTTCCATTGCTCATCGCTCTTTGGTTCCAATCAAGCACCAGTGCCGTCGTGGTAGACAGGCAGATCGAAGCGTTTTCGGGCCCGTCGGCAGTTTTCCATGGCGGAGCCATAATCCCGGCCGGGTCGAAAGTGTGGTTGTGGGATGCCGGTGGGTGGTGGCGGGTTGTTGGTCCAGGCTGGGCTCGCGGGTGGCTCACGAAGGACCAACTGTCATCAGCCTTCTGGCTCTGGGGGGGGCCTAAATGAGTTACGAGAACGAAGTGAAGCAGAAGGTATTGGATGGCGAGCGTGTCCCTGGACGGGTAGACCTGGGCGTGCTGCGATATCTTTGGCAGGCGGGGCCCTTCAACATGAGAAGCGAAGAAAGCGTTCCTCGTTTCCTGACGAAGGTCTCGGTGCTCAACTCCTTTAGCGACAATGAATTAAGGCTTTTCTCTCAATTCCTCCACTTGAGAAAGTTCCAGGCGGGCGAAGTTGTTTTCCGCCAAGGGGACGCCGGCTATGGTTTCTATTTCGTTTTTTCCGGATCAGTGAGCGTTATCCACAGTACGGGCAAGGACGGCAACAAGAAGGACCATGTTATCGCCAAACTGGACCGCTTTCAGTACTTCGGCGAAATGGGACTTCTAGAGGAGTTCAACCGTCGTAATGCCTCCATCGTGGCGGGAGAAGATACCCGCCTACTCGGGCTTTTTAAGCCGGATCTGGAAGCTTTGCTGGACACTCATCCTGTGGTCGGCGCAAAGTTTCTCCGAGAGGTATCGCTGATCCTGGCCAACCGCCTGGGAGCTCTCATGGAGACGGTTTCTCTCTTACGCAGCCGCCTGGGTGAGTCAGAAGGCGTGGCACCGTGAGCGACTCCGGCATCACCAAGTCCCGCCGCGGGCAGATGGTTTTCTTCTCCCTTCTGCTAGTAACCATTCCCGCGGTGGCCATAGCGTTTCCCCGGCTCTCGTTCCCCATTGCCTCGGCATACGTCATGTCGCTTGCCATCCGCCCCATCCAGGCGTGGTACTTGGGAGCCTCTCCCTCCCGTCGGTTCCTCTATCTCCTGCTGGTAGCGGTGGTCGCGGCGGCTCTTTTATATCCATTCTTGCTCGTGACGGCTTCTCTACCGAAGGATTTCTCGGAGCTGGGGCGGAGCCTTCCTCGTTTGGAGTACTTGTTGCGGAACAGATTCATGGAATTAAGAGACTTCCTTTACCAAAGCTTTCGTATACGGCTGGATTTTGATCCCGCCGACCTTCTGTCGAGGCAGCTACAAACTTCGGGCAACGATCTAGTTGTTGCCGTTCCAGCCCTGATGGGGTCGCTACTGGAGTGGATGGTCCTTACGCCCGTATTCCTTTGGTTCATGCTCAGTGCCGGTAGCCGAGTAAAAACTGCTTTCTTGAATCTCGTTCCAAATCCATGGTTTGAACGCACCTATATGCTGCTGCACCAATTTAATGGCCGCTTCGGAGACTACATCGTCGCCAAAGCGATAGAAGCCACCATCCTTGGGGGGCTGGTAGGAATGGGATTGTGGATAGTGGGTTATCCTTACGCTGTCCTCTTGGCCGTGGTGGCTGGAGTCACAAATATACTTCCCTACGTGGGCCCGTTGCTTGGTTGGCTGCCGGCTTTGGCTGTTGGAGCCCTGGACTCCACGGGAGAAGCCAACATGCTCGGAATGAATATAGTTTTCCTCCTCGCTAACCTGGTCGACATGACCCTCGTTTTCCCCTTGCTTGTATCCAAAATCGTCAATCTCCATCCCTTAGTAGTGGTCGGCTCTGTTATCGTGGGATCGCAGGCTGCCGGGGTGGCAGGCATGCTTTTGAGCATTCCAGCCGCTGTATTCCTAAAGCTGCTACTGCAGCAGATCCACCGTTCTGTATACCCGGAGCACGCATGAAGATTTTGTTTTTCTCCCTGTCTCTCCTTGCCGCGTCGTGCGCCAGCGACCGGCCTTCGGGCAAAACCCCGGCAGAGGTGCTCTACAAAGAGGCACAAGAGCTTGTGGAGGCGGAGAGGTACATCCTGGCTACAGAAAAGCTGAATGAGATCAAGACCCAGCACCCATACAGTTTCTATGCCACTCCGGCTGAACTGCTCACTGCGGAAATTCAGTTCAAGCAGGAGAGCTATGTCGAAGCAGCGGCGTCGTTCCTCCTCTTTAGGGACTTCCACCCGAAACATGAAAAGATACCTTGGGTGGTCTTTATGACGGGTGAGTCCTACTTCAAGCAGCTGCCGGACACCATCGACCGTGATCTAGAGTCCGGAGAAGAAGCGCTGAAATATTATTCGGAGCTCCTGGAAAAGTATCCTTCCGATCCCAATGTCCGCAAAGCCAAGAAGAGGATCACCGCCATCAACGGAATGTTGGCGGCGAAGGACCGTTACATCGCGGACTTTTACTTTAAGACCGAATCGTGGGAGGCGGCCCGCTGGTGGTACCGTGACATTATATCCCGCCATTCAGAAGGAGCTCCGGTTCCCAAGCATGCGATGGTTCGCTTCGTTGCCAGCAGCGCTCGTACCAAAAAGTGGGCCGAGTGCCTTGAATACGCTGAAAAGTTCCGTCCCTTGGTCGACAAGGAGGGAGAAGCAGAGTTACGATCGCTGAAGAAACAATGCTCGAAACGCGAAATCCGTTAGGAGGGGCTTTGGAGAACCTTAAGCTCAGTGATCTCATGCGGAAGGCAAAAGAAGCCTTCCAAAAGAATGACCTTAAGACGGCGGCCCTCTTTCTCAACGAGATTATCGATACCAATCCGAACTCGACCGAAGCCTTTTTCTACCTCGCTAACATCTTTCACATGCGCGGAGAATTGGGAAAAGCGGTCCGCGCTTTCAACCGTGTTCTGGAGCTTGATCCCCATCACACAGATGCCTCAATTTCGCTTTCCGTCATACTTAACGACATTGGAAAATACGAGGAAGCCAAAGCGGTTTTCGAGAAAGCCAACCAGCATGTGAAAATGAGTCCCCAGCAGGGGCTTGCTGAACCACACTTAAATCGCAAGTTCTCTCTCAAGCACTTCGAATTGGCTGAAATGTACGCTTCCTATCAGCGCTGGGACGAGGCGCTTTTTGAGTACAATAAGGCTGCTGGTCTCGATCCCGACGCCTTGGAGATCCGCATCAAAATAGCAAAGCTCTACTCTAAAAAGGGTTTTACCTCCAAAGCATTTGAGGAACTCAAGCGCTTAAAGACCGAGCATCCCGGCTATTTGCCCGTTCGTATGGCCCTAGGGCTGCTCTATTACGGCAATGGTAACGTCGTTGAGGCCCAGGCTGAGTGGCAAGCCGTGATCGCGCGAGATGCCTCCCATGCGGAAGCGTCAATGTACCTGAACCTGTCGCGGGGTGCGACCGAGACAAATCTCTCGGTATAAAAAAAGCCCGCTTTAGCGGGCTCTTTTTGAAATGATGTTCGAGGGCTCAGGCTTCGCTGGAGAGGCGATTGATGTTTTCTTTCCCCGTCCGGAAGTCTCCTGCCTCAAGCATAATGCTTTGCTGGATGGTCGTCCGACGCGAGTCGTCCGAAGAGAAATTAACAATATAGGTTTTCAGCTCTTTGTACATTTCGTGCTTCACTGTGAGCTTACTGTCGGCTAGGACGATCTGTTTGCCCACTTTCTTGGCGCTATTAATAACAATGGGGGCCTTCAGGTTGGCGGTCATCTCAGTAACGTTCGCCGGGATCGTCAGGATGCTGTAGAGCTTGGCGCTCTGCAGTGAGTCGAGCTCCAAGCCATTGAGATCAGCAGGCAAGAGTTTAGCGATATAGTCGGGCTTAAAGATTTTTGGCTCGATGATGGGGAAGGCGACTTTCTCGTCTTCAATGGACTGCAACCACAGAATCAGCGTGCTATCACCTGGATCTACAATGAAGTAAGTCTTGAGAATCTCGAAACCAAGCAAGCCATCATTGAAGGTGATGACATCGATCGGGTTAACTTCAAGTTCCCCAAATCTTGTGGTTTTGACTTTCAAGCCATCCTCCGAATGAAATCAGTAAGGTATTTTTACCTTACCATTCCGATGGTATCAGTCAAAAGGAACTTTGATCAAGGAGGAAAAATTATTTCTTCTTGAGCTCTTCGCCCAGTCTAGAAATGTCCGACATATTAACCTGAACTGCAGCTACGTTTTGGTCTTGAATGGCCTGGTAGACCTCTTCGCGGTGGATTTTGGTTTCTTTCGGCGCCTTAATCCCTAAACGTACTTGTTTACCCTTTATCTGCACCACAACAATTTTGATGTTGTCGTCGATAGCGATGCTTTCTCCTAGCTTCCGTGTCAGAACGAGCATGGTCAATCCTTGATAGCGTCAACGAGATGACAGCGGCTCTCATCAACTGAGTGCCGATGGGGGATATATGACCATTTGTTAGGGAATGCAAGATTAAACTAAGACACCAAAATGCATTTAGAAATGCTTAAGCCAGGTGTTAACGCAGGAAGTCCATCAGGGACTGATTCATCAACGTGGCGCTCGCCTGATAAGAGGCTTTCAGAATGGATTGTTCGCGTTGAAGATTTGAGAAGAGTTCTGCCACATCGGCATCCTCGACCTTGGTCTTATACTCCTCGTTGAGGAGCTTCATCTTTTCGATGTTGCTCTCCGCATTGCTGATGTTGTTCGAAAGGGCCCCCACATGAGTGCGTTGGGCAATCACGCGGTCAATTGAACGGTCCAGCTGCTCGAGCAGATTTTGTACAATGTCTGGGTTATTGCTCAGGAGTGCGTTCTCAAGGGAAGCCAGTTCCTCGAAGATGCTTGAACGCACCTGATGGCCGCCGTCAGAAGCAGGACCACGGTAAGTCGAAGCCGCGTCCTGCTCTAAACCGGGGTCTGCGGCGGTGTCAGGAAGGCGGAGCTTGCTGACGGGCCTGGGGCCGTTATCGTAAAACAATTCATCTCCCGTGATGTTGACGGGTATGAAGACGTCTTTGTTCACTTCAATGAAGATTTTATTATTGTCACCGTGGTATTTCCCTTCGCTGTCGAAGGGCTTTGTCAGAAGCTTCTGGCCGGCAAAGAGATAGCGATTCCCCATCCGCTTATTGGCCAGACTCAAGGCCTGAAGCCGCAGCTGGTGGATCTCTTTGGCGACGCCCTGGCGGACCTCGGGATTGTAAATGTCTGAAGCCTGTCCGATGGCGAGTTCCTTGGCTTTTGTCAGGATGTCGGTGAGCTCTTCAATGACGGTTTCGGTGAAGCCGAGGGTCGTTTGCGCGAAGCTCACGTTTCGCATGTACTGTTGGGCGTCTATGTTCTGCGACCGGATCGCCAACAAATCCACGTTCCCAATGGGGTCGTCGGATGGCTTCTTGATGCGCTTGAGCGTGGCGCCTTTGAGCTGCAGATCCTCCACGCGGCCCTTAGTTTTGCCAACGGCATGGTTTATGGCGTGGATCGAGCTATTCTCAGATACTCTCGTCATCCCCTACCTCACCCCATGATCCCAAGGACGGCCTTGAACATCTCATCCGCCGCCTTGATGACCTTGGCTGATGCCTCATAGGCGTTTTGGTACTTCACCATGTTGGCTGTTTCTTCGTCGAGGGATACGCCTGATATACGCTCTCGCATGGATCGCGCTTGGGCGAGGATGCCTCCCGACTGCTCCATGTCGATGGATGACTTAGCGGCCTGCATGCCCACATTCCCAACAGTCTTGAGGTAGGTTTCCTCGAAGGTGGCGGTGCCCCCTCCCAGAACCTTCTCGTGCTGGAGGCGCGAGATGGCCAGGGCAATGCGGTTATCGCCCGGTTTATTGGGCTCCAGGCCAGTGGCGATGTTGTTAACGTCGGAGAGTATGTCGCTGGAAAGCGCGATATATTCGGCAGCACGCTTTTTATCCAGGGGCACCTTGAAGAAATCGATCCCCGTAGTGGGGCCGCCAGCAAGGCCGGGCATGGGGAGGCCGGATGCTGGGTCTACCGGGACTGGTCTGTTGGCCCAACCTTTCCGGTGGATGGCGTTGGTGGCATTGACCAGGCCATGCGCCAGGTCGTCGAGCTGATCTTCGACGGCCTGGAGGTCCTCGTTGCGTGACTTAAGGAGGGCCCCCAACTGGCCGCTGCGAAAGCGGCTGGACACTGGCTCGGATGGCCGGTTTTTAAAGTACACCTCAAGCATGGGTTTCTGGTCGGGCGAGGCGTTCTCGGTGAGACGGTTACCCACCTGGAGCTCCTGTTGGACATCCCCCGCCACGAGAGTACCCAGTCCTTCGGCGTTTACCACGAAACGGTTGGTCTCGTCGTAATAGGCCGTAACGGGGAAATACTCTGATAGTTGGCGGAGGGCAAGATCCCTGCGGTCCATGAGGTCATTAGCGTCAGCCCCGGTCACCTCAATTGATGCGATTTCGCGGTTGAGCTTGGCAATATGGCGAGCCTGAGCGTTGATGTCGTCGACAGCCAACGTGATTTTCTTATTGATGCCGGCACGAACGTGATCCACTTGCCCTTGCACGCGGTGGAAGTCCTCCACGACTATCTTGGCGTTCTCTCGCACCAAGCCGCGCACGGTCTCATCTTCGGGGCGATTGGAGAGCTCGCGGAAAGCGTTGAAGAAGCGGTTGAGGATCTTGTTCATCCCCTCGGAATTGACCTCGTTGAATATCTCTTCAATGAATCCAAGTTGGGTCGTGCGCTCTTCGTTGAATTTGTGGCCAGTTATGCTGCTGTTCAGCTTCTTCTCAACTAGCTCGTCATGGCCTCGTTTGATGCTCTGGATGTCTACGCCGGTACCCAAGGCGTGAGAGCCTTCCTGTACGGTGATGCCGGTCTTGGTGCGAACTTCCTGGCGAGAGAAGCCTTCGGTGTTGGCGTTTGAAATGTTGTGTGACGTGGTCGACATCGACTTTTTCGCCGCAAACAGCCCCGATTTACCGATGTTGAGCAAGTCGACCGAAGACACGATCGCCTCCTCAGCGCCCCAGCGCGCGGGTCATCCCGTCGGCACCGTAGCTGGTGTACTGCTTCTTTCCTGAGAAACCCTCGCGGATCTCCTTGAGCGAAAGCAGCGCGCGGTTAAGGAATTGCTGGTTTTTGCGATTTTGCTCCTGGGTGCGAGAGATGATGTCGATCAGCAAACCGTTCAGGTTGTTGAGTGCTGGTGCCGGGAGTGCGGCCTCAGCGGGGGCCAGTGCGGTGAGGAGGCCCTTAATGTTGGTGATTGGAGCCACAGTTACTGAGGCGCGGTTCATCTCGGCTATGAGGGCGGCTCGACGGCGCTCCCACTCCGAGATGTCGGCAATGACCAGCTCCTTCCGTGATACCAGCTCCTCTACGGCCTCGACCTCGCCACTTAAGAGGGCGTGGTACTCGTCGCAGGTACGCTCGTAGAGGTCCCGGTGCAGGCGGCAGAAGTTTTCCCAAACTTCCACGGCTTGTAGGTGATATAGGCGGAGAGCTTCGTCCCTCATGGACCCACTTCCTCTTGCTTCATTATCGATCAGTATTCAGATTGCAACATCTTATCAGCGAGACCGTCGTAGTCGACCTCATAGGTCCCAGCCTGGATTTGCGCTTTGAGGCGGGCGATCTTGTCAGTGTTGTCCACCTCGGGGGCTGTGGCGGCGGCTTTTTTGATTCGGGCGAAGTCTCTCACGCCATCCGGAATGTTCACCCGGGCGTCCGGGTTGACTTGGCCAGGCCCGGGTGCGCCCGGCGCTGCAGGCGAGGGGAAGCCGCCTACTTGGCCAGTCCCGGCGGTTTTGCCTTGCTCGACCTGACCGGAGTTGCGGCCTTTGGGGAAAAAGGGCGAGCGGGTGTCGATAGTGCTCATTCGTCAACTCCTTTGACGTTCCCCTTGATGGGGGCGGCGGCGTTCCGTTGGTATGAGGCGTGCGCGTCTTTGAGGTGCGCCGGCAGTATCTGTTCCAGCACGACGCGCTTAAGCCCGAGTCCGGTATCGGATTTGGCTAACGCCTGCGCGTGCTCCTGGTCCATGAGTGATTCGTAATAGCGCTGAGCGGAGCTAGGCTCTTCATCGCGGGGAATGGTTCGGCGCATTTGCTCGATCATGTGTGAAGCGAATTGCGTTTCCATCCCTTCAGCCAACTCCACGTAGGGTTTCTTCTGCTCCTCGCGGGAGACTATGGGTTGTCCTCGGGAATGTGAAGCGGGGGGGACCGTCATTGAGCCTTCCTGGTTCCGCGGCCAAAGCCCTCTTCATGAGGGCCCGTTTAAATCTTAGCATAGGGGCATCATTGCGCGCCAGCCCTGGGGCAACCGAGTAAAAATGACCCTAGATCAGTTCGATATCCGCTACCAGGGCGCCGTTCTCCTTGAGGGCCTGGAAAATGGAAATGAGGTCTTCAGGCGATGTCCCGATGGCATTCAGGGCTTTCACGAGGTCGTTCAAAGTTGCTGATTTTTCGACTAAATGGACAGCCTGACCCTTGCCTGACGGATTGTCTCCGCCTTTAACCTCCAGCACGAGGTCCCCATGACTCAGGGCCACCTTTTTGAGGGTAATGTCCCCGCCCGCAACGAGGGTCCCGGTACGCTCGTTGATCACGATCTTGGCGGGGGAGTCAGCAACCACCTTGAAGTTCTCCACGAGTGCCAGCAGCTCCACTACCTTCTTCTCGTATTGGGTTGGGATGATCAAATCAATGGTTGAGGCGTCTGCTGCTGTGGCGTATTTGCCGCCGAGCTCTTGATTCAGAATTTTCTCCACCCGTGCAGCGGTGGTGAAGTCAGGCTTGTGGAGCGCCATCCGTAAAGAGCGCTTGTCATTGAAAGAGAGTTCCAATTCTCGCTCCACTACGGCCCCACCCGGTATGCGACCTGTGGTAGCCATTTTGGCGCCTTTCTTCAACCCTCCTATTGAGAGGGGGCCAGACGCCACCGCATAGATGTTGCCGTCCCCGCCCTTGAGCGGCGTCACCAGCAAGGTTCCGCCTGCGAGCGATGAGGCATCACCAATAGAGGACACGGTGACGTCCATGTGCTGGCCGACACGACCGAAAGCGGGAAGTTGGGCCGTGACGATGACGGCCGCCACGTTCTTGGAGGTGATTTCCTTCTGTGTATTCAGTCCCAGGGTTTGAAACATTTTCTTCAAGGAAGTGTTGGTGATCTCTCCTCCTCCGTCGCCGCTGCCGTTTAAGCCGATGACGAGGCCATACCCGATCAGCGGGTTGTCACGAACACCTTTTACGGTGATCAAGTCCTTGATCCGACTGGCGCTGGCGTAGGAGGTAAGAGGAAGAATGGTGGCTAGAATCAGGAACCGCATGGTCACCTCAAAATGAGAACCCGGGACTCAACGAGCTTGTCCGAGTTGATTGAGTCATTGTCCTCTATGTCCTTGCGCGCAACAAGCGCCTGGACTTCGATGAATCTTTTTTCCTTTCGAAAGATTACTTCCTTCTTACCACGTAAGAGGAAGTAGTCCTTGTTGATCTCCTCAGCGACGACGCCGGATATTTTGTCGTACACCTTGGTGTCGAGCTCGTCCGCCTTGTCTCCACCACCTGCAGGAGGCTCGGGGGCGGAGCCGGCGGCTGGCGCCGGACCTTCCTTCTTTTTGGTGGGTCGTGCTGGGAAAGCGCGCTTGAGTTCGCCAGAAATCTGGTTGCGGAGGTTATCCAATACATTGACGATGATGATGTCACCCACGCGCTTCGTGATTTCCGTTGTAAACAGCGAGCCCCCATGCGGGGTGACCCATAGACTGCCGCTTTGGCCCGAGTCCACAAAGTCCTGCGCAGAAGAGCGCTGGCCAACAGTACGGTAGTCACGTTTTACGGGGGGGGGGAGATCGTTCGTTGGGTTTAGGGCGCTGATGGAGTGTGGGTTTTTCACCGGGCGCCTGTCTGCCCGGTGGCGCTTGAATCCTTGCTCACGATAAGCAGCATAGGGGTCGGAGAGACCACCATCGCGGGCGACTTTCTCATCGCGGTCAATCTGACGGTGCAAACCGCGCACGTAGTTGGCGCAACCACTCAGGCCCAGGAGGGCGCACAGTATGAGGGCGTGTATTTTCATAGTTCGACGACAACCTTGTTCTGATCAGTGACAGTCCCGTTATACTTTTTACCATTGGCTTGGTTCCAAACTTCAACTCGGTCACCCAAACCACCGTTTTGGCGTGAAAGAGCCTGGGCCTTAATTCGCACGGCTCCGTTCTCAAAGAGCAGGTCTACCCGATCTCCTGCTCGCACGAGGGGGAGGGGGATGAGGTCTGACTCGCGCAAAAACTCGCCAGCGCGCAGGGTCTTGTTGGTTTTGTAGAATCGAAGCTTAGAGGTGTCCGTGAAGTAGCCTGCGAAGGCCGATGGTGGGGCCTCTGCGGCTATGAGATTCTCCGCATGGACTTGGCTGAAGGCGGGAAGCGGAGCATTCGTACGATAGGCCCTTACCGTTCTCTCGATACTGGCCTCAAGGGTTCTGGAGGTAGTCTGACCGAAGGATCGTAAACCTACACTGATAGTTTCACGCGTTTCGAAGCGGCAGGGATGGCATGTAAAGGTCGTTTCGGTTCCAGGTGGAATAGATTCAAGCCACGGCCCCGTTGGATTGTCGATACGGACGTTCGCACCACGTGCGGCTGGGAAGCGCGCATAAATTTCTTGACCTGCATGAACGGAGTTCACTGTCTCAGCAGCCGCGCGCAGATTGACGCCTTCCCCTACCACCTCGCGCAGGCGGGTTACAGGAGTGGAGCCGCGCAGTCCGGCAAAGAGTGAGGAGAGTGACGAGAGCTGGGCCTCTGAGCAGCCAGAATGGGGAAATGGCCATTCTTTGGCAGTGGTGGAACTAACCAGCACGTGGGCGGGGACTTCCGTCTCACAAGCGGATGCGTTAGCGACGGTGAGGACGATTGCGAGGATGACTAAGAATCTCATGGGACCTCAACGGATGTTGTTAACCGTCTGGAGCATCTGATCCGCTACGCCCATTACCTTGGAGTTCATCTCGTAGGCACGCTGGGCCTTGATCAAATCCGTCATCTCGTTCATGACGCTTACATTGGCTGTTTCGAGTGCCCCTTGCATTATGACACCAGTATTGTCCGTACCCGGCACGCCTTGGATGGGCTGACCACTGGATTGGGTGGCCGACAGCAAGTTACCGCCTTCCGAACGCATGCCAGTAGGGTTGACGAACGTGAAGACGGGAATTTGTCCAAGCTGCAGTGGCTCAGGTGAGTTGCGGAGGAAAGCCTCGACGCTTCCATTTTCAGCAATGTTAATACTCATCGCATTTGGAGGCACTACGATGCCGGGGAACACTTTGTGCCCGGCGCGTGTCACAAGATTCCCTTGGGCATCCACGTTGAAGCTCCCGTCGCGGGTGAATTTCATGTCACCATTCGGGCCTACTATGCCGAAGAAGCCTTCTCCATTGACCATGAGATCATAGGGATTGTTGGTCATCTGAGGTGAACCTTGGGTATGAATCTTTCGGGTGGCGGACACCTTAGAGCCAGATCCAACCTGAATGCCGACATTGTATTGTGTATCGGCGTCCGAACGAGCCCCGGCTTCCTGCACAGTCTCGTAAAGAAGGTCATCGAATTCAGTTCGGGCCTTCTTGAAGCCAGTGGTGTTCACGTTGGCGATGTTGTTGGAGATGGTGCTTACGTTGGCTTCCTGAGAGGCCATGCCTGTGGCGGCAGTGTGCAAGGCTCGGATCATGTTCTATCCCCCTCAGAATTTAGCAATGTCGTTGACGGCTTTGTTCGACATGCTGTCATAAGCGTTAATCGCTTTCTGGATCGATTCGAAATGGCGGTGGGCCTTGATCAACTCGGACATTTCGCTGACCGCGTTCACGTTGGAGCCTTCCAGCGACCCTTGCTGGACAGAAGTCGTGAGCCCGATCCGGCGAGCATTAGCTTCGTCCGGGTTAATGAAGAGGGTGCTGCCCTCCTTGCTCAGCGCTTGTACGTCTAAGAACTCTACTACCGAGAGCTTGCCAAGACTGCCTTGGCGGGTAAGGACCTCGCCATCTTTCGAAAAAGTGACTGGTTGGTTGTGGGGTAGACGCAGTACGCGGTTCTCGGGTGCGGGGATGCCCGCTGACGCTGGCCCCCTCAGGTCTTCCGGGGCGCGCTCCACTGCGGTAAGGACTTTGTAGCCTTGATCGGTGACAAGCTCCCCGTCGGACGACAGAGAAAGATTTCCGCGTCGAGTGTAGCGTACGCCCTGTGGAGTTAGGACTTCGATGAAACCGGGCCCTTGTAGGGCGAGGTCTAACGGGTTTCCGGTTGGGGAAATGGTGCCTTGCTCGTGGATGGTGTAGCTGCCAGCAACGGCGACACTGGCGTTTTCTCCGCCTTGAGTGTGGTAGAAATCATGAGGCGAGAATTCCCCGCGCGGGATGTGGATGTCCTCAACACCCTTGGTGAGGGCTGTGAGGTGTTCCTTGAAAACAAGCTGGTCTCGTTTGAATCCGGCCGTATTAGCGTTCGCCACATTGTTGGCGATTGTTTCTACCTTACGCTGCTGGGCGATTTGTCCGGAAAGCGGAACCCAAATGTTCTTCATGGTCCTCCATGACCGGGATGAGACCATCTTGGTCCCATGGGAAAAATTGTACGTTGAAGTGGGATCACCGACACCCGGGGGACGTTTTTTCCGCCCCCAAGATAGCTTCCAACTAATTGATTCTTGTGAATCTGGCCTTGGTCGTGGCAAATTCGAGTGATCAAGTCCGTCAAAACCCCGACGCAAGGCACATAATATGGCCCAAGAGAAACCCGCCGAAAGTACACAGGAGTTGGAGACTGCTTTGGCGGAGCTTGAACGGATTGTGGGAGAGCTGGAGAAGGGACAAATGGGTCTGGATGAGGGGATGAGGCGATTCGAGCAAGGAGTGAAACTGTACCAGCTCTGTCGTCGATCCCTCGAAGCCGCCGAGAAAAAAGTTAAAATCCTCACGGAAGAACTCAAAGAAGAAGACCTGGAATAGACCTCGCTCCGTTTCTTTCCACATCTTATAATGGTTTGCATGGTCCTTGATTCCCCATTCGAGAGGTGGCCTTGAAGAGGTTGCTCAAGTTGACATTGGTCCTGGCTACATTGGCCGGATTGGCCCTCGCTGGCATAGTTGGAGTCGTGGCTTGGGTTCGCTCTGATCTACCGGAAATCAATTCTCTTTCCGACTATCGACCCCCCATGAACTCTCGGATCCTGGCCCGCGACGGCTCAACGGTCCTCCTGGATATCGGCAAGGAGACTAGGGACGTAGTCCCATTCAAGAGGATACCGCCATTGGTGGTCGAAGCCTTCCTGGCCGCTGAGGACGACAACTTCTGGAACCATAAAGGCGTCGACTATATGGGCATTCTTCGTGCGTTCGCGAAGAACTTGATGGCCGGTCGTCTGGTCCAGGGTGGGTCAACCATCACCCAGCAAGTAGCGAAATCACTTCTTCTCACGAAGGAGAGGACCATTTCACGTAAGGTAAAGGATTTCCTGCTGGCCCAAGAAATCGAGCGGAAGTTCTCCAAGCAAGACATTCTCTTCCTCTACCTCAACCAAGTTTATCTTGGCGGTGGTTACTATGGGGTCAAGGCAGCCTTCCGCGGATACTTCGACAAGGACCTGGGCGAAGTGTCTGTCGCAGAGAGCGCTTTAGTTGCGGGCTTATTGGTGGCCCCTGGGCGCTACTCACCCTATGTAAATCCCTTGTATGCCAAACGGCGGCAGCTCTATGTTCTCAAAAGAATGCATGAGACGGGGAAAATCACAGACGAGCAATACGACACTGCCAGGAATGAAGAGATCAAGATGCGCCTGCGGGAAACAGCTGCGATGAAGGGCGGACACTTCACGGATTGGGTGAGGCAACAGGTCATGGACCAAGTGGGTTCAGAAGAATTCCTGACTCAGGGATACCAGGTGGTGACAACACTGGACTGGCAATTACAGAAAACCGCAGAAGAAGCTGTCATGAGACATGTGAAGGACCTAGATAAGCGGCAAGGATACCAAGGCCCGACGGGACGTTTGACGGATGCTGCTTCGGTCGAACTCGAGCTCAAGAGACAGCGCCAGGCGCTTTATCGCGAAGCTTCCACCTACTTTCACTTCACCGTGGAGGGCACCAACCGCTTCGAATTCCAAGCTGAAGAAGACGGTTGGGCTAAGCACTTGGCGCAGTTAAAGGAAGAAGAGGAACGCCTCAACCCGCGCTTCAGGGCCAGCGTCGTAATCGGAAACTTCATTGATGATCCACTCGTAAGGATACTTAAACCCGGCAAGACATATCCCGCTGCTGTAGTGAGGGCAGATGATGCCCAGCGCGTGATTTATGCTTCGATAGGCGGAGCCCGCGTGGTGATTCCGGCCGAGGGTTTCGCGTGGGCGCACGAGAGGAAATTGGACGAGGAACCTCGCTGGTTCCCGCCCGTTACGAAACCCTCTTCGATCCTGGCGCCGGGTGATCAGATTCTCGTACGAATTAAGGAAGCCAATCAATCGATTTGGCCGCATATACACCCTGATCAGCGCAAGAAGTTTTCGGATCCCACCCTGGTGAAGGTAATCCAGTCCCAAAAATTCCTGGTTGGCGAGCTTGATCAACGGCCAGAAGCGGAAGGCGCGCTCGTAGCGATTCAGCCCCACAGCGGAGAAGTCCTGGCTCTTGTGGGAGGAGTTGACTTCGGTAAGAGTCAATTTAACCGCGCCCTCCAGGCTGCGCGTCAACCTGGCTCGTCCTTCAAACCTTTTATCTACGCGGCAGCACTCGAGGAAGGCTATACGCCCTCGACCCAAGTCCTTGACACCCCCCAGGCCCTGGGCGGCGTTACGGATGCTCTTAGCTGGAAACCTCGCAATTACGACGGCGAATTTATGGGCACAATGACCTTCCGGAAGGCCCTTGAGATCAGCCGCAACATTCCCACAATCCGCATTCTTCAGGATGTGGGCGTGGATAAAGTAGCGACATTCTCACGCCGCATAGGCCTTAAGGCTGAGCTCCCACAGGACATGAGCATAGGTCTGGGGTCATTCGGACTTAGCCTTGCTGAACTTGTTAAGGGGTACGCCGTGTTTGCCAACAGCGGTAAACGAGTCTCTCTGCGCTCCGTCCTGTCCCTTAAGGATCGCAAAGGCGGCTCCTACCCCTCCCCTTCAGAAGCCGCCCCGCCTTCGTCCCCGACGGATAAGGTTGAGGCGATCGATCTTGAGGAAAACCCATGGCGTCAGGGGCTTGCTGGCTCCCAAGTCTATGATCCGCGGCTAGCCCACGTGATGACCCAAATGCTCCGTGGGGTAGTTCAGAACGGGACGGCGGCGGCAGCTAAAAGCCTATCGCCGAACATAGCGGGCAAAACCGGCACTACGAACAATTTTGTCGATGCCTTGTTCGTAGGTTATTCACAAAACATTGTGGCTGGTACCTGGGTAGGCCTCGACGACAATAGACCTCTGGGCTATGGGGAGTCGGGGGGGAAAACCGCTCTTCCCATTTGGATAGACTTTATGCAGGCGGCGTTAGCCAAGTACGGTGCCCCCGAGTTCGATGTTCCTGAAGGGATTCTGAGCATCGCGGTCAATCGGACCACCGGACGTCCGGCCCGTTCCGGTGAGGCTGACTCATTCCTCGAAACCTTTGCTGTAGGGATGAACCCGGAATCCTCACCTGGCTCACCATGGGCCGGCCCTTCAAATACCCCTGGGGAGGAAAAGCCTGCCGTATTGGAGGATGGCGACTACTACATGAACCAGTAGTTAAAATCCGCTCACTCGCCATCCGATGAAGCAGGAGAAGATTCCCTGAGGAGGGGGTCCATAATGCTTCAGGCTTTCAATAGGCACTTCTTGGCTCTCCTTACCTTTGTGCTGGCAGCGCACGTCGCTGTTTTCTTGGCCAAGTTGCGTGGGGAGGCTTTCACTATGGCCATGCGGGGCCCGACTCACGCACCTCGGGCAGTGACGGTCAGACCCTTGACGGGCGAGCAATGGAAAAAGCACCTGGAACGCGTGAAGGAACGCCAGCAAATCGTCCAAAATGACAACACGGGGCATGCGGAGAAGCCTAAGGACCAGGCTTTCTTGGGGGAAAGGGACCAGAGGCATGATCGTCAGACGGTCGCCCGCAGAGTTGATGTCTTCAATAAAGCCGGCCGGGGAAATTCATTCAAGAATACAGACGGCAGGAAGGTGCATGCCGAAAAGGTCCAACGAAGCCATCGTAAACAGTTGAAGGACATGAAGATGAGTGACTTAGGCTTGGCGGCATCGATGCCGGCGATTGAGCGCACACAAGCCAAGTTCGGTGAGCAGGGAATCACCGACGGAGACGTGAATTCGAGAGGACTCTCAAGCACCAACGACTATGTGGAACACGTAAAATTGGGTGACTTCACCCAACTCAACACCGTCGAGTATAAGTACTACGGATTCTTCCACAGGATCCGCCAGAAACTCGAGCAGTTTTGGGGACGTTCCATACGGGAAAAGACCGAAGCCCTGTGGAAAGCCGGGAGACGCCTGCCTGCCAGTGAAAATTACACCACTGGATTAGTCATCACTATGGATGGGGACGGTACAATTCTGAGGGTACAGGTGAAGAATGCCAGCGGCGTACGCGAACTAGATGAAGCTGCTGTGGAGTCTTTCAACAAAGCCGGGCCATTCCCGAATCCACCGCGGGGACTGGTCGTGGATGGCAAAGCCACCATTGAGTGGGGCTTTGTTGTAGTCAACTCCTAGCGGCTCATTGCTCTGAGCTGGAGCGCAGCATGCCTTTCAGCCTGTCTATCCCTTCCATGATCACGTAATCAGACCAGATAGAGTCGAGTTCACGAATAGCTTCTATAATCTGAAGGGCGGCTTGGTCCCGGGAAATCTTTTGGGACTCGGCGAGCTGAGCGATGGTTTTGTTGAGATGGTCCACCACGGGAGAGTTACAGAGTTTTACAAGGCGTTCTTCGTACGAATGGTTGATCTTCTTCTCTTTGCTCTTGATGATCGCGGTGTTGAGCAGCTGGATAGATTCCATAAGGGGGAGCGTTCCTCAAACTGGCAGTGTCAGCAAAAACAGAGGTGCAGTATCTTCATCCGACCTGGGTTCGTAAAGCGTGCAGGCTGGATAGAGAAAAAATTTTGATTGAAGTGAAATGTGCTTTCAATGGGAATGCTTGTAAATAAAAACTCAGTGCGCCGGAGCGCACTGAGAAGACTCAGGCGGAAGTTCGGCAGAATTCTTCATAGGCCTCAGCGGTGAGTAGTGCCGAAAGCTCTCCAGGATTTTTTATCTTGACTTTGATTAGCCAGGATCCGTACGGATCAGCGTTGATTTTTTCGGGCGAACCCTCCACTTCGTCGTTGCGGGCTACGACTTCGCCGCTCACAGGTGCGTAGAGATCGCTCACGGACTTGATGGACTCCACCACGCCGAAAGTGCTGCCGGTTTGGATGCTGGATCCGGTGGTCGGAACCTCCACGAACACGATGTCGCCCAGAGCGGATTGTGCGAAATCGGTTATGCCCACTGTGATGGTGTCGCCTTCGACCAGCGCCCATTCGTGTTCCTTGGTGTACTTGAGATTCCTGGGGATTTGCGTGGCCATCAGGCATGCCCTCCTTGCACGAAAGGTTTAGTGACCGCCTTTGCCGGGAAGCGGGTTTGGCGGACTTCGATGAAGTATTGTTGGTCGGGTAGAAATGCCGCAGCGTCTATGCGGGCCAGTGCGATTCCTTGGTTAAGGACCACGGACATGGTTCCGGATGTAACGCGCCCCAGTTCTTGCCCGGAGCCATCGAGGACGCGGTACCCCTCGCGGGGAATTCCCTTCTCAAGCAGCAGCTTGACCAGTTTAAAGCGGGGTTTTGCGTCTTGGAGGGCACCTTTGCCCATAAAGCGGGGCTTTGCCTTCTTCACAGTCCAACCCAAGCCTGCGTCGAAGGGTGTAGTGTCGTCGGTCAGTTCATGGCCATACAGTGGGTAGCACACCTCCAGCCTCAGGACGTCCCGTGCCGCCAGCCCGCACGGCTTCACGCCCGCCGCAAGCAGGGCTTCCCACCAAACACCGATGGTTGCGTGGTCAGCGAAAATCTCAAACCCGTCCTCGCCGGTGTACCCTGTGCGCGCGAGGATGACTGGTTTGCCATGCCATTGGCCCTCCCAAACGGAGTAGTACGGGGCCTCAGGAAACTCCCGAACTATGGCCTTCAGGTATCGCAGACTGTCCGGCCCCTGGAGTGCCAAGAGGGAGAATTCTTCAGAGCGGTTAGTGAGGCGGACGTTGAACCCGGCTACATGACCTTGCATCCATTTATAGTCCTTCTCAATGTTACCGGCATTCACGCAAATGAGTGCCCGGTCTGCGGCCAACTTATAGACGATCAGGTCGTCTACGACAGTGCCGTCTTCGCGGCAAAGAGGCGAATAAACTGCTTTGCCGATGGGCGCGTTGGCTACGTCGTTGGTAACCAAGGCGTCAACGTAGTCAATGGCGTCTGGCCCCTCCGCAAAAAATTCACCCATGTGGGACACATCGAAAAGGCCTGCTTGCCTTCGCACTGCAAGAACTTCTTCTTTGACTGAGGTGTACTGAACGGGCATGTCCCATCCCGCGAAATCCACAATTTTAGCCCCCAGGGCCACATGGCGGGCATGCAGGGATGTGCGGCGGGGATTCATGCGCGCTCCTTTTGGTTGCGGGCGGCGGTGAGGAGGTTTTCAATCAAGGATAGTACGGTGGTAGGCCCCACACCCCCGGGCACTGGCGTAATGGCGCCCACGAGCGGTTCGACCGTTTGAAAATCCACGTCACCGACCAGCTTTCCTGCGGAGTTCTTGTTCATACCTACATCCACGACCACGGTCTTGCGGGTAGGATCGAAGTGCTCTGCGCGCAGCAAGGCGGCTTTTCCCACCGCGCTTACTACAATATCCGCCTGGCGGGTCAGCAGCGACAGATCCGGAGTGCGAGAGTGGCACATTGTGACGGTGGCGTCCGCGAGGTTCATGAGAAGGGATAGGGGCTTGCCCACGATTTGGCTGCGCCCGAGCACCACCACATGCTTGCCCGCGAGAGCTATGCCGTAGTGCCGCAATAGGGCCATCACGCCTTTAGGTGTGCAGGGGAGGAGGGCACCAGGATCCAGCCTGCCCAGATACAACGCGGCGGTGTTGGCTGGATGGAACCCGTCCACGTCTTTCTCGGGCGTCACCAGGCTCTCGAGAGGGAGGGAGGCGCATTCACCCTGGACCGGCAGTTGGATGATGCAGCCATGGATCAAAGGATCGCTATTGATGGCATCGATGGCGGACTTGAACGTCCCGACCGGGATATCGGCGGGAAACTGACGCAACTCGAACAGTGCCCCGACTTGTTCGCACAGTTGGCGCTTCTTGGCGATGTAGCTTAGGGAGGCGGGATTCTCTCCCACCAACACGACTACCAGTTTCGGGTGCACGCCCCGGGCGGTGAGTTCCTGGCATTCCCGGCGCATTTCCGGCAGGCGTTGGTCCACCAAGGACTGGGCTTTGAGCAGCACGGCCATAATGAGGGGGCTCTGGGGTTGGGAAGTCGCTCCCATCCTAGTCCGCCGCCACGGTGTTGGCCATTTGGAAATGCTCTGGGCGCGCGCCCATGCGCCATGCTAAACATGGTCACATGAAGGGTTTGTTTTACGTGGGTTTCGGCATGCAGCTCTTCGGGATGGCTGCCGTGGGATTATGCTTGTTTTCCGGCATCCGCAACGGTGATTACGGCCGTATAGAATTAGCCCAGCTGCTCATCGGTTCTTTCGCGTTCTACGTCGGGAATTACCTGAAGGGTCGCAGCGCCTCCTAGGTGGACGAAGTCCCCCTGCCTTGTTTTAATCGTTGAAACGACGCGAAGGATGCGTGCTTGAAAGTCCTGGCTATCGACCCCGGTTCCGTGTGCGCGGGTTACGCCGTGCTGGCCCTCCATAGCCGACGCATGACCTACGTGACTTCCGGTGTATTGCGCTTCAACGGGCAAGACCATTTCTTGGATAGAATAAAATCTATTTACGACCAGACTTGCCTCCTGATGCGCGAGCACGCTCCGGATGAGGTGGCGTTGGAGGCCCTGATTTTCGCTAAATCGCCCACCTCCCTCATGAAGCTCGCCCAAGCCCGGGGAGCCATGCTGGCGGCTCTCACCCAAGGCGGCGCTCCCGTTTTTGAGTACGCGCCCACAGCGGTGAAAGCGGCTGTTTCTGGCCACGGCGGAACGGACAAGGAAGGTTTACAAAAACTCCTTTGCCTCCACCTGGGCGCGGCCATCGACTTCCGCACCCATGACGAATCCGACGCCGTGGCGGTGGCTATTTGCCACCTCCTGCACAAAACAGGTCCCCTCGGCACTACCCGGCGCCGCCCGGCAGCCAAGAAAGGCAAGGGATTGGCCGCTTCGCTCTCCCACAGAATCAAAGAGGCTGCCCCATGATCGGATACATCGAAGGCAAAGTCGTCTCCTCCGAATCCAACCGCATCATCGTGCTTACGGCCCAGGGTGTGGGTTACGAAGTCCACGTGCCCACCCTGCATGTCCCCTCCCGACCGGTAACCTTGTTCACCACCCACGTCATTCGTGAGGACTCACAGTCGTTGTACGGCTTCAATTCACTCGATGAGAAACGCCTGTTTGAGTTGCTGGTGGAAGTCAACGGAGTGGGGCCCAAGACGGCGTTCGGCCTCGTCGCCCACCTAGGCCACGAAGGCGTGGTGCGCGCCATCGCCGGTGAAAACGCTGGTGCCCTGAAGGAAGCGCCTGGCATCGGCAAGAAAGGCGCCGAGCAGATCATCCTGTCGCTCAAGGACAAGATTTCCAAATTGGGCGGTGGCTTCACCGCCTCGCCGAAGTCATCCACTCCCGCCGCGGGGGGGACAACCAGCCGGTTGATGGGGGAGACCCTGCAGGCCTGCCAGGAACTCGGCTACAAGGAACACCAGGTGATACCCGTCATGAACCGCCTGATGGGCGAGCGGGAGTACGCGTCCTCCGAAGAGCTCCTAAAGGGGCTCCTGCGCGAGCTGAGGTAAAACATGTCCACCGACCGCATCGTCACCGGCCAAACCAGTACCCACGAGCGGGAGCAGGAAGCGGCTTTGCGCCCGCGCACATTCTCCGAGTATGTGGGGCAGGAGAAGGTGGTCGCGAACATCGAAGTCATGGTGGAATCCGCGAGGCTTCGCTCCGCCGCTATGGACCACGTCCTCCTGTCCGGCCCTCCCGGGCTCGGGAAGACCTCTTTGGCGATGCTCATCGCCAAGGCCGTGGGCTCGGAGATGCATCTCGTGTCGGGTCCCGCCATCGAGAAGAAAGGTGACCTGGCGGCGGTGCTCACGAACCTCAAGCCCCACGACGTGCTCTTCATCGACGAGATCCACCGCATGCACGTGGTCGTCGAGGAGATTCTTTACTCCGCCATGGAGGACTTCCGGCTCGACATCCTCATCGGCCAGGGCGCCAGCGCTCGCACCATGCAGATCGATCTGGTGCCTTTTACGTTGGTGGGAGCCACCACACGCTCCGGGTTGCTCTCCAACCCCCTGCGCGACCGGTTCATGGCCCACCTCACATTTGACTATTACCCGGCGGAAACTCTGGCGCGGATTCTCGAAGCCAATGCCGCCAAGCTGGGCATGGAGCTTACGTCTGACTCTAAGCAGGAGATCGCCCGCCGCGCCCGGGGGACCCCCCGCATTGCCAACCGTATCCTCCGTCGCGTGCGTGACTACGGCTTGGTGGCGGGGAAGAAGAAAGTCGATTTGTCGGAGGTCCAGAAGGCCCTGCGCCTAATGGATATCGATGAGCTCGGCCTCGACTCCATGGACCGCAAGATCATGCAGGTGATGCGCGAATATTATAGTGGGGGGCCTGTAGGCATTGAGGCCCTCAGTGCCACTCTCGGGGAAGACAAGCAGACGATCGAAGAGGTTTATGAACCCTTTCTCTTAAAACAAGGGCTTATCCTGAGAACTCCCCGAGGGAGAGTTCTCTCGGAAGGGGCCCTCCGCCACCTCGGGAACACTTGACGGGCATAGTCAACGTCTATACAACCTGCACAATTTTCTCGCGTGCAATAAAACAGCATTCCTTTATACTGGTCTGAGGCTCTCAACGTTCCTGAGTTAACTAGATGATTTACCAACGTACGCTGGCCAAAGACGTGAAGGTGACGGGGATCGGACTCCATTCTGGGAAGAAGGTCGCCATGCGTCTTTGTCCCGCGGACGCCGACTTCGGCATTCAGTTCCAACGTACTGACATTCCCGGTTCCCTACCCATGCGCGCCGATGCTCGAAGCGTTGGCGCCACGGAGAACGCCACCACTATTGGCCAAGGCCGCGAAGCCATTCATACCGTGGAACACCTCCTTGCCGTGCTTTACGGCTTGGGCATCAATAACGCCCTGATCGAGATCGACGGTCCTGAAGTCCCTATCATGGACGGCTCTGGAGCCTCTTTCGTGTTTCTATTGAAGGAAACCGGCGTCCGCCACCTGAACAAATCCAAAAAGTTCATCGTGATCTTGGATACCGTCCGGGTGGAGAAAGACGGCAAATGGGCTCAGTTCGATCCAAACCATAGCCTGGTGATCGACTCCACCATCGTGTTCGCCCATCCCGTCATCAAGACCCAGAAAGAGGTGTTCGAGTTTTCCTGCGAGAACTTCATCTCCGAAATCGCCCGCGCTCGCACTTTCGGCTTCGCCAGGGACGTGGATATGCTCAAGCGCAAAGGCTTGATCAAAGGCGGCTCCCTGGATAACGCTGTGGTGATGGACGACTACAAGGTTATTAATCCGGAGGGGGTGCGCTTCGCCAACGAGTTTGTCAGGCACAAGATCCTCGACACTCTTGGTGACGTGAGCTTGCTGGGGCACGAGATCGCCGGCAAGATCACCACCTATAAATCCGGTCATAACCTGCACAACCTGCTATGCCGTAAGCTGCTGGACACCCCTTCTGCCTTTGAAATCGTCACCGCTTCCAACCTCAAGGCCGAGCTCCGGGACGCTTACAAGCTGCCCCAGACCATCGCCGTCGCCCACTGAGACTTTTAAATCCCCCCCTCCCGCGGTAAACCTTAAGGGTTTTCCAATGGAGGGACCTCATGCGTGCACTGTCCTTGGCGGCAATGTTATCCGTTTCCCCCGTTTGGGGCGGCCCCCTCTTCGCCGACCTCGAACCCGGCCAAACCTGGCGGCTGGACCGCGCCTTGGCTTGGCCAGGCGGCTATGCCCTAGAAAGAGGGACCACTGTCAGGGTGAATGACGTCATTCCCTTAGGCGGCATTCCGGTCGTTTTGGTGGAAACCACCATGGAGCCGTGCTTGGACTCCGCCTTGGAGATAGAAATGGAAATTTTCGCCGTTCCCGCTGAGGTGGGAATCGACATCACTCCGGGCTGCCGCCTCTCCATCTACTTGGAGACTTCCGACTTTTACTCCCCTGCCCCGCTCGAATAAAGGATCCCCCATGCGCCTCTCCCAAGGTTATTGGCAGACTTACAAGGAAACCCCCAGCGACGCGGAGATCCCCTCCCACCAGCTGATGATCCGCTCAGGCCTTATCCACAAAACCGCAGGTGGCCTCTACACCTATCTGCCGCTGGCGTTCCGCTCGATCAAGAAAATTGAGAAGATTGTGCGTGAGGAACTCGACCGCATCGGCAGCTTCGAAGTGCAAATGAGCGTGATCACTCCTGCGGAACTATGGAAAGAGACCGGGCGTTGGGACGTGATGGGACCTCTTATGCTCAAGATCAAGGACCGCGCCGAGCGCGAGCTGTGCGTGAGTCCCACCAACGAGGAGACCGTGACCGACGTTTTCCGCAAGACCATCAACTCCTACAAGCAACTACCGGTGTGCCTCTACCAGATCAACACGAAGTTCCGTGACGAGATCCGCCCGCGCTTCGGCTTGCTGCGCGGCCGCGAGTTCACTATGAAGGACGCCTACAGTCTGCACGCGGACAAGGCTTGCCTGGACCGCTTCTACGACAAGATGTACGGGGCATACACCGCCATCTTTACCCGCATGGGCCTGGACTTCATTATCGTGGAAGCCGACGGCGGAGCCATGGCTGCGGGAGGGGCAAAAACCCATGAATTCCAGCTTGTCGCCGACGCCGGCGAGGACACCCTGGTCACCGTGCCGGCCACCGGCTGGGCCGCCAATATCGAGAAGGCCCTCACCCAGCGCCCGGGTCTCAAGCCAGCGCCCGCTACTACCCTCGAAAAGTTCTCCACCCCCGACCAGAAAACCTGCGATGAGGTCGCCAAGGCTCACGGCTTCGACATAACACACACGCTCAAAGCGTTAGTGATGCAGGTCGTGCGCGGCGAGAAGACTTTTTTCTACATGGTCATGCTCCTGGGCGACGACCAACTCAACGAGGTGAAGTTCAAGAACGCCATGAGCGCGGACCATGTCCGTCCCGCTCAGGCTAACGAGCTCGAGAAGCTCGGCTTAGTGAAGGGCTACATGGGCCCTACGGTGGAAGGGGAGGGCATGTCCATCCTCTACGACGCCTGCGTGGACCTGAACGCCGCGTACGTGGTTGGCGCCAACGAGGCGGGCTACCACCTGAAGGGCTTCGTGCCTTCGCGTGACACCAAGCTGCGCCATAAATCTCTCGACCTCCGCATGGCCAAGGAAGGCGATACCATGAATGGCAACCCGGTAGTGCTCAAAAAGGGCATTGAGGTCGGCCACGTCTTCCAGTTGGGCGACAAATACACCAAGGGCATGGGCATGACCGTGCTTAACGACCAAGGAAAGGCCATCACGCCAATCATGGGCTGTTACGGCATTGGCATCACCCGTACACTGGCGGCTGCCATCGAGCAGAACCATGACAAGGACGGCATAGTGTGGCCTGCGGCTATAGCCCCTTATGACATCTACTTTGGCGTCATTGCCAAAGCCGACGAGACCAAGAAAATCGCCGAGGAAGTCTACGAAGAGCTGCTCAAGGCTGGCTTTGAGGTCCTCTACGATGACCGCGGCATGGGCCCTGGGGGAATGTTTAAGGACGCTGATTTGATCGGATTGCCTGTGCGGGTCATCCTGGGCGAGCGAGACTTTACCGCTACCGGTGAGATCGAGGTGAAAGTCCGTAAAACGGGGGAGACCCTCAAAGTGAAGCGGGAAGGTTTGACGGCCACAGTGAGAGAAAAGCTCACCGCCCTAGGGAAATGGGCCTAATGGACGACTTGATCATTGGCTCCCACTCCATCGCCGCAGCCCTGGCCAATCCCCGCCGTGCCACTGTGGAGCTGACGGCTACGGAAGACGGGTGGGCAGATTTCCTTAAGCGCTCCCGTAGCCAGACCAAGGCCAAGCCTCGCCTTCTAGCTCCCCATGCGCTCCAGGAACGAGCCCGGGAACTTTATCAGGAGCGCAAACTCGAGTACCAGCGGGTTCCCGGCAGCGTCCTCCTCGTGAGCTCCCCCCTGGAGACTTACGACCCGGGATGGCTGCGCGAGCACGCTAAAAGCACACCCCGCCTGCGCGTCCTCGCCCTGGACCAGGTCTCCGATGTTCATAATGGCGGGGCCATTCTGCGGACTGCCGCCTTCTTCGGCGTCGATGTGGTGGTCCTACCCCAGGAAAACTCCTTCGGTTTCACGCCCTCCTTCTATCGGATCGCCTCGGGGGCCACCGAGCACCTCAAAATCGTGCGGACTTCCCATCTGGCGCGTACACTAACGCTTTTGCGGGAAGAGGGTGTCGATGTGTGGGGCTTGTCTGAGCACTCTGACCACCCACTTGATCCTCAGGTCCGTCCCGCCAAGCTTTGCCTCGTCCTCGGAGCCGAAGACGACGGTCTCTCGAATAGCGTGTTGCGCACGGTGTCTAGGACGCTCTCGCTGACTCCCCAGGGGGCTATCCGGTCTCTCAACGTCTCGACCGCAGCAACTCTCGCGCTGCAGCTGTGCTTCCCTCCAAGAGGGTAAATAGACCTTGCTTTCGTGAGGTCCCCCCATTATAAATTTGGGACTCATTCACGGGTAAAGACGTGATAGATGGGCTGCTCTAGCTCAGTTGGTAGAGCATCGGTTTTGTAAACCGACGGTCGCAGGTTCGATTCCTGTGAGCAGCTCCAGACTTTAGTGATTTTGTTCGGCGTGGTTCCCGAGTGGCCAAAGGGAGCAGACTGTAAATCTGCCGGCGTCAGCCTTCGGTGGTTCGAATCCACCCCGCGCCACCATTTTTGAGCGTAAGTGATAAGGTTTTTGAGCGGGTGTAGCTCAGTTGGTAGAGCGCCAGCCTTCCAAGCTGGAAGTCGAGAGTTCGAGCCTCTTCGCCCGCTCCATAGTTCTGTGAATTTGAAAAGTTTGGCTCGCGTGGCTCAGTGGTAGAGCACTTCCTTGGTAAGGAAGAGGTCGCGGGTTCGATTCCCGCTGCGAGCTCCACTTTTCAAACTCAGAGAGTAATAAGTTTTTATTGTCAGTGGGGGGGACCTAGAGCATACTCGGGGCGCCCTCATATAAGCTTAAAACCGTAGATTTCCGGAAACTTTCGAAGGAGAAGATTCATGGCTAAGGAAAAATTTGACCGCTCCAAGCCGCACGTTAACATTGGCACCATTGGCCACGTTGACCATGGCAAAACCACGCTGACCGCCGCGATCACCATGACTATGGCGAAGAAGTACGGCGGCGCAGCCAAGTCCTACGCCGACATCGACTCAGCTCCGGAAGAGAAAGCCCGCGGTATTACCATCAATACCGCTCACGTTGAATACACCACCGCCAACCGCCACTACGCGCACGTAGACTGCCCGGGACACGCCGACTACGTAAAAAACATGATCACCGGTGCAGCCCAGATGGACGGCGCGATTCTCGTTGTCGCCGCTACTGACGGCCCTATGCCCCAAACTCGCGAGCACATCCTGCTCGCCCGTCAGGTAGGCGTTCCTGCCCTGGTCGTGTTCATGAACAAGATCGACATTGCCGACGCCGAACTGGCTGACCTGGTTGAAATGGAAGTGCGTGAGCTTCTCTCCAAGTACCAATTCCCCGGCGACGATATCCCCATCGTCAAAGGCTCCGCTCTGGCTGCTGTCGAAGGCACCAATCCCGACCTCGGTGAGAACGCCATTGTGAAGCTGATGGAAGAAGTTGACCGCTACATCCCCACCCCAACCCGCGACGTGGACAAGCCCTTCCTCATGCCCGTGGAAGACGTATTCTCCATTTCCGGCCGCGGTACCGTTGTAACCGGCCGGATCGAGCGCGGTATCATTAAGGTAGGTGACGAAGTTGATGTCATCGGCATCCGCGACACCCAAAAGACCACCATCACCGGCATTGAAATGTTCCGCAAACTCCTTGACGAAGGTCAGGCTGGCGATAACGCTGGCTTGCTCCTCCGCGGCTTGAAGCGTGAAGAAATCGAGCGCGGCCAGTGTCTGATTAAGCCGGGCACGGTTAAGCCCCATAAGAAATTCCGCTGCGAAGTGTACATCCTCACGAAAGAGGAAGGTGGCCGTCACACCCCGATCTTCAAAGGTTACCGTCCCCAGTTCTACTTCCGCACTACCGACGTGACCGGTTCAATCACCTTGAACGACGGCGTGGAAATGCTGATGCCGGGTGACAACACCTCTTTCGGCGTTGAGCTGATCACTCCGATCGCCATGGAGAAAGGCCTCCGCTTCGCCATTCGCGAAGGCGGCCGTACCATCGGCGCCGGTACCGTTTCCGATATCATCGAGTAATCTTCCCGCCTCAAGCCAACCAGGTTCGCCTGGTTGGCTTTTTTTTTGACCACGGGTGTATAGCTCTAATGGTTAGAGCGAGTGATTCCAAATCACTAGGTTGGGGGTTCGAGTCCCTCTGCACCCGCCACTTTTATAACGCGCAGCATTTGGCAAGTCTTAGATAGACAAAAAGTCTGTTTTTTCATACATGTTGTCCTCTTCGCACAAAAACTAAGGGTTCATTCCATGTCAGTGGCTTCGAATAACGAAGGCAAGAAGTGGATTCAGGCCACGCTCGCCGTCGCTTGCATCTTCCTCGGCTACGTCATCATTTCATTCCTGGAGAAGATGGCTGAATGGTTCCTTCTTGAATCAAAGGTCCCTTATTTCTTCGCCGTCTCGCAGGTACTCGGTGTGATCATCGCGCTAGGTACTTTCGTGACTGTGATGAAAAACCCCAAGTCTTCCGAGTTCCTCGCCGACGTCTACCAAGAGCTCATGAAAGTGGTGTGGCCTGATAAGAACCAGACCTGGAAGTACACCGTCGTCATCATGATCCTCGTGACCATCATGGGCTTTGTTTTCGGATTGTTCGATCTCGGCGCCAACTTCCTTCTTGGTCTGATCAACAAATGAGCGGGGCGCATATGAGCGAAGAGAATAAGACTGAAGAGAAGCAGCTCGCAGCCGGCGACACCCCTGACTTCAAGTGGTACGTGGCGCACGTGCTGAGCGGTTTCGAGAACCGCGTGACCAAGACCCTCAAGGAACGCATCGTAAACCACAACATGACGGCTTACTTCGCAGATATCCTGGTTCCCGAGGAGAGCGTGACCGCCAACGTGAACGGCAAAAAGCGCAGTCTGAAAAAGAAGTTCTTCCCCGGTTACATCCTCATCAAGATGGTGATGAACGACCGCACTTGGCACTTGGTGAAGGACACCGACAAGATTACCGGCTTCATTGGCGGCACCAAGGAAAAGCCCATGCCGATCTCAGATGAGGAAGCCGCCGCCTTAACAAGCTCCCTGGTCGAGGGCTTTAAGCGCAGCCGTAGCGTCGCGAACTTTTCCGAAGGCGACAGCGTTAAAGTCATCGAGGGACCCTTCGCGTCCTTCGTGGGCGTCGTGGAGAACATCAACGACAAGGGCAAAGTTAAGGTTCAGGTGTCCATCTTTGGCCGCCCGACCCCAGTGGAACTCGAATTCTCCCAAGTGGAGAAGGTCAACTAACAACGGGAGACGCCTGCTTATGGGCGTCGTTTGCACCGAGGAGATTTTATGGCCAAGAAAGTAGTTGGTTTCATTAAGTTGCAGATTCCCGGCGGGAAAGCCAACCCGTCCCCCCCCATCGGCCCGGCTCTGGGTCAGCGAGGGGTGAACATTATGGAATTCTGCAAAGCCTTTAATGCACGTACGCAAAAGGATAACGGCGTGGTCCTCCCGACCATCATCACCGTTTACTCCGACCGTACATTCACCTTCGTGACCAAGACCCCTCCGGTCACTTACCTGGTGAAGGACAAGATCAAGCTTGAGTCCGGTTCCAAGAAACCGGGCCACGAGGTGGCTGGTACCGTGAGCGAGAAAGTGGTGACTGAAGTGGCCAAGATCAAAGAGCCCGACATCACCGCCGCCTCCATCGACGCTGCCAAGCGGACCGTGGAAGGTTCCATCCGCTCTATGGGCTTGAAACTGGACTACAAATAACCAACCAACGGGAGACGCCCTCGGGTGTCGTTCGTACCGTGGAGGATTTTTATGAACAAACCGTCTAAGAAATATACCGAGTCCGCAAAGAAAGTGGAGCGCTCCAAGCTCTACCCGGTTGGCGAGGCTTTTACCCTCCTCAAGACCGTGGCTTACGCTAAGTTCGACGAGACAGTTGACCTGGCCTTCCGCTTGGGTGTTGATCCCCGCCATGCCGACCAGATGGTCCGCGGCTCCATCCTGATGCCCGCAGGTACCGGCAAGAAGACCACCGTCGTGGTCATCACCGCCGGTGAGAAAATGACCGAAGCCGAGAAAGCCGGGGCTGACGTCGTCGGCGGCGAAGACATCATCAACAAGATCGCTGGTGGCTGGATGGACTTCGACCGCGTGATCGCCACCCCGGATATGATGGGCAAAATCGGTAAGATCGCCCGTATCCTTGGCCCCCGCGGCCTCATGCCCAATCCCAAGCTGGGCACTGTGACGACCGACATCGAGAAAGCCGTGAAAGAGCAGAAAGCCGGTAAGGTCGAGTACCGCACCGACAAAAACGGCATCGTTCACGTCCCTATCGGCAAGAAGTCTTTCTCCGAAGACCAGCTCAAGGAGAATTTCAAGGCTGTGTGCGGGGCTATTCTGCGTGCCAAGCCGGCTTCGTCGAAGGGCACCTACGTGAAGTCTCTCGTGGTAAGCACCACCATGAGCCCCGGGATCAAAATCGACGCCGCTGACGCCGCCGGTTTCTCCCTCTGATCTGATAGAACGATTTTTTACCCGTAGGGGTTGAAGACAGCCGGTTTCTTCACAGTGAAGTGTAAAGCCTGCCGAAACTCCCCTCCAATCACTTTAGGAGGAAAGATATGATGACACGTACTGAAAAAGACGCAGTCGTTTCCTCCTTGAGGGAACGGATCGAGAAGTCCCAAGCGGTCTTCTTGACCAATCTCGTGGGCATTCCTTCCAATGATGCTGTCCGCATCCGGAAGGGCGTCCGCGGCGCCCAAGGTTTCATGGCCGTCACGAAGAACACCCTGTTCGCGCGTGCTGCCAAAGGGACCTACGCCGAGGAACTGCTCTCGAACCTCAAGGGAACGAACGCCGTGGCCTTCGCCTACAGCGATGCCGCAGCGGTAGCTAAGATCATTAACGATGCGAGCGGAGAGTTCGAGAACATCGTCGTGGTCAAAGGCGGCATGCTGGGAAGCCAGAAGCTCAACAAGGCTGACGTCGTAGCACTGGCAAAATTGCCCAGCCGCGACCAGATGCTTGGAACCCTGCTTGCCACATTCAACGCCCCCGTATCCGCATTCGCACGCGTGATCGAGGCGATCCGTGACCAGAAAGAAAAACAAACTGCTTAATTTCAAGATTTGAAGGAGCCCATATGTCTATCACCAACGAACAACTCATCGAACACGTATCTAAAATGTCCGTCTTGGACCTCGCCAACCTGGTGAAGGAGCTCGAAACTAAATTCGGCGTTTCAGCCGCTCCCGTAGCTGTAGCCGGCGCCGGCGGCGCCGCTGCCGGTGCAGCCGCTGAAGAGAAAACCGAGTTCACCGTGGTTCTCGCCGATAAGGGTGCTTCTCCGATCAACGTTATCAAAGAAGTCCGCGCCATCACCGGCCTGGGCCTCAAAGAAGCCAAAGATCTGGTCGAAGGCGCCCCCAAGACCCTCAAAGAGGGCGTGTCCAAGGACGAAGCCGCCGAGATCAAGAAGAAGATCGAAGCCGCTGGTGCCAAAGTCGAAATCAAATAATTTCGGCGGTTTTTCGGAAGACTCGATGTGGAAGCGTGCTCAAAGTGCGCTTCCACTTTTGCATTTCAGTACGCGCGTCACCTCTTAGAAGTCACTCGAGGAGTCAGTAATGACAAAAGTTTTCGCCCCCAACGCATGGACGCGGAGAAGTTTCAGCAAAAACGATTACGTAATCTCACCCCCCAGCCTCATGAAGCTGCAAATCAGCTCCTATGAGGATTTCCTCCAAAAAGACATTCCCCACGCGAAGCGTGAGGATAAAGGCCTCCAGGCCGTCTTCAAGTCGATATTCCCGATCTACGACTTCAACAAAACTGTCTGCCTCGAGTTCGTGTCCTACACGCTTGAGGAGCCTAAATACAGCGTAGCCGAGTGCCGCGCCCGCGGGATGTCCTTTGAATCCCCCCTGAAAGTCACCGTCCGCCTGATCTTCTTTGACCTCAACAGTGAGAAGGAAGACGGTTCCAAGACCATTTCCTCCATCAAAGAGCAGGAAGTGTACCTGGGGAACATCCCCCTCATGGCGCCCACAGGCTCCTTCATCTTTAACGGCACCGAGCGGGTTATTGTATCCCAGCTCCACCGTTCCCCCGGCATCATCTTCGAGCACGACTCCGGCAAGAAACACTCTTCCGGCAAGCTGCTCTATTCCGCCCGTATCATCCCGCACCGCGGGTCCTGGCTAGACTTCGAGTTCGATCACAAGAACATCCTGTACGCCCGCATCGACCGCAAGCGTAAGTTCCACGCCACCGTGATCCTTAAGGCGATGGGCTACAGCGTGTCCGACCTCCTCAAGGCTTTCTACCCGATGGAAAGCCTGCACCTCTCCGAGAAGAGCTACGAGCGAGAGCTGGACTTTGACCTCCTGACCGGCGCCCGCTTCGAGGACGACATCGTCCATCCGAAGACCGGCGAAGCCATCATCAAGAAGGGCAAGAAGATCACCAAGGCTGCAGTCCAAAAACTGAAGCAGTCCGGTCTCAAGACCCTCCCCGCGAAACTCGAGGACGTAGTCGGGAAAGTCGTCGCCGACGACGTCTACGACAAGTCCACCGGCGAGGTGATCTGTTCCGCCAACGAAGCCCTCACCGAAGCCAAAATCTTCGAACTCATCAAGGCTGGCATCAAGAAGGTGCAGGTCATCTACATCGACAACGTCAACTACAGCGATCAGATCCGCAACACCCTCTACCTGGACAAGACCAACTCCACGGAAGAGGCTCTGCTAAAGATCTTCGAACGCTTGCGCCCAGGGGAGCCCCCCACCCTGGAAGCTGCCGAACAGCTGTTTGAAGGTTTGTTCTTCACCGCCGCCAAGTATGACCTCTCCCGCGTCGGCCGGATGAAGATCAACTACAAGTTCGGTTTGGACATCCCCGTTGAGAATACCATCCTGACCAAGGATGACATCCTCATGACGGTCAAGTACCTGGTGGACCTGAACAACGGCAAAGGCCAAGTTGACGACATCGACCACCTTGGTAACCGCCGCGTCCGAGCCGTGGGTGAACTCCTCGAGAACCAGTTCCGCGTGGGCTTGGTCCGTATGGAACGCGCCGTGAAAGAACGCATGAGCATCCAAGAACTCGACACCATGATGCCGCACGACCTGGTTAACCAGAAGCCGGTCGCCGCCGCCATCAAGGAATTCTTCGGCTCCAGCCAGCTGTCACAGTTCATGGACCAGACCAACCCGCTTTCCGAAGTGACCCACAAGCGCCGCTTGTCAGCCCTTGGCCCCGGTGGTTTGACCCGCGAGCGCGCAGGCTTCGAAGTCCGCGACGTGCACGCCACCCACTACGGTCGGATGTGCCCAATCGAAACCCCGGAAGGCCCAAACATCGGTTTGATCACTTCCCTGTCCACCTACGCCAAGGTTTCCGAGTACGGGTTTATTGAGACCCCGTACCGAGTGGTCAACGAAGATCGCTCCATGGAGAAGAAGGTGAAGTACTTCTCTTCCTTCGAGGAAGAAGGGAAGATCATCGCCCAGGCGGACCGCGCCTCCATCACCGACGGCAAAGTCGCCGGCCATATGATTCCCGCCCGCAAGCAGGGTGAACTGGCCCTGGTGGACGCTGCCGAAGTCGACCTGATGGACGTTTCCCCATCTCAGATGATTTCCATCGCCACCTCACTGATCCCGTTCCTGGAGCACGACGACGCCAACCGCGCCCTGATGGGCTCGAACATGATGCGCCAAGCGGTGCCCGTGATCAAAACCGACGCCCCCATCGTGGGCACCGGGGTTGAATCCATCATCGCCCACGACTCCGGAGCCATCCTGGTCGCCGAGCACGACGGCCGGGTGATCTTCGTCGACTCCAACCGGATCGTGATCCAGCGCGACTCCTTCAAAGAAGACGAGTCCGGGGTCGACATCTACAAGCTCGTTAAGTACCAACGCACCAACCAGAACACCTGCGCCAACCAACGCGCTCTCGTGAAAGAGGGCGACATTGTCCGCCAAGGTGACGTGATCGCCGACGGTCCCGCCACCCAGTACGGTGACCTGGCTCTCGGCCACAACATCCTGGTCGCGTTCATGCCCTGGGGCGGCTACAACTACGAGGACTCCATCCTCATCTCCGAGAAGATGCTCGCCCAGGACGTGTTCACCACCGTCCACATCGAAAACTACGAAGTGGAAGCCCGTGACACCAAGCTGGGTAAGGAAGAGATCACCCGCGATATCCCGAACGTCTCCGAAGAGGCCCTCAAGGACCTCGATGAGGCTGGGATCATCCGCGTGGGCGCCATCGTCAAGCCGGGTGACATCCTGGTTGGCAAAATCACCCCAAAAGGCGAGACCCAGCTTTCACCTGAAGAGAAGCTGCTGAAAGCCATCTTCGGCGACAAAGCCGGCGACGTGAAGGACACCTCCTTGCGCGTGCCTTCTTCCGTTCGCGGTACCGTGATCGACGCCCACGTCTTCACTCGCGAAGGCGTTGAGCTGGACGCCCGTTCCAAGGCGCTGATCGAGCGTGAGACCACCCTGGTCCGTCGCGACGAGAACATCGAGATCAAGGCCCTTCAGCGTTCCGCGATACGCAAGATCGTCGAAATGCTCGGCGGTGCCACCATCGAGGACAAACTCGTCTCCGAAGACGGCTCCACCGAACTGCTGAAAAAAGGTTCCAAGATCACCGAGGAAGCCCTCTACTCCATTCCCTTCGAGCTGATCGGGTACCTGCCCCTGAAAGCCGAGCTGGAAGAGAAGCTTTCCGAATACTTCGCCGACATCCGCAACCGCATCAACCGCGTGCGTACCAAAGCCAATGAGCAGATCGCCAAGCTCCACAAGGGCGACGAGCTGCCCCCTGGCGTGATCAAGAAGGTCGTCGTCTACATCGCCATCAAGCGAAAGCTGCAGGCGGGTGACAAGATGGCCGGGCGCCACGGCAACAAAGGTGTGATATCGCGCGTACTGCCACTCGAGGACATGCCTTTCATGGCCGACGGTACCCCGGTGGAGATCGTGTTGAACCCCTTGGGCGTTCCTTCGCGTATGAACATTGGCCAGCTATTCGAGCTGCACTTGGGCTGGGCCGGCCGTGGGTTGGGCGAGAAGATCCGCGCGATGATGGAGCAACAGGCTGAACTCAACAGTCTCAAGGACCTCCTGAGCAAGATCTACAAATCCCCTGAGACGGATGCCTGGCTAAAGAAGGCACCCGCCCATGAGGTCATGCGCCTCGCCGAACAGCTGCAATCCGGCGTCCGCTTCTCCAGTCCCGTGTTCGACGGAGCGACCGAAGAGGACATCGAGGAAATGCTCGAACTGGCTGACCTGGACAAGAGCGGTAAGACCACCCTGTTCGACGGCATCACCGGTGAAGCGTTCTCCGAGGAAGTGACCGTAGGTTCCATGTACATGCTGAAGCTCCACCACTTGGTGGACGAGAAGATCCACGCCCGCTCCACGGGCCCGTACTCCCTGGTCACGCAGCAGCCGTTGGGCGGTAAAGCCCAGTTCGGCGGTCAGCGTCTCGGGGAAATGGAAGTGTGGGCGCTGGAGGCTTACGGCGCGGCTTACACCCTCCAGGAATTCCTGACGGTGAAATCCGACGACGTGGTAGGCCGTACCCGCATGTATGAGTCCATCGTGAAAGGCGAGCAGGTGCTTGAGCCTGGCTTGCCCGAATCGTTCAACGTGCTGATCCGCGAGCTCCAAGCCCTGGCGCTCGACGTGAAGCTCGAAGAACCGGCCACTGAAGCTATCCTTTAATCGCGACCCTTAAGGAGCCGAGTCACATGAAAGACTTGCTTAACTTTTTCGACAAGCCCAAAGACCCCATCAGCGTCCAGGCGATCTCCATCAAGATGGCGAGCCCCGACACGATCCGTGAGTGGTCCTTCGGTGAAGTGAAGAAACCCGAGACCATCAACTACCGCACGTTTAAACCCGAGCGTGACGGCTTGTTCTGCGCCAAGATCTTTGGGCCCATCAAAGACTACGAGTGTATCTGCGGCAAGTACAAGCGCATGAAGCACCGTGGGGTGGTGTGTGAGAAGTGCGGCGTGGAAGTGACCTTGTCCAAGGTCCGCCGCGAGCGTTGCGGTCACATCGAGCTGGCGACCCCGGTCGCCCACATCTGGTTCCTGCGCTCCCTCCCGAGCCGCATTGGCGCTCTGCTCGACCTGTCCTTGAAGGACCTTGAGCGCATCCTGTACAACGAAGCCTACATCGTGACCGCTTCCTCCACCGGGGATCAGGAAGGCGGCTTACCCGTCGGCTCTATCCTGACCGAGCAGAAGTTTCACGAGCTCAAAGCTGCCAACATCGACTTCAAGGCTGGCATGGGCGGCGAGATCATCAAGGACCTGCTGTCAAAGGTCGACCTCGACATCCTGAACAAGGAACTGCGCCGCGGCTTGCGCGACTCCACCACTGACCTAGCCAAGGCGAAGATAATCAAACGCCTCAAGGTCGTGGAGAGTCTCCTGAAGAGTTCCAATAAACCCGACTGGTTCATGATGGACGTTATCCCTGTCCTCCCACCCGACCTGCGGCCGCTGGTCCCCCTGGAAGCCGGACGCTTTGCTACCTCGGATCTCAACGATCTCTATCGCCGCGTGATCAACCGGAACAACCGCCTCAAGCGCCTCAAGGAGCTGAACGCGCCCGAAATCATCATCCGCAACGAAAAGCGCATGCTCCAGGAAGCCGTGGACGCGCTCTTTGACAACGGCCGCCGTGGAAAAGTCTTTACCGGCGCCAATAAGCGTCCCCTCAGATCCCTGTCCGACATGCTGAAAGGGAAGCAGGGTCGTTTCCGCCAGAACCTGCTCGGTAAACGCGTCGACTACTCTGGCCGTTCCGTGATCGTGGTCGGTCCGAACCTCAAGCTCCACCAGTGCGGCTTGCCCAAGCTCATGGCCCTCGAGTTGTTTAAGCCGTTTATCTACAACAAGCTGATCGAGAAGGGTCACTGCACTACGATCAAGGTCGCCAAAAAGATGGTGGACCAGCAGCGCCAGGAAGTGTGGGATATCCTCGAGGATGTGGTCCAGGAGCATCCGGTACTCCTGAATCGTGCGCCCACCCTGCACCGTCTGGGTATCCAGGCGTTCGAGCCTGTGTTGATCGAAGGGAAGGCCATCCAGCTGCATCCCCTCGTCTGCACCGCTTTCAACGCCGACTTTGACGGTGACCAGATGGCTGTCCACGTCCCACTGTCTATCGAGGCTCAGATTGAGGCTCGCGTGTTGGCTATGTCCACCAACAACATCCTTTCCCCGAAGGACGGCACCCCCATCATCGTGCCCTCCCAAGACATCGTGTTGGGCATGTACTACATGACCCGCGTGCGTCCTTTTGCTCGCGGCCATGGCAAGGTCTTCTCCTCCAAGGAAGAGGCACAGTTCGCCTACCACACCGGCAACCTGCATCTTCAGGCTCCGATCAAGCTGCGCCTCCAAGGCAAGCTTATCGAGACCTCCGTCGGCCGCACCTTCGTTCACGACATTCTTCCCGCGTGCCTCGAGTACGAAGACATCAACAAGATCCTAAACAAGAAGGAATTGGCTAAGTTGATCGACAAGGCTTATCGGAAAGGGACCGAGAAGGAGACCGTGGTCTTCGCGGATTCCATCATGAAGATGGGTTACGAGTACGCCACCAAAGCCGGTATCTCGATCAATATCAAGGATATGGCTATCCCGAAGGAGAAAGCCTCGATCATCGACGGCGCCCAGAAGGAAGTCGAGAAGATTACCAACGAGTACAATGAAGGCTCCATCACCAACGGCGAGCGCTATAACAAGATCGTCGACGTTTGGGCCCAGACAAACGAGAAGCTGTCCAAAGTTCTTATTGAAGGCTTGTCCAAGCAGGATTTCGTTTCCGACAACGGCAAAGAAAAGACCAAGGCTCCGTCCTTCAACTCCATTTTCATGATGGCTGATTCCGGCGCACGGGGTTCTAACGTACAGATCCGTCAGCTGGCCGGCATGCGCGGTTTGATGGCCAAGCCCTCCGGCGAAATCATCGAGACCCCGATTACCTCCAACTTCCGTGAAGGCCTTTCCGTACTCCAGTACTTCGCCTCTTCCCACGGCGCCCGTAAGGGTCTGGCCGACACCGCCCTCAAGACCGCCAACTCGGGTTACCTGACGCGCCGATTGGTGGACGTGGCCCAAGACGGCATCATTCGCCAAGTGGATTGCGAAGCCGATGACGGCGTCGTAGTCACCTCCCGCGTTGAGGCTGGCGAGATCGTCGAGCACGTCGCCCAGCGCGTCCTCGGCCGGGTAGCCCTGGACGACGTGAAGAGCAGCAAAGACTCTTCGACCCTATTCCCCCGCAACCACCTCTTCACGGAGAAGGACGTCCAGAGCCTGTTGGATAACGAGGTCGACCAAATCAAGGTCCGCTCCGTGTTAACCTGCCGTGAGAAGCATGGCTTCTGTGCTCTGTGCTTCGGTCGCGACCTTGCCCGCGGTAAGCTGGTGTCCATCGGAGAAGCGGTGGGCATCATCGCAGCCCAGTCCATCGGCGAGCCGGGCACACAGCTCACCATGCGCACTTTCCACATCGGTGGTACCGCCACCGCCGGCGCCCAGGTCAACAAGACCGAGGCCAAGACCGCAGGTGTCGTCCACTTCGACAACGTGAAGACCTTCACCCGAGCTGACGGTGCCACCATCGTCATGAACAAAACCGGTGAGATCCTCATCAAGACCTCGGCTGGCGTCGAAAAAGAGCGTTACCCCGCCATCTACGGTTCTACGATCTTCTTCAAGGACCAGCAGGCGATCAACGTAGGTGACAAGATCCTCGAGTGGGATCCGTTCGCCATGCCCATCATTTCTGAAGTGGCTGGTACCGTTAAGTACGAAGACCTCGTGCTCGGCGCCACCTTCACCGAAGTAGTGGACTCCGTGACCGGCCTTTCCCACCGCGTGGTAACCGAAGCCAAGGCGAAGGAAGACCTGTCCAAGCAACCCCGCGTGGTCATCTGTGACGACAAAGGCGCACCAATAACTGTGCCCGGAACCAAACGGGTAGCCTCCTACAACCTGCCCGTGGGCTCCAACATCGTTGTGAACCCGGGGGACAAGGTCGACGGTGGTATCATCATTGCGAAAGTGCAGCGTGAATCGACTAAGACCAAGGACATCACCGGGGGCTTGCCCCGTGTAGCCGAGCTCTTCGAGGCGCGCAAGCCTAGCAACTCGTCTCAGATTGCAGACATTGCCGGTAACATCGAATACGGGCCAGAGGTCCGCGGCTCACGGAAGATCCTCGTGCGTCCTGAGGATGGAGGCGAAGCCATCACCTACACTATCCCGAAAGGCCGCTACGTCGTGGTCAACGAGGGTGATTATGTACGTCCAGGCGATCAGATCATGGACGGCCCCACCAACCCGCACGACATCTTGCGAGTGCTGGGCGAGAAAGCAGTGGCACGCTACATCGTCGACGAGATCCAAGAGGTCTACCGCCTACAAGGCGTGAAAATCGACGATAAGCACATCGAGGTGATCGTTAGCCAGATGCTCAAGAAAGTGGAAATCACAGAGCCAGGCGACTCCATCTTCGTAGAGGGGGACTCCGTTACCAAGTCGGAGCTCAAGGGCGAGAATGAGCGTCTGGTGGCTCAAGGCCTCCAACCTGCTGCCGCCAAGCCGCTCCTCCTGGGTATCACCAAGGCGTCTCTCACTACGGACAGCTTCTTGTCCGCTGCGTCATTCCAAGAGACCACTAAGGTTCTGACCCAAGCTACCCTGGAAGGGAAGAAAGACTCTCTCCTGGGCCTCAAAGAGAACGTGCTCATGGGTCGTCTGATTCCCGCCGGAACCGGTTTGCCCCGCTACATGGATTTCCAAGCGGAAGTACTGAAGGAAGAAAACCCCTTTATGATGAGTCTCTGATTTAACGACTTGTAAATGGCCTGGGGGACATGTTAGAACCCCAGGTCACTTTGCGAGAAATGTGTAAGGAGTAGGTTCCAATGCCCACGATTAGCCAGCTTGTACGTCACGGCCGTTCCGCCATCAAAAGCCGGACGAAAGCCCCCGCTTTGGACAGCTGTCCCCAGCGCCGCGGAGTTTGTACCCGCGTTTATACCACCACCCCGAAGAAGCCTAATTCCGCCCTCCGCAAAGTGTGCAAAGTTAAGCTGACTTCCGGCTATGAGGTGATTTCCTACATCGGTGGTGAAGGCCATAACCTGCAGGAACACTCCATCGTCCTGATTCGCGGCGGCCGTGTGAAAGATCTCCCTGGTGTCCGTTACCACACCGTACGTGGTGCTCTGGACGCCTCCGGCGTGGAGAAGCGCCGCAAGCGCCGCTCACTGTACGGCGCTAAGAAACCTAAGAAGTGATTTGGAGTAGAAAATGAGCCGCAAGCACAAAGCCGAGCCCCGCGAAGTTCTTCCCGACCCTAAGTTCGGAGACATCCTCGTAACCAAGTTCATCAACTGCATGATGTACGACGGGAAAAAGTCTACCGCTGAAGCCATCTTCTACGGCGCCCTGAGCGTCGTCGAGCAGAAGGGCGGCGAGGAAGGCTTGAAAATTTTCAAGAAGGCCATGAATAACGTGAAGCCTGCTGTAGAGGTGAAGTCCCGCCGCATTGGGGGTGCCACCTACCAGGTTCCTGTTGAAGTGCGTCCCAATCGTAAACAATCCCTCGCAATCCGCTGGATCCGCGAGTACGCCCGCACCCGCGCTGGCAAAGACATGGTCGAAAAGCTGGCTGACGAGCTGCTCGACGCCGCTAACAACCGTGGCGGCGCCGTGAAGAAGCGTGAGGACGTCTACAAGATGGCCGAAGCCAACAAGGCTTTCGCCCACCTGAAGTGGTAAGAAGCTTCTTTAAGCTTCTACCATGAAGGGCCGTGACATTCAGAGGATCCGCAACATCGGCATCATGGCTCACATTGATGCCGGCAAGACCACCACTACTGAGCGGATCCTCTACTACACCGGAAAGAATTATAAGATAGGGGAAGTCCATGATGGCACTGCCACCATGGACTGGATGATCCAAGAGCAGGAGCGCGGGATCACCATCACCGCGGCAGCCACGACCTGTTCATGGCAGAACCACATCATCAACATCATCGATACTCCTGGTCACGTTGACTTCACCATAGAGGTAGAGCGCTCCTTGCGCGTGCTGGATGGGGCAGTCGGAGTCTTTTGCGCAGTGGGTGGGGTAGAGCCGCAGTCAGAGACCGTCTGGGCCCAAGGCGACAAGTACCGAGTTCCTCGCATAGCTTTCGTGAACAAAATGGACCGGGTGGGCGCTGACTACTTGTCCGTCATTTCCGAAATACGCGAGAAGCTTGGTAAGAAAGCCGCCTCCCTCCATATGCCACTGGGAGTTGAAGAGTCCTTCAGGGGAATGGTGGACCTCATCAACCTGCGCGCGCTCGTCTGGGGTGAAGGAGATCTGGGAGAGAAGTTTGAGATCCGTGAACTCACCGCAGACGAGCTGAGTGAGGCGAAACTCTATCGCGATGAACTCATTGAGCACCTTGCTGATTATGACGACCGGTTGGCAGAGCGCTACCTCGCTGGTGAAGAAATCCCTGCCTTCGAAATCGATGGCGCCATCCGCACTGCCACCATCGCCCATGGGTTCGTGCCAGTGCTCTGTGGATCGGCTTTTAAGAACAAGGGTATTCAGCCACTTCTGGACGCGGTGGTAAAGTACTTGCCGTCTCCATTGGACAAGGGCGAGGTCCGGGCCCATGACGCTAAGGACTTCGAGGAGATCGTCACTCGTAAACCCGAGGATGATGAGTTGCTGAGTGCGCTCGCATTCAAGATATCTTCTGATCCCTTCGTCGGCCGCATCACCTACCTACGCATTTACTCCGGCACCTTAAAAGTTGGCCAGCAAGTGCTCAATCCTCTCGAGAAGAAGCGCGAACGCATTAACAAGATCCTGCAAATGCACGCAAACAAGCGCACTGAGATTGAAGAAGCCTTCGCAGGCGACATCGTGGCAGTGTCCGGACTCAAATCGACAACCACTGGGCAGACCCTGTGCGCCGACCATAAACCCGTCATCTTCGATTTGATGGAATTCCCGGAGACTGTCATCTCCGTGGCCATCGAACCCAAGACCACTGCTGATGAGGAAAAGCTCCAACAGACCCTCGAGTACCTCAAGGTGGAGGACCCCAGTTTTAGTTTCAAGCATAATAAGGAAACGGGGCAGCTCCTCATTTACGGGATGGGCGAGCTCCACCTGGAAATCATCTGTGACCGTCTTTCACGTGAATTCAAAGTGGGAGTAAACGTGGGTTCTCCCCAGGTCTCCTACCGGGAATCCGTACAGGGGGAGGGAGTTGGCGAGAGCACTGTGAACCGTGAGGTCCAGGGCAAGAATCAATACGGCCACTGTGCGTTGCGGGTCTTGGGTGTGCCCGGATCAGCCGAAATTCAAGTCGAAGTGACCAAGAAAGAGCGGGCTGTCCCCAACGAAATCTACGAGGCTATCGAGCGAGGCATACGGGATTCAGCCCCCGGGGGGGGCATGGCGGGGTACCCGTTCATTGGGCTTAAGGTCATTATTGACGCCGTGCGTTTTAATGAGTTGGAGTCCAATGAGGTGGCCTATGTCATCGCTGCCTCCATGGCATTCAAAGAAGCCTGCCAAAAAGCTGGGTTGGTCCTGATGGAGCCTTTCATGGCCCTGGAAGTAACCACGCCTCCGGATTTCTCAGGGGACGTCATCGCAGACATTAATGCGAAGCGAGGGCAGATTCTAGGAGTGGAGCCAAGGTCAGGAAAAGACGTCTTGAAGGCAGAAGTACCCTTGGCCGAAATGTTCGGCTACAGCACCCAGCTCCGCTCCCGTACCCAGGGACGAGCCAGCTTTACCCTAACCTTCCGTCGTTATGAGAAGTTGGGTCCCGTCCAGACGAAAGCCGTCCTGCAGAAACGTGGCATCTTCGTCTAAGCAGATCCGCTCCGTTGTATCAACCAAATCCTTCCGAAAAAGAGTTTACAAAGAGAAGGCGTTCCTTTACTTTTCCGAGACATTATTTTTGGAGCCTCAATGAAGACCAACAAGCTGAGAATCAAGCTTCGCGCCTACGACTACAACATACTCGACGCCTCCGTGCAGGAGATTGTCCAGACTGCCAAGAACACGGGCGCACGAGTAGCTGGTCCCGTGCCCCTGCCCACCGAAATTAATCGCTATACGGTTCTTCGCTCCCCACACATCGACAAGAAATCCCGCGAACAGTTCGAAATGCGCACGCACAAGCGTCTCGTCGACATCATCGAGCCCACCCAGCAAACCGTGGATAGCCTCATGAAGCTCGACCTGTCTGCCGGTGTTGACGTAGAGATCAAGTACTAAAGTAAGTTTCGGGCATCTGCCCGGTGTTAGAGATATTTTATTAACCCATGAATGCATCCCCGTGACGGGGTGATGCTGTGGAGGTCCAATGTCAGAGACTAAGGTTAGTCTGCCTGCCGTTTTTGGTATCAAGGCTGGCATGACCCGGATTTTCGACGCCAACGGGAACCACGTTCCGGTCACCGTTGTGAAGTTGATTCCCAACGTCATCTCCCAAGTTAAAACCAAAGAAAAAGATGGTTATAGCGCCTATCAAGTCGCTTACCACGAGAAGCGCGCCTCCTTGCTAACCAAGCCGGTCCAGGGGCAGCTCAAAAAAGCGAACATCTCCCAGAGCTTCTCCCACTTCTCCGAGGTCCAACTGGACAACGTCGTCCCGGAAGCTCTCGGCAAAGAAGTTGGTATGGATGAGTTCGCTCCCAACAGCTACGTCGACGTTACTGGCACCTCCAAGGGTAAAGGTTTCCAAGGCGTAATGAAGCGTTACAACTTCCAGGGTGGTCCCGCTGCCCACGGTTCACACTTTCACCGCCGTCCCGGCTCCATTGGTTGCCGCGCAACTCCGGCTCGCGTTTTCCCCGAGAAGAAAATGCCCGGCCAGATGGGGAACGAGAACGTCACCGTACAAAACGTACAAGTGCTCGAAGTGAACGCCCAAGAAGGCTACATGCTTATTAAGGGGTCCATTCCGGGTGGTAAGAACGGCTTCGTAAGGATCGCGAAAGCGGTCAAGAAGGCGTGAGGTAGATTATGACTGATATCGCTCTCCTCAACTCTAAGTTTGAAAAAACCGGCAGCCTCAAGGCCAGCGTCGACCTCTCGGTGGAGAAGATCAACGTACCCGTTGTCCACCAAGTGGTGAAGGCCCTCTTGGCTGGTCGCCGCCAAGGCACTGCCGCCACCAAAAACAAGGCCCTGGTCTCGGGCGGCGGTAAGAAGCCCTTCAAGCAGAAAGGCACCGGTAACGCCCGCCAAGGCTCAAAGCGCTCACCCCTTATGCCCGGTGGCGGTACCGTGTTCGGTCCTCAGCCACGCAGCTACGAGCAAAAAGTGAATAAGAAGGTCATGAACGGCGCCATACAGTCGATTCTGGCTGACAAGTTCCAGGCCGGGAAATTGACCGTGGTTGAGAAAATTGACTCCACCGGTAAGACCAAGGACATGTTCAAGACCTTGAACGGTCGCAACCTCCTTCCCGCCTTGGTGGTGACCGCCGAGCAAAACGACAAAGTATGCCTAGCCGTGCGCAACCTCGAGCGCGCCAAGTACGCCCCGGCTTCCGGCTTCTCAGTCTATGAGGCAGTGAAGTTCGAGAACTTGGTGATCGAGAAAGCGGCCCTGGAAAAACTCTTCAGCAGGTTGGTGTAATATGTTGGGCCTTGAAAACGTACTGATCAAACCTTTGATGACCGAAAAGAGCTCGCAGCTGACTGAGGCGACCAACCGCTACGCCTTCCAAGTGCACCTGCGCGCCAACAAGAACCAGATCAAGGGCGCCGTCGAGAAATTCTTTGACGTGAAAGTCCTGAACGTCCGCACCGCCGTCGCACCCGGGAAGCTCAAGCGCTCCGGCAACCGCGGCATGAAGAAAACGGTCTCCTTCAAGAAAGCCTGGGTGCAAATCCAGGATGGACAGAAGATCGAATTCTTCAAGGGCATTTAAGGGAGAAGGCTGAATTATGACGACCTTGAAAAAATTCAAACCGACCTCTCCCGCTCTGCGTGAGATGGTCATTGCCCACGGCGAACTCACCAAGGGCTCCCGCGCCCCTAAGAAACTGCTCGCCCCTAAGAAGGAAAAGGCTGGCCGTAACTCCATGGGCCGCATCACTACCCGTCACCAGGGCGGTGGGCATAAGCAGAAGTACCGCATCGTTGATTTCAAGCGTAATAAGCTCGAAGTCGTCGGGACCGTGAAATCCATTGACTACGATCCCAACCGGACCTGTCACCTAGCCCTGCTGAGCTACGCGGATGGCGAGAAAGCCTACATCCTCGCCCCGGTAGGCCTCAAAATCGGCGACACCGTGGTGTCCTCTGATGGAGCCGATATCAAGGCTGGGAACTCCAAGTTCCTGCGCGATATCCCCATCGGCACCTTGGTCCACAACGTGGAACTGAAGCCCGGTGCCGGAGGCCAAATGGCTCGCTCCGCTGGTGCCTACGCCCAACTGATGGCGAAAGAAGGCGACTACGTACTGTTGCGTTTGCCCTCGGGCGAACTCCGCCGCGTAAAAGCCGATTGTCGCGCCACCATCGGACAAGTCGGCCGAATTGAACATGAACTCGAGAAAGTAGGGAAAGCCGGGAAGTCCCGTCACCGTGGTATCCGCCCCGCCGTCCGCGGCGTGGTTATGAACCCGGTGGACCACCCGCACGGCGGCGGCGAAGGCCGTACGTCTGGCGGCCGTCACCCGGT
>CAYNPO010000023.1:0-58930 GCA_964399165.1 uncultured Bacteriovoracaceae bacterium | reverse complement strand
GCCCTCCAGGTACTCGGGGGCGAGGTAAGAGAGCTTGCCTTTGATGGTGCCGGCCTGGGTGGACTCGCTGTTGGTGTTGGCCTTGGCGATCCCGAAGTCGATGACCTTCACCGCGCCGTCGTGGGTCAACATGACGTTGTGAGGGGAAATGTCGCGGTGGACGATGTGCAGGGGCTTCCCGGTCAGCTTGTCCTGGAAAGTGTGGGCGTAGTGGAGGCCCTGGCACACTTGGGAGATGATGTAGACGGAGATTTCCACCGGGAAGACGAAGTTCTTCTCCTTCAGGCGGTCGAGGAACTGCTTGAGGTTGGCGCCATCCACGTACTCCATGGCGGTGTACAGCTGGTCATGGACCTTACCGTAGTCGTAGACCTGGGCGATGTTCGGGTGCTGCAGGCCGAAGGTCACGGAGAGCTCGTCCTGGAACATGCGCACGAACGAGGGGTCGCGGGAGAATTGCGGTTGGACCATCTTGATCGCGACGATCTTGTTGGACTGCTCGCCCAGGAAGCGCGCGCGACAGATCTTCGCCATCCCGCCGTCGACGAGGTGGTCGAGGATCAAATATTTCCCGAATCTTTCGAATTTCTTGTCGCTCATGGGACCTCAGACCCCTATCGGCGGTTGCCAGGGGATCTTTAGCCCACGGAAAACGGTCCAGGGGTCAAAGCCCCGTAATCACTCGACGACGTGGATGAGCAGTTCGTTGAATGAGGGGAAAGTGACGGCCAACTTGTCCTTGGAACCCACAGTAGCCGGACGCCGCTTGCAGTAGCCCAAAATCTTGTAGTTGTGCAGGTTCCAGGCCTGGAAACCTGGATGGGTCTTCACCGAGGCGGCGAAGGTGTTCACCACCACGTCGTCGTAGCCGTTCAGGCGCATTTGCTCCCGGAACATGACGTGGGAAATCTTCGTGGCGTCGGCGCTGTAGTTGACCGTCACGAGCAACCTTTCACACTTCTGGAAGTACTCCCTCTCGGATGCCGAGAACCACTTGGCAAAAGGAGAGTCCGGTTCGGCCGGGTAGAAGAGTGCGTCGTAGTACAAGGTCATGCCATGGTACCAGCTGGCACGCTTGAAGATCATGGGATCATCCCAAGACTCTTCCCGGTGCACGCCACCGGGGAAGCGGATTTCTCCCCGGGTGGTCTGGTTGAAAGTGCGGTACGCCGCGCATGAGCCGAGGAGGGCCAACAACATCACCGTCAGAGTCGACTTCATAGGGGCTCCATCCTCGCTGCGAGCCACTTGCCGGCGTCGGCCCACACCCGGGGGGCGACCACCTCGTTCAGCAGCTCATGTTTGGCTTCAGGGTATTCTAGGACCTCCACCCAGCGCTTGTCGATGCCACGGGCGAAAAGCAACGTGGCCGCGCGGTCGACGATCTGGTCCTCCGCGGAAAGGAGGAAGAGCGTGGGAAGCTTTACGAAATAGGACAGCGCGCGCACCTCTTGGGCGGCGATCCACAGTTCGTGCACCATCCGAGCCGTCATAAAAGGGGGAATCAAAGGATCCGTGTCGAACTGGTTGGCGGCTTCGGCGGAGTAGGCCAATTCGCTGGCCTTGAAAGTGCGCGGAAAGCGAAGGTAGGGCACCCGGCGGGAGAGCCCCTCCAGCACGTCCAGCGCCCGGGGGAAATCCACCACTTTGTGGGGTCGGATGCAGGGATTGCTCAGGAGGAGTCCGTCTACTGGCGCGGGTAAGCGCTGTTCCAGCTGCAGCAGGGTCTTGAGAGCGACCAAGCCGCCCATGGAGTGTCCCATGAGGACAAGGTGCCCATCCGGCCATTGGCCCCTCACCCACGCCATGGCGGTGAGCAGGTCTTCCTGGTACACCTGGAAACTTTCCACGAAAGCGCGGGGGCCGGTGGCGAGCCCGTGCCCCACGAGGTCGAGCCCATGAACGGCAAGCCGCCCGCCCATGAGCCGCACCATCCACTCGAACATGTTGGCGTGCCTTCCACAGTGGGAAATGGCACCGTGGATGAAAATCAGATGGTGCGTGGGCCTACTTCCTTCCGCGGCCCAGGTGTGTAGCACGCAGGCGGCGTCCGCTTGGGCGGAAGGGAAGGTGGTGGAACCGCGCTTGAGTCCGCGGCTGGGGAGCTTGGCGCCCCCCTCAGCCGGATTGGTCCACATCGGCGATGTACTTCTCGATGGCCCGCTGGGCCTCGGGCCCAAGGGCCTCGAAGCGGAACGAGAACCCTTGGTCTCCCTCCAACAGGCGCACCACGTGGCCCGCGGCGGTGAAATGGTAGTCGGTGTTGTCCGGATGGACGTTGATGGAGATGCGGTCACCGGCCTTGCCAGGGAAAGAGTCGGTCAACACCTGCATGCCGCCCACCGAAATGTCACGGCAGACGCCCTCGTAAACCTTCTTGTTGTTTTGCACCAACATGCGCGCCAGCAAGGGCTTCCTGACGTACTTGCGGCGTTCGACTTCCTGGATGACCGGGGGCACGTCGTGGAAAGCCTCCTCAAAATCCGGTAAGTCTGCCAGGAACGCCCACTCCACCATGCGCTCTTTGATGAAGATTTGGGTGCGGCCGTTGATCCGGTTTTCCTGGTAGAGCTTTTTCAGTGTGTCGACGCCATAAGGGCCATACTCGGCTGGGGCGCCCCCCCGGTCCACGCCCACGCGAACCCACACCAGTTTCTCCCCTGCCGGCAGCGCGCCCAGTGCGGGCAACGTCGGGACCGCGGGAGTTTCGGGCATCGAGGCGGAGGAAGAGGAAAGGGAAAGCAGCTCAGGAACCTCACCCAGTTTGCGCCAGTTCTCGAAGCCTTTCTTCCAAACGTAGTCGTCGGGGCCTAGCTCGTTACCCTGGATCATCTTGGCCATGGCGGACGCGTCCACCGGACCCAAACGTTGCCCTTTAAGGACGTAATACCAGCTCTCCGACATACGGGACCTCCCAACGGCTTGAAACCACTGTAAGGACATTCTAACCCGTCCAAAGCACGGAAGGGGGGCAGGGCAATCTTTGCCCTGGCTCAAGTTCCCCCCCCAATAACCGATCAGACCAAGTGGAAAAGCATGACCAGGAACGAACCATGACGTTTGAACCACGTTTAACCCGCCTTCTCCCCCTGCTGCTCGCCCTGGGCCTTGGCGCCTCGTGCAGCAAAGAACAGTTCGCGGGCAGTCCCAAGGGCGACTCTTTCACCGCCGACACCGTGAAGGTGTACCAGAACCAGACCTGCGCCGGGCACACCTTGGTGAAGCCGCCGGTGGATATCCTCTACTTGGTGGATAACTCGCTTTCCGCCCAGTACCTGGGCTCCGCCGTGAAATCCCAGATCCAAAACACCATCCAGTCCATCTCGGGCGAGTTCGACTACCACGTGTTAGTGGCCCCCTTGATGCCGCTTTCGGGCGAGAACCTTTCCTTTTACCCCGTGCTCACCAACAACGCCGGGGCCCTGGGCGGCGGCGTGAACGTGGTGTCCATGGAAAATCTGACCTTCTTTGCCACCCCCACCGGCATCAACAGCGAGGCCGGCTTCGACCGCTCGGTCCAGCTCATCCAGGCCAACCGCACCAACGGCGTGTTCCGCGACGGCGCCCACACCCTGGTAGTGCTCGTCTCCAACGGCGATGACACCAGTACCAAGTCCTGCTTCAACGGCCAATGTTTCAGCCTCAACCAGACCCAATTCGACGCGCGGCTGGCGGCCTTCGCCTCGCTCAAGTCGGATCTCAACGCTCTCCAATTCCGCTTCTTCAGTGTGGTCGCCCACACCCAGGGCTGCCAGTCAGGCTACCTGCAGGGCGCTTCCTACCGCCAGATGTCCGGCGCGGTGTACACCAACCTCGCCCCCGACGCCACCGACCAGGACTCCCGCCAGTACCCGGACAGCTACGACCTGTGCAACAATGCCTACGTCAGCATGTACCAGGGCGTGAACAAGTCCATCCGCCAGCTGGTGGAGGCCCACACCTACAACTACTGGCCCATCACCAGCAACACCGGCGCCTCCATCAACGAGAACGACATCCAGGTGTTCAAGGTCCTCGCCAACGGCTCCCAGCAGGCCGTGCCCGAGAGCATAACCAACGGCTTCGAGTACGTGGGTCCCCTGACCGGCCAGAACACCCGCGTGCTGCCCACCCCGGGCGAACCCAAGTCCGGCCTCTTCTTGCGCCTCCACGGCTCGGGCCAAGTCACCTACCCCGAATGCCTGGTGGTGCGCACCAGCTCCCCCATCGAATACTACGGTTACGTGGTGGCGCCCTCTGAGCCGAAGCCCGAGACCATCGTGGTGCGCGTGCGCGGCGAGGACGTCCCCCAGGGCGGCCCCAACGGCTGGAGCTACGAGGGCTACCGCGAGAACCAGAACATCAAGGTGGACTCCTCCGGCAACCCGGCTTCCGGCGCGCCCCTTAACAAGACGGGCTACTTCGTGAAGCTCCACGGCAGCTCCATCTACGCCTCGGGCGACACGGTGGAGATCTTCTACACGCCGAAGCCGCTGTAGAACAACGCCCAAAACCTTCCCACTCGGGACCATTGCCCCCCTTCCTAATCCTGCTAAAATGGGACATACGCCCTTTTCAAGGAGTCCCATGAAAATCCTGTCCGCCATCGCCGTCGGCTTCGCCGCCCTATCCGCCCTCGCCCAGTCCACCACCTCCGGTGGGACAGGGAACCGGAACATCTACGATCTGCTTTATTTACCCTCCGCAGGCACCAATTATGGCACCACGATGGTGAGCGGTCTCACTGGGACCGGCAAGGGAGGGGGGTCCACCACGGATCTGGGGGGCTTCCTCATAGAACAAGTGGTTGGCCGCTCCTTCTCGGATGCCCTCTCCCTCCAGCTCGACTTCAACTATACCCAAATCAATTCAGACTACGAGTACAACGACGGCGAGACAGATAGCAGCGAGACCCGCGGCCTGAGCGACCCCACCGTCACCGCCCGCTTTCGGGTGGTGGACTCGACGTACCGATTTGACCTAACCGGTGGGGCGCTGGTCAGCGTTGGTGACGAGAAGTTCGACGAGAACGGCGACGCGAACAACCTGACTGGGGGGCATGAGCTTTTTCTCACCGCCGAAATCGGCCAGTCCATTGGCGTGCACCAATGGGCGGTGGGCGCGAAATACACCCGTCACTTGGAAGCTAAGAGTGAATCCGAAGACGACGCCGGAGACTTCTCCTCCGACACGGAGGCCCATAACTCCTGGCAGTTCCGCGCCGCCTTTCTGGCCCTACTTGCCGACACCACTTACCTCCTACCCAACGCCGGCGTGGAATTCGTTGACGCCTATGAAGTGGAAGACTCTGACGACTTGGGTTCGTTTGAACAAGATTCCGTGACCCGCTACCGCGTCGGAGCGGAACTCAGGCACTCCCTCACCGCGGATCTCATGCTGAAGGCGTCCTTGGACCACTTCAAGGTGAACGTCAGTGGGCGCTTTGATTATTGGACCTATGGTGCAGGCGCCACCTACCAGTTTTGAAATCCTCGCGGGGGGCTGCTCAGCCCCCCGCCTTCTCCCGGTTCAACTTCGCCACGGCATTCAAGAATTTGATCGTCGGGTAGAGCCGCTGCAACTTCGGCAGATCAATCTCCACCAAAAGCGCCCCGTCCTGCACTACCCGCTCCCCGGTGATCTGCACCGAACGGGCGTCATCCAGGTGGTCGGCGGTGATGGCCAGATTCTTGGTCTTGAACTCTTTCAGGATCGGCGAAACGTCAAAGTGCTGCGTGAAGCGGTGGGCCGTGTCGAACTCGTCCTTGGGCTTGAGGTTGGCGATGTCCCTGGGCGGCTGGGTAGCCGAGAGCTGAAGGATCTTTTCCAGGAAGACCTCGCATGAGGCGGAGATGCGCAGGCGCTTCTCGTTCGGCAGGTGCTTCTCGGTGTTGTAGAAAATGAAAAGAGAGCGCATGAGCTCCAAGTTCCGCATCACGTACAAATAGGGCATCTTGTCCTGGTCATCCAGGATCTCGAGCCACCCCAGCCCTTGCAGGGTGAAGACCACGGCGTCGAATTTGGCGTCGCTCAAGGAAAAGATGTCCGAGGCGTAGAGGTCCAAGGTTTTCTTGGAGACGGAGACGCCCTTGTCGTGCTTCTCCCCGTGGGCCTTGAACACCAGGAATAGGGTTCCCAGGGCCTTCATCACCTCGGCGGGCTTGATGAACTCGTACTCCCCCACTTTCTGCCCGTAATTGGATGTGGAGTTACTCTCCAGCTCGCGGATGCGCGTGTTGGCCTTGCGCAGGCGCGAGGCCAGGGTGTTGATGATGGTCTTGAACCAGGGGTTGAGTGCCGCCATGGTCTTGCCGAAGGCGGGAAAGGAAATCTCGATGACCTCGGTAGGCACCATGGCCGCGGCTGCGCAGGAGCGCTTCTTGCCCGAGCCATCGTCATCGAAGTAGGCCATCTCTCCGATCACCTCGCCGGCGCGCAGGACGGCGATCTCGATGAATCCCTTGCCCTTGGGCTTGTAAAGGCGCAGCTGCCCTTTCTGGATGATGAAGAGCGAGTCGGCGTTGTCCCCGTCGTTGAAGAGTACTTCACCCGACTTGAGCTGGCGCAGCCCTGACTTGCCTCCAGCGGATGAGTCGGAAGCGGGGGCGGGTGAGGCCATCAGCGGATCCTCTCCACCACCACGGCCAGGGCCTCGCCGCCGCCGATGCAGATGGCGGCGCAGCCGTGCTTGGCGCCTTTCTGGGTCATGGCGGTCATGAGGGTGGCGAGGATGCGGGCGCCGGAGGCGCCGATGGGGTGCCCGAGGGCAACCGCGCCGCCCAGGACGTTCACGCGGTCATGGGAAATCTCCAGTTCGCGCATGCCCGCCATGGTGACGGCGGCGAAGGCCTCGTTGATCTCCCACAGATCGATCTGCGCGGCGGAGAGCTTGGCCCCGGCCAGAGCTTTCTTGGCGGCGCCCACGGGCGCGGTGGTGAACCAGGTAGGGTTCTGGGCGTGGGAGGCCCAGGAGACCAAGCGGAACTTGGCAGTGGAGGCGTACTCATCCCCGCCCAAGACAATGGCGGCTGCGCCGTCATTGATGGTGGAAGCGTTAGCGGCGGTGATGGTGCCATCTTTCTCGAAGGCGGGCCTGAGCCCGGGAATCTTCTCGAAGTTCGCCTTGAAGGGGCCCTCGTCCTCGAGAAAGTCCACTGGGCCGCCCTTGCCGGGGACCTGCACCGCCACGATCTCCTGCTTGAAGGCGCCGGCCTTCACCGCCGCATGGGCGCGTTTGAAGGACTCAATAGCGTAGGCATCCTGCTCGGCGCGGGACATGTTGTACTTTTTCACGCACTCCTCGGCGCAATTGCCCATGGCGCGGTTTGAATACACGTCCCAAAGGCCGTCCCACTGCATGCTGTCCTTGAGCTCGGCTGCGCCAAACTTCAGGCCGGTGCGGGAGTTGGGGAGCAGGTGCGGGGCCAAGGACATGTTCTCCATGCCGCCGGCGACCACGACCTTGTTGTCGCCGGTGAGGATGCTGCGGGCACCGAGGATCACGGCCTGCAGACCCGAGCCGCAAACTTTGTTCACGGTGGTACAAGGGACTGATTCGGGAAGGCCGGCGAAAATCGCCGCCTGGCGGGCGGGCGCCTGACCCACGCCGGCCTGGATGACATTCCCCATGAACACCTCGCCCACTTGGTCCGGGGCCACGCCCGCGGCCTTGGTGGCGCCGGCGATGGCGGCCGCGCCCAAGCGGGGGGCCGGGACGGCGGCGAGGCCTCCCATGAAGCTGCCGAAGGCGGTACGGGTGCCGGAGAGGAGGTAAACTGCCATGGAAAATCCTTGCAATGCCTGGGGGTTTTTACTATTCCCCATTCTAGGCAAGCCCCCACGGGGGCCCAAGTGAAATCCACACCAGGCAGGTTCTCCCATGTTCGCCCGCACCACCGCCCCCGACCAACCGGGTGAACCCCTTCCCCGCGACTGGGCCGAGTCCCTGGCGGGCCTTCTCAACGAGACTTACGCCGCCCAATGCGTGGCGCGCAGCCGCGCTTTTGATGTTTACGGTCGGGTTTATCCGGAAGAGCTACTAGTAATGGTCAGCTTCTGGGACAAAAACTCCCCTCATGAAGCCCCACTCACCTTCAGCCTGTCCTGCGACCCGGGCGACATCGCCACCCCCGCCAAGGTGAAGGAGACCCAGGAGCTTTACGTTGAGATCACCGGCCGCTTCTTTGACGAGGTCTTCGCCAGCGAGGAATGGGACGAGTGGGAACCCCAGTGGCAGGAAGTGCGGCTCAAGGGCTACACGTTCTGGTACAAGATGACCCGCGAGAACGTGGCCCTCACGCTGGAGGCGGACCGCCTGCTCACAGAAGCGGGCTTCGACCCGGAAGACGTGGACGACTGAGGCCAACAAAAAGCCCCTCTGAAGAGGGGCTTTTTATTGGTTTCTATTCCGTGTCTTCGTAACGCATGGTCCCCGTGAACCGCTCGACGCCCAAGTCGTCGTCGTTGTCGTCGTCCACGTCGGCCTCGAACTCGTCCTCCTCGAAGTCGAACTCGTTGGTGATGTTGAGCTCGTTGAGGACCTTGTAGAATTCCTTGTCGTCCCCGAGGTCGTTCATGATCGCCTCGATGTACTTGGCGGGGTACTTGGAAATCAGCTCCTCGATGTACTCCTGCAAGCGGCCTTCCTTGAGGATTTCCTTCTTGCGCTGGATGGTCTTCCAGTTTTTCAGGTAGTGGAGGCGGCACCAGCTCTGCGTGGTGCGGATGTTGTCGCAACCTTTCTCAATGCACTCATCGTTCTTCGCATCAATGAAGAAATCCAGCGTGCCAATCGCGCCCACGATGTCCTGCCAAGCGAAGTGCTCGCGGAGTTCCGCGATCTCGTCGGCGATTTTGCCCTCGAGGTCGCCGACGCTGTACTTCTTGAAGCCGCGTTCGAGGTCGTGCGCGCCGTCTTCGTCGTACTTGCGGCCGCCTTTGCCTTTCGAGGCGATGCGTTTGTAGTCCGCTTCGTCGTCATCGTCGTCACCGCGGACGCGGGGGCCCGCTTCGCCTTCTTCGTCGTCGTCTCCACGTTTCTTCCCTTTCTTCGCCAGCTTTTCGGCGAGCTTGCGTTGTTTCTCGGCTTCCTTGGCTTCGAGCTTCGCCTGCTTGGCAGCGGCCTTCTCCGCTTCTTTTTTAGCCTTGGCGGCGTCCTTCGCGGCCTGGATCTTGGCGCGCTCGGCTTCCTTCTTGGCGCGCTCTTTCTCCTTCTGGGCCTCGAGCTTGGCCCGGGCCGCTTCCTTCTTGGCGCGCTCTTTCTCCTTCTGGGCCTCGAGCTTGGCCCGGGCCGCTTCCTTCTTGAGGCGCTCTTTCTCCTTCTTCTTCCAAGCCTCGAGGGCCTTACCCGCGAGCTTGATGATGCCTTTGCCCGCGGTCTTCTTCGGCACGGCCTTCTTGGCGCTGGCCTTCTTAGGGGCCGGTTTGGCCTTCATGGCGGGTTTCCCTTTTTTGCTGGATTTGGCGGCGACGACTTTCTTGGGAGCCGCCTTGGCCTTTGGTTTGGGCTTCATTTTAGAACCAGCTTTGGTTTTCGCCATAAGATTCGCGTCTCCTGCACTGAAGAAAAACCAGACAAGGAAGGTAAACAAAAACCAGGAAACCGTACCAAAGGGCACGGTCTCCTGTCTAAGCTTTTAGGAGGGTTAGGACAGTTCTTTGAGCTCGTTGGCGGCAATCACCATCCGTTGCACTTCCGAGGTGCCCTCGTAAATCTCGGTGATCTTGGCGTCCCGGAAGTAGCGCTCCACGGGGTATTCCTTGGTGTAACCATTGCCCCCGCACAGCTGGATGGCCTTGGTGGTGACCCACATGGCGGATTCCGAGGCCATGAGTTTCGCCTGTGCGGATTGCTTGGAGTAAGGGAGACCCGCGTCCTTGAGCGCTGAGGCGTGGTAAATCAATAGTCGCGACGCGGCAATCTTGGTGCTCATGTCGGCGAGCATGAACTGCACGCCCTGAAGGGTGGAAAGGGGTGCCCCGAACTGCACCCGTTGCTGCACGTACTTGGCGGCGTAAGTGAAGGCGCCCTGGGCAATGCCCAGGGCCTGGGCGGCGATGCCGATGCGGCCGCCATCGAGGGTCGCCATGGCCACGCGGAAGCCTTTCTCGGCCTCGCCCAGGAGCGCGTCCTTGGGCACCTTCATCTTGTCGAAGGCGAGCTGGGCCGTGGAGGACCCCTTGATGCCCAGCTTGTCCTCGATCTTGATGATGCTGAAACCAGGATTGGCGGTCTCGACGACGAAAGCGGAAATGCCCTTGTAGTCAGGTGTCTTCTTGGTTTTGGCGAACACGATGGCCACGTTGGCTTCTTTGCCATTGGTGATCCAGTTTTTCACCCCGTTAATCTCCCAGTGGTCGCCCTTGTCTTCGGCAAAGGTAGTGAGGGAACCGGGATCCGAGCCCGCGTTGGGCTCCGAGAGGGCGAAACAGCCGATCCACTCGCCGCTGGCGAGCTTGGGCAGAAAGTGTTTCTTCTGAGCTTCGGTACCGAAGTTCAGGATGGGCCACACGCACAGGGAGGTGTGGGCTGAGACGAACACGCCGGTAGAGGCGCAGTTGCGCGAGAGTTCCTCGACCAACAGCGAGTAGCTCATGTAATCCATGCCCGCGCCGCCGTACTCCTCGGGCACGTAGGATCCGAGGAAGCCGTTCTCGGCCAGCTTGCCGATGAGGTCCTTGGGCATCTCTCCGTCGTGGTCGATCTTCATCGCCCGGGGGGCCACCTCGGCATCCGAGAATTTTTTGATCATGTCGCGGACTTCCAGGTATCTCTCGTCGAGCAGCATCTATTCTCCTTTAAAGGCGGCGGGGCGTTTGGCGAGGAAAGCGGCGGTGCCCTCTTTCATGTCGTGGGAAGTGAACAAGCCAGCGAAGGAAGCGGCCTCAAGGCCCAGGCCCTGCTCCAGCGTGAGCGGGGCGCCCTGGTCGATGGCGCGCTTGGCGGTGGCGATGGCGAGCGGCGAGTTCTTCGCCACGAGTCCGAGGGTGGCACGGGCGCCTTCCAGGAGTGCGGTTTTGTCCGAGAAGACCCGCTGGGCGATGCCACAAGCGCGCGCTTCGGCCGCGTCTACGTTGCGTCCGGTGAACACCAACTCCTTGGCCAAAGCCCCGCCCACCCGGCGGGAGAGGCGCTGGGTGCCGCCGAAGCCTGGAATGAGTCCTAGCTTCACCTCGGGCAGGCCGAACACGGCCTTCTCTGTGGCGTAGATGAAATCGCAAGCCAGGGCCATCTCAAAGCCGCCCCCCAGGGCGAAGCCATTCACGGCGGCCACCACGGGATAAGGCAGTCGCTCGAAGAGGACGGTCACCGTCTGCCCCAGGGTTCCGAACGCCAAAGCGTCCCCCGCGCCCATGGAGGACATGGAGGCGATGTCGGCCCCGGCGATGAAGGCCTTTTCCCCCGCGCCGGTGACGATGAGACCTGTGAGCTTCTTCCCGGCGGCTTGCGTGAGGAAGGCCTTCAGCTCGGAGAGCACGGTGGCGTCGAGGGCGTTGAGCTTGTCCGGGCGGTTGACCGTGAGGAGGCCGACCCTGTCTTGCTCCTCGTAAACGAGCGTCTGGAAATCACTCATACTGGAACACACCCTTTTTGTTCTTGCGTCCCATGCGGCCGGCGGCCACGTATTGGCGCAGCAGCGGGCACGGACGGTACTTGGTGTCGGCCAGACCCGTGTGGAGGACTTCCATGATGGCCAGGCAGGTGTCCAGGCCGATGAAGTCGGCCAGTTCCAAAGGGCCCATGGGCTGGTTGGTCCCGAGCTTCATGGCGGTGTCGATGTCCTTGGCGGAGGCCACGCCCTCGTAGAGCGCGTAGAAGGCCTCGTTGATCATGGGCATGAGGATGCGGTTCACGGCGAAGCCCGGGTAGTCCTGGGCGCGCACGAAGGTCTTGCCCATTTTCTCGGCCACCGCGGCCACGGCGTTGAAGGTCTCGTCGGAGGTCTCGAGCCCGCGGATCCCTTCCACCAGCTTCATCACGGGCACCGGGTTCATGAAGTGCATGCCCGCCACCAGGGGCGCGCGCTTGGTGGCCGCGGCGATCTCGGTGATGGAGATGGATGATGTATTGGAGGCGAGGATGGCGCCCTTCTTCACTACCTCATCGAGTGTGCGGAAGATGTCGAACTTGAGCGCGCGGTTCTCGGTGGCGGCCTCCACCACCAGATCGCAGTCCTTAAGGCCCGCCACGTCGGAGACCGCAGAGAGACGTTTCCACGCGGCGTCCGCGTCGGCCTGGGACCACTTCCCTTTCTCCGTGCCCTTGGTGAGTTGGGCCCTGATGAAATCGTGGCCCGCATCTAGCGAGTTCTTAAAAGCGTCGTAGAGCCGCACTTCGTATCCGCTCTGGGCAGCGACTTGCGCGATCCCGCGCCCCATCTGTCCCGCGCCCACCACGCCGATCATCCGGATGTTCATGCCCCTTCCTTTGTCATAAATCGTGGATATCTTTGGAAAATCCAAACCACTCTGCCTCGAAACATCCCTGTGGTCAATCGAACAACCCAGCGGAATGCTTGCCAGGGCGCGGGCGTTACAATTATAACTTCGCGGATACTTTAAAGAATCCGTCACCCCCTAGGAGAGCATCGTGGCCAATCACAAGTCCTCAGAGAAGCGCGCCCGCCAAGAAAAAGTCCGCCGCGCCACCAACAAAGCCAAAGTTTCCGCTTCCCGCACTGCCGTAAAAAACGTGCGCACCGCCGTCGCCAAAGGCGAGAAGAGCAATGTCGCCGACCTGCTCAAGACCGCCCAGTCCCGCCTGATGAAGGCCGCCAAGTCTTCCGCCATGACCAAGAAGACCGCCGCGCGCAAGATCTCCCGCCTGGCCAAGGCCGTGAAGGCGCTGACCAAGTAATCCTCCCTTGACCCTGGACCATCAAGGCCCATAGTGTGAACAACACTATGGGCTTTTTCATTTGGAGACACGCCATGCGCGTTCTGTTGCTCGCACTCCCCATGCTTCTCCTCGCCGGTTGCGGCGTCCAATCCATCCCCCGCGCCCTCAACGAAACGGAGGCCAGCTGGGCGGAAGTCCAGAACCAGTACAAACGGCGCGCCGATTTGGTGCCGAACCTGGTGCAGACCGTGAAGGGCTACGCCGCCCACGAGAAAGAGACGCTGGAGTCCGTGGTGGAGGCCCGCGCGAAGGCCACCCAGGTGACCGTGGATCCCACCAATCTGACGCCTGAGAAGTTGCGCGAGTTCCAGAGCGCGCAAAGTGGCTTGTCCCAGGCTCTGGGACGTTTGATGGTGGTCGCCGAGCGCTATCCCGACCTCAAGGCCAACGAAAATTTCCGCTCGCTCCAGGCGCAGCTCGAGGGCACCGAGAACCGCATCGCCATCGCCCGCCGCCGCTACATCGACACGGTCAAGGAGTTCAACAACCTGGTGACGGTCTTCCCCACCAGCCTCACCAACTCGCTCCTGTTCAAGCACGAGAAGAAGCCGCAGTTCGAGGCCCAGGCCGCCGAGCAAGCCGCTCCCTCGGTCCAGTTCTAAGTGACCCGGCTCCTCGCCATTTCCCTGGTTGTCTGGTCGTTGGTGGCGGGCGCGCAAGCGCCCAAGCTACCGGCGCTGGATCAGCCGGTGGTCGACACGGCCGGTGTCATCTCCGCCGCGGACGCCGAGCGTTTGGGACGCCGGCTGTATGAGCTCCACGCCCAGGGCGGCCCCCAGGTGGGCGTGCTGGTGGTGGAGTCGCTGCAGGGCCTGCCCATCGAGGAGTTCTCCATCCGCGCGGCGGAGAAATGGCAGCTGGGCTCGCAAACCAAGGGCAACGGCCTTCTGCTCTTGATCGCTCCGAAGGAGCGCGAAGTGCGCATCGAGGTGGGCCAAGGCATCGAGGGAGAAATCACCGACTACGACTCCGACAAGTGGATCCGCCACGTCATGACCCCCCACTTCCGCCAAGGTGACTACGCCGGCGCGGTGGACGCGTGGTTGGACGAAGTGGCCGGCAAATTCGGCATCACTCCCCCCGAAGGGCGGGCCGTCCGCCGGGTGCAGCGTGGACGCCGGGAACTGAACCCCCTTGCCCTCATTTTCATCGTGATCCTGTTCCTCGTGCTCCAGCGCTTCGCCGGCCGGGGCCGCGTGCGCAGCTTCGGTGGCGGCTACCGCCGTGGAAGCTTCGGTGGCTTCGGCGGTGGAGGCGGCTTCGGAGGCGGTGGTGGCTGGGGCGGGGGCGGCGGCGGATTCTCCGGCGGCGGCTCTTCAGGGAGGTGGTGAGATGAACGCGCGTCCTCCATTTGACGTAGCCCAGGCCGAAGAGAATATCCGAGCTTTCGAAAGCAGCACCGGCTATGAGCTCATCGTGGCGGCCGTGCCAACCTCGGATCCCTACCCCGGTGCCGCCTGGCGCGGGGGACTCCTGCTGGGGACGCTCCTGGCTGGACTGTGGTTGCACTTCTACGAACTCAATCCCCGGGCCTGGGAAGCCCTGGTGGTGGCAGGTTGCGTGGCCGCCGCCACCTATCTCCTGCGGCTGACGGGATTCCACCATGCCTTTCTATGGCAAGCGGAGGCTGACCGTGAATCCGCCGAAAAAGCCGCGACGCTTTTCTCCCGTTTCCAAGGCGGGGGAATGGGGCACCAAGCTTCAATCCTGCTCTTCTTTTCCCTGGGCGATCATCGCATCCATTTGCTGGTGGACCGCGAACTGGCACAAAAACTCCCACAGGCGGACCTGGACGAGATCGTCGAGGCCCTGGGCACGCCCTTCCGCCGCCGGGACTATGGAGCTGGCATCGCCCTCAGCGTTGACCTGTTGGAACGCAAGATCCTGAACAAGGTTGGCAAGCGTCCGGAATCCGCCCCCGATCAAGTGGCGAACCGGGTGTTTTGGCTGGGGTGAGGTTCTCATCATGAAATTCCTGGCCCTCGGACTCTTCGCCTTCCTATCTGCTCCCGTTTGGGCGCAGGAAAGCGAGTCCGCCTGGCTGGCCCGCCAGTGGGAAGCACTAACACCCGACCAACGCTCCGTCACCCAGCCTCCGGCCAGCATTCCCATCGATCCCGTCGACCGGGAAGCTCTGGCCCTCTCGAATGACCATGTCGCACGCAACCGCCACCTGAACCACACCTATGGGACCCTCGCTATGGGCTTCGCTGCCTGCCTGGGCCCCCAGGCGGGCAGCTGGTACCACTACGCCCACTTCGCTTCCACGTCGTCTGGCAAGTTCATCAGCGGTGAGCGCCTGCGGGACTTGGACTGGCTCCAGCGTGCCGGGCTCGGCGTGCTGGCGCGCTTGCGTTTGGTGCCGGGACAGCGGGAGCTGGCCGCTCTCTTGGGGCAAACGAACTTCTTAATCGGCGTTGAGATGGTGCCTGCGGGCAAGCTCTTCCTCGCCACATTCTGCCAGGGAGGGGAGCTCCTCCCCTACGAGGTTTTTGGTCAGCACCTCGAGGGTGGGGATCGTGCACGCAGGGAATTGTATGAAGCCTTCCAGTATTACCACGCGGCCCTGGGAGAAGCCGACCCTTCACGGAAACTGGCCCTCGTGGTGTATGGCACCACCCTCCAGATGATGGGCGAACAGCGGCGCGCGCAGGTGAGCGTGGACGCGGTTTTCCGCTTCGGTGACTCCCGCCGTGGTCCTTGGGAAGCCTACTACAGGCGCGCAGCCGCCGCTTCGGCAGGTCTTGAACTTGCAGCCGGCGTGACCATCCCCTTCGACCGGGACGTCTCCACCCAGTGGATGGAGGCGGAAATGGCGGATTTGTCCTTCGAAGGTTGGCGCGCTCTCCATGCCGAACTCGGGGTTGCCCTCAATCCAGGAACCACTTTCGCCGGCACGGCCGTCACCGACTGGGGTGACCTACGCCAGCGGCTCGCCTTCCTGGTCGCGGTGGCGCGGGCGCACTCCACGCGTCCGGAGTTGCTGGCGGTTCCGCGCCTGTAGCAAAAAAAGAAAAACCCCCGCCGAAGCGGGGGTTCCCCAGAGGAGACCGCGCGGTGCCGTGCTCAGCGGCAGCGACGGTATTGAAGCTGGTAGAGGATCCCGGAGCTGATGTCCGCCGAGTCGACGGTGGCGATGGCGTCCTGGGAGTAGTCGGTGTTCTGGAGCATGATGGAGGCGTTGATACGCATGTTGGTCTGGGCACCGCAAGGAGACCACACCTGAGCGGCCACCAACAGGTCGTTCTCGATCAGGTAGTCGGTGTTCTGGGCCCCCACGAAAGTGCGCTGGAGCCTGGGACCGCGGGAGTTCGCGAAGAAATACTCGGCGGTGAAGCGGGCATTGGCGCGCCGGCTGGGCAGTCCCACGAAGCCGCGGTAGTCGACCGCGACGATGGAGACGCTGTACCCACCAGGCACCGTCACGGGGATGGAGATGTTACAGCTCTTGCGGTCCAGGGTGCGGCCTGAGGCGGGACCCGCTTCGGCGAGGAACTGGTCGAAGAGGATGGAGAGCTCCTGTCCGTCGGGTGAGAGACTGGCGGAGACGGTTCCTTGGGGGCACCCGTTGCCGCCGGTGCTGGGGTAGCCAAGCTCCAGGCCCACTTGCGCGAAGGAGGGGGCGGCGGCGGTGAGGGTGGTGGCGAGGGCGATCAGTTTCATCAGGCTGTTCATGGGATCTCCTTGTGGTTGTTGCAAGCGTTGTTAGTGGACTTCCTGTCCTGTGCTTGAACCGAACATATCCGCAAAAAAATTCCCGCGACAACGCCGAACAAGCGCCGTGAAAGCTTTGGCGCCCACCTGGTTTTTTGCGCGCGGGGCGCTCGCCCAGGTGGTCGACCACGGCTACACGGGGGGTTCCCGCAGGGCGCGCACCCTTATACATAAGGGGGGAGAACGTTTCCCCAAGGAGAACAACATGCGAAACCTGCTCATCACCACCGCCTTGCTCATCACCGCCTCCGCACACGCTCAACAGCTGCGCTTTAACTCCTTCGCCCATGGGGGCACCGGCTGCCCCAGCGGCACCGTCGCCTTCTCCCCCACTCCCGACGGTTCTGGCGTCTCCGTACTCTTCGACGCCTTCCAGGCGCAGGTGCCGCAGGTGAGCGGCAACAACGACAACGAGCGCGCTCACGGCCGCGCCGCCCGCCGCCGCAACGACCGTGGGCTCGAGCACAAGGCCTGCAACCTAAGCTTCAACGTGGACGTGCCGGACGAGCAGATGATCGAGGCCATCGAGGTGGAAGTGTTCAACCGTGGCGCCGCCATCCTGGACCCGGGCGTGCGGGGTAGCGTGCAAACGGTGTTCATGGGTCACCGCGGGCTCGGCGGACGCGGCCAGGTCGCGGGTCACGCCCAAGGCCGCGTGGTGGATCGCCAAGAGTGGGGCGGCAGGGGCCAGGCCGTCAGCGAGGACTGGATCAGCAATCCCAAGACCGCCATTCCCATCCGCTCCAACTGTGCCCGACAACAGGAGCGCGGCGTGCGCTTCGACATCCGCAACGTGATCGAAGCGGAGATCCTGGGCAGGGACAACGGCAATAAAACCGGCCTGGTCACCATGGACTCGAGCGATGTCAACGGCACCCTGAAATTTCGAATCATCACCCGTCCGTGTGGTGGCAGAACGGCACCGGGACGCGTGGTTCGGCGGGTGGTCCATGGCCGTGGCGGGGGTGGTGAAGGGTCACACTGACACTGCTTTTCTCCTAACTTCTGACAGCGGCAAAACCCGCTGGTACTTGAACGGAACCCATTGATATGCAGGGGGAGAGGAGACGAAATCCCCTTGCAGACCGAAGAAACTTACAGCACCGAAGTTACCCCCATCACCGCCCTCCGGGCGATGGTGAAGGACTTCCTCGCCCGCCACCCCCGCCTGACCGTGCAGGCCCTGGCGACGCGGTCGCAGGTGCCGGTGACCTCGCTGCGCCGGCTGCTGCAGGAAGAGAACAAGAGCGAGGTGGCCCCGCATTTGGCGTTGAACCTGTGCGGGTACATGTTGAGAGAGAAAAACGTGGCGAAGCTTTTGGCGGGATTGCCGCCGGTGCTCGCCGAGTTCCTGAAGCGCCATTTCGGCGGCTTCGTTTTCGAAGGTTCCGAGGGCCGCGTGGTCGCGGCCGACCTGAATGAGGTGCTCAAGGATCGCATGGCCTACTTCATCTACAAACTCGCCGCCAACCGCGCCGGAACATCCTGGGTGGAAGTGGTGGAGCTTTTCGGCGGCGCTGGGCGCCGCAAGGCCGAGGAGCTGATCGCCGGGGGCTTCCTGGTGGACGAATCAGGGCACCTCTCGGCCCGCGACAAGAACTTTGGGCTCGATCTGGCGGTAGCGGCCTCGCACTTGCCGGAGTTGGTTCGTTTCTACCGCCCGGAGAAGCTCGGCACGGGCCTGAACCTCATGTACTCGCTCAGCGAATCCCTGAATGAAGACGCCATCCGCCGGATCAAGGACATCCAGCGGGAGGCGGTGAAGGCGACCCATGCCATCATGCAAGACCCCGCCAGTGACGGCAGCATCCCGTACTTCACCCTCAACGTATGCGAAACCTTTTGCCACGAACACGAAGGAGTGCCCCAATGAAAAACCTGCTGACCATCGCCTTCATGCTTTTCATCGCCGTCGCGGCCCAGGCCCAGTCCATGGACCGCCCCACCGCCGAGCGCCTGCTGCGCGAGCGCAACTTGAGCCTACGCACCCTTGAAAGCCAAGGCTTCCGCCTGGTCATGGGCGAAAACACCGGCGGCGGCATGCCCGCGGGCCGCGTGGAAGTCTTCCTCCTCGAGGACCGCGCCGTGCTCAAGAGCGAAGTCGCCGGCATGTCCTTCCAGCCCCGGGCATCCTCCCAGCTGGGGCACCTGGACAGCCTGCGGGTAGGTGGCATCTACTTCACCCGCGAGGATGTCAAAGCTTACATCGTTCGCCGCTAGATGCGGCTTAGGGCAGGAGGCGGACTCGTCCGCCCCTGCCCGCCCTTTCTCTTCAGTACCGGCAGACCACGCAGCGCCCCCCACCAATCCTCGTCAAAACCCTAGGCATCTCGGACAAAGGCACGCGTAAGCGTGGACTGGTGGAGCAAGCGTCGCCCACACTGGTCATGATCCTGTCGCTGATCACCCGAAAGCTGCATTCACGGGTCACTCTCCCGCGGAGCCGGAAATGGTCATCGACGCGCTCATTAAGAGTTTGCCGCACGAATCCGAAGCACACCGGGTCCCGTCCCCCGCCCGCGTTCACTCCGGCCTGCGCGCCCTCCTCGATCCAGGCCTGCGCGACCCGAACCGCCTCCGCTCCGGTGTATTCCTCGCAAACGCGCTCCACCCCTTCTTCTTGCCGAGTGGGACCCTCCGCGAGATCGAAGCGGCGGCATTCGTTTTTCCCCGTCGCCCGCGAACGGTAACATACCCCCAAGAGCGTGCGGGCCACCCCGTGACCGTGGTCAATCCTGTGCTCATAGGTGATGGCCTGCATGTCCCGCCACTCTTGCGTCCGCAGAGCATGGGGTCCCTGCCAGATGGGGGCCATGGGGGTCACGGCGCAGCCAGCCTGGTGGGAGAGGTGGGCCCAAATCGCCGCGTCTTCCTGGGCCCGGTCCAGCCGCCCAGGAGGCAAATGCTCGTCCGTGTTGAACACGCAAGCCGCGTGCCCCACCGGCACTGCCAGTATAAGGAAAATAAACGTGAATAAGACGGGTTTCATCTTGGACTCCTTTCGCCGGCATTACCCGGATCAAGTTAAAGGGTCGCTCGGTACACCGAGCCTCTCAGCCGCCTCAATTGGCAGCTCCCCTGGTTGAATGGGCATTGTTTACGACCTTGCTCCGGGTTTGCCCACCCCACCCTGTAATGTATTCACTTCACCCAAAAGAATTCCAGGTTCAGGTTCGCCACTTCCTCAGCCGGTGAGCTCTAACTGTCGCCTCGCCGGGCGACGAACTCTCCGCGAAAACGGCACAGGACTTCGTCGCCCTCCCCCACCACGCAAGACTCCAGCTCCAGCCGCGCCGACCCCTTCCGCTCGAACTGCCTGAGGGCCAGGGCTACTTCCTCGGTGGCGACGAAGCGGCAACGGGAGCGCAAGGCGCCCGTGACGGGCTTCAGGTAGTCAGTCTGCCCGCTCTTGATCACCACGTGGCAGCTCTTCCCCGCCTCGCCCAGCCGGTTGAAGAACCAGCCATAGCACGCCAGGATCAGCATGGCGCCCAGACTCCCGCCGAAGGCGGTCCCCATGTGGTTGTGGTTGGGTTCCAGGGGGGCCAACAACTCGACTTCATCCGCACTGAGCTTAACCACTTCAACGCCTATCGCCCGCGCCATGGGAATGTCCCGGTGGAACAACTCCTGGAGTTCCCGCGGGCTCAGTGGTGGGCCTTGTGTTCGCTCACAATGGACTCGACGACGCTGGGGTCAGCGAGCGTCGAAGTGTCGCCCAGGCCCGTATACTCTCCAGCAGCCACCTTTCGCAGAATCCGGCGCATGACTTTCCCCGAACGGGTTTTGGGCAGGCCTTTGGTGACGTGGATGACGTCGGGTGCGGCAAAGCGGCCGATGGATTTGCGCACTGTCTCCTTGGCTTCCTCCACCATGGCGGGAGAAACGCTCGCACCGGAGTTTAGGACCACGTAGGCATAAATGCCCTGCCCTTTGATGTCGTGGGGCATGCCCACCACCGCGGCTTCCGCAATCTGCGGATGCTCAACCAGAGCGCTCTCTATTTCTGCGGTACCGAGACGGTGCCCTGAGACGTTGAGAACATCATCAATCCGGCCAGTGATCCAATAATAGCCATCCTCGTCGCGGCGGCAACCGTCCCCAGTGAAGTAGAGGCCCTTGTACTGGGTGAAGTAGGTTTCAACGAAGCGGGCGTGGTCTTTGTAAATGGTGCGGGCTTGCCCGGGCCAGGAGCGTTTGAGGCAAAGAGCCCCTTCCACGCCATTGCCGGTGAGTTCCTCGCCGGTTTCGGGTTTCACCAGAACGGGCTCTACGCCGAAGAACGGGAAAGTGGCAGAGCCAGGTTTGGTCGGCGTCACTCCAGGCAACGGAGTCATGAGAATGCCTCCGGTCTCCGTCTGCCACCACGTATCCATGATGTCACACCGCCCCTCACCCACCACGTCGTGGTACCACTTCCAGATTTCCGGGTTGATGGGCTCCCCCACACTGCCCAGCACGCGCAAGCTGGAGCGGTCGTATTTCTTCACGGGGTCGTCCCCCACTTGGGCGAGCGCGCGCAGGGCGGTGGGTGCCCCGTAAAAAATACTGACTTTCAGGTCTTGCACGATTTGCCAGTAGCGGCCCGCGTCCGGGTAGTTGGGGACGGACTCAAACAGCACGGCGGTGGCTCCGTTAGAGAGCGGCCCGTACACGATGTAGCTGTGGCCGGTCACCCATCCCACGTCGGCTGCGCAGAAGTACACGTCGTCCTCATGGTAGTCGAAGACGTATTGGTGGGTGTAGCTGGCGTAGGTCAGGTACCCACCGGTGGTGTGGAGGACCCCTTTGGGTTTGCCGGTGGAGCCGGAAGTATAGAGGATGAAGAGGGGGTCTTCGGCGTCGTGAGCGTGGCAGGGGGCCACGGGACGGTACTTCTTCAGTTCTTCTTCCCAGGAGATGTCACGGGGAGCGCGATCCCAAGGGTTAGTGGTGCGCTCCACCACAAAGACTTTTTCCACCACGGCCAGGTCCTTCACCGCCTGGTCCGTGATGCTCTTGAGCGGGATCGTCTTACCTCCGCGCAATCCTTCATTGGCGGTGATGACCACGCGGCATTCCGCGTCCTCAATGCGCCCCTTGAGCGCCTCGGCGCTGAAACCGCCGAACACCACCGAGTGGACCGCGCCCAAGCGCGCGCAGGCGAGCACGGACACCACTAGCTCCGGGATCATGGGAAGATAGATGCAGACGCGGTCGCCTTTGCGGACGCCATGGGCCTCCAGCATGTTGGCCGCACGGCAGACTTGCTCATGGAGATCGCTGTAGGTGATGTGTTTGTACTCCCCAGGTGCGTCTTTGGCCCAGATGAGCGCGGTCTTTTCTCCGCGCTCGGGCAAGTGCCGATCCAGGCAGTTCCAAGCGGCGTTGAGCTTGCCACCGGCGAACCACTGGTGGTTCACGTGCTGGAAATTGCCTTGTCCCGCCTCCCGGGGTGGGACCGCCCAGTCCAGCCGCTCGGCCACCTCGAACCAGAATTTGCGCGGCTCCGCCAAGGACCGGGCGTAGAGCTCCTGGTAGCTCTTCCAGTCTTTGAGGAAAGACTTTTCTTGGACGCGTTTTTTGGGGGGATAGGCGTGGGACATCGGGGGAACTCCTGTTCCCCCTACGCTATGGCTGCCGGACTTCGCTGTAAAGATGTGTGGTGGGATTGAAAGTGTATCCGCCCCGCTGGGTGGCCTGCAGGCGCTTGCGTTCGACGGCGGCCACTTCCGCCGGACTTAAGGCGGTGAAAAACTCAAACGCGTTTTCCTGCACCGCGTGTGTGCCCATGTTGCGGGAGCCAGAGAGAGAGCCGTCACGCTCGTAGATGTTGTAGGCCCCACGTCCCGGAGCAAAGAGGATGCCCATGCCGTTTTGCAGGTTGTCCCGCAGGGTGGGGTAGAATTTCACGAACCAGCCTCGGAACATGTTCCCGCACGCGTCCATGTAGGTGTCGGACATGAGTGCGAACGTCACGTCCGAAGGGCGTAGGCAATGCGGGCATTGCACCCGTTGGGTCCTCCCAGGCAGGCTCAAGCTGTTGGCGCTCAAGTTAAGCCGACCAGAGAGAAGGCCCGGAATGTTCTCCCGCACCAATGTCCTGCACTCGCGGAGTAACTGAGGCCGGATGGAGACAGGTACGGTCTCTTCATTGCTGCGGATGCAGGCGTAGGTATCGTAGGGAATGGCGCTGCGATGATAGTCCGTGACCATGGCGAAGTGGTAATTCTTGTCGCCGTAAGGATCCGTCGGATAGATCTCGCCGCGAGAAGCGCGGCAAGCTGGCCGCGGAATGGGTGTCACTTGTCGGGGGGAGCGCCCAAAACTGGAAAAAGCGAAACCAGACTCCGCCCGCCGGGTGGACCAGTTGTCCTTCAACAAAGCCTCATGGTCGCCCACCATCCCCTGCCGGGCCTGGGTTTCATAAAATTCTTCCGTGAGGATTTCCGTCAGTGCGTAATCCTGCCAGTTGGCATAGGCCCCTACGGATGAGGGAGACCTGGTGGGGGCCGGGGAGCAGGCGGCGAGCAGGAGGGATAGGAGAGCGAGAATTCTCATAGGTTCATGTTATCCTGACCCGCTGCCGTTATCCCGAGGGTAAAGCTTGCCTTCACTCGCACTTATAGGCAGTGGCGAAGACTTGGATTTTGGCCCCGTTGGGGACTTCCTGGTTAATGAAGATGCCATTGGCGCCCATCTTGCCGGCGAGGTTACGGGCATGGTTGCGGGCCAAGTCACGGCTGCCCTGGTCGTTCATTCCGGTGACCTTGCCAACGACCGCGCACTCGCTACCCGGGCGGTTGGCGTAAACCTCCACCTTCTCCCCGTCTTCTGTGAGTTCCCGCCGGCTTGTGGCGCAGGCGGCGAGGATGAGCGTGGCGGCGATGAGGGCAAGGGGGGACTTCATGGGCACTCCTTCAGCTAAGCGCGGTTTCCCGTTATACTAGCAAAAACCCCTTCAGAGGGACCATGGTCATTCGCTCACTCACGCTGATCGTTTTACTCGGGATATCTGCCTGCTCCAAGAAAGCCGAGCTCGTGCGGGAGGGCCCCTCCACACGGATGTCAGCCGTATGGAAGCCCGGCAACCTGACCGAGGGCACCTGGAAGGCCGGGAAGTCCATGCGCAACTTGCTGAGTCGCAATCTCACCGTGGTGCTGGACGCCCCCAACCTGGATGAGGAAGACGCCGCCTTCCTTTCAAAACAGTATGGGGTGGATGGATGGCTGATGCGGGTGATCCAATCCAACGCAACCGCCAGCCGTATCGAGCTGGGAACTCTCCACGTTCCGTTCTTCGCCCACCAAATGGGGCGCAGCCAAGGTCTGCGGGTACGCTCGGTGTCCTTCTCCCTGACCTACGCCGCTGCGGCGATGTCAGAGCGCTTCCGCCGCTTCCAGTGCCCCGCGTTCTCGCACAACCTGCGGCTCAAGGAATACGACATACAGGGCGACGCCGAACCTAAGGAATACGTGCTCGTACCCGGCGCTCGCTTCGATGAGAAGTTGCCCAAGAACGAGCTTGTCCCTTCCACCTTCAACGTCGGCCACTCCATGGTGGGTCACTACACCTTCGAAGTGGCGCTCTACAATCCCTCAGAGAAAAGGCTCTACACGCCCTTCACCAAGCTTCCTTTCGAGCTACATGTCAGTTCAGAGCGAGTGGTGGAGGTCGAGGGCTGTGCGGGCGTGCACGAGGAATTCGAACCCGCGCCGCCGGCACAACGGCCGGCCTTCCGCCTGAAGAAGTAACCGCCTCAACGGGCCGTGAGGGACGGGGTGGCCAAGTACGCGCCCGTGGTGTCGACCAGATAGCCCTGGTTGAGCAGATTGCGTCCAATGAGCATTTTCTTGCTTAACCCGGTGCGGTCGGCGAGGTTGACTTCGATCTGGAAAGAGCGGTCGTTGATCCACACCGTCTCATGGAAGAAATAGCGGCTATGGGTCCCCGAGGCGCTCCTCACCTGGTCGATGCGGCTCACTAGCCGCTCCACCGTGTGGCGGGCCCCGCGATCGTCTTCTGTGGTGAAGCGCACGTGGAGAAGCTTCTTGGGCACGCCATTTTCCATGACGGATTTTTGGAAGGCCTCCACCGAAGAGGCGTGGAGAGACGATGTTTCGGCCCCGGAATCCACTTTCGCGTCGTAAACCAGGCGGCGCTCCTCACCAAGAAAGACGGTTTCGGAGTGGCCCATGACGGCCTTGTCGGTGGTGGGAGCCGAGGCGGGACAGCGCAGGGCCTCGGGGGACAGCTGGGAGCTGTAGTAGCGATCGGCCACCTCGTGGAAACTCGCGGCCCCGATGACGGTGGCGGACAGGACAAGCATGCAAACCAAAAGAGCGCTCGGATTCATGGGTCGCTTCGCCTCCAGGTCGACCTATCATCTAGGGCCGACGAGGGCTCTTCGGTACTTCTCCGACGAAATTGAGCGGTTTCTGAGGGGGGGGTGGGAGTAGATCGCCCTTTCAGGCGCTTACACGGGACGGCCGAGGCTTTCCCGAATGGCGGTGACGATCTCGTACTGGTTGTCCTTGGCATCATCCAAGTCGGTGTGTCCCAGGGGGGAAAGGATATTCTTCACCTCGGTCATCTCGTGCCGGCGCGCCACGTGAGGTCCGTCATTGAGCAGGAAATTCCCTTCACCGAATACGTTCAGGTGTTTCTGGACGTTCTGGGGAACGATGTCGTTGCCCATCCCGACGGCGTCGAGGGTGACCAATAAATCAACTTTGCGGAAACCGTGCTCCAGCGAGTTGAGTTCCTCCGCCACTTCCATGGCGGTGTCACCGCCGAGCGAGTGACCCACTAAGACGACTTTCTGCCCCGGATGGGTGGCGGCGATACGTTCGAGGATTTCATCCTTTTGATCCCACCCGTACAGGCGGGCCCCGTCCACCGACTCGGCGATGCGTCCGAGCCCGGCATAACTTCCCTCGGACTTCGAGGGGGAGAACATCCACTGCCAGCCAGACACGAAAATGATGGCGGGCTTGTCGATGCTACCGCGCTTTGGGGCCTGCTCTGCTTTCTTGGCGGCCTTCGCTTCGTTGAGGGCCCGCTCTTTGGCCTCGTCCTGGGCGACGTTTTCAGCGGCGGAGCGGAAGGTGGGCGTATCCGGCAGAGACGGGGCATCTGGTAACGACGGTGCCTCGGAAAGCGCAGGAGTCGGGGCCGTGGAGGCGGAGGTAGGAGCGGGCGAGGAGGCGGGCACGGGATTTTTCGCTTGGGCAGAAAGATCCACCCGATAGTCCGGCTTCGGGGTTCCAACCCCCTCCTTGAGAGGGGGCTTCCCCAGCACCGGCACGCCCTTGGCCGGTTGAGAGGGAGTCTTGGGAACATAAGGGTTGGGAAGTAAATCGGTCTTCACTCTCCCATTCTACCCGCTACGGCACAGGGGCCGCAGCGGGCAAGGATGTCCAGGAGCGAATAGCTCAGCTAAGTCTCACTCTTCAATGAAGCGGCTCTCCCCGTGCTCCAGGGTGGAGACGCTGGGATAGCCATGTCCGGGCGAGGTACGGACGCGGGTCACGCTGAAGCTCACACGGCCCGCGGTTGACTCGATCAAGCCAGCCAAGTTGGCCTGGGACAATCCGTAGGCGCCGCGGGTCACACCCCGGAGCACGCCGGTGGTGCGGGCGTACTGCGGGAGCCACCCCACGGTGAGGGTCCTGTCGTCGATTTTGAAGCTTTGGTATCCCCAGGCACCGCCGGCCCCGAAGGTTTGGTTGCCATTCATATCCACGGGGGCGCAGGCGGCGCCCTCCCGGGAGGGCTCCTGCTCGCGAACTGCCAAGGGGAACTCCACCTCGCGGCGGTCCACCTCAGCGCCTTGGGCGTTGCGGAGGACGAGCACGGCCTTGGCGGCTTTGGGGAAGAACACAGAACGGGTGCAGAACCAATCACCGGGGACGCCGTGGTCGATCTCTTCCTGCCAGAGGCTGGCATGCTGCTCGGCGAACATGGTGGGAAGGGACTGGAGCTCCAGCGTGAGGACGAACTCACCCAGGGTGCGGCTGGACACGGTGGCGCTGAAATTCTGGGCATGGGCGCTGGTGATAGCGGCGGAGAAAGCGAGAGCGGTGATAAGACGCATGGGGTCCTCCTGATGGGTGGGTGCGCCTTTCATGGCACGGCCACCCCCAGGAAGACAAGGGAGAGGGGGAAATCTTAACGTAGCTGGCCCTCGACCATGAGTTTTTTAGCCAGGTCCCGGGCGATATAGCCGACGGCGTAAGGTACTGAATCATGGCTCGCCGCCGAGCCGTGGAAGAAGCCCATGAGGTGGATCCACTCGTGGACCAGGTTACCCGTCACCTCGGGAACATCGAACTTGCGGTAGAACTTGCTGTTCACCTTGATCAAGTTACTTTTGCCCGGGTTGGTGTAGCCGATCACCTTGCTGAAGTAGTTGGTGTAGCGCTTGAGGTCGAAGTTCATTTCGCCTTCTGTGGCCTCGCCGTTGATCAGTTCCTTACCCCCCATCAGGAAGGCGTAAACCTGCTCGTTGGTGAGACCGTTGTTGGACTCATAGGCGCGCTGGCCCTTCTTATTCACGAAATTGATGACCCTGTGCTTGAAGGTCTCGGAGTTCATGACCTGCTCGATCACGTGGAAGGATTCCAGAACCAAGGTTTCCTCTGCGCCGCCCTTCTTGAAGCCGGTGATTTTGCCCGGGACCAATTGCAGGTAACGGGTGGCCTCCATGTCGGCGGCGGCGGAGCCGGCCAGGAAGCGCTGGGTGGTGGCTTTGTCGTTGGAGGTCGTGTGGGCGAGCGCGGGCAGGGACAGGGAGAGGCAGAGGCCGAACACAATGCAGGTTGATCGGGACATGCAGCACCTTCCGGTTGGAATGGGTTTGCATGTCGGATCGGATTTTCAGAAACGGTTATTCGCGCTGCCCGTATAGAGGGCAAATGTTGCCGGTCGAGGAAGCGTTACCTGCCGCAACCGATCCGGTAAATGGGCTGGCCCAGGCCTTCGCTGGAAGTGACCAGTGAAAGGCCGGCGCCGTCGCGCAAGAAGCTGATGGCCTCGGACTTCTCCTGCTCCGGCATGGGGATGACGGTGGCTTTGTCGTTGAAGTCCTCCAAGTCGGTGAGCGCCACCTGGAAGGCCTGCCCATACGTGCCCAGCACCAAGCTCCCCGAGACACCGTCGTAGTCGGCGGAGGTAACGGTCATGTCGTCCTTGGAAAGGTCTTCGGGAAACTGGTTGAAGTCGATCTCCCCCACCCACTCGGCCTCCTCTGCGCCGGGCGCGAGCGTGAAGACATGGGACATGCCCTTGGGCGTGTCGGATTTCTTTTGGCCTTTGGAAAAGAGGTAGAAAAGGCCGTCGACCAGGGCGAGGGCCTCGAAGTTGTGGGCACCCCCCACGGTGAAGGTGGTTTCGCTCGCCACCCGCAGGCGGCCTCCCCCCAGGCGCGCAGGCTCTTCCACCACGTAGATGGTGAAATCGTCGCGCTTGAGCTTGTTGTTGCCGAAGTCGGCGATGAAGATACAGTCCTTGGAAGGCGCGTGCGGACAGGCGCCCACGGCGATGTCTTCCCAGTCCTGGTTCTCCGCCCCCTGGATGCTGAACACACCGTGGTCGGCTCCATCGAGGCCCACCGCGAAGATTTCCGCACTATTGTTGGCGTCGTTCAGAGTCCAAAAAACCCTGGGGTGGCGGCGGGAGAAGTCCATGCCAGAGTTTTCCTCGATGCGCGACTGCTCCACGCGGCCGGTTTCTTCTGCATCACTGGGCCATCGGCAGACGGCGTGGGCGGCAGACGTGGCGAGGGTGAGCGCGGCGAGAATGGGCATCCATTGCATGGGGTTCTCCGTGGTCAATCCGTTTACCCCACAAGCCTGCATGTCCCGCGCGCCCTTCATCACCAGAAATGTGCGCCTTAACTGAATCCTTACACGGACAAGATTTCGCCCCACCGCGTGGTGAAGCGTTTTGATCGGTGGTTCGCCACCAGCTTCCAGCTCGGATCAAGACCGCACCCCGCGCTCTTGATGGCGCCTGCGCCGAAACGGCGGTTGATGCTGTCCATGACCTTGCCCAGGCCACGGTTGTCCGCGGGATCGGGATGGAAGAGGTCCATCTGCGCCTGGGCGCCAGGGACGATCTGGCCCAGGATCACCCCCGCTTTCTTGTAGCCGCAACCGTTCTGGAAGGCCTCGTCCAAGGCCTGGTGGGCGGCCCCGATCAGCTTGAGCGTGTCGGCGGTGAAAGGGAACTGCCGGCTCGCCACTCCGTAGTGCGGCTGCTGATCCTTGTGGCGGTTGCCTTGCACGAACACCGAGAGGGAAGCGCACATGCCGTCCTGGGCGCGCAACTTCTCCGCCGCCTTGGAGCAGAACGTGGCCACCGCCTCACGAAGATGCTCCTTGCGGGTGACGTCGTGGCCAAAGCTGCGGGTGGTGGCGATGTTTTGCTTGTCCTCGGCCTCCTCCATGGGCAGGCAGTTGATCCCGCGCAATTCGTCCTGGAGGCGCAGACCGTTCACGCCCATCAACTTGCGGATCCTCTCCTGGTTGTCATAGCGCTTGAACTCCAGGGCGGTCTTGACTCGCAAGGAATGCAGTTTCAACTCAGACGCCGTACTGACGCCCCACAGATCGCGCACCGGCAACTTCGCCAGCGCTTCGTCGATCTCCCCCTCCCCCATCATCACCCACACGCCGCCGTTCTTCTTGGCCAGCTTGTTGGCGACCTTGGACAACACTTTGGTGGGTGCCACCCCCACGCCCACGGGGAGTCCCGTGCGCCGAAGGATGTCTTCGCGGATGGCGCGAGCGTGGCCCGGCATCTCTGATAGGGCCATGCCCTCCAGGGAAAGAAAGGCCTCGTCGATGGAGTAAACCTCCAGTTGGGACGTGTAGCCTTCCAGGATGCCCATCACCCGCCGGGACATGTCGTCGTAGAGCGCGTAGTTGGAGGAGAACACCGCCACTTTGTGCTTTTTGATCCGTTCCTTGATCATGAAGTAGGGCTCGCACATCTGTCCGAAGCCCACCGCCTTGGCCTCGGCGGAAAAGGCGATGGCGCACCCGTCGTTGTTGGAGAGCACCAAAACGGGACGGCCGCGGGTCCAGGGAGCGAACACGCGTTCGCAAGAACAATAAAACGAGTTGCAGTCCACCAACGCGATGGCGCTCATGCCAGGGGCCGGTGGAGCGACTGCACCACGCCCCAGACGAAATCGTCGTTGAAGTCATCGCCGCCCAGCCGGCGGTTGTACGGCCAGAGGTACCCCACCCCCTCCCGCAGCTCATAGGCCCCCAAGGTGAACTCATTAGAAAGCACCGCCACCACCACCTGGCCCTGTCGTGGCGCGAGGGCGCGATTCACCTGGAGGATGTCCCCCTTCTTGAGCCCCAGGGGGCGGGCGTCCTCCTTCACCCGGATATAGAAGGTGGCGGGGGGATCCGTAACGAACTTCTTATCCAGGGAGAGGACATCCTCGGAGTATTCGGCGCAGGCACTTTGGAAACCGGTGTAGCTACCCATTTCCGCAGTATATCCGTATCTTTTCCGTAATCAAGCTTGGGCAAAAAAAAACCGCCCGGAGGGCGGCTTTTCATGGCCTTGTGGGAAGGATCAGCGACAGACGACCGTGTCGTTGATGGGTTGGTTCATGATCCGGCCGCGGATCACGTGACGGATTTCGTTGCCCTGCTTGGAAGAGGAAGTCCGCACGGTGCCGAGGTCGCGGTTGCCTTGTTTGGCCGCGACGGACACTTGGAGGGAGTTGCCGGGGCAGGTGGCGATCATGGTGATGGTGAGCCCCTCAGAGGTTTCGGAGCGGGCGCGGCCGTCGGCCACCATCGTCTCGGTTTCCCGGGTGCCATCCTCGTCGTCGGTGCTGACCACGGTGTACGTGGTCACGCCGCCAGAGGCGCGTTGGGTGATGACCACGTCGCTGGATCCGCCGGTGGCTCCGGTGGTGGAACGGCAGGCGGCGTAGCGGCCGGCCAGGTTGGGACAAGCCAGGACGGAGGTGCTCAGCAGGATGGAGACAAGGGCGATGAAACGCATGGGAACTCCTTGGTGATGGAAAATTCAACCAACTTCCCTGTCGTCTGCCAAGCTCATTCCCCTCCGGCGCGTCGGCAAACCAGGGTTTCGCGGATCTGGTCGGGGCCGATCACTCCCGAGGTGTGGTGCCGGTAACGACCCTCCTGGATACGGAAGGTAGAAGCCGTGGAGGAGAAGCGGCGCCCGTTTCTCACTCCGACTTGGGCCGCTCTCACCTTGTCCCCGTGGCAGGTCACCGTCAAGGTCACGCTGGCACCATTGCGGTGGCGGGTCACCGCCGGCCGGCCGCTGGCCGCGTAGGTATCGGTAGCCTGGATGCCACGTCCGTCAGTTTCCGTGATGTAGTAGGTGGTGACGCCGCGGCGGGAGCGCGTTTGGCGGATGCTCACCTGCGTGGGCAGGTAACGTCCCACGGTCCCGCTACAGGGTGACCATACCCCCCGTAGATCAGGACAGGCGGCGGAAACGGCCGCGGAGCTCGGCGTGGCGGCGAGGAACAGGATGATGGCAATTACGGGCATGAGAACCTCCTTCAATGTTACGGCATTCAAGCAATCCAGTCGGGAAGGCGCCATGGGCATACCCCGCGCGGCCAGGCGTCGAAGCTATGCCTAACGCTCACGCGTTGCCTGGTCATGCCGTGGGCACCAGCCTGGAGGAGAAAGGGGGATCTATGAAAAAAATCCGCTATGCGGTCGTGGGCCTGGGCCACATCGCCCAAGTGGCCGTGCTGCCCGCCTTCAAGCACGCGCGCAAGAACAGCGAGCTAGTGGCGCTGGTTTCCGGCGACGCCAAGAAGCGCGCCCTGCTGGCCAAACGCTACGGGGTTCAGCATGCGGTGGACTACGCGGACTTGCCGGAACTCCTGGGGCAGGGAGCGGTGGACGCCGTTTACATCACCACGCCCAACGACGAGCACCGGCGACTCATGGAACTCGCGGCGGATTACGGCGTGCACGTGCTGTGTGAGAAGCCTCTGGCCGTGACCGAGCGGGATTGCCAGAAAATGATCAAGGCGGCGGAGAAGAAGCGTGTGAAATTCATGACCGCGTACCGTCTGCACTTCGAAGCCGCCAACCTGGAGGCGATCAAAATCGCGAGTTCAGGCAGGTTGGGTGAGCTCAAGCTCTTTAGCTCCGTCTTTTCCATGCAGGTGAAGGACCAGGACAACATCCGCCTGCGCGCCCCCGAAGTGGGCGGCGGCACCATGTACGACATCGGGATCTATTGCATCAACGCCGCCCGATACCTTTTCCGCGCCGAGCCCGTGGAAGTGTTCGCCACCAGCGCACACGGCGCGGAGGCGCGCTTCCGCCGGGCCGACGAAGCCAGCAGCGTGACCCTACGTTTCCCGGGTGAGCGCCTCGCCACCTTCACCACCAGTTTCGGGGCCCACGACGTGGCCGATTACGATCTCGTGGGCACCAAGGGCCGCTTGCGCCTGGAGAACGCCTATGAGTACGCCGGCAAGATGAAGCTCACGGTGGAGACCGCACGCGGGAAAAGCAGCAAGAGCTTCCCCAAGCGGGACCAGTTTGCGGCGGAGTTGGTGTATTTTTCTGACTGCATCCTGAAGGACCGAAGGCCCGAAACTTCCGGCGAAGAGGGCCTCGCCGACGTGCGCATCATCCGCGCCATCCTGGACTCCGCTCGCTCCGGGCAAGCGGTGCGCCTGGAGGAATTCACCAAGCGCACGCGCCCCACCCCGCAGCAGGCTAAGAGCTTCCCAGGGATCACCCCTCCCCCGGTGGTCCGGGCCACTGCGCCAAGTGGAAAAAAGAAAGAGTAACAAAGGCCCAAGAGCGGCTTTCGTTTCAGACACTTAGGCGATTTACTGCACAGGCTGTTTAGTAGCCAAAGCGAGTGTTTGACTAGTCAAACACCCTCGCCTATGTTTCCATCCGAAACCGGTTGGAAACTCCATGCCACGGCCTTTCCATACGCCCACTTGCCTGGGCTTTCTGAGCACCGCCACGTTCGGTTTGGTGCAATTTCTCGTGATCGCTTTTTACCCCGCCCTGGCCGAGGCTACGGGCCTGCCCGTGCCACAGATTGTGATGTGTTTCACGGTCGGTACCCTGCTCTTTCTGTGGGGCTCCCCCTACTGGGCGGCCAAAAGCGACCGGGTGGGGCGCGTGCGCGTGCTGCGCCTGGGACTCGCGGGATTGACCACTTCCTTCGCACTGTTGCTCGCGCTCACGGCAGTCCCCATGAGTTCGGCCGCGGCCGCGGCCCTGTTGCTGGCCAGCCGCGTGCTCTACGGCCTCACCGCCTCCGCCATCCCCTCTGTGGTCCAGGCGTGGTGGCGCGACCAGGAGGGAGACGCCACCCGTCACATGTTGACCCATTCCATGGGGCTCAACTTGGGCCGGATGCTGGCGCCACTGATGGTGTTGGCGCTGGCCGGCGAGTTGCGTCCGGTCCTCGGCGCCGTGCTGGCTGCCAGCGGGTTGCTGGCGGTCTCGGCGTTTCTGGGCAATGAACGAGGCGAACGCCGCGTCTCCGAGAAGGGCGCCGTGGTGGACGCTTTCCCGCCCATGGCCCTGGCCTTGCTCGCCACCATGTTTATCGGCTTGGTGCACGCCACCCTCGCCACCCACTTGCAGCACGCCTTCGGGCTGGGCGCCCGAGCCGGAGCGCTGATGATGGCCCAAGTCCTGCTCGCCAGCGGCATACTGGTGCTGCTGCTCCAGTCGCTTCTCAAAAAACTTCCCCGTCTTTCACCGGCCCGCCTCCTGGTGGCGGCCCTTCCCTCGTGGATTATCGCCACATTCTTGCTCGCCGACACCACCCGCTCCTTGTGGCCCGCGGTGTTTTTCCTGTCCGTCGGCATCGCCACGGTGGCCCCTGCCTACTTGGCCCTGATGCCCGCTGGAGGCAAGAGTTCGGGCCGGCTGGGAGCAGTCCAAACCCTGGGGCTGGCTGCGGGGAGCGGATGGGGTTCCGTGGTGCTCTCGGGGAGCGCCCCCCTGGATTGGTCGCTCTACTCCCTCTGTGCCGGGCTCGCCCTTGCGGCGGCCTTGGCCCTGCGACCCAAAGAGGGACATGCATGCTGACCCCACGCCAATGGGCGGTGAAGCATTCCGCCGCTTGCTTCCTCAACTCCTACCTGCGCGACACGGCCGCCGCTTACGACTCGAACACCCGTGCCTTCCACGTTCCCCTCGATGGCGGCACGCTCTCCGTGCCGGTTGTGCGCCTCTCCCGGGTGGGCGTCCACGACTACGGTGACGTGTTTGTCCTGAGCGGACCCGAGGGCGAGCGCCGACTGGATTTTCCCCAGGCCGCGGAGCTCCTGTGCGCCGGCGCGCCCCACCTCCAACGGCGCTTGGAGAACAGCCTCCACAACATGGAGCTTTCACTGGCCGAGTCCTCGGCGTCGATCCATCGCCTCTACGGGGAGGGGCCCGCGTTCCTGGCGGCCGAGCAGGGCCTGCACGTAGGACATAACTTCCATCCCCATCCTAAGAGCCGCGATGAGTTCAGCGATGAGGACCTACGGCGCTTCGCCCCGGAATTCACTCCTACCATCCATCTACATTGGTACTTCGTGCGTCCCGAGGTGGTGTGGGAGGAACACTCCCGCGCCTTCGGGGCCACCGACTGGGGAAGCGAGCTCTATGCGGGGAGAATCCCCGCGGGCTTCATCGCCTATCCGGCCCACCCCTGGCAGAAAGCGGTCTGGGAGAAAGACCCCCAGGTTCAGCGCCTCCTGCGCCAAGGACTCGTGCGCGAAGCAGGCCCCTCCAGCGAGGTGTGGCACCCCACCAGCTCACTGCGCACGCTATTCTCCCCGGGCCGGCCCTACATGGTGAAGTTCTCCCTCAGCGTGCGCCTCACCAACTCATTACGGCACCTCCAGCCGGGAGAAGCTTCCCGCGGCATGCAGCTGCACGACGCCCTCCACACGCCGGCGGGACGGGAATTCTCCCGCCGCTTCCCGGACTTCCGCGTCCTGCACGAGCCAGTTTGCTTCGCGCTCAAAGGGGAAGACGGGGCTCCCATGCCCCAGACCATGGTGCTCCTACGCGAGAACCCGCTGGCGCCCGACTCCCGCGTGGTGGCACTGGCCACCCTCAACCAACAAAATCCTCTGGGCGAAGACAACCTCATCGCCGCCAGCCTATGGGGTGGTTCCGCCCGGGCTTGGTTCCACGGTTTCATGGAGCAGGCCCTTGTTCCCTTGCTCGTCGCCCAAGCCGACTACGGCATCATGCTGGGCGCTCACCAACAGAACCTGTTGCTGGAACTGGGATCCGATGGCATTCCCAAGGGGGCCTACTTCCGCGACTGCCAAGGCACCGGCTTCAGCGCCTTGGGCGAAGCTTTGCTCGGACCCCACATGCCCGATCCCAAGAAATTCTTGGCCCACGTGGTGCCTGGAGAAGCCGCCACCGCGCTCTTCGGCTATTACCTGGTGGTGAACTCCGTCTTCAATACCGTGGCCGCGGCCGCGCGGGCGGGCGGATTGGATGAGGCGGTGCTGTTGAACGACCTACGGGGGCGGTTGCGGCGCCTCTGCCGCGAGGTGAAAGACCCTTTCATCATCCACCACCTGCTCGATTCTCCTTGGATCGCCCAGAAGGGCAATTTCCGTTGCGGCCAGCAGGGCCTTAACGAGAACACCGCAGAGAACCCCCTGGCGATCTACAACCCCATTCCCAATCCGCTCTCCCCGGAGACACCCATGCATCCCACCCCCGCCGAGACGGCCTTCGCCACCGATCCCACGCTGCGCGAGTTCCAAGGCGTAACCCGCGAGGAGTTCTTCCAGACACCTGGTCTGTGGAATTTCCCCTCCCACGACGCACACGCGCCCGAGCGCTGGAATCGCGCCGCCCCCCTGCCTCATCCTATCAGGGCGGACCGCAAGGACGGCCCGTTCTACCGCCGCCACGTCCCTAGCATCGGCAAGACCGTCAGCTTCCGCGGCATCGACCCCGAGAAAGACCTCTCCACCTTCCACCGCTGGCACAACCAACCACGGGTGGCCTTTTTCTGGGAGCTTGCCCAGTCCGAGGCGGAACTCAAGGCCTACCTGGAGAAGACCAAGGCAGACCCGCACATGATCCCCACCTTCGTGGAGTTCGACGGCCGCCCGGTGGGCTACTTCGAAATGTACTGGACCCTGGAGGACCGCCTGGGCCCCTACTATCCCGCGGATGCCTACGACCGCGGCTTCCATTTCCTCATCGGCGAGAAGGACGCCCTTGGCTTTTCCAATACCGACGCCATCGTGAAGAGCGCCTTACATTTCCTCTTCCTCGACGACCCCCGCACCCGGCGGGTCATGGCCGAGCCCCGCCATGACAACACCAAGGTGCTCCGCTACGCCGAGAGTTCCGGCTGGACCAAGCTCAAAGAGTTCGACTTCCCCCACAAGCGGGCCGCCCTGATGGAGTGCAGGCGCGAGAACTTTTTCAACGGGGAACGCCTGTGACCCCTTGGGCCCATGCCAACCGCCAGCTGGTGGCCAAGGCCATCGGAGAACTCCACTTCGAGGAAGTGCTCTTCCCCGTCGCCGACGGAGCGGGCTGGCGCGTGGACCTACAAACTGGCGTGAGCTACCGCTTCAAGGCCCGCCCGGGCGCCTGGGGGCACCTTTGGGTGGATCCCCTCAGCGTGACACGGGTGCCTGCCCAGGGCGAATTCCCGTCCGCGGGGCAGTTCTTCATCGACTCCCTAGGCGAAACCGCCATGGGTGAACTGACCCTGGGAACTTTCCTCGAAGAATTGCACAACACCCTCTATGCGGACATGGCCATTCTCGCCCGTCCCGCCGCCAGCGCGCCGGAGATGGCAGACTGGGATGACCTGCGGCTCCAGCAGTCCCTTCCCGGGCACCCTAAGCTGCTGCTCAACAAGGGGCGCATGGGCTGGGGCGCGCCGGACTTGGCCCGTTTCGCGCCCGAGGCGAGTGAACGCTTCCGCCTGCGCTGGCTCCTGGCGCGCCAGGAGAACCTGCGGGGCTCCCAGGAAGCAGGATGGAGTGACGAACGGGCCTTGGAGGAAAGTTTCACAGGTACCGAGAAAGAGCGTTTTACAGCGCTCCTTCGCCGAGATGGCGGTTGGCGCCTGCTGCCGGTGCATCCCTGGCAATGGGAGAACGTCATCCGCACCCAGTTCGCAGGTGCCCTCTCCCAAGGTGAACTCATCGATCTGGGCGAAGGCGGGGACCACTACGCCGCCCAAACTTCCCTGCGCACACTTTCCAACGTGGACCGACCTGGCCGCGCCGACATTAAGCTTCCCCTCTCCATCCTCAACACCTCTTGCGTGCGCGGCCTTCCTCATCGTTATCTCCCCCTGACCCCCCGCTTGTGCGGGGCCCTGAGCGAGGTTTGTGCCGGTGACCCGTGGCTGCACGGTGCGGGGGTGCTGGAAGAGCACGCCGCATGGGGGCACCGCCACGCCCACTTCCATCAAGTGGAAGGCGCCCCTTACCGTTATCACGAACACCTGGGCGCGGTTTGGCGCAAAAGCGCCCATGCCACGACCGGTGCCGGCGAGCAAGCGGTGTTGGCGGGGGCCCTTTTCCACCGCGGTTCCGATGGCAAGACCCTACCGGAGGCCTTCGCCGCCAAGGCGGGTTCTACTGTGGGCGACTGGGTGGCTTCTTACGCCCGCGAGGTGATCCTCCCACTCTACCATCTGCAACTCGAGTACGGCGTGGGCCTGGTCGCCCATGGGCAGAACATCGTGGTGAAACTCCGCCGAGGGCTGCCCTGCGGAGTTCTGCTTAAGGACTTCCACGGAGACCTGCGCCTCTCCACCGCCCACGCGTCCCTGCACCAGCGAATCTTCCCCGGCATGGCGGACTTCCTCACGCGCCTGCCGCCGGAGCACCTGATCCATGACCTCTTCACCGGGCACTTCGTGACCGTGCTGAGGTTTTTGTCCTGGGCACTGGAAGACTCGAAAGCGTTGCCGGAGAGCGAGTTTTACCGGACGGTGGCCCGGGAAGTGGCCATGTATCACGGCAAGCGAGGTTCCCCTGTTCCCGCCTCCACCGATATCCTCGCCCCTTCGTTTCCCAAAGTGCTGGTCAACCGCGTCCGCTTTAAAATCGGCTACGCCGACAATGCCGAGCGACCGCTGCCCATTCTCGGAAATCCCATTGCCAACCCCCTCCACCGGGAGCTGCGTCCATGACGCCCGCCTATGACATCGTGGGGGTCGGCGTCGGCCCCTTCAACCTCAGCCTTGCTGCCCTCCTCTCCCAAGTGGATGGCGTCCGCGCTCGCTTCTTCGAGAAGCGCCCCTCCTTCGCCTGGCACTCGGAACTCATGTTCCGCGACTCGGTCATGCAGACTTCCTGCCTCAAAGACCTGGTCACCCCCGTCTCTCCCACCAATCCCCACTCCTACCTTAACTTCTTGGTGGCCCACGGCCTCTTTTACGCCCACATGAACACCGGTCGCACCCGGGTGAGTCGCCGCGAGTTCGAAAAGTATTGCCAGTGGGTGGCCGAGAACCTGGGCGAGCGCCTCACCTTCGGCGCGTCCGTGGACCGTGTGGAGTACAAGGATGGGCTCTTCCACGTAGAGGCGGGTGAGCACAAAACCACCGCCCGCCACCTGTGCGTGGGCACGGGCATGGTGCCATGGGTGCCGGAGTTCGCGCGCCAGCACCTCGGGGCGAATTGTCTGCACCCGAAGTCACCGGAGTTCGCGCGTCTGGACCTGGAAGGTAAGCGCGTGGTGGTGGTGGGCGGGGGCCAAACGGGCCTGGAGGTCTTCCGAAACGCCTTCAACGGGCGCTGGGGCGAGGCCCGCGCCGTCACACTGGTCACCTCCCGCCACACGCTGGAGCCCTTGGACGAGTCACCCTTCACCAACGAGTACTTCTCCCCGGGCTATGTGGCGGACTTCTTCGGCATCGGCGACGAGGCGAAGGCGGCCACCGTGCGCCACCAGCGCTTGGCCAGCGACGGCAATACCCCTGACTATCTCCAAAGCCTGTACAACGAGCTCTACCAGCTCCGCCACGTGGAGGGGCGGGGAGAGAACGTTCGCATTCTGCCCCAGCGCAGGGCCGTTGGGCTGGAGCCCGTGGGCACAGGCTTCCGCGTAGCGGTCAACAACGCTTTCACGGGCAAGTCCGAAACCATGGGCGCCGACGTAGTCATCTTCTGCACCGGCTTCCGCAACGCCATTCCCGCCTGCCTCTCCCAGCTGGAGAGCGACCTCCAGCGGGACGCCGAGGGGCGCCTCATGCCCAACGCCCACTTCGCGTTGGACTGGAGCCACGGCGCCTCGAACAAAGTCTACGCCCTCAACTTCGGCCGCCACAGCCACGGCATCGCGGAACCCCAGACCAGCCTCATGGCCTGGCGTTCCGCTACGGTCATCAACGACCTCTTAGACAAGGAAATCTTCCCCGGCCTCGGGGCCGCGGGGAACTTCGCGCAGCACGGGACCTATGATGAAAATTGACCGCCTTCTCCTCCTCATCCCCCTATTCGTCAGCGCCGCCCGCGCCCAGGAGGCCGTCCGCCTGCAGGAGGTCCAGGTGGTGGGCAACAAAGAAGGCCGCACCTACGCGGAAACTCCCGAATCCGTCACCATCCTCCCGCCCCAGCGTCTCAACCGCGGGGATCAGGACAACTCCGTGGAGGTGCTGGCCGGGCAAAGCAACGTGCAGGTGCAGTCCGACCGCAACACCAACAGCTTCTCCATCCGGGGCGTGAGCAGCAGTGGCGTCACAGGCTTTCAAAAGGACAACCTGGCCAGCGTGTTCGTGGACGGAGTGTTCCAGACCGACCTCGCCCTGCGGGCCGGCGGCTTCGAGGTGTGGGACCTGGAGTCCCTGGAGCTCCACCGCGGCCCCCAGTCCACTTCCCAGGGTGTGAACTCACTGGCCGGCGCGATCCTGCTGGAGCACGTGAAGCCCCACCAGGACAAGGAAGCGGCCCTCAAGCTTGGCTACGGGAGCTTTAACCGCCGGGAGATCGGCGGCACGGTTAACCGCGCCTTCCTAGACGACCGGCTCGCCTTGCGCGTCTCCTTCAACAAGGACGTTAACGACGGTTTCATCAAAAACACGACCACGGGCAACGACGATTGGGGCCGCCAAGACAAGGGCTGGCTTTCGGCAGGCGTGGGCTACTTCTTCGGGAAAGACCATGAGCTGAGGCTGGACAACAAGTTCCTGCGCACTGACGACGGTGGCAACTACACCGTGGGCGCCAATCCGTTTGACTACGAGGTGCGCGAGGACGTGGATGCCCGCAACACCACCAGCAACCAGCAAAACGCCCTCATCTACCGCCGTCCTGTGGGCGAAGGGGCCGAGAACAAGACCACTCTCGCCTACACCCACGGCCTCCAGACCCGCAAATCCGACGCCGACGCCACCCCCGCCGACACCGCGGGCGTTCGCCGCCAGCGGGGCAGCGACCAGTTCCTGAGTTTCGAGAACGTCCTGTCCCACAGGACGGCCCGGGTCAAGAACGCCTTCGGTGTGCATGCCCACCGCTTCACCTCCACCGACCACCACGACTTCGCCATCCTCCTCAGCGGGGTTCCCATCCGGGTGGTCAACGACTTGGACCGCCAGCGGGAAACTTACGCGGTTTTCGATTCCTTCCTCTACAAGCTGGACGAGCGACACGCCCTCAACTTGGGGGGGCGCTACGAAGTCGTGAAGAACGGCTATACGTCCTGGGTGGATCCACGAACCGTCACGGGCAGCGCGACCGTGGACGCGTACCTGGACAGCGTGCGGGGGAATTTCGGGAGTGACCAGTCCACTGGTGTGTTCCTCCCGAAGATCGGCTACCTTTTCCAACTCGAGGCCCACACCTTCGGCCTTACCTACTCCCGCGGCTACCGCATTGGGGGCCTGGACATCAACCGCAGCCAGGCCAAGACCGTGGAGTACGCTCCCGAATACACCGACAACTACGAGGCCTCCTGGAAGTACGGCTCCGGCCGCCTGCAGACCCAGGCCAACGTCTTCTACACCCACTGGCAGGACCAACAGGTGGAAGTGCGCTTCGACACCTCCGATCCCTACAACACCCAGGTTGAGAACGCCGCCAATTCCGAGCTTTACGGGGCCGAACTGGAAGCGACCCACACTTGGGACGGCGGGGATGCCCTGCGCCTCGGAGTGGGCCACGTGCGCACGCGCTTCCTGTCCTTCACCGAAAACGATGAGTCCTACACCGGCAACGAATTCCCGGACGCCGCCCGCTGGACTGCCCAGGCCGCCTGGCGCCACCCCTTCACCGACCGTCTCTCCACCAACCTCACCCTGCGCCACGTGGGCCGCTCCTACACCAGCGCCGATAACGAGATCCGCATCCCCGAGCAATACTACGCCGACGTAAACTTGAGCTGGAGTCAAGGGGACTGGGTGGCCGAACTCAACGCCAAGAACGTCACCGACCAGCGCTACATCCTCAACCGCACCCCCGTTTACGACAACGTCTACAAGCGCGTGAACCGTCCTCGCGAGTTCGGGACCCGCGTGACTTGGGTGTGGTGATGGATAACAAGACCCTTTACCGCTGGCATCGCCGGCTGGGGCTGAGCCTGGGCGTAGTCCTCTTTTTCCTCGCCGTGAGCGGGCTGGCCATCACCTACCGGGACGAACTGCTGCCCATGACCTATTCTGCCCTGCGGGTGGAACCCATGGGCGAGCGCGCCCCCTTGGAAGGCCAGTTGCTGGCGGCCAAGGCCGCCTTGCCGGGTGAAACGCTCACCCATCTTTACACCTCCGAGCGCGACGACACTGCCAACATGGTGTTCTACCGTCCCAAGGGCGCCTGGCTTCCCCACCTGCTCGCGGTGAACCCCTACACCGGCCAGGTCCAAGGCGGCATGCCGCTCCTTCAGAACGTTTTCGGCGTCATGCTCTACCTACACGCCAACCTTTTCCTCGGCAAAGTCGGCGCATGGATCGTGGGCCTCATGGGTCTCCTGCTCACCGGCTTCTTCGTTTCAGGCCTGCTCCTGTGGTGGCCCAAAAACGGCGCCTGGGCCGCCAAGTGGCGTGGACTCAAGCAGGGCAACGGCCGGGGCGTCCACCGCTTCACCGGCGTGTTCCTCGGCCCTTTGTTGTTGTTCAGCGCCCTCACCGGTTTCGTTCTTGCCTTCGATCTCGGGCAACCCGTAGGGCGCATGCTGGGCGCGCCCGCCAGACCCGAGGAGCTCTCCAAGGTCCAGGAGTGCTCTTTCGAGCAGCAGCTTGCCGTCCTCAACATTCTCACGCCGGCACAGCGGAAAAATTTGGTCTCCCTCCACCTGTGTACGCCCAAAAACGGCTTCATGAAGCTCAGCTACGGATTGCACGAGCGCTCTGGGCATGACGGTTTCGCCCGGCTGGTGGTGGATCCCCGCACCGGGAAGGTTCTGCAGCGCTTCGACTCCTCCACCGATCCCAAGAGCTGGAACGCCAACGCGCTCATCATCTATCCCCTGCACACTGGCGAAGCGCTGGGACTCTTCGGCAAGTTCCTCAACATCCTCAACGGTGCCGCTTTGGCCCTGCTTTTTCTCACGGGCCTGTGGCCGACTCTCAAACGCTATCGTATTTCTAAACACAGTCAAAAAACTGTGAATCAACCGCACAAGGAGTTTTCATGAAAAACCTGTTCATCGCATTGGCCCTCGCTGTCTCCGGCGCCGCTTACGCCCAAGAAGGCGACCTGGTCCTCCCCGGCGCAAAGTGGAACGCCAAGTTCACCGGCTTCATCTGCGCCGCCTTCACCCCCGTGGTCGAGCGCCCTGCCGCTTTTGCCGAGTACAACGTCGTGTTTGAAAACATCGTCTCCGATTCCACCCTGGACAACGGCCTGATCAAAGCCACCTTCGAGGACCACGGCACCGCCTGTCGCTACAACCTCATGGTCCTCGCCGACAATGCTGCCTCCACCATGCGCTTCGTGATGTCTAAGGCGTACGCCACCGCCGGCGATAGCGAGCACTGCGAGCATGGCAAGGCCATGCTGGACGGCTTCTTTGAGGCCAACAACTACCTGTACTACGGCCACCCCCACAACCTGGCCGTCATGGGCCAAGCCGCTGGCGCCCGCGAAGTCTGCAACGCCGATAGCATCGGCGTTAACTTCGTCGTCACGGGCCGCATCCGTCAGTAAGAAAGCAAAGGGGCCCGGAAGGGCCCCTTTTTCACTCCTCGGCCAACTCCCGCCGCGCCCTGAGATTGTAACTTCCCAACAGCCACGCCATCAGAACCAGGACCATGGCCGGTTTGGTCAGGGGCAGCCCCTGGCTGCTGAAGACGACTTCTTTGCCCGCCACGACGGAAGCGGCGGAGGGCTTCTCCAGAAAGTCCGTGCCCATGCCCACGCTGATGAAGTCCTGCTTACCGTCGGTCTCCCGCGCATCGGGCATGCGGAACCATTCAACGTTCAGCATTGAAACGAAGAGGAGCAAGATGAGCACGCTCAGGGTGGAGAGGTAGGCACTGCGCGAGGCGCGGCCGGTGATCTGCTCCTCCCGCTCATCGCGCTCTTTCAGATTGGCGAGCCTAGCCAGCGTGGCTTCTCGCGCGCGCGGCACCACCGCAAGCACCACCAGGAACCCGGCGAGGACCAGAAACCATAGCATCAGGTTGAACGAGAGCACTTCCCAGATACCACTCAGGAGGATGGGGCCGTCCACCCTGCCTTTGTCATGGATCAGGCTCGACCACACCATGACGGCAATGACGAATGGCAAGGAGATGAGCAGGTAGTTTTGGATCCAACGGATGGCCTTAAGCATGGCTTTTCCCCTTTTCACGGAAGATATCGGTCAATGGAAGTTTGAAGAAGCGGGCCAGTCGGAAGGCCAGCTCTAATGACGGGTTATAATCACCCTTTTCAAGGGCCACCACTGTGGCACGGGTGACTCCGATGGCGTCAGCCAGCGCCTGCTGGGTGATTCCACGCTCAGCGCGAAGCTGGGGGATAGTGTTGAGAATGGTGGTTCTGGATTCGAGCCTAGGCATGAATGTAAATTAAACTATACATCCATGCTTGTAAAGTCTATTTTACAGCCATCCCTACTCGGGCGACAGCCGCGAACGAAGGTGTGGCGCTTCGTTCACCACGTCCAGGGGACCCAATGCCTCCACCACTTCCGCCATGTCCGAGGACATGGCAAAAGCAGCTTCACTAAAGACGTAGGCCATGCTCCCCCACTCACCGTGCGAAGCTGCAGCGTTATAACCGTGATCGGGGCGGAAGACGTAGCCGCAGGGCTTGGAAGGAGCAACGCAGACAGGGCGCGGGCGGCCGGGCATCCACCCGTTGAAACGGCAGACGTTGTATGCTCGGACGGCACCGGCCTCGGCTACCGTCAGTTGAGGGCAGTCTCTTCGGGCGCCCGGGCGCACATTTTCCATCCACTCAACGATGGACAGGGGGTTCTGTCCCATGGCGAGGTCAACCACCTTCAGTTCGTTGTCCACGTTCACTACAACTGCCTCGTGGTTCGTCCACTTCAGTGTGAACGAAGCGCTCCGCCCACCGGGAACGCCCAGTTCGTGTTTCAGGCTCATGTCGCCAACGAACGACACCCGCGCGCTTTCTATCGCCGGACGGTTTGAGACACGCCTAACGGTAGAAGCCGAGAGTTCCGTCCTGAAGGATAGAGGGCCCGGCGGCAAGGCCAGGCCGATGAAGGTCAGGAAGGCACGGTCCGCGCAGTGGTTGCCCTTGAGGTAGGCCCAAGGCACGCCGATCACCCGCTCTTTCAGGCTGTCGGACAGGCGCAGGGCCCTGATCTCCGCCAGACGCGCTCGCAAGGTGTCCGGCGCCACCGGCTGTAACCTCGGTGTGGGCACTTGAGCAGAAACGAGCGCGACGGAGATGATTGCACCGAGCATGGGTTCAGCGCACCCTGCAGGTGACGGGGCTGTAGTCCTTGTCCTCGCCAAAATTGAACTCCATGCGGGCGAAGCCGCGGGTGTAGCCGGAGTCCTTGAAGAGCTCGAAATAGGCAAAGTTGATGCCGGCGTTATCCCCGAAGAAGCGGATGCGGTCGGACAGCACCCGCATGTCGCCGCCTTGGCCATTGAGCGTGTCCACCAGGGTGATGATTTGCTCGTCGTCAGAGGTGGAGGCGAAGACGCCGGAGTACTCGTCGCGGGAGTCCAATAAGGCGAACTCAGCGTTGCGGGCGCCCAAGTTTTTGATACCGAAAGTGATGACCTGCCCGGGGTACTTGGTCAGCTCGCACCGGAAAGAGGAGGCGCGAGAAGCGTGGGTGGGGTTGGCGGCGAGGATGGCCAAAGTGGCAAGCAGCACTTTCATGGGGAAACTCCTTGTTTTGCTCCGGTTTTATGCCCCCTGCCGAGGGACTGACCACACCCCGCGGGCTGGGCTGTAAATAATACAATGAAGGTTAGCGGTTCCGCCTCACGGGGGGGCCCTGGGCCACCTGGGCCGCTATACTCTGGCCCCATGAAGCTCACCCAAACTGTGCAGAAAGGCGGTTGCGCCGCCAAGGTCCCCGCTCTCCTCCTGCGAGAGATCCTCGCGGGAGTGCGCTTTCCTCCCCTCATTCCCGGCGTGAGCGTCGACGGCGCGCTCTTTGACGACGCCGCGGTCTTCGACGTGACCCCCGAACTCTCCCTGGTCCAGACCCTCGATTTCTTCACGCCCATCCTGGACGATCCCGCGGACTTCGGCGCGGTGGCAGCAGCCAACGCGCTCAGCGACGTCTACGCCATGGGAGGCAGACCGAAAACTTGCATGGCCATTCTCGCCGCCCCTTTGGCGGTGCTAGAACCCGAGACCATCCGCCAGGTCATGCAAGGGGCCTGTGACGTCATCGCCCGCTCGGGCAGCTCCTTGGTGGGTGGGCACTCCATCGACGACGACACACTTAAGTTCGGCCTCTCCGTCACTGGCACGGTCCATCCCGCCCGGGTTTGGAAAAACGACGGCGCCCGACCGGGTGACACACTAATCCTCACCAAGCCGTTGGGCACCGGCACCCTGTGCGGGGGCCTCAAGCGAGGCGCCTATGACCAGGCACAAATCCAGGAGGCTGTGGACTCCATGAAACGGCTGAACAACGCCATCGATTTCCTGGGGTCCCCAGAAGACGTTCATGCCGCCACGGACATCACCGGCTTTGGGCTCGCGGGCCATTCCCTCCAGATGGCGCGGGCCTCGAAAGTCCGGATCACCTTCCGCCAAAAGCAACTCCCCCTCTTTTCCATCACGCTTTCATCGCTGGAGCAAGGGCACCTCACCAAGGCCCACCGGAGCAATGATGAGTACACCCGCTCAGGGCTCACCGTCACCACGGGCATAGGGGACCTGGAGCGCCTAGCGCTTTTCGACCCGCAAACGAGCGGTGGGTTGCTCCTCAGCGTCGCCTCCGCCGCAGCCGAACGCATGGTCCGGGAACTCGCGCCCCATTTCCCCGGGGTCGCCATCGTGGGCGAAGTGGGGGCCGGGGACGCCCATGTCCACGTGGTCTGATCCGGAGCTTTTGCGGCTCTTCCAGCAGCGCACGCCGCTCATCGACGTGCGCGCGCCGGTGGAGTTCGCCGCGGGACGTTTGCCGGGCTCTATCAACTTGCCCTTGATGGATGATCGTGAGCGCCATCTCGTGGGAATTTGCTATAAGGAGAGGGGCCAAGCCGCCGCCATCGAATTGGGCCATCAGTTGGTCAACGGTGAAATCAAGCGCGCCCGCGTCCAGGCCTGGGCCCAGTTCATCGCCCAACACCCCCGGGCCCAAGTCCTCTGCTTCCGCGGGGGATTGCGCTCCCAGACGAGTTGCCACTGGCTCAAGGAATCGGGCATTGATCGCACGCCCATCCCCGGGGGCTACAAACGCCTCCGACAATTCCTGCTGTCCTGGCTCAACGAAGCTCCCCTGCCCCGCCTCGTCCGCCTGGGTGGCCTCACCGGTTCCGGCAAAACGGACCTGCTCGCCACGCTCCCGGACGCCCTGGACCTGGAGGCCCTGGCCCACCACCGCGGTTCCGCTTTCGGGAGCTTGGGAGAGCAGCCCGGCCAAGTGACCTTCGACAATGACGTCGCGTTGGGGCTGATAGGAAAATCACGCCTGGTGGTCGAGGACGAGTCCGCCACCCTGGGACGGCTGCGCCTCCCCCGTCGTCTGTACGCGGCCATGCGCTCCTCCCCACTGCTCGTCCTGGAAGCGCCCCTGGAAGAGCGCCTCGCCAACATCCACCGGGATTACGTGCTCACCCGGGGCAAGGACTTCTTCCTGCGCGGGGTGGGACAAATCGAGCGCAAGCTTGGCGGTCTGCGGGCAAAGCAGCTGCGTGACATGCTGGAGGTCGCCTTCGCCAAGGGACTTGCCCTGGAAGACCATGCTGAGTGGATGACCGTGCTTTTGCGGGAATACTACGACCCCATCTACCTACGGGCGCTGGAGCAACAAAAGGGATCGATACTCCACCGTGGAAGCGCGGCCGACATCCAATCGTGGATGGCAGACAACGCATTGGGGGAATAAAAAAGCCTCCCATACGGGAGGCTTTTTATTTGGTGCCCACGCGCGGAATCGAACCACGGACACAGGGATTTTCAATCCCTTGCTCTACCAACTGAGCTACGCGGGCAAGACGAAATCAGCAGGAAGTTCTCAAAATGAGACCCCCAAGTTATGGTACCCAGGTAGTTTCGTCAATGAATTCCTCCCTTTGACTCAGGGCAAAAACTCATGAGTGTCCGCGTCCTTAAGACTCTTTTGGCGCTCCCATGGTGCGAAGTAAACGCACTGGTACTCTTGCCCGAAAGCGATGGCAAGAAAGCGCGCGCAGTCTTCTCTCACGGCTACACCGCCCATAAAGGTGATTGCCTCCCCTGGGCCACGCGGTTGGCTGAATCCGGCGTGCCCACGCTCATCTTCGATTGGCCGGGGCACTATTTGGGTGGCTTCAACGAGGTGGAGCGCTTCGAGGATTTCGCTGCCCACGCGCATGAACTCTTCGGCGTCGGGTGGGAGCGGCTCGAGGCCATGTGCTCGCAGCACGACGGCATCCCCCCGGCGGACACGGCGGTGCTCGGGGGCCATTCCTTGGGCGCCCTCCTCTCGATCAAGGCCCTGGAGCTTCCGACGCTCTCCCATGTGAAGCGGGTGGCGGTGGCGATCGGCATTGGCATCAACAAGGAAGTGGCCACCCACGTGTTCGACACGTCCTTCTACCAGAAAACCTTGAGCATCCGGCGCCAGCTCGTATCACCGGCGCTAGACTCCGATGTGATGTTCCCGTGGATACGCGACGAAAAGCGCCGGCTGAAAGTCACCGGGGAGCGCATCCATCTGATCACCGGACAAGACGACCTGGTGGTGGGCGCGGGAGGCATGGAGGAAATGAAGCGGGTTCTGGAAGAGGCGGGGAATCACGTCACAGCATATGAGCCCCACAAGCTTCCGCACCATGAGCCCAAGGGGGCGGGGCCGCACCTGCACGCGTTCCTTAAGCAAGAGTTGGGTTGGAGCTAGCGCTTCATCCAAAAGGCCAAGGTTCGCAACAGGGCGGGCCGCCCCGGACGTCCAAAGGGCGTTCCCTCGAGGAAGCGCAAGAAGCCCCGGTTGGTCATCCATGCCACGTCGCCGGCCACCTCCCCTGGCTCACGGTGAAACCATTTGAGCCAGCGGCGAGCCCCCTCACCGAGTACGCCCTCTACCCTCTCCAACGGTTTCTGGTTCCAAGGGCAAACGTCCTGGCAGATATCACAGCCGAAAACTTCCCCGCGTGACTTGTCCGTGCCCGCTGGGGCCGGCGTCGCGGCGTCGCGTTCTTCTATCGTCCATGCCGACAGACAGGCCGAGGCCTTCAACGTGCGGGTCTCTGGGTCGATGGCGGCGGTAGGGCACGCGTCCACGCAAGCCCGGCAGCTCCCGCAATGATCGGCGCTCACTTCCGCTGGTGGAAGTGGTAGTTCCCGGTCGAGGATGAGCGACCCGATCATGAAATAGCTTCCCTGCTGCCGGTGGATCAGCATGGCGTTCTTACCGAACCACCCAAGCCCCGCCCGGTGGGCCAGGTCACGCTCCAGCACCGGCTCGGTGTCGTGGGTGTGCTTCCATTGCAGCGGGATTTGGCCCTGGAGGCGTTTGGCGACGGTGCCCAAGCGCTCCTTGAGAATGGGGTGATAATCTTTCCCGTCGAAGCCCAGGGCGTAACCCGCGACCTTGTGCTGGCCTTCCGTGAGCAGGACCTTCTTGGCGGGGGCGTAGGAGAAAAGGAAGACCAAGGCACTGCGGGCCTCGGGCCACCACACCTTCACATCGGAGCGGTAGGCGCTGTTCTTCTCCGGCAGGAGGAACGGGAGGGCCGCACCGTTGGCCGGGAGCCAGGCGCTGAAGCGGTCGAAGGAACGGGGTTTGGTTTCGGATGTGTAGCCCCACTCCACGATTCCCAGCGCCGCGAGCTCCGCGGCGGGGATGTGCAGCAGGTCCCTCATCCTTCTTTGGGGATGATCTCGATGGCCCCCGTCGGACACACGCGCACGCACTCCATATCCAAGGTGCACGCTTCGGCCCGTAGAGAGTCCACCCGGGTCTCGCGGGCGTCGTCCAAGGTCACGGTCCAGATGTTGTGAGGGCATACCGCCACGCAGGCCTGGCACGAGGCGCAGATGCTGGTGTCGTGCAGGATCTTGCCTCGCTGGAAGACGGTTTCTAGAAGGGACTCCTGGCCCGAGGCTGCCATGGCCTTCGGGACGTCTTTGATGATCTCCACGCGGATGGAGTTGGTGGTGCCCTGCTGGAAATATTTCCCGTCGCCCACGGTGATGACGATCTTGTCGCCGTTCACCAGCATGTTCTGGGATTTCAGGCGCTCGATCATGGCGCTCTCGAGCTCATTCATCACGTCGGCGCCCTTGGCCTCCATCAGATAGGGGGTGATGCCCCAGTAAAGGCTCATACGCCGGGCGACAGGAAGGGCGTTGGTCACACCCAGAACGCGGGTCTTGGGCCGAAAGCGCGTCATCTGCAGGCAAGATTTCCCGGACTGGGTCACGGAGATGATCCAACGGGCGTGGGTTTTTTCCGCCACGATGGAAGCCGCCACCTGGGTCGAAGCGGACACGCTGGAGATGTCCATGTGCCTCAGGAGTGGGCGCTCCCGGGGAGTCTTCTCCGCCTCGCACACGATCTGGTCCATCATCTGAACGGCTTCTACGGGATAGGCGCCTGAGGCGGTCTCACCGGACAACATCACGCAGTCCGTGCCGTCCCAGACGGCGTTGGCTACGTCAGAAGCCTCGGCACGGGTGGGACGCGAGTTAGTGATCATGCTCTCGAGCATCTGGGTAGCGGTGATGACGGGCTTGCCCGCCTCGTTGCAGGCCTTGATGATCTGCTTCTGCACGGCGGGCACCAGATGGTTCCCCACTTCCACGCCCATGTCGCCCCGGGCGATCATGATCATGTCGCTGATCTCGACGATGTCCTTGATGTTGTCGATGGCCTCGGGCTTCTCCACTTTGGAGACGATGGGCACATCCATGCGCATCTTGTGCAACATGGCCTTCACCGCCCGCACGTCCTCGGCGGTGCGCACGAAGCTCAGGGCCACGTAGTCCACGCCCTGCTTGAGGCCGAACATGAGGTCCTCATGGTCCTTGTCCGTGTAGGACGGGGCCGAGACCTTGATGTTGGGCAGGTTGATGCCCTTGTTGCTCTTGAGGAAGCCCCCGACTTTCACGCGGATCTTTAGGACCTCTCGGTCTTTCTCGTAAGCCTCGGCCTCCAGCAACCCGTCGTCGAACAGGATCATGGCACCGGCGCGGGCGTCCTTCACCAAGTCCTTGTAAATGGTGGGAATGAAGCGGGTGGCGTACTCGGGATAGGCATCTTTCACGTGGGAGGGGCCGATCACCCACTCCTCGCCGGCCTTGAGTTCTAAGGGGGCGGGGAGCTTGTCCACGCGAATCTTGGGGCCTTGGAGGTCCAGAAGCACCGCGACCTCTCGGCCGGCGCGGCGAGAAGCCTCGCGCACGTTGGCGATGCTCTGGGCGTGCCCCTCGTGGGTGCCGTGGGACATGTTGATGCGGGCGGCGTCCATCCCCGCTTGGATCAGGCGGACCAGGGCCTCCACCGTGTTCGAGCTGGGCCCGATGGTGGCGATGATTTTGGCATTACGGGGCATGGGGTGAGTTTACCCCATCCGGTTGTATTGCTTCAACTGCTCGAACTTCTGCTCGTAGGCGATCTTGTCTTGATTCATGCGGTTTTCGTACTGGGCGATGATCTGGGCCTTCTCCATGTCCAGTGCGGAGCGCATGCGCTTCATTTCCATCTGGGACATGGCCTCTTTCTCGGCCAGCGCCTTCGCATTCTGGGCGCTCATTTCCTTGAGTTTCGCCTCGTAGCCGTCCACGGTCCCCTTCAGGCGGATCTCGGCATTGTGCTGCTGCTGGTCCATCTTGCGTTGGTAGCTACCCGACAGTTCCCGTATTTGGGCGCGCAGGTCCGACTCCCGTTTGTCCTGCTGTTCCTGGGCCGCCTTGATGTCAGCGAGGCGTTTATCGGCAAAGTGCTGGACCTGGGCCTCGATGCGGTTGTCTGCATCGCTCTGGATAGCGGCGACCTTGTTGTTCAACTGATCCCGCAGCTGGCCATTCTCCTGGGCCATGCGCCCCAATTTCTGCTCGTAGTCCTCGGTGGTGCTGGACATGAGCTGCTGGAAGTTGCGGCGGAGATCATGGATCTCCTCGTTACGTTGGATCTGCGTCTGGGTGATGAACTTGTCCTTGTCCGTGTTCCCTTGCTTGCGCAGTTCCTCGGTGTACTTCAGATTGTTCTCTTCGAGCTGCTTCAGGCTCTTGCTGAAGCTCTCCTTGAGCTTCTCGATCTTGTCACCGGCGCTGTTGCGCTCGTTAAGGATCTGGCTCTCATAGCGCATGCGCTCGGCGTGCTGAGTAGCCTGCTGGGTCTGGTGCAGGCGATTGGACTTCTCTTTCTCTTTTGACACCGCCACAATTTTGTCTGCGGTCAAACGCTGACCTTGGCGTTCATAGCGGTTGGCGGCTTCCACCGACTCGTGGTGGAACATCTCGTCGGTCTTCTCCGCGTCGATGCCACGCCGCTCGGCGTACTCCTGCTGGTTTTGGGTCACCTGCTCGCGCAGGTGGTTGATGCGGTTCTTGAGATTCTGCTCGTGGGAGAGGCCCTCTTGCCGTTTGGCGATGTCCGCGTATTCCCCACCTTCGCCGGCAAGTCGGCGCTGCTCGAGTTCCATGGCGCGCAGGTCTCTGTCGAAACCCCGCCGTACTTCCGCCACTTCCGATTGGTGCTCGCGGTTGCGCTGGGCGTTTTCCTTGCGGCCAGCCTCCACGAACTTGTCGTTCTTGCTGGCGTAGTCAGCGGCGATGCGGCCAGTATCCGCGTTATAGGTCTCGGCAAGGTTGCTCACCTTGGCGTCTACGTGGCCCTTGTATTGTTCCATTTCCGCCGCGTGGGTGGCCTTCGTGCGCTCGAGGTCCTTGGATAGCCCCTCTTTAAGCTGGAAGCGCTTGTTGGCCTCATCGCGATAGATCTGATCCATCTGCTGGGCGTGGTTGCGCGACATCTCAACGCGCTCCTGGTTGTGCGTGTCTTTCAAGTTCGCCCCGCTGCCCACCATACGGTCCTGGAACTCCTTGACCTTGGTGTCACGGTCCTTCACCACCTGCTCGAAGGACTTCTTGTGACGCTCCTGCTGGTTTGCCTGCAATTCCTGGTTGCCACGGCGTTCGCTTTCGAAAGCGCGGCTATAGGAATCCTTGATGTCGCGGAAACGGGAGTCGAACTCCCTGGCCTGGGCGTTGCGCTCACTCTCAAAACGTGAGCGTTCTTTGTCCAATTCGTTATTGTAGCGCCCCTTCTTCTCATCGATCAGTTGGGCGGTATTCTCGCGGATCTCGGACAAGCGCTCTTTGTGGGCGGCTTCCATCTTGGAGCGGTCACGCTCATAGACGTCGCTTTGCTTTTTTTGGATATTGGCGTGGCGCTCTTCCTCGTCGGAAAGACGCTTCCGGTTGTATTCCCGGTCCTTCTCCACGGCCTTTTGGTAGTTTTCCCTCTCGCGCGAGAGGGCCTTCGTATAATCGACACCGTTCATGGCGTGCACCCTTTATACGGGCCCTTCCTGGGCCCTAAGGGTCAATGTAGCATGGTGTCGGGTGAACAGGGACTTGGGCCAATTTTTCCCATTGGCCCAAGCCCCCGGAATGGGAGGGTTTAGCGGCTGAGTTCCTCGTCGATGATTTCGGAAAAGACCTCCACCGGCTGGGCCCCATTGAGTAACTGGCCGTTAATGAAGAAGGTGGGGGTGGACTTCACTTTCAGCCCCTTTCCTTCCTCCATGTCAGCCTGGACCTGGGCCGCGTGCTTCTTCGAATCCAGACAAGCGTCGAACTCGGGCTTAAGTCCGAGCTTTTTAGCCGCCTGTTTGAGGGAGGCAGGGTCCAGCTGGTCTTGGTGGGCGAACATGTGGTCGTGCATCTTCCAGAATGCCCCCTGCTCGTGGGCGCACAGGCCGGCGATGGCCGCCCCCTCGGCCTGGTTGTGGAAGGGCAGCGGGAAGTTCTTGAAGGCGACCTTGATCTTGTCGCCATACTTCTTCTTGAGCTCGGTCACCACTTGGGCGCCTTTGGAGCAGAAGGGGCACTGGAAGTCGGAGAACTCCACCACCTCGACCTTGGCGTCCTTGCCGCCCATGGTGGGAGCGTTGCCGATCTTCACGTCGAAGGTCGGCCGGCGCGGCTTCTGCAGGTACACCTGCACGGGAGTCTTGGCGGTCTGCGCGGCGAGCCACTTGTCCATGGCCTCTTTCTTCTTCTCCATCTCGAGGTAATTCTTGATCTTCTCGCGCACCATGGGGTTCAGGTGCTCCTGGGGAATCTGCTGCTTTTTCACGAAGGCGTCAACGTCCTTCTCGGTCGCCTTCACATCTTTGGCGATGTACTTATCCAGGTATTCATCGTTGGTGAGGCCCTTCTTGTTAGGGTCTTTGTCCATGAGCTTCTGCATGACGACGGTGCGCAGGCGGTTGTACTTCACCTCGAAGAGCTTGGACTCTGCCTCGTAGACCTCGGCCTCGATGCCATCCATCAGCTCGGCTTCTGAGATCTCCACGTCGCCCATCTGGGCGACCACCCCGGGCTTAGTGGCGGCCCGGAACTGGAAATTGGGTTTACTCACGGAATCAGAGCAGGCCACGGCGAACGCCAGGGCGAACAGCAGCGGAAAAAGCTTCATGGGGACTCCTTGGCTGGTTGAAAACGACCCCATGATAACAACATCAAGGGGTCGCGTCCCGCCCGAAGAGAAACGCTCAACCTTCCCGCAGATGGGCCGTGAACTCCCGGAACGCGGCCGAGCGGGCGGTGAGTTCCGCCGCGCTGCCCGCGTCCACCACCCTCCCCCTCTCCATAAGCAGCAGGCGGTTTGCCCCCATGATGGTTTCCAGGCGGTGGGTGACGATTAAGGTAAGGCAGCGGCGCTGGACGAAGAGCACCAGATCCCGCAGGGCCCGTTCAAGCTCCGGATCCAGTCCGGAGGACACCTCGTCGAACAGCACCACAGGCTTGTGGAGGTAGCAAGCGCGAAGGCCCGAGAGCAGCTGCTTCTGGCCCAACGACAGGCCCTTCGGAGACAACACGGTCTCAGGCCCCACACCCCATTTGCGCAGGTAGGGCAGCGCCGTCTGGGCCTGGGCCCAGAACGCCGGGAACGTCGCCTCCCCTTCCGCCAAGGCCACGTTGAACTCCACGCTAGCGGAGAACACGTGGGAGTCTTGGGAAACCAAGCTCACATGGCGGCTGAGCTTCAATAGCCCCGCCGGGTCGTTCATGTCCCACCGCTCCCCATTGAAGCGCACTTCGCCGTCAAAGGCCCCGTGCTGGCCGGTCAAAAGACGCAGGAAAGTGGATTTCCCGCAACCTGACGGGCCCACGATGCCCACCAGCTCCCCTTGGCGTCCTTGAAGGCGCAACTCATGCAGCTCGAAAGGCGTCTCCCCCTCACGGGGCGGGTGCGCGAAATGGTGAAGCTCCACATGGAAATCCTGGACCTCGCCTGCCGAGCCGGGAGCGACCGGAGGCGTCTCTCCGAACAAGGTCTGGAACTCGTGGATGCGCACCAAACCGGTGCGCGAGCGCTGTATGCTTGAAATTTTTCCGGCCACTTCCTTGATGGGGGTGATGGACTTCTGGATCAGGTCGATGAGCACGGCGAGAAGGGCCACCCGCCCCGCCTGTCCACCCGGGAAGAAAGCGAGCACCAAGGCCAGCAGAATCGGATAGAGGGACTCAGCGGCCGAGTAATAACCTGCATCCCAAACGTTCGCCTTCAACTGCTTTTGCAAAAAATCGTCGAAGACTTTCTCCCCCCGGGCGGAGGCATATTTCCGGTGGGGCGTGAAGGCCAACTCGCGCAGGCCATTGGTCACGTCGGCCACCACGCGGGAGACGACGCCCGTCACTTGGCGCACGGACATGAACAGCTCTCCCATCTTGCGGCTGCCCCACACCAGTAATACGCACGCGAGCACTTCCAGGGCCAACAGACCCGTCCCAACCCCGGCATCCATGGTCAGAAAGCCCACCAGGGCGGCCAAGATGAACACCAAGTCGATGAAAATACCGAACGCGCCGGAACTCACCAACTCCCGTACCGCCTCGGTGTCGCTCATCACCCGGGCCAGCACCTCACCCAGCGGGAAGTCGTCGTGGTCCTTCCCTTTCCGTCGGAGCTTCAAAGGTGAGCGCAACCACAGAGCGAAGGTCCGCTCGCGCGTCTCACCCAAGAGGTGCTGGATGTATTTGTGGGAGCTCACTTGGTAGAACAACCGGTTCACGTACTCCACCAGGAAGAGCCCGGCCATCACGTAGAACGGGCCCCACCCCTCACCGGTGAAGTCCGCGTAGAACTTCTGGGTCAAGAGCGGCAGCGCGGCTCCCACGCCGGCGCTGGCCAGCATGTGGAAGAGCACGAGCCACAACCAAAACCGGCCTTTCTCAGGCAGGAGGAGCTGAGACCAGCTGTTCACGGAAGAACGCACCGAGGGCCCCTTTTTCGAATAAAGTTTTGTCGTCAGCACGCTCCACGACCCCGGCCCCAGGCTCCAAGAGCCAGGCCCGGTCGCAGGCGCGCACCGTGGTCAAACGATGGGTGGTCAAAAGGAATGTACGGCCCACCAGCAAGTCACTGGCGCGCAGTTCGTGCAGGATCCGACGTTCAAGCAGTGGATCCACGGAAGAGAACGGATCGTCCCACAACAGAACTTTCGCCGGCGAGAGCAGCGAGCGAACCAACGCCACTCGTTTGGCCTGTCCGCCGGACAAACGCTTTCCGTTCTCCCCAACCTCAAGGCCCAACAGGGCCCTGGAGTGATCGGCCAGCGTGTCCAACCCGAACAAGACCAGGAGCCGAACGGCGCGCTCTTTCTCCAGGTCAGTAGGCAAACGCCCCAAAAATAAATTCGCTTCCAGCGTGTCATTGAACAAATATGGCTCCTGGGGCACGAGCGCGAATGACTCCCCCACCGCCTTGAGCCTGCTCGCGAGCTTGCGCAGCATTTCGGACTTCCCGCTGCCGGTCTCCCCGCACAGGACGCCCCAAGACCCACGCTTCAGCTCGAACTCCAGTTGGTGCTCCCAATAGGGCAGGCGGAAGCGCAGCCACTCTCCGGCATGGTCCACCTGGGAGGCATAATCCCGCTCCTCGGCCCGCTCGAGCGTCACGACGCCGTACAACTCTTTCACCCGCTTCCAGGCCGCGTAGCCCTGGGCGCTCACCACGGCCATCCAGGACAGGAACATCAACGGCTCGAGCATCAGGAACAAGTAGCCCGCGAAGAACACGAGCTCAGATGTTCCCTTTCCCTGGGCGCGCAAAAGCATCGCTCCCCAAAGCAACGAGGCCCCCAGCCCCAGCCGGATCAAGGGCATGCTGAACGCAAACCCCACCGATGACTTAAAGAACAGCCCGAGCTCCACCGCCGACAATTCCGTGAAACGCCGGATGAACGTTTCCTCCCGGTGGAAGTTCTTCACCGTGGCCCGGGCCGCGTAAGACTCCATGACGTGGTTTTGCACCTGTCCCTGGGCGTCCATCGCTCGCTTGGAATACTTCTGGAAAAACGCCGTGAGGATGGAGAACAGCAAGACGGAAAGGCCCATGGGGAGGAACGCTTTCCATAAACCCGGGTCAGCCTGGTTGAGGCGCGGGATCATGATGGCGGCGGCCACGACAACGTTCCCCAGCTGAAGGAGCGCAAAGCCCACGAAGCCGCGGAGGTTGTTGAAGTCGTTGAACAGCACTTGATAGAGCTGCCCGTCGTTCCAGCCAGCGTAGCGTACGGGCGGCGTGGCCTCGAGTAGCTCCAACATCTCCGTGCGCAGAAGTTTCTGCTGGAAGCGCGCGGGAGTGAAGAACAACAAGCGCGATAGCGTTCGGAACACCAAAATCCCGACGGCGATCCCGAGGAACACCAGCACCGGCGGCGATGGCATCTCGCCCTCACCCGCAGCCGCGTCCGTGAGCTTTTTCACCTCGGCAGGCAGCTGGGTCTGCAGCAGGTGAAGCGCCACCAACGAGAGCAAGGCACCCGCATACCACAGCTTAAACTCCCAAAAATGGGAGACGAGCCAGGGAAAAAATCGGCGGCGAAGTCGAAGCGACATGAGCTTCTGAGCTTAGGCCTGCGCGAAGCAGCATGTCAGTCGAAAGGCAGGGTAAGTGTGGACAAACGGGAGGCACTTCCCTAGGATGTCCCCCACGCGCCCATAGCTCAGTTGGTTAGAGTATCACCTTGACATGGTGGGGGTCGCAAGTTCGAATCTTGCTGGGCGCACCATTCTTCTTCTGCCTTCATTTCCTTCAATATCTGAAACGGTTTTTTCAAATCATATCGAATGTTTGCACCATCCAAAATTGGATTCGAAAGTATCAAATCGAGTGTCTTCTTTCTTTCGACTGCTGATTGAGTAAACCACAAAGATTTTGCTGACTTGGCTAATTCGAGAACAGACTGAGCGGTTTCGACAACAGCAGACGTGAGACTCTTCTGGAGAGTCTCAAGCTGTGACGTTACTTCATCACGGTCAGCTCTTATACGCTTGATCTGTCCATCGAACATAGCCTTGCTAAGAGTCTCATCCATTAACAGTTCAATCAGCTTGTCTTCACGCTTCTGAAATCCAGCCTCTTCTACCTTCAGAGCTTCAATCTGCTTCTTTGTAGTGGAATGAGCTTTAGTTTCAAGCCTATTAAGAGCATCTGCAATTTCAGCAGCCATCTCTTGTGTAAGTGAGATGTCATCCATCGAAGCTCCAAGCTGTTCCCAAATCTTCACATCTGTTGTGTTCATGCCTGCCATAGAGGCATGAGCCTTCTTACCATTAGAACAATGATAGTAGTGATATAGTCTCGCCTCTTTCGACTTTCTGTTAACAGTAGTCTTCGGATCATAAACGACATTGCACCCACAAGAACACTTGAGCCAACCACCCATGAGAACTGTTTTGTCATCAATCTCTCGCCGAATACCGCTACCACGAAGGCCCAGAGTCTTGACTACTTTGTCGATAAGTTGCTTTGGTATAAAAAGCTCGTGTCTCCCTTCGTACTCCTCGCCCTGCCATTTGAATTTTCCACGATAAAACGGATTTTTCAATCTCGCTTCTATCGCGCCAACCGAATAGACACTTCTCCTCTTCGGAGATATCAGTCCTTCTTCAATGATACGGCTACGGATATCTTCGAAAGACAGGCCTTCTGCCCGAAGTTGAAACTCCCGCAAAACAATTTCTCTAGTGCGTTCATTCGGATCAAGTGCAATCGTTCCGCCCCGATTCCTGTAGTTGCCGGTATTCTCATTAACGGCTTTCTTGCAAACGTAACCGAGTGGTGGTCTGTTACTAGGATACCATCCATCTTCAGCCTTTTTCTTCATGCTATCATTGACTCGCGCTCGCAATAGCCAGGAATACTGCTTACTCATCATTCCGGTAAGGTCTCGATTCATAAAATCGGACTGTGGAGAGTCTCTATGAAAAACAGAGTTGTCTTTGGCGTAATGAAGAGTCAGCAATCCCTTTCTTACCCTGAATTCATTCTCTTCAAGGTCTGTAAAGTTTCTTGCTTCTCTATCGTGCAAGTAGAAAACAATATTACCAATCTTATTCTTCTCGGCGTATGCAATCGCCTCACGGTATTTCTGGCGGGAGCCCGAGTCTTTGGCGCTCTCAACAATATCAAACTCTCGAACAAGCTCTAAACCTTTCTGCTCGCAATAGGACCGATTGGTGTCACGTTGAATGGCAGGAGACAGGCCATGACCCTGGCCCCGATAACTGGAGCGCTCAAAACTTCCTTTACGCCCTATAATTA
>CAYNPO010000022.1:0-59127 GCA_964399165.1 uncultured Bacteriovoracaceae bacterium | reverse complement strand
CCAATTAAGGGGTAGTCTCGTTTCATTTAGTGTCCGAAATTAGGGGCTCAGATCAAAGGGGCCCTTTTTATTTTTAGGGACGGCTGACGGTGACACGGGTCCTGGAGAGACTCCAGGGTGCAGGCTCCACGGCGCCCCGTCGAGCCAATGACGGCCAATGTTGCGGCAGCTGTGTGCTACAGGGCCAAACTGGCCCTCAGGCCCGCTTCATGCGCACGAGGGCCATGCCTAGAATGATGAGTTGCGCGGCGAAGAAACTTCCCAAGAAGATCGCGCCCCCCTCGGAGAAACCATAGGAGTGCAGCCCCGTGGCCAGGATGTAGTTCACGCCGAACCACGCCATCATGACGCTCAGGAAGGCCCCGGCCACCAAGGGCACGAAGCGCGCCGGCGTGATCCAGTTGGTGGACTTGCCATGCAGGATCGCCATGTACACGAGCAGCACGATCAAGGACCAGGTCTCTTTGGGGTCCCAGCCCCAGAAGCGCCCCCAGGAGTAGTCGGCCCACACGCCTCCCAGGATGATCCCCGCGGAGAGCAGCACCACACCGAACTTGAGGCAGGTGTAGATCTGCTCGGTGAGGTGGCGCATGTCCGCGTCCTTGCCGGCGATCTGGCGCACCAGCACCACGTTGGCGAGGATCCAGGAGAGGGCCAGGGCCGCGTAGGAGAGGATGATGGTGGTCACGTGGGTGGAGAGCCAGAAGTTATCGCGTAACACGGGCACCAAGGGTGAGATGGCGGGGTCCAGCATGCCCGTGGCAAACTTCATCATCATGAGGCAGAGCATGTTGTAGGCGAGCCCCCCTAGGAGGAAGTTGCGCTCGCGCTTCCACAGGGTGAGAGCGAAGGCCAGCAGCAGGGCCCCGAAGCCGGAGAACATCACCGTCTCGTACATGTTGGTGATGGGGGCGCGGCCGGAGACGAGCACGCGCAAAACCATGCCGAAGGTCTGCAGGGCCAAGGTAAGCCCGGTGAAGACCAGGGCCGGTGTGAGGGATTTGAAGCCCACGGTGAGGGCCAGGGCCAAAAGCGTCAAGGCCATGGACCATACGAAGGGCTGGGCCCGGTGGTAGAGGAGTTCGCGCCGATGGACAGCGCCCTCGCGGCGCTCATAGGACTCGGCCGCCTGGTTGAACAGCGTCGCGAAAGGATCAGGCCCGCCCGTGGCCTGGACCTTCTCCTCGGAGAGGAACTGGGGCAGTGGGACCCAAGCGGTTTTGCTCCCTTCCTCCACGGGCACGGTCCAGGTCTCGCCCCGGGTGAGGGTGCTCCACACGTGGTGGCGGTTGAGCAGGCGCTGCAGCTCTTTTTTGAAGGCGTCGTTCTCCTTGCGGGCGGCGTGGGCCGCGCGAACCTCGTCCAGTTGGGCCTCGAGCTTGGACATGGGGAGCGAGGCTTCGCCCTCCGGGACACCCAGCAATTGTTTCGCCTCCACATGCTCCACCCGCACGGGCAGGTCGATGCCGGAGGGGAGTCCCAGGGACTCAAAGGAGAGTCGGCAGAAAGTGACGCTGGCGGGCTCGTCGCCAAGGCTTCCTTTACCAGTGATGAAGCGCAGGGATTCCTCGGCCTGGACGATGAGGGGTTTCACCCGGCCCCCGGCGCGCAGGGGGAGTTCGCCGTAGGTGGGCGAGCAGGGCGCCTTCAGGTTTTGTGCGAAAAGATGGGCGGAGGAGAACAACGCGAGGAGGGCGAGCTTAAGCATGGTTGGCCTTTGGGGCGCGGCGCGCCCGGATGCGGAAGTGCCAGATGGTGCCGAGGACGAGCAGCAGGGAGCCCGCGTATTTCCACGGGCGGCCCGGATCGTAGTTCACGCTGAAGACCGAGCCGTAAGGGCCCTGCTCGGTTTGGAAATAGGAGGCCTGGTAGAAAGTGAAGGAGCCGTGCTTGAGCGGGTGGTTCATGTACACGTGGTGCTTCTCCGTGCCGGCGTCGCCCTTGAAGAGGGAGACGAAGCTCTCGTAACTGGCCGGGTTGTTGGTGCCCGGGTCGGTGTCCATCTTGAAGCGGTCCAGGGTGATCTCGAAAGGGAGCTTGAGGCCCTGCTTTCTCAGTTCGAAAATGACTTTGCCGTCCGGTCGCTCCAGTGACATGGGCTGGCCCTGCTTGATCCAGAAGCGCTGGCCCCCCGCCTCGAGCTCCACCGCGCGGACCGCACCCTTGACCAGCTGGCCGTTGTCCTGGACGGGTTTCACCGCTTGGGGAAGGAGCGTGGGGTAGGCGTCTGGGTGATGCTCCAGGAGCTTGATGGTAAAACCCATCCAGGGCAAATCCACTGGCTTCCCCGCTTCTAGCGGCGCGCTCTTCCAGGCGCCCACGGCCTTGTCGTACCAGGCGGCTGCTCCGCCGAAGAGGAAAAGGTGCGGTTTCTCCTCGAAGAGGGCCCGGCCGAACACGCGGTAGGGCGAGTCTTCGAGGATTTTCATGTCCCGGTCCAAGGGGAGCGGCGAGAGGTCGGGGAAGAAGCGCAGGGTTTCGCCCCCGCGGTACATCAAGTAGAGCTCACGACCGTTGAGCCCCTTTTGGACCTTGAAGTCGTTTTTGCCCGGGAGCCAGCAGGTGCCCGAGCGCGCATCCCACACCAGCAGCCCGCGGGGTGAGGGCCTCCCGAAGCATTCGGCCAAGGGAAAGGGCATGTAGTGGACGCTCAAAGGGCCCAACTGGGTGGTGCTGGGGTAGTCGGCCTGGGGGTGCAAGCTCAGGGTGAGCGTCTCTCCGAAATTTGGATTGGCCAAGCGGTACTGGCTGGAATGGAGCCGGCCCTGGGTGGCGTCGGGGTCTCTCTTCCAGGTGAGCTCCTCCTCCGCGAAGGGGAGAAAGCGCAGGAGTTTGATCCCTTCCCATTCAAGTCCCAGCTCTCTTTCGCCGGCGCTTCCAGGCATGGGCACCGTGACTTCCTTGTTTTGAGACGGGAACTGCAGCGCCAGCTCGTCCTGGTTCAGGGATACCTGGCGGGCGGGAGTGTTGGGGGCCAGGGTGAGGTTTCCGTCCACTCCGGCCTGGTAGGTAATGAAGGAGCCCAGAAAGAGCACCATGAGCCCCAGGTGAATGGTGTGGAACCCGTAAAGGGCCGGCCGGGAGGGGAAGCGCTTGAGGCTCGCCGCCAGGATGCTCAGGAACATCAACAGCTGGATGCCCATGAACCAGGGCGCCTTGTAGACCAACCGGTTGGCGTAGTCAGCGCCATGGTAGGACTCCATGAAAGTGCCATAGGTCAAGCACACCGCGAACAACAGGATGATGACCACGGCGAACTTGAGGCTGCCGAAGAAGTTTTCGGCCTTTTGGTATTGGCGAACCAGGGTGGCGAACATGCGCCTCCACTTTCCCACGGGCCTTCTCCAATGTCGACGGAAGAAGGGGGTGTCAGGAAGCCGACGCCCAGCGGGCCAGGGTAAGCAAACCGTAGAAGAGGGGTTGGTGGAGTAGGTAGACGACCAGGGCATGGCGGCCCAAAAAAGCCAGGGGGAGCTGTGCGGGGAGCTCGCGCGGTAGCAGCCTCAGAACCGGCTCCACGGTCAGCATGCCCAACAGCACCACCCAGAACCAGGGATAGAAGGGGATGAAGTCCAGGGAGCGGCGCTCGAATTGAGAAGAAACCCAGGCGATGTCATACCCCAGGCCATACTGGGCCAGCATGATTCCGAGCATCACTGGCAGGCGGGCCCGGGGCCAGCGTAAAAACGGCAGGGCCAGAAGCGTGCACGTGGCGATGCAATGGAGGGTTCCGAAGTAGACCCATTGCTCGGGAAAGAGCCACCAGGTGGCCCCGCTGATGATAGTGGAGAGCAGCGCAAGCTTCCCCAGTCGCCGCCAAAAAGAGCGCCAGCGCACTTGGGGGAAGTGGGCCAGCTGCAGGCCCGCGCCCACGCACCATAAAAAGAGAAAGACGATCAGACGGGGAAAAGCGAACCAAAAGCCTTGCCGGAAATCTGCCGGGAAGTGGCCGAAGGCGTGCAGGTCGTAGGCGGCATGGAACACGAGCATCCAGGCCACCGCCAGCCCTCGAAGGGCGTCCAGGGCGGGAAAGCGCTCAGGGGACAGTGTCCACCCCCTGGTAGCAGAAGAAGACGGCATCGGCCCGCAGGAGGACTTCCCCGTGCCCCAGGTTGGACAGGGTCAGGCTCGAAAACGGAGCGACGGCGGTAGGTGGTAGGGGGAAGCGACACTGGCCCCGGATCTCCATTTGGCAGGCGGTGAGGGAGAAGAGGGAGAAGCCCCCCTCCAGACGCAGGTGGTGCTCTCCGGCGGGCAATACGTGCATCACGCTGCCGTCGTCCCGCAACAGCCGCGCGCGGCCGCCCCTATGCGCCACATGGGCCGAGAGTTCCCCCAGATTGGCGAGGTCGTGGTCCCAGCGCCCACCAGCGAAACCCCACAAAGAGAGTTCCAGGGGGAGCGTCGGCAGGCACTGCAGGGCAAAGCCCAGGTCACTCTGGTCCTTCTCCGTGGGAAGCAGGATATCCAGCGCCCCGGCGCTGTCCGGCAGCGAGTCTCCGTCCCCGACAGTGAGGTGATACTCCTCGGCGTTGGCCAGAGCGCTGCCTCCGTCCACTCCCAGCACCGCCGCCTCCCGCGCCAGTTCCGACGGAAAGCGCGTGGCCCGGGGGCCCACGAGCACCACGTGGCCGGTGCGGATGGCGACCTGATGGAAGCGCTGGAGCTCGGGGGAAGAAGGCTTGTGAACGGGCATGCCCCATCTTATCCTACGGGCCATGGAAGCTCTACCCGAGGGATGGTCCTTGCGCGCTCGCGCCGCCGTGGAAAAACCGCGCTTCTTCGCCGCACCCCCGGCTGGCGCCCACGGGGTCTGTCAATTCGATGACGCTCGCCTGGTGTGGTGGACGGGGAATGATGCCTGCGAAGGTTGGGGATACGCCGGCCCATGGGGCCCCCAGGAACGGGTCCTCTGGGAGGCGGCCGGGGCCCTGGCGGTGGGAAAAAACTGGGAACGTGTCCAAGGGCTGTCGACCCGGGAGATGGAGGCCTATTTGCGCGAGCGCAACTCCGTCCCGGCTTTTCCCGAGGGAGTAGGCCCGGAAGGCGAGGCCGCTTGGGCCCGCATCCAGGCCGCGCTGGAAGCCTGGCGGCTCTCGGGTGCCAGTGCCGTTTCTTACGTTTTCCCCTCGGACAAGCGCTTCCGTGAGCTGCCCCTCGCTGAAAAGATTCATGAGCTTAAGGCGTTTTTTCAGTCGGAAAAGCTCCTGCCTTTTCTGCGCAGGGGCGGCCGCATCGAGCTGCTCGATGTGGAGGGGACGACGGTGTTTTTGGCCCTCTCGACGGCGGACGTGCCTCCGGCCGCCTTCCTGGATTGGCTGCAGATGAGCGCCGCCGAGACGTTCCGGGAGCCCGCTTTGAACTTGGTTCCCGAGGCGGCTCCGTCTGGGCCCCTCTGAAAAAACCGTTTGATTAAGTGAAAAACTTGTCTATAGAATCTTTTCAAGACTGAAGATGCAGGCAAGGAAGCGATGTCAGACGACACGTTGACGTTCAAAGAAGTGAAGAAGGAAGACGAGATCGTCGACGTCTCCAAATTTGACATCCAGGCGTTCACGGATTTCCAGGGGCAGCCCTGGACCCTCGAGTCCATCAAGCGCGAGATGCGCGACGGATGGAAGCTCCTCTCGGTGGCCTGCGGGGATGAGATCGTGGCCGCCGTCTTCCTGAAGAAGGACGCGGACACTCTGTACACGAAGAACACGCCGATCAAGCTGGCGTTTCAGGGTAACGGCTTCAGCCACCGGATCAAGGACTTTTACGAGAAAGAAGCCGGACGGTTGGGGATCCAGCGGGTGGTGAATTACTGCCCCGTGGACAACTTCCGGATGATCGCCCTGAACGAAAGCCATGGGTACCGGAAAACCGGCAAGACCTCGGGCGGCGTGGTCGTGGAATGGGAGAAAATCGTCCGCTGAGGGCGAAGAAGTTATCAACACCGGGGACCCTTTGGGCCCCACTACTGGAGGATCTGAACATGGCCAAGAAAGCAACCAAGAAAGCGACTGCTAAGAAAGCAACCGCCAAGAAAGCGACTGCTAAGAAAGCAACTGCCAAGAAAGCGACTGCTAAGAAAGCAACCGCCAAGAAAGCCGCTGCCCCCAAGAAGAAGACCGCTCGCAAGCCCAACGCCGCTTTCATGAAGCCCCTGACCCCGTCCGCCGCTCTCGCCGAAATCGTTGGCGCTTCTCCCTTGCCCCGCACTGAAGTTGTGAAAAAAGTATGGGCCTACATCAAGAAGCACAACCTCCAGGACGCCAAGAACAAGCGCACCATCAACGCTGACGACAAACTGAAAGCCGTCTTCGCCGGCCGCAAGTCCGTCACCATGTTCGAAATGACCAAGCTCGTTTCTAACCACCTGAAGTAATCGCTGGCCTCGAGCTAACGATGGAAAGGGCCGCGCAAGCGGCCCTTTCTTTTTCCGGAATCCCCATGAGACTCGTTTTCCTTCTTTTGCTCTCCTCTTGCGCCACCATCCCTACGGAAGTGATGGAGCGCCTGCGTGCCGACGGGCTTCCCGGCCGCTGGGTGACCGTCCCGTCTCCGGACGCCAAAAGCGCAGGGGAGGAGAGTCGGGTGGAGATCAGCTGCGACGGGTGGCTGGCCTACCAGATCCGGGACGAGCAGGCCTTCCAGTTGCGCCGGGCCGCCGACCAGGGACAGATCACGTTCTTCGAGGAAGGGCTCATGGGCTTTGCCAGCTGGAACGGCAGCAAGTGGACCGATCCTTACCAGGCCCCCGTGCGCGGGGCGGATGGGTGTTGGCGCTGGACCTACAAGGACCGGGAGTTTCTGGGCCTCGCGCCGGCGGAATGCGCTGGGAAAGTCCACCGGGACGTGCGGGCGGGGCATTGCCTGCCGGCGCAGAAGAAGCGGACTACTGTACGGCCTTAAAGGCGTCCACAGAGCCGTTGGAGAGCAATCCAGGGGCCTTCTCCGCCGTCTCAAAGAGCTCCCGGCAATGGTGGGCGGGATTGCCCTCGGGGAAGCGGCGCTTGCCCCCGAAGAACTCCACGCAGGTGAGCGCGTAGTGGTCGAGGAACTCGGGGAAGTGGCGCTTGAAGTGGTTGGCCACGGCCCGACGCTTTTCCAAGTCCAGATTGGCGAAGACCTCTCCGGGAAGAGGGCGCCAGGCGCGGAGGCGCCCCATGAGTTCCTCCCGGCGGGCCGGTTGCCCGCCTAAGTCGCGCACGCGGTTCCAGGCCAGGTTGAAAGTTTCCCCCCGTGAAGGCCGGCCCAAGAGGTAAACCACCTGGAAGAGGTCTTTCTCCATGGGATCCAGCTTACCGCGCGCCTCCAGCACCGCCTGGGCCAGGACGAGATCCTCCAGAGTGGCCCCATCGCGCCACAGGCCATGAAGCCAGGGCTCAAGGGTCGTCCAGCAGCCTTCATGGGCCAAGGGCATGGCGGATTCCTGCCGCGCCCACTGGGCCCGGGCCTCGGCCCAAAGCACGTTGCGGACAACATCTTTCTTGCATTGCAACTCGGCCAAGGGCGAGAGCAACAAGGGCCTCAGGACGTAGTAGGGCGTCAGCGGGACGGGGGGGGTGCCCGCGCGGAAGTGTGGCTCCAGTAGCGCCAGCAGGCGCGGGGCCACGTCGGGGTCCTGGCGGTCTTTGGCCCAGAAACCCAGCACGTCCTGCCAGCAGGGGGAGGTCGGGGAGGCGTCTCCCGCCAGGCACTGTTGAATCCATCGAAGCCCCAGGTCCTGGCGTCGCTGGCGGAAGAATTCATGTCGGGCGAGGGCCGCCCAGCCCATGAGGGTTTCGGCCTGGTGAAAATCGGCCCGCTCCAGGCGAGGCTTGTCCGCCAGAAGTCGCAGCAGGCTCTCGCCCATCTCCTCCACCATTTGGTTCCAGCGGGGATCACGCTCGGAAGGGCGGATATCCAGGGCGTGCTGGAAAAATTCCTGGTGCCCCTGGGACGCGACCAGGGCCTCCAGGTCGGCCATGCTGTAGGGCAGGACGTTTCCCCAGGCCAGCGGGACGGCCAGGCAAATCCCCACGGAAAGTCGCTTAAGAAGGCTCATCGCTTCCATGGTAGACCCCGCTCTTCGGACGCGTCAAACACCTTTGCGAAGCTCCGGGGCGCAGGTAAAATTCCGGCACCCCGTAAAGCCCTTGAGGAGGCCCCATGACGTCCGCCACCGCCGCTGCCCAGGCGGAGATCCATCCGCTCGTTTCCCGTGACGTGGACGGTGGTTGGGTCCTGGTCTGTCCCGCGGATTACGAGACCCTGGTGTGCCCTGATGGCGCCCTGGCGGCGCCCTTGCGTGAGCTCATCGCTTTCGCCACCGACACCCGCGCCGCCCACGGCTTCCGGCGCGACGTGGGACTGCAGGGCTTTCCCGTGTTGGTCGGAGTTTTCCCGGGGGAGAAGCGCCTGCTGGTTGGTTCCCGCCGACTCTCCCGCGAGCTGACGCTTCTAGATGGGCTAGAGGCGGCGGGCGAATCCGACCCGGCCTTGCGGGAGCACGTGGAGGCCATGGGCCGGCTCGACCCGCGCCACTTCCCCAGCGAATGGCAGTGGGTGACGTGGAAGGAGCGCTTGGCCGACTGGACCCGGGAGGACCAGTGGGCCGACGTGGAGGAGCTCGCCCGGGAGAAGCTGCGCCACCTGGTGAAGCACGTTCAGCAGTACCAACCCTCCCTCTTTGAGCGCGTTTCGGACTGGGGGCTCGGGCTCACCGCCCAGTTCGCGCTGATCCGCATTCACTTGCTGAAGTTCCTGGCGCTCCTTCCCTCTCTCGATCACGATAAAAATGGCCATGAGGTGAAGCGCAACCTCATCGAGTCCCTGCGCCGCTTGCAGGATGACCACGAGAAGTTGCGTCGCCAGGGCGCGCGGCAGGCCGCCACCCGTCCCTTGCCGCGGCCATACGCCATGGGGCTTGGCTTCGCGCTCCAGGTCGCGCGCTTCTTGCCCGCCGGCCTTTTGGCGCTCTTGGTGCGCGGGGCGGTCAAGAAGATGGCCAAACGGTTCATCGCAGGGGAATCCATCGCTTCCTCCGACCGCACACTCCATTCCCTCCACAACTCCCGGCGGGAGGCCACCCTGGACCAACTGGGCGAGCTGGTGGTGTCCGAGGACGAAGCCGACGAGTACCTCAAGCGCGTGCTGGCCATCGTGCACGGGCTCAAGGTGCACGTCTCGCCCGGCGAGAAAAACGCGGCCGGCATCCCCAAGGCCCACGTGTCCATCAAGGTTTCGGCCCTGGCCAGCGACTTCAAGCCCCAGGCCTTTGAGGCCACCTACACCCTGGTGGCCCCACGCCTGCGGAAGATCCTGGTGGAGGCGCGCCGCGAGCAGGTTTTCGTGAACATCGACGCCGAACACTACCACTACCGGGACCTGGTGCTCGCGCTGTACCGCCGCGTCTTGCTGGAAACGCCGGAGCTCCATGGGTGGGAAGGCACCGGCATCGTGGTGCAGGCCTATTTGCGCGACGGGGCCGGACACCTGCGTGACGTGGTGGCGTTGGCGCGGGAGCGCGGCGTGCGCATGCCCATCCGCTTGGTGAAAGGCGCTTACTGGGACGCGGAGACCATCGAGGCCGAGGTCCATTCCCACCACGCCCCGCAGTTCCTCAACAAGGAAGAGACTGACCTGCACTTCCGGCAATTGGTGGAATTGGCCTTGGCCCACCCGGCCCAGATCCAGCTGGCCGTGGGATCCCACAACCTGCAAGACCACTGCTTCGCCGAGGCCCTGCGGCAGCTGCGCCACCCCCAGGCGCCGGTGATCGAGCACCAGTGCCTGCACATGACTTACGAGGCACTCTCCCATGGCCTGGCCAAAATGGGCTGGCCCACACGCAACTACATGCCCATCGGCAACCTGCTGGTAGGTATGGCCTACCTGGTCCGACGGATCATGGAGAACTCCTCCCAGGTGGGCGTATTGACCATCATGCGCTCCCACAACAAGAAAGAGGCCTTGGCCTCACCGGCCAAGATCCATCAAGAGAAGCGTGCTCAAGGGCAATTGGTGCGCGACGACCTGGAGGCCCGCCTGGACTCGGGGTTTAAAAACTGCACTCCCGCGCGGCTCTATGTGGCCAGTGAGCGTGAATCCTTCACCCGCGCCCTGGCCCAGCGCCTGGCCCTGTATCGCTCCAAGCAAGCGGAGTGGCGCGGGCAGGCGGGAGCGGTGGTGTGCAGCTCCGATCCCGAGCTGGTGGTGGGTGTGCTGGCCGAGAACACCGCGGCCGAGGCCGAGGCATCCCTGGAGCGCTCGGCGCGTGGCTTCCGCGAGGGTGACGGTTGGAGCGAGTTGCCGCTGGTGCGCCGGCTCGCACCCCTTTTGCGTGCGGCTGACCTCATGTGGCGCCAGCGGGACGATCTCGCCGCCCATATTGTCCTGGAGGCCGGGAAAACCTGGGGCGAGGCCCTGGGGGATGTGGACGAGGCCATCGACTTCATCAACTTTTACTGCCGAGAGGAATTGCGGTTGACCCGGGAAGAGGCCGGACTCATCCCCCGGGGCCCGGTGGCGGTTATCGCCCCGTGGAACTTTCCCCTAGCGATCCCCTGTGGGATGACGGTCGGCGCTTTGGTTGCCGGCAACCCGGTGATCCTCAAACCGGCAGAGCAAACGCCGTTGGTGGCCCATATGTTCGCGGAGCTCTTGTGGGAGGCGGGCGTCCCGCGCTCGGCATTGCAGTTCCTCCACGGAGAGGGCGAAAAAGTGGGAGCGCCGCTGGTGCAGCACCCTGCGGTAGCGGGCGTCGTTTTCACTGGTTCCAAGGGTGTGGGGCAATGGATTTACCGGAACGCCGCAGGCCGCTTCCTGGAGCATCCCCGCGCTGGCCGGTCGCTGCCCAAGCGGGTGGTGGCCGAGATGGGAGGCAAGAACGCCATCGTGGTGACCAACAACTGCGAGCAGGATGAGACTGTCTCGGGCATCCTGTACTCGGCCTTCGGGCACGCCGGGCAGAAATGCTCCGCCTGCTCCCGGGTCCTGGTGGACGCGCAGGTGAAAGACTCCCTCCTCAAGCGCCTGGTGAAAGCGGTGGAGGATTTGGAGGCAGGTGCCGCCACCGATCCGAAAGTGGCCGTGAACCCCCTCATCACCCAGGCCGACCAGCAGCGCGTGCGCGAGGCCGTGCGCTCGGCCCGGGAAGAAGCGGAAAAGCATGGTGGGAAGGTGTGGGTGGACCGCTCCGAAGAAGACTTGCCCGGATGGACGGTGGGACCGGTGGTGATAGAGTTGCCCGCCTCCAGGGCGCGCTCGGCCGAGTCCTGGGCCCAGCGGGAAATCTTCGGTCCGGTGGTGCACGTGGTGCCCTGCCAGGGGTTGGAGGAGATGGTGGAAGTGTTCAACGGCACCGAGTACGGCCTCACCGGCGGCGTGTATGGGCAGTCCCAGGACGACATTGACGCCCTCGTCTCCCGCCTACGCTGCGGGAACCTTTATGTGAACCGGCCCAACACCGGGGCCAGGGTCGCCATCGAGCCTTTCGGCGGCTTCAAGCTTTCCGGCACCGGCCCCAAGGCGGGCGGGCGGGACTATCTGCGCGCCTTCCACGCCAGCGCGGAGAAGGCGCCCTCAACCGAGAGCGTGGCCTGGGAGGCCGGCAGCGGCTATCAGTTCAGCGTCCCGCGGACCAGTCAACTCTCCGCGGCCGGACGCCTGGCCCGATTGCAGAAATGCGGACAGGGGGTGCTGGAGCGCTTCGAGGCCACGTTCCACCGGGTGGGCGAGGGTGACAAGCGTGCCCTGGCCGATTACTTGCGCTGGTTGCAAGGGAACTTGCTTTCTCACATGCAGGCCCCCCATCCCAATCTGCGCATTCCGGGCCAACTCAGTTACGACGCCAAGGATTTGCCCCGGGAGGCGGTGCTGTTGGTAATGGGCGCGCCCGTGCCCCGCTTGGCCGGCGTTTTCCACCTGCTTTCCGCCTTGGCCGCGGGCTCTGGCGTGGCCGTGGTCTGCACCAACCAGGCCAGCTGGTCGGCCTGGAAACAGCTGGTGGAGATCGCCTGGCTGAGCGGATTCTCCCGCCAGAACCTGGAGATTTACCTCATGGGAGAAGGAGAGGTACAACTCGCGCTCCGGCGCCCAGAGTTGGAGTCGGTGTACGCCGAGGGGGGCGCGGCCTTCGCCGAAAAGGTCTTCGGCATGGCCCTGGACCCCGCGGGCCTTACCCAACACATGCGGGCGCTGCACTTCGACGGCGAGCACCCTTCCTTCCAACGTCCGTCGGATTGGCTCTCGCTCTACCTGGTGACCCGCTCCTTCGCCGTGAACACTATGAGGCACGGAGCGCCCCTGGACCTCTCCGTATGAAGCGCTCGGTGGTGGTGTGGGGCTGCGGGAACATGGCGGGGGCGTTTGCCCGAGGCCTGGCCCGGCAAAACTCTTTCCACTTCGTCTGCTGGAATCCCTCCGTGGCCAAGGCCCGCGCCCTGGCCGCGGAACTCGGAGGGAGTGTGCTCCCTGACGGGGCTCCGCTCCCCCCCGATACGAGCGCTGTGATCCTGGGCTTCAAGCCCCAAAAGCTCGCGGAAGCCGCGGCCGGACTGGCACCCCGCCTCCCCGAGGGGGCCGTGGTGGTTTCCCTTTTGGCCGCCGTAAGCGTGGAAGCGCTCTCGACTCACTTCCCGGGCCGACCCGTTTTGCGGCTCATGCCCAATTTGGCCGTGGCCCAGGGACAGGGTGTCGTGCTCTGGCAGGCCCACCAACTGGACGCTGCGGTCCGGGCAGAGTGGGCCCAGGCGCTGGGGAGACTAGGTGAGGCCCAAGAGGTGGATGCGGCCCTTATGGACGTGTACACGATGCACGCGGGCTGTGCCCCGGCCTTCCTCTACCAGTGGCTCAAGGACGCCGGAGATTTCGCCCGGGCCCAAGGTGGCGACGCGGACGTGGCCGTACGCCTTTTGGCCCAGTCCTTTCGTGGCACCCTCATGGCGCCCACCCCTTCACATGGTGAGTTGGAGGGGAAGATCGACGCCGTGGCCTCCGCTGGGGGAGTCACGCGCGCCGTGCTTGAACGCTGGAAGCAGTCCGCTCCGGACTATGTCGCGGAGGGGTTCCAAGCGGGGCTGGAGCGCATCCGCGAAATGAAAAAGAAAGTGTAGCTCAGGGGCGGTCGCGGAAGGCCTGGTGCTCAATAGACTTGAGCACGCGCAAATACTCAGCATCGGTTTTCAGCCGTGCTTCCTCCGCCCGGAATGTCGCCCGGGGGTCGGCAGAGGACGCGGGAGCGCGAGAGCGGTAGAGACGTTCGATTCTGGCGCGGGTTTCCCCGTAGGAGTGGCGGCGGGCGGGATCGTTGGCCCCTTCTTCCAGCAGGGCCAGGCGCTTGGCCACCGCCTGCCAGGAGGCGTGAACGGTTGCCAGGTGGTGCTTGGCCGCGCCACTCTCCCAGCCCTCGGGCAAGCTTTGTTCCAGCATGGCCAAGGTGTGGGTGCGCACCAGAGGGTCGTGCCCCTCGGCCAGCGTGCGTAAAGCGTCTTGGTGGAAGGCCAAGATGTCTTGGGTGAGGAGTGCCGCCCGCTCACTGGCCAGGGCCCCCATGGGATGCTGGCCCCGAGACCAGGCACACTGCCGCAGCAGATGGATTTGCCTATATTTCTCTCGTAGCTCGCTGGTCTGCTGTCGGAACTGCCGGTGCAGAGTGGGGGAGTCCCAGGTCACGGGCCCAGTACTGGCGTTGTGAGCAGGGCGCCCCGGACCTTGGCAGGCCATGAGTCCCAGGATCCCAACGAGGATGTAAGGTGAGCTTTTCATAGGCGTCCGACAAGGCTGGTCGGATGAGGCAGTGCAAAGCTTGAGCGAAATGTGCAGGAAAAATCCGGCCCTCGGGAGGCCCCATTTGCCCCCGCGATCTAAAAGGTCAATAATATTACTGGAGGTGAGCTTTGGAAGACATCCGCTCCATCCTGTCCATGTACCGCGACCGCCAAGGCAAAACTGGGACCACTGACCCGGAGCTCTCCCCTGTTCCCGCGACTCCCACCTTGAGCGAGATCCCCGACGTCTTCTTTGATGAGATTCTGACCGCGCGCAAACTCAGTCGGCAGGAAACCTTGGTCTTGATGTACCTCTATCGCCAAGTCTGGTGTCGGCCCAACATTTACCGCTCCCACGGCATTGGTCCGCTGAACTCCTACCAGGACATCGCGCGGGCCCTGCATCTCTCCCAAGAAGAAACCATCCAGGGCATCCGTGCCCTTGAGAGCATGGGCTTCCTGCAGACCATCCGTGCCGGCCAGTACTTCGTGCGCAAGTTCTTCACAGAGGAGAACGACGCGAAGTTTGGCCAGCAGTATGAGTTCTGAGCTCCCCAAACTTTCCCTGAGACTACGCACGCTCTTCGACCTGGCCGACAGGGGAGGGGAGTTCTGGGACATTGGCTGCGACCATGGGCACGTGGGGTTGTGGGCCACACAGCGCTTCTCCCGGGTCCATTGGGTGGATCCGTCCCCTCCGGTGCAGGATCAATTGAAGCAAACCATTGCTGCGCATATTCCCGAAGGGTTTTCATTTTCCCTTCGCTGCGAAAAAGGTGAAGAACTCAAAGTTCCCCGCTCCCAACACGTTTTCTTTCTGGCCGGTATGGGAGGGAAAACCATCCGGCGGGTGCTGGCTCATCTGCGCTCCCAGGCCGCGCCTGACTCACAGTATTTGGTCTCGCCCCATACGGAGCTCTTGGCCTTCCGGGCCTGGCTCCGGGAAGAGGCATGGGGTTTTCTGGAAGAGCGGGCGGTGGAGGAGGGCGGGCAGTTCTATCAGCTATTCTCCCTGGAAGGGCGAGCGGGACGGGAAGTGCCCCGCTTCGGGGAGGGCGTGTGGCAAGGAGAAGTGGGCAGTCGCCACCGGGAACGGGTCCTGAGGGACTTGGCCCCCCACCGTAACCCCGCGGATCAGGAGCTCGTGGCGTACCTTCGGTGCCAAGGCAGCGGAACTTAGTGCCTACCTCCCATAGAATTTGTTGGAGCCGTGGTAGAATACCCGTATGGCCAGCACCGGCAGGATCATTTATCTCGGTGACGACGCAGCATACTTCCGGGTTTTAGCGGAAGAGGTAAAGCGTTTGGCCCCCGGCAAGGCCCTCCGTATTGACCGTTTGTTCGAAAGCCAGCCCGAGCGCATCCAGGGCCTACTGCCGCGGGTGTTTGCGGCGAATCCGGCGCTGGTCTTAGTGGATTTCTCAAAACACACCGACGACTTCGTTCACCTGGCGCGCCTCCTGGTGCGCACGCACCACCCAGACCCGTTCCCTGTGGTGGGGCTTCACGATTACCTCTCGCCCGCGGACCAAATCAAGGAAAGCACCTTGGCGGGCGTTTCCATCAACCACATCAAGTCTGCCGAGGTCCACGATCCCGCCTTTGGCATCTTGGTGCTCCTGAAGGACGCCAAGGAGCACGGCTTCGCCACCGCCGACTTGGCGGAGGACGTGGTGGCCACCCACCTGTGCAAGATCGGATCGGCCAACGAGCGCGGCATCCATTTCGAGACACATTTGGACATTAACCAAGGCCAGGAACTGCGCATGCGCCACCACTGGCTGCGCGAGAAGATGATCCCGTCGGGGCTAATGACGGTCAAGCGCACCGGTTCCTCGTTGCTTTACTACAATTCTTCTCGCTTCGTGGACGCCGAATTCAACTGGCTTGAGCCCATGGTGAAAAGCGAGGGCGACACGCCGGAGCGGCTGCGCGAGATCGAGGGTGACCGCGAAGCCGCCATCGCCAAAGCGAAGAAATCCGTGCGCCACTGGATTGAGAACAACGCGGACCGCTCCCAGAGCAAAGTGGTGCGCGTGCTGGTGGTTGACCGCGCGCAGTCCTTCTACCAGAACCGCCAGCGCACCGATACCTACGGCTACGCCCTCCGCTGCCAACCCTACCTGGTGGACCCCGCCTTGGAGCTGGATCAGCAGCGGCCCCAAGTGGTGGCCTTCGCCTTGGACGTGGCCGGAGAGGGTGGCAAGGAAAAACCCCAGCCCGGCAGCCCCAACGACATGGCCATGGTCAAACGCGTGGTGGAGTTCTTCAACCAGAAGTGCGCCGACGAGTCCCCGTACCTGGTGGTGATGAACCTCCCCGCCGGCACCACTTCCAAAGACCTTCAACAGGAACTCGGTTATGCCCACGCCATCGCCTATGACGGCGAGTGGGGCCCGGACGTGGTGTTGAAGCTCGCGGCCATGTACACCGCCAAAATGAAGGCCCCTCCGGTGCAGGCCGGTACAGTGGTGATGCGTAAGACCAACCCCGCTTCCATCGGGGAGATCGAGGAGTCGGTGAAGCTGCTGAAGCTCTCCGAAACCGACGCCGTCTTCCAGTGCGCCCGGGCCTTGCCCCCGGGCACAGCGCTCCACTTCGACCAACCCTTCCAGGGTTTTCTCACCGTGGTCCAGCACCCACAGCTCTCCAAGCCCCCGGTCTACTACGCCCTGGTCAACGGCATCGGCGAGATCGGGAAGAAAGAGTTGCGCCGCTATGTGAACACCCTCTTCTTCAAGGACCACGACGCCGAGAAACTCGCAGAACTCGAGGCCTACCAGCAGCTCAACACGCAGAAGCTCACCGAGCAGCAAGAAGCCGCGCGCCTGGCCGCGGAGGCGGCGGCCAAAGAGGCCGCAGAGAAGGCCGCGGTGGAGGGCACCCCCGCCCCGGAGCCGGACCTGCCCAAAGTCAGCAACGGCTGATCCACTGTCCAAACATTAGACGGGTTCGCGCAGCCAACCCACGTGAATTCCCTCGCCACGCCCGTGGCATCGATTTTGAATTCCTCCCGGCATGCTCATCCGTGCCTGCGTCCTCCTATTCCTCGTAGCGGCCACCGCTCAGGCCGGAGTCGCCCTGCGCACCCGCCTGTGGGAGCCGGGCACCACCTTGCGCATCAACTTCTCCGCCGAGCAGCTGATGCCCGGCGAGTTGGAGTGCATCCGCACCACTTTGGCCGAGATCGAGGCGGTCATCCCCTTGCGCTTCCGCCTGGCCACCAACCGTTACTACCTTGTGAACCCGCCCCACGCCATCGTTTTCGTCAACCGCCACACCGGTGCCCGGGAAGAGGGGGGCTTCTCCCATGTCGGCGATGAGGCGGGACGGCGGGAGACCATGATGTTGCGGCTGCAGGCCCCAGCAGGCGAGCGCCTCACCGAGTACGAATGCTCGCGCAACCGCAACACCATCTTGCACGAGTTCGGCCACCTCCTGGGTCTCATGCACGAGCACCAGCACCCGGACGCGCCGGCCGGCGTGCGTGAGGCGGTTTTCCGCACCAATGCCGTTGGGTTGAGGGAAGACCAGGTTGCCCACAACATCGGGCCTTTCGATCCCTCGCTCAACGTGGTCACCCAGCCCTACGACATCGCCTCCATCATGCACTATCCCTTCGAGGTGTCACCGGGGCTCGCCTACAACATCAGCCAGGCGGTGCCAAATCCCTGGTTCAGGGCCCATGGGCGACAGCCGGGGGAGGCGAGCCTGCATTTGCCCGGAGAGCGCAACTGGCGCACCATCTACATGCGGGAACGCTTCACCACGGACCGCCTCAGCGAGGGCGACGTGCGGATGCTCCAGGCCTTGTACGGGCGGCCTTGAGCTCGCGCATGAGTCCTGCCAACCCCTCGCGCGTGCCCTCGCCGTAAACTTCCTTTTCCCAGGCCTCGGACCAGCGGCGGGCGAACTCCTTGTCCTCCGGAGCGAGTCCTTGGGTCTGGGCCCGCCACTCGCGGGGACTCCAGTGGGGTAGGAGTTCCACCCCTCGGACGGCCCACCATTCCCTCCAGACCTCCCATGCCCGTTGGCGTGGGGTCGAAGACACTTTTTCGCGCGTTCGCCATAGCTCCCTGAGCCACCAGCCAAGGATTCCCAGCCCCAGCGCCATCAAGCCGGCGGAGTAGAAGCGTGCGAGGTTCCAATCCAGCGCCTTCGCCCAGCGCTTCTGGGTTTCACGGTCAAAATCTTCGCTCCACACCAGGAAGCGGAAGTTGAGGTGGTTCCATTGGCCCTGAAGTTCCCGGGCCCAGCCGGGAAGCGAGGCCCCGGAGAAGAGGCGCCCGCTGTTGCGTGCGCGCCTGAGATACTCACCACCTGAAAGCGCCAAGCGCTCAGGCGCCACCCATCCGGTGGGGTCCACCACGCGCCAGCGCGTGCCGTCCCAAGCCTCCACCCACACGTGGGCGTCGTCCTCGGAGACGGTCCAATAGCCGCCGTGGGGATGGTACTCGCCGCCCAGGTACCCGGAGACCAAGCGGGCCGGATGGCCCGCGGCACGGAGGGCGAGTGCCGTGGCGGAGGCGTAGTGGGAGCACCATCCCCGTTGGTTTTGGAGGAAGGTACGCAAGTCCGGCGTGCGACCGGGGGAGAGACTGTAAGTGAAACCTCCCTGGAAGAAGCGCTCGAGCTCGCCCAGGTGTGCATCGAGGTCCGTGCCAGCGGAGAGGGGAGGGGTTCCCGCCACCGAAGTGGTGAGCGCGCGGCCTTCCTGCCCCATGGGCGCATCACCCGGGTCCCTTGGATCTGAGAGCACCGTGTAGCGCCTCCACTGGGCGAATCCCACCAGCTTCCAGGTGTTGCCGGGGGCGCTGGCGCTTTCCTTGCCTTGGTGGACCACCCATTGTCCCAAAGGAAGTGCGAAAGCGCGGGATACCGGACGATGGTGGATGATCTCCTGGCGGATCCAGCCAGGCGCGGGCATGCGCCCGGGCGCTCCCGCCACTGTCCAGCCCCCGTCTAACGGAGAAGCGTGCCAGTTCCATCCATCATGGGCGCTCAGCGTGGCCCCTCTCCAGTAGAGGGCGCGCGAGGCAGGACGCGGTGTCACCACCGCGTGGAAAGCGGGGGCGCCGGTGGGGCGCAGCTCCTCCACGTCACCAGGGCGAGCGTCCTCGCTGAAACCCACCACGCCTTCGGAGGGCGCTGGCGGCGGCATCCACACGTTGGCCGAGAAGCGCGGAAGGAAGAAAAACAACACTGCCGCCACGGGCAGGGCCCGGGCCACCCATTTCAGGAGCTCCCGCCACTCCACCGCTACCCGCTCGCCCAACAAGCGCGTGAGGCCCAGCAGCGCGGCGGCTGAGCCAGTGAGGGCGCAGGCAAAATACAAAGGGGTCTTCACGAACAATGCGCCCGTGGCCCACAGGAGGAAGAGTCCCAAGGTGAGCATGCGCCAATCGCGCTCTTCCCTCGCCTCAAGCAGTTTGAGGGCCACCACCGCCACCAGCAGGTTTAGGCCCATTTCGGGGTTGATGCGCAAACCATGTTCAAGGAAAGCGAGGACGAAAAGTGCGGCGCCGGCCACTTGGGGAATCCAACGGGGGGGGCGCACTTGGCGCCAGCGCAAGAGCACGGTCCCCGCCGCTATGGCGAGGGTGGGCCCTGTGAGTTCTTCACGGAGAAGAAAGAGGTAGAGCGGCAACTGCGACAGGAAGAACAGGTGGGAGGGGCTCATGGGCCCTCCGACAGCAAGCGCTGGCTGGCGCGGTGATGCTCTTCTCCGCCGTCCCAGGACAATTGGTTTTCTCCCACGCGCAAGCTCCAGGTCTCCCGTTCCTGGTAGGCCCGGTGGATGGCCCCCGCCAGACGTCCGCGCTCGGTCTCGCCCGCCTGGCCCCAGGGCCAGTGGAACGCGCGCCGGGGAGCGCCCGCGGCGTCGAAGGCGCGGCTGTGGGAGGGGAGTCCTCGGGCCAGCACCTTCCAGGCCACCCGCGCGGGGGGATCACCTTCCACGTAGCGGCGGAGCTCCGCGGGTTCGTCCCCGCCATGAAGGGCGGGCCGCGCCTCCACCTCTCCCTCTTCTGGCGCCAACCCCAGGCCCGGCACGGGACCGGGGAGCGGCGTGGGCCAGCTCCAGGCCTCCACATCCAGCCGGTGGAAGCTCCAGGCGCGGAAGAGCCCCAGGGGATAGGATGACTCCAGCCGCAGGTGGGTGGCCACATGGTGGCCCCGGCGCTTGAACACCAAAAACCCGCGGGACTCGCCGGTTTTTTGCTCCAGCACGGGAAGAGGGGAGGGGTCTCCCCCGCCGTTTCCATCCCAGGCCAAGAGAAGGCCTCGGCGTGGCCGCGCACGTCGCGCGCGCCAGACGAACCGGTACTCCGCAGGTCGTCCCGCGAATTGGTCTTCCACGTGGCAGCTTTCCGGAGTGAGGCCGTCCAGGTTGAAGTGCGCTTCCAGCAACAGCACCACGGTCACCGCCAAAAGCAGCACCGCCAGCCCCAAGGCCAGGTTGTTGGCGTATCCCCAGCCCATGAGGAAAATCACGCCCAGGCAGGCGATCCACCAGCGTCCGTGCACCGTGGGCCACAGGTACACCTGGGGACGCCGGCGCAGGCGCGCGCGCATCCAGCGGCTCCAAGGGGCCATCACGCCACCCGGACGGATTCGAGCAGCTGACGGGCCACCGCAGCTTCCTGCGCACACCCACCTTCGCCGCCCAACAAGCGGTGGCCGGTGACGTAAGGGAAGATGTCTTGCACGTCCTCGGGCAGTACGTGGGCGCGTCCCTCCAGCCAGGCCAGGGCACGGGCCGCGCGCACCACGTCCAGTCCCGCGCGCGGGGAAAGGGGGCGCACGTCGGCGCGCCCCCGGGACGCTTCCAGCAAACGGAGCACGTAATCCAAGAGGGCCTCGCTGGTCTTGGTTTCGGCGCAGGCTTCCTGCCACGCTCGTAACTGGGCCACGCTGGCCAAGGCGGGCATGCTCTCTAGGAGTTCCCGGCGGGGCGGGCCCGCCAGCAACTGGAGTTCGGCCTTGCGCTCAAGTTGGCCCATGGGAAACTTCACCAGAAAGCGGTCCAGCTGGGATTCGGGCAAAGGAAATGTTCCCACCATCCCCCGGGGGTTTTGCGTGGCCATCACCGTGAACACGGCGGGCAGCTTGTGGTCCACGCCCTCCACGCTCACGTGACGCTCTTCCATGGCCTGGAGCAGGGCCGACTGGGTTTTAGGGGGCGCACGATTGAGTTCGTCGGCCAACAGCAGCTCGGCGAACACCGGCCCCGGGCGGAAATGGAACTCCCTGGCCTCTGGACGGAAAACGGAGACCCCGAGAATGTCGGCAGGGAGCAGGTCGTTGGTGAATTGCACGCGCTTGAAATCCAGGCCGAAGGCCCGGGCGATGAAATGCACCAGCGTGGTCTTGCCCATGCCCGGCACGTCCTCCACCAAGGCGTGCCCCCGCGCTAGGAGCGCCACCAGGGCCAAGCGCACCTCGGGCCACTTTCCCGGCATGACCTGGGAAGCGGATTCTAGGAAAGCGGTGGCCTCTGGGCGCATGGGTATCCTTGGAGGGGAGGGATCCCTCCATATTAGGAGGGGCAGGGGAGGGGTGCCAACGGCCCTGGGCACCCCTCCCCCTTTCGGCCACTTGCGATTGGTGCCCCTACGGCGGGTTTCCTGCCCATCCGCCTTGAATGTGGAGCTTTCTGCAAATTCCGATCAAAAGCCTCTGGCGTGGTAGCGCGGGCCCTTATGATGGGCTCACATCCCTGCTGCCTATGGGGAAACTTCGTGAGGAGGATCACTTGAAGACTTTGATGACTGTTGCCTCGGACCAATTCAAAGAGAGCCTGGTTTGCCAATACCGCGACTTGATCCACGAGGCGGTCCTGGAGAGCGAGTCGGACCACCGCACCCGCCTGAGCCTGGGCAAACTCAACGCCAAATTCCAGCTCATCATGAAGGCCGCCCAGTATGACGGCGTTCCAGAGGAAACCATCAACCGCCTCATCGACGAGGCCGTCCACGCGACACCCGCCAAGGCCGCCTAAGGCCCGCGCGTGCCGATTGCCCTCCGTCGCCGGGGACGCTATCCTCTAGGGCGACGGAGGGCCTCGCCATGACCTTGGACGAAGCGATCACACTGGTGCGCAAAGCGGTGAAGCACACCGGCACCATCGACCAACGACACATTGATTTGACCGTGGTTCCCGCCCGGGAGCGTGAAGAATACGAACGCGCCTTGGCGCAGATCCAGTTGGCGGTGAAGGAAGGCCAGCTCAGCCGCGACGAAATGGCCCGCCGCCTGACCCTGGACGCCTGAGTGGTCATCAAGATCTTCGGCGGGGACGGCGAGGGCAAAACCACCCTGGCCGCTTGGCTCACCCGCGAACTCTCCGCCAAGGGCATCGTGGTGGAGAATCTGGACCCTGGGCCCATTCCCGAAGACGGGCTCCTGGAGAAGCGGATGGAGGTCCTGGCGGACCCCGCGGATCCGCTCAAGATCGAGCTTAAAACCATTCCTTACAAGGCCGAGGCCCGCCCGGCCTATGCCCGACGGTTTCGCCCCGAATGACAGTTTTTGTATGCACGATAAGAAACATTATCGTGCAGGCCTTGTCTAAAATGGAGGTGGAAACCCGAGGAAACCCATGGTCAGGATGCTGTGGATTATCGCCATTTATGCGGGCAACGCCCTAGGGGCTGCCCGTTCCCCCGACCCCGGGAACTTCCAGCTCTTCACTTCCCTGACCAACTACCGGGCTTCCCATCTCTTCGAGCGCGACGGGGACCGCCGCCGCTTTCCCAACAACGGGGAGTTCTCCAAACAAGAAATCGACGCCACCATCCTGTATGGTCACGATCCCCGCTGGGCCTGGATCGGTGGCCTGTCGGCCGCCAAAGTTCGCTACGAGGACGCGGACACCACCGAAGAAACCACCATCTTGGGCGAAGCTCGCCTGGGGGCCCGCCGCCAGCTTCACGCGGCCGGGGACCACGTGCTGGCGGCCCAGCTGATGGTGATACAGCCCGGATGGGGCGAGAACGTGAGCCCGCAGCCGGGCATCCGCCAGCACGCGGTGGAGCTGCGGGGCCTGTGGGACTGGTCACTGTGGCACCACGTGAAAGGCGCGTTCTTTTCCCTGGAGGCCGCCTACCGGTCCTATACCGGCACCGCCCCGGACCAAACGCGCCTGGAACCCACGCTCCTGTGGCGCCACGGGGCCTGGGTGCCCATGCTCCAGTGGACATGGATCCGCGCCCTGCGGGACGGGGAAACACAACGTTCCGACGACATCTTCGCTTCCCGCTCCTACACGCTCCATAAAGGCACCCTCGGGCTGGCTTACCAGCTCGCCCCGGCCCACCACTTGCAAGCGTCCTTTGCCCGCGACATGGCCGGCCGGGACGTGGGCAGCGGCGAGGCCATATCCCTCAACTGGTGGTGGCAACCATGATCACGAACCCCCGCAACGACACCCAAACCACACCCCTCGCCCGCCGGGACCACGGGGATGCCGCCTCCGCGCTCTCTTCCGAGGTTTTGACCCGCCAGGCCTTGCGGCGTTTGATGGAAACGCGCCCCGAGTATTCCGCCCGCCAGGTTTTCACCACCGCCCAGGTCGTGGTGGCGCTGCTGGCGGCCTCGTTCACCGCCTGGGGATTCTTCCGGGACGCCACCTCCGCCTGGACCGTGGTCAACGCCGCACTGACGACGTTCTTTGTGGGGAATTTCCTGTTCAAGATGCTGCTTTTGCCCCTGGGCCGCCGCACCTCCGAGGCGCCGCTGGCCCATGATGACCTTCCCGGCTACAGCCTGCTCATCCCCATGTACCGCGAGCCCGAGGTGATTCCGCAGTTGGTGGCCTCCATGAAGGCGCTGGACTACCCGGCCCACCTGCTGGACATCAAACTCATTCTCGAAGAAGACGACGCCGAAACCCGCCGCGCCCTGGGTGGCATCGCCCTCGACGAGCGCTTCGAGGTGGTGCTGGTCCCGCCGAGCCAACCCAAAACCAAGCCCAAGGCCCTCAACTACGCCCTCCCCTTGTGCCGGGGTGAGCTCATCGCCATCTACGACGCCGAAGACCGCCCGGATCCCTTGCAGCTCAAGAAGGCCGTGGGCCTCTTCCGCGCCTCCCCCACCAACGTAGCCTGCGTGCAAGCGCGCCTCAACTTCTACAATCCCCGCGACAACTGGCTCGCCCGACTTTTCACCCTCGAGTACAGCCTGTGGTTTGACCACTTCCTGCCCGGGCTCGAGCGCATGGGCGTGCCGCTCCCGCTGGGGGGCACCTCCAACCATTTCAAGGCCGAGGCCCTGGAGGCCGCCGGCGCCTGGGACCCGTACAACACAACCGAAGACGCCGATCTGGGCATCCGCCTGGGGCAGCTGGGTTACGCCACCCGCATGCTCGACTCCACCACACTGGAAGAGGCTAACGTGGATCTGGGCAACTGGATCCGCCAACGCTCGCGCTGGTGCAAAGGCTACATGCAAACTTGGCTGGTGCACATGCGCTCGCCGGCCCGCACCTTCAAGCGCAGCGGCTTCCTGGGCTTCTTCTCCCTGCAGTTCTTCGTCGGGGGCACCGTGCTCGCCAACCTCGGCCTTCCCTTCGTGCACACGCTCTTTGCCCTGTGGCTCATGCGCGGGGCCGAGCCGGTCTCCGGACTTTTCCCCGGTCCCTTGGGGAGCATGGCCCTGACCAGCCTCCTGGTGGGCAACACGTTCTTCATTTTGGCCTTCGCCTGGGCGGGTCTGAAGCGCTCCAGCGTGCGTGACATCGCCCCCTGGGCGCTCACCGCCCCCCTCTATTGGGCCCTGGCCTCCGTGGCGGCCTACAAGGGCCTCTGGCAGCTCTTCACCCGGCCTTTCTACTGGGAGAAAACCCAGCACGGGCTGGGGCACCAGCAAGACTGAGCCAAGCTAGCGAAAGCACGAGCTCAAGAGCGTAGAGCTCAGGTAATCCCCCTTAGTGCCCGACAAGGGTTGTCAGATGACACCCTTGTGCCGTTGGGGCCTATTCCTTGTCCTTGGTTTCCTCTGCCCGGTTTGGGCGGACGGAGAGGGACCATGCCGCTCACTCAGCTCTTCGCGCTTCGCTTGCTGGGGAGAGTCCTTGGACGCCGACGACCAAGCACATCCTTATGCGGGCCTGGCGGGACACTTGCGCGAGCTGCGCTCCCATCCCGAGGCCTTGCGCCGATGGTCCGCCTATTGGGCGGAGATTCCCTCGGAGGCAGTCCAAAACCTCACGGTTGAGCGCCGCCAGCATTTGCTACACTCCGCCGCCGCGCTCGCCCGGGCGTTCAAGACCAACGCTTCTTCCCGCTCACCGGCCTCCGAGGATGGTCCTGTGGGCCCTGGCCTTGAACTGCCGCTGGTCGTCCCTTCACTGGTGGCCTTCCGTCCAGGCGACGTGGCCGAACGATGCCCAATGGTGATCGAGAGCGCCAAACGCATGGGTGCCCGTTGGATGACCGTGTTCTATCCCCTCCCCTATTCCGGCGGCAACCGTGCCACAGTCCCCATGGTGGCCCATCCCCAGCACGGAAAAGACTGGCGAATCGAGCGCGTGGGCCAACCTACCTACGATGAAACTTCCCGCTGCGTACGCGCCGCCTGGAAGGCGGGGCTGGGCCTGCACTGGGTTCCCCACTTGGAAAGCGTGAGGTTGCTCCATGACCCGTCGTCGCAAGGGGAATGGCGACTGCTCTCCGGCATTCCATTGGATGAGCACTATTTCGAAGCCGCCTTCTCCCCCCTCAAGCGCCTGCTCAAATCCCATCCGCGCGAGGCGCGCCGACATGGGCTTCGCGTGTCGCTGGCCGCGGAAGTGGATCCCATGGTGTTCGCCGCTGCCGACGTACTCTTAGCGCAAACCGGCCATCTCCGTCAGGAGCTGGAGGCCATGGGCGTGCGGGCCGAGCTGGTGTGGAACCCGAATGGGGACTTCCATCACGGGCGCGAGCTACCCCAGGCGGCGTCAGGCGCCCGCTGTGATGCCCTCCACGCCTGGATCACGCGGCTGCACCGGCTGGCCCCCTCCATTTATGCCGAGAACGGCCACGTCAGTATGCACGAGGGCCGGCCCGACATGGCCAAAACGAGGCGTGATTTCTTGTCGCGGCTGCACGGGCGCCTATCCGAACTCTGCCCCCAGCAAGACTGGCCCAAGGCCACCGCTGGGTTGCGCTTCAGCTTTGGCGAGTTCGCCTTGGATCATGGCCAGCAGGCCGCCTACCCCGCCGTCTGGAAACAGCTGGGTGAGGTCAGCGGCGTGGATGACGTCACCCTGTGGAGCGAGGGCCGCTGGGACCACGCGGGCGTGATCACCCGGGCCCCGGCGTCGGACTAGGTCAAAGAGCGGAGGGGCAGAGCGCTGTCTTGTCCTTCCACTGTTTGAGCTGGTAGCCCGCCACCTGGAAATCCACGTCCACGCACTTCCCTTGTCCACCGAACAGGACGGCCAAAGGCGAACGCAACCCCATGATGGCCTGGGCCAGGCGGCGCAGGTCATTGCGGTCGGCGCTGCGGGCGCTCTCGAGCATGGTGTCGCGCAACCGGCCTTCGGGCATGCCGGCGGCGAGCTCTTCCACCGGTGCTTCCCAGCTCACGCCCGCCCGGGTGTACCCCTTGAAGGCACGGGTGCCCCGGGTTTCGAACTGGCAGGCCTCCCCACAGTCCAGCCGCCGGCGCATGCGCGCCAGGGCGTTGCTCAGACTCACGGGCCCTCCGGTGGTGCTCTCCCAGTCCCAGCGCCACATGAGGCGCAATTTTCCGGCGGCGTCGCGGAAGAAGCGCACTCCGCGGGTCTCCCCCACGAAACGACGCAAGGCCCGGCTGGCCGCGCCCCGGGTGTACTCCACCTCGCGGCTATGGGAGGAGGCGCCGGTGACTTCGTCACGGCCCACTTCCGTTTCGGAGAGCTGGGTGCGGCGGCTGTAAGAGAAGACCGGGATGAAAGGCGTGCTGACCGCCCACTGGGTGTAGCCCAGACGGCGGGTGAAAGAAACATGGGCGATGGGCATGTTGCCGTCGTTGGCGTCTGAGGCCAGCAGGGCCTGGGCGTCGCCAAAGCGGCCTTGGAGAATGAGCTTGAAGGCCTCGGCCCCGATGGCGCTCTTGGGCTCCAGCAGGAAACCTTGCCCGTTCAGGTAGCGCTCGATGGTCACCCCACCCTCGCCATAGGCCACCACCACTCCGCCCACCACGGCGGCGGAGCGCACTGTGCCGGGACGCACTTCGATGTACAAGCGCTCCTGGGCCTTCTTCTCCAGATAAACTTGGTAGCTACCGGCCAGGATCACACGAGGACCGCCACCCACGCCGTAGGCGCCAATGGTGGCGTATAGACCGATGCCCTTGTCGCGCTTCCAATACAGGCTGTCGCCTTCTTCCCACTGATCAAAAGCCTCGGGGGTGGACGGCAGCGGAAGCATGGGAGCGCGGGAATCAGCAGAGACGCGCACGGAGGAGACATAGGAGTCATAGGCCGGGAAAACCCCCAAGCCGGCCCACCCGTAGGAGCCGCGGTCAAACGGCAACTCGAAGGAAAGGTTGCCCTGAGCGGCGGGCGACAAGAAAGTCTTGCGCGTGGCCTGGTGGGCGTAGGCGCCCCCGGCCTCGGCCTTTTCCCAGCGCGGTGCCTGGGCCTCTTGAAGACTCACCCGTCGGTTCATGCCTTGGAAGTCCACGTAGCCGAACACCGGCCCGCCGGAGGCGTAGGTTTGAGCGAGGGCGAATTGGGGGAAGAGGAAGAGGGAGCAAAAGAGGGTGAATTTTTTCATGCCCAAGTTATATCCAACGGAAGTCGTCGGTGGCCAGGGGCAAAAAAAAAGCGCCCTGCACAGGCGCTTTCTTTTGGCACCAAGAGAGATCCAAAATCCCTCTCGAACTAATCATCCTTGATATTTCGTCACTTGGAGCTTGCTTCAAGTTTAGGGAGAAGCACGACGAGCCGTGAAGGGGGTGTTTCTGACAAATGCCTACAAACGGCCGCCCCTATAGGCAAAGGCCCCGGTTTCCCGGGGCCCTGCAAGGTTTTATTAAGGCGCCTTGGCGGGTTCCCGCAGGTCCTTGCGCAGGATCTTACCCACGTTGCTCTTGGGCAGCTCCGTGCGGAACTCCACCTGTTTGGGGATCTTGTAGGATGTGAGGTTCTCGCGGCAGTACTTCTGAACTTCGTCCGCAGTGAGTGAGGCGTCCTTCTTCACCACGAAGAGCTTCACCGCTTCTCCCGACTTGTCGTCCGGAACGCCGATGGCCGCGCACTCCAGGACCTTCGGCATGGCGCTCACCACGTCCTCGATCTCGTTGGGGTACACGTTGAAGCCTGACACCAGGATCATGTCCTTCTTACGGTCCACAATCTTCACGAAGCCCTGCTCGTTCATGGTGCCCAGGTCACCGGTGCGGAAAAACCCGTCGGCGGTCATCACTTTGGCGGTTTCCTCCGGCCGGTTCCAGTAGCCGCGCATGACCTGGGGCCCGCGAATGCACAACTCCCCCACTTCGCCCAAGGGCACCTGCGCCCCGGCGTCGTCCTTGATCTCAAGATCTGTGGAGGGGATGGGGAGCCCGATGAAGCCGTTGTAGTCCTTGAGGGTCATGGGATTGATACAGGCCGCGGGCGAGGTCTCAGTGAGGCCGTAGGCCTCGATAAGCGGCACGCCAGTGACTTGCTTCCAGCGCTCGGCCACGGCCTTCTGGACCGCCATGCCGCCGCCCAGGGTGAGGCGGAGGGCGCTGAAGTCCAGCTTGCGGAAATCTTCGTTGTTCAAAAGCCCGTTGAAGAGGGTGTTCACGCCGGTAAAGGCGGTGAACTTCCACTTGCGCAGTTCCTTCACGAAGCCTGGCAAGTCGCGCGGGTTGGTGATGAGGATGTTGAGCGCGCCGATGCTGCAGTAGACGAAGCAGTTCGCGGTGAGCGAGAAGATGTGGTAGAGCGGCAGCGGGGTGATGATGATTTCTTTCTCCCCGATGAAGCCCTTGATCCATGCCCGGGCCTGGAGCATGTTGGAGACGATGTTGCCGTGGGTGAGCACGGCGCCCTTGGCCACTCCGGTGGTGCCGCCGGTGTACTGCAAGAACGCGATGTCGTCGTGGGAGAGGTTCTCGGGGCGAAAGCGCGCGGGGTCGCCCTTCTTCACGCACTCGTTGAAATCCAGGGCACCGGGCAAGACGTAGGCCGGCACCATCTTCTTCACTTTCTTGAGCACGAAGTTCACCAGCAGGTTCTTGGGGAAGTCCAGCATGTCCCCCACCTGGGTCAGGATGACATGCTCCATCTTCACGCCTTTCGCCTTCTCCAGCACGTGGGCGGAGTTAGCGAAGATGACGATGGCCCGGGCGCCGGAGTCCTTGAGCTGGTGCTCGAGCTCGCGGGGAGTGTAGAGGGGGTTCACGTTCACCGCCACCATGCCCGCCCGCAGGATCCCGAAGAGGGCCACGGGGTACTGGAGGATGTTGGGCATCATGATGGCCACGCGGTCGCCGCGCTTGAGCCCCAGATCGTTCTGGAGGTAGCTCGCGAAGCGGCGGCTCAGCTGGTCCAGCTCGCCGAAGGTGATGGTGGTGCCCATGTTGTGGAACGCGGGCCGGGGCGCGAAGCGCCGGAAACTCGAGTCCAGGATCTCGGGGATGTTGCGGAACTCGTGGACATCCACGCTGGCGGGCACGCCGGCGTCATAGTACTTGTGCCAAATTTTGGTCATGGATTCATCCGATCTGGTTGTGGATCTTCTCGACCACCATGTCGAAGGTCTTGTAGAGATCATCGGCCGAGGCCTTGGCGAAGTAGTCCTTTCGCCCGGCGTGCACCTGCAGCTCGCTGTAGTGCAAGCGCCCCTCCACGAAGCAGGTCCAGTGGGCCTTGGTGCCTTCCCCAAACCACTTCTGCAGCTTTTGCGCCTTCTCGCGGATCTGGGTGTCGAGGGCGGGCGTGTGCTCCATGTGGCGGAAAGTGATTTGCAAGTCCATGCGGTCCTCCTGTGTCCCCCTATCTTAGAGGCAGGTGAGGCATGACGGAGAGTATTATCGGCTATACCTGCCCAGTTTAGGCGGGCGAAAGAACGAATCGCACGGCCGCAGGGAGGATGTCCGCGGGCAAATCCCAAAAGTCTTCGCCCGGCGCGATGCCGTAATTGGCGTAGTAGGTGAAAAAGCGGATATGAAACCCCGCCCTTTTGAATTCGTCTTCCAAGTCCAGGCTGTCCGGGATCCGGCGCACGGGCACCCAATCGGCGAACTTCTGCCAGAGGACCTTGTCTTCGTCCAAGCGCCACCCTGGTGGCAGGAAAATCTTCTTCCGGTGGACCATGGTCTCCCCCACCAGGATGCCCCCCGGGGCCAGGTGCTGGCGTACCAGCGCAAAATAGGAAGCGCGCTCCGGCACCGTGGGCAAACAGTGGAGCAAGTGGGAGTCGATCACCATGTCGAAGGGCCCATCAAAAACCGCGTCCGGCCGGGTGAGATCCATCTGGCGCGTCTCCACCGATAGCCCCGTCTCCCGCGCCAGGGCCCGGCCGAGCTCTACCGCTCCCACGGAGGCGTCAGCCAAGGTCACCTTCGCCCCCAGCCGGGCCAGGAGCAGCGACAGCCCGCCCATACCCCCGCCGGCCTCCAGCACGCGCAGTCCATCCCAGGGACGACCCTCTAGGAAGCGCTCCCGGGCCTCGTCGGCCCATTTAAACGCCCCCCGGGCCAGCCGCTCGGCTTCCTGGCGCACCTCGGGCAACGGCCGCGCGTGGTGGCGGCGGTAGGCGTTCTCGTACATGTGGGCGGGGCTGGTCATGAGTGAGCCTCCCGTCCAGTTTAGGGCGGGAGGCCTCTGAGGGACAAGCTTAGAAATCTGTGTTTGGCAGCTGGCTCACAAAGTGGTGATAGCTCGCACGCTGGAAATCCACCAGAGCCTGGCGGGTTGCCGTTTCGGTTACTTCTGTGACCACGATGTTATTCCCATCACGGCGGACTTCCCAAAGTTTTCCACGAACGCTGACAACGCGCGACCGGCGGCTACCCAGGAGATCACCGTTACGGGCCTGTTCAGCCAAGTAAGCTTCCAACTCTTCCCGCCCCTCCACTTCACTCGGAACGGGAAAGGAGTCCACTGCCTGGGGGCCGGACTCGGTATTGAGTGTCAGGCGGGGCTCGGTGGCGGCAGCTCCGGGACGAGTGCTCTGTGCCACGATATCGGCAACCACCGTCGGCAATGCAGCGGGCTGCAAAGGATTGCTGGAGCCAGGCTGGTTCATGAGTTCAGAAGGCTCATACCTCGACATGCTGGAAGGGACGGAATAAGCACTCGGTGAGACCAACGCGTCGAACATCTCTTGCTCTTGAGTGGTAGGGAGTGCGGCCCGAACGGCCGGACGCTCTTCCACCGGAATGCGCTGAGCCTCGCTCTGGACGGCAGCAAACCGGCGCTCCAAATCTTGGTACTGCCTCAACAAATTATCATACGTACTTGTCTGGGAGAGGTTGCCGGGGTCCCGGGGTTGCTGCAACTCCGGGGCTCTCGCCACCTCTTGCAGCGACTGGATAGTGGACCCCACGCTCGTGATAGTGGCGGCGGCATTGGCGGGAGTGAAGGAGGGTGCGGCCGGTCCCCGTTGGGTCTCGACGACAGTTGGGGCCTGCCCCCCCTGACCGCCCTGACTTGGGGCGGACTGAGCGGCTTGGCTCGCCATCAGGGCCCCTTTGGGTGTCATGCTGAAAGCCTTGGCCCTGGCTACAGCACGGACGGAGGGCTCATAGGCATAGATGTTCGCAAACCCCGTCCCACTTTCCGGCCGCCGTTCCCTGACACGTGCCATGCTGGGGGGCAGAACCCGATTGGTGGCGCTGCCCAGCAGACAGCGAAGTTGGTTCCTGCTCTCGGCCTCATTACAGTTCGAGTTCACGTTGCTGATTAAGCAGGTCATCCGGGCCTCGGCAGTGGCTCCTGGGTTAAGCCCGTCACAGTGGGCGGCTACGCGCCGTCCTTCCGCTCCGCAAGAACTCCGGTTGAGCTCGTCCAGAAGATGGCGGGTCTGCGCGGCTTCGGCACTGTAGCCGAACATTCCCTGGGGAACTGCAAGCAGACCTGTGGTGGGAAGGAGGGGGGGCTCTACGCCGCAGCCATTCACGCCAAACTGCTGATAGGCACTATAAACGATCTCTGGGTTCGTGATGGGCCCGCCAGCCTGGCACACTCCCTGGGCCATTTCTTCGGACAACCGTCGACAGGAGGCGGCCGCATAACTCCGTAGCGTGTCCCTTAAAGCGGAACCACGCCGCCAGTTCCGGAATTGCTCCCGAGAGTTCCTTGCCAGCTCTTGGTAGGCAGAACGATAGATCTGAGCGGTGTCCCTCTCACGTCCCAGGCGCTGTCCCACACGCTGGAAAAACTGAATGTGCGCATCGAAGACCGCACGGACTTTGGAACAGTCTTCCGGGGTGAGTTCAAGCGCTGATTGAGCGGAAGCCAGCCTAGCCAACAGTTGGGCCGTCGGGAAAATTCGTGGGAGGCTGGAGATTGCCTGATTCCGCTCTACTGCGTTGGGGCTGCAGGCGGACGCAGCATGTCCTCGCAGAGTCGCGGCTTGAGTGATGGCGTCCTGGATTACTGTCGAGTTCGCATCCGATCCGGCTACAGAACTGTCCCCCCTAAAAATCCCAACCCGACTGTCTATACGGATATGATTTAGTGTCCGCGACAGGCTCCCTCTTGCTGGCATAGTCTCCATGGAGAAGCCGAACAGGTCGGGATTGTCTTCGAAAAAGTTATCCAACGATTCATCCGGTGCATTCCCTTGGGCTAGGACGCTCAACCCAATCCTCGGGGCGACGGAACTTGTAAGCGCTAGTTGGTCGACGCCCACGCACCGAGGTGCCTGGCCGCCCTCCTCGGTAAAGTACATCTCTCCCAAGCTGCTGTCGGGAATGATCCCTTCACTCAGGGCGGTTCCCAGCATTCTAAGGTAGTCGGCGACGGGGGCGTGGCTGCTCCTGAGTGAGACAGAGGCCGCGTTTACGGCATCTGTGATGGAGGCGAAGGAAGATTTGCAATTCTCCGTCCCCTTGGTCGCGTTGGCGGCCGCCAGAATCTGTTCAGGTTGGCAGGTCGGCTCCTCAATCTCGAGGTTCAGCAACTCACTAGTGGTGTCTATTTCCCTCATCAGGGCGTGGTAGCGCTGGAACCAGTTTCCGAGCATGTGGGCGTAGGCCAACCCCGTCCGCTCCGCGTCCCCTTCAGCGCTCGTGCGACGTTGTTGGGGGTGGCACCCATTGCAGATATTGTGTACGGTCACCCCGGTTAAGTCGGCGGGCACAGGCGAAGGCTGGGCCCCACCTTCACATGTGGGAGGTTGCTGCTCACACATCGTCCAGTTGTTGGCGAACGTGGGCCCGCTGGCAAGAAGGAGAGAGCCGATGAGGATGTGCTTCATCATATAAATCACCCGTTTCTTCCCGTAGCTATTCGGTCAATTGTCCTATGACTTAAGTTTCCCTTGATTCCGCCGTCCTAGAGCGAGAAACCCCCGGCTCACCGGCAATTCAAGGACTTCACAGACAAAAAACTGTTTTTCGGCCATTTACGGCGCCTCCCTTTCTGGGCACTCCCGCGCCCAAGACCGTATGATGGCTCTATGTCACGCATTCCCCCACGCCACCGCCTCGTCCTAACTGAGGATGGGTCCGCCAGCCTTCACTCCGAGCGCTTCGATGAGACGTGCCATTCATTGGCAGGGGCACGCGAAGAGACTCGGCTCCACTACCTAAAAGGTTGTGAGGTTGAAGAGCTCCTGATCTCACGGCAGACCGTGAAGATTCTCGAGGTGGGGTTCGGCACAGGGCTGGGATGGAACGAAAGCCTGGCCCTGGCAGAGGCTTATCCATCTCGACTCGAGTTTGTGTCCCTAGAGCTGGATGAAGACTTGGTTCGCTGGGCCGCCCCGGAGGCCCAGAGGCACGAGCGGCAAGGCCAGATTTGGTATAGGCTTGACCGGGGCCACCACCGCCTCAACGTGCTGGTTGGCGACGCCCGCACGACCATGCCCGCCTGGACAGAAGCCCCCCGCTTCCACGCCTTCTACCAAGACGCCTTCTCCCCCAAGAAAAACCCCACCCTCTGGACGGTGGAATGGTTCCACCTCCTCGGTTCCCTCGCCGAGCCCGGCGCACGCCTTTCCACTTACTCCGCCAGCGTCTCGGTGAGGAAGGCCATGGTGGAGGCGGGCTGGGGAGTCACGCCCGGCGAGCGCTTCGGGCAAAAGCGCGCCTCTACCCGCGCCCAGTGGGGCGCCCCCTCGGACGCGGGCATCCTCGAGCAGCTGGCCCGCTCCCCTTCAGTGGCGCTCAGGGATCAGTGATCGGCCACGCAAATGTATTCGGCTTCCCGCCCGCAGGACTCGTGCGATCCGATCAGGGTGCAGGAAACGTCGGCGTCGGCGATGGCGGTCAAGCAAACGCTGTTCTCAACGATGTCGGCGCCCGTGGCTAGGAGCTCCTCGAAGGCCTGCTTGGCCTCGGCCCCGGTGAACTCGATGGGCCTACCCGCCTGCTGGGCGAAGGCCGGCACCGCGAGCAGGGACAAGGCGAGCACGGACAGGGTTTTGCGTAGCATGGGGCCATCCTTTTTGGGTGAGACATGTTTTTATATCATCGGGCCGCGCCCCTCCCCCGCCCGGGGGTAAAAACTACAGACCAGGACCGACCATGAACGCCCTCTGCCAAAAACTCGGCATCCGCCACCCCCTCATCCAGGCCGGCATGGTCTGGGTCTCAGGCGGCAAGCTCGCCGCCGCCGCCGCCAACGCCGGGTGCCTCGGCACCATCGGCGCGGGCTCCATGCAACCGGAGCTTTTGCGCGAACACATCCGCAAGGCCCGCTCCCTCAGCACCGGGGCCCTGGCGGTGAATGTCCCCCTCCTCTACGAAAAGGCTCCGGAGCAGATCCAAGCTGCCCTGGACGAGGGCATCCGCGTCTTCATCACCTCGGCCGGTAGCCCCAAGGCCCACACCCAGAAACTCAAGGACGTCGGCTGCACCGTCCTCCACGTCATCGCCACCCCCGAGCTCGCCCAAAAGTGCGAAGCTGCGGGTGTAGACGCCGTCATCGCCGAGGGCTTCGAGGCCGGGGGCCACAACGGCCGCGACGAGCTCACCACCATGGTCCTCATCCCCCAGGTAGTGGACGCGGTGAAGATCCCGGTGGTCGCGGCCGGAGGCATCGTTGACGCCCGAGGCATGGCCGCGGCCTTCTGCCTGGGCGCCCAGGCCGTGCAGATGGGTACGCGCTTCGTGGCCACCCGGGAGTCCAGCGCCCATGACGCCTTCAAGCGCGCCGTCCTCCAGGCCGGCCCCACCGACACCATGCTGATGATGAAGCGCCACGTGCCCGTGCGCCTCTTGAAGAATCCCTTCTACGACGAGGTCAAGGCCGCCGAGGACCGCTGCGCCGACAAGGCCGAGTTGGAACGCGTCCTCGGCAAGGGCCGCGCCAAGGCAGGCATGCACGACGGCGACCTGACCCGCGGCGAGCTCGAGATCGGCCAAGCCGCCTCCCTGGTCAAGGACCTCCCCTCTTGCGCGGAACTCGTGGAAAAGCTCGCATTGGAGTATGCGAAGCTATCCCTCCCCCGTTTTTGAGCAAAAAAAGGGCCCCTTGCGGGGCCCTTCGGCGTTCATCACTAAGCGCGCTCCAGCGCTGCGATCCGCTCTTCCAACGGAGGATGCGTACTGAGGAAACTCATCAGCCCCTTCTTGGAAGAGATCTTCATGGCCTTGATGGTGTCCTTGGAGTCGTCCACCCAGTCGATCTTCTGCTGCAGGCGCTTGAGTGCGGCCACCATCTTGGCGCGACCGGCGTACTGGGCCCCGCCCTTGTCGGCGCGAAACTCGCGGTAGCGGCTGAACCAGGCCACCACGAACATGCCGAGGAAGCTGAAGGCGATTTCGAACACCATGACGGTGATGTGGTAGATGAAGCCGCCGCCGGCGGAGCGCTCCTCCCCGTCGTCGCGGTTGCCCGCCAGCACGTTTTGAAGCGCGAAGGCGGCGATGCGCGCGAAGAACATGACGAAAGCGTTCACCACGCCCTGGACCAGGGCCATGGTCACCATGTCGCCGTTGGCGATGTGGGCCACCTCGTGGGCCAGGACACCTTCCACTTCGTCGGCGTTCATCTGCTGCAGGAGACCGGTGGACACGGCCACCAGGGAGTTGTTCTTGGAGGGGCCGGTGGCGAAGGCGTTCACCTCGGGTGACTGGTAGATGCCGACTTCGGGCATCTTGGACATGCCGGCCTGGCGGGCCAGCAGGTGCACCTTGCGGACCAGGTCCGCGTAGGGCCCGCGCTCATCGACGATCTCCACACCCATCATGGTTTTCGCCATGAACTTGGAGAGCAGGAGCGAGATGCCGGAGCCCACGAAACCCCATACCAGGCAGAACACCATCAGAGACTGGTAGTTGATGCCTTGGGCGGAGAGGTAGCCCTGGACGCCTAAAAGACCCAGCGCCAGGTTCACCGTGACCATGACGAGAATGTTGGTGAGCACGAACAGGAAAATCCGTTTGACCATTTGAGGTCCTCCTCTGGAGATAGCTCCAAGATGGGGCCCCTATGCGCGGGCGTCAAGGTAAGCCCACGGAAATCAGATAATTCATGGGAGACCGGTGGAAAAACTGAACCTTTGACGCCCAAGGTCGCGATGGCCGAGGTCCAGGCCATGTCCCAGCACGGAATTCCTAACAATCTCTGACCCTTCTAGCCAGCTTTGCGGCGCATGGTCTCTAATAATGAAATTCACGGATGAACTGAGTGAGGTTTTCGTTATGTTTCGTTTGATTTTCGCCTGCGCCCTGATCGCATCCTCTTTCGGTGCCCACGCCCTGGACGCCGTGACGGAAGAACGGATCTACCGGCAGTATACCGCCCGCGCCCTGAGCGACGACAAGGCCTGGCTGGTGGCCTGGTCCCCCATGGAGGCCAAACTCATGGTGGACGCCCTCTGGGACATCCAGGAAGAAGGTCCCGTGCCCCCGCACTTCAACGAGGTGCTCGAGCGGTTGGCCGAAGAACAACTTCCCTTGAGTGAACGCCTGCGCGTGGCGGTCCTGCGCCATCGTCAAGGCCTGCCCGCCCCCGTTCCCGCTGATCTCGCCGGCGAATTGCTGGCCGCCCTTTCCGACCGTTCAGAGGGTGAGGCCATCGCCTACCACATCCTCGGCCATCGGGCGGACTTGCGCCGAATGGGGCTCCAGCATGTGGTGACCGCGGCCGCGCGCCAGCATCCCCGCGTGCACAAGGAAGTCCTCTCCGCCGAGCGCCCCGTGGGGGACCAATCCGCCCTGGCCCGGGACTTGTGGAACCACACCCCTGCCCTTTCCACCTGGCGTGGCGGCAGCTTCGCCGAGGGCGTGCGCCTCTACATGTTCTGCCGCACCAACCGCCTTCACCCCTGTCTCATGGTCTTGCGCGATCGCCGCCACGATCCCGTCCGCCTGAGAAACGGCAAGCTGTGGTCCCAACCCGCCCTCGCCTCCTCTGCCAACGACATCCCGTCCAGCCAAAGGAACGGAAACACCCCCGCCGGCATCCTGACCATGGAGTCGGTGATGCCCGAGGCAGACGAGCAGGTCTCATTCGGCAAATTCCGCCGCGTGATCCTGGACTTCGTGCCCAAGAGCCGCGGCGAGGCCCTGCAGAAGGCCATCCTCCCCGCCTCCTCCCGCAACGACGACTGGTGGCGCCCCGGCGTTGTGGCCCGCAACATCGGCCGCAACCTGCTTCGCATCCACGGCACGGGCAAGATCAATCCCGCCCCCGAGGCGCCCTGGTTCCCCTTCATGCGCACGAGCGGCTGTGTAGCCAAGCGCGAGAACACCTACGACGGCAAGGAGTACAAGGACCAGCGTGAACTGCTGGATACCCTCATGGAGGCCCTGGCCCTCACCCCCGCCTATGAGAACGAGACCGCCATCCGCGGCGTCTTCTTCATCATGGACATCAATGACGACGCTAAGCCGGTGACCCTGGCCGACTTGGCCGCGGCCGGCATCGAGTGAAGCTCCTCCTCACGGGCGCCCTGCTGCTGGCGGGCGCCGCCCAAGCCGCCCGGGAAGTTGCAGTGGCCGGCAAATGTGAAATTAAGACCAGCCCCGACCGCGGACGGCTGCAGCTGCGCATGGAGAAAACCGCTCCCCAAGTGGACGCGGCGGTGACGGAGGTCTCCACCCGCATAGAGAAGGCCAAGGCCGCCATCAGAAAGTTGAACCTGGCCGATCTGGAGCTCCATACGCCCTCGTACCAGGTGAACGAGCACCGCGAGTGGGAGAAGGACAAGAACGTCTTCAAGGGATACCGCGCGTCTTTGGGCCTGGAGGTCACCACCTCCGAGATCAAGCGCCTGGGTGAGGTCATGGGCATCGCCGCCCACCACGGCCTCACCGGCACGGATGGCCTACAGACCTTCCTTTCCACCGAGAAGGCCCAGGCCGAGTACCTGCGTTGCCTGGACATCGCGGCCAAGGACGCCCGCAAGAAGGCCGCCCGCCTGGCCGAGACCCTGGGGGCCTCCTTGGGCGAAGTGGAGAGAATCGCGGAGGAGTCTGCCCGCCAGGAGCACCCCCGTCCCATGATGATGGAGAAGGCGGTTTTCGCGGCCGATGCCTCCGCGGCCCGGGCCCCCCAGGTGGAAGTGGCGGATCAGGCTTTCAGTGTCACGCTGCAAGTGGTATTCCGCCTGAAATGAATCTCCACACCGCCCCCGACGCCCTCCCCGACTATCGCCTCATCGATAGCGGGCACGGCATGAAGCTAGAAGAGATCAGCGGCGTGCGCGTCCAGCGCCCCAGCCCCCAGGCCATCTGGAAGAAGCGGCTCGACGACGGCGAGTGGTCCAAGGCCACTAGCGTCTGCCAGCGCTCCAAAGACGGCGGGGGCCAGTGGCAGCACCACAAACCTTTGCCCAAGGAAATGTGGTGCCGGCACGGGAACCTGAAGTTCCGCTTGAAGCTCACCACCTTCGGGCACTGTGGGATTTTCTTCGAGCAGGTGCCGGTGTGGGAGTGGATCGAGGCCCGGGTCACGGAGTTGAAGGCGAAGTTGGGGCGCGCTCCGCGGGTCGCCAACCTCTTCGGCTATACCGGCGCGGCCTCGTTGGTGATGGCACGCGCCGGCGCTGAAGTGTGGCATGTGGACAGCTCCAAAGGCGCGCTGGAATGGGGGCAGGAGTCCGCCAAGGCCTCCGGCATCGAGGGCGTGCGCTGGATCCAGGAAGACGCCCAGAAATTCCTCATCAACGCCTACAACAAGAAGCTCGGGCTCGATGGCATGCTGGCGGATCCGCCCAGCTGGGGGCACGGGGCGAAGAAGGAAGTGTGGGAGTTCGAGAAGCACATGGCGGGCTTTTTGGACAAGGCCCACGCGGTCCTGCCCAAGAAGAACGCCTTCTTCTTCCTCACCTCCCATACCCATGGGGTGCAGCAGGAGGCGCTGAGGAACGTGCTGATGCAGGATGGGCGCTGGCGGGAGTTTGGCTGTGGGGAGCTGGGCGTGGCCCATTCCGGGGATCAACGTATCTTGCCTGCCGGCATGTACGCCCACGGGGTTTGTTAGTCATTTTTACAGGGTCTCTACCCAACCCGTGTAACAGCGCCTAGACAGGCGGATACATTTCCCGGAGGTTTCCATGCGAGCCCTGCTTATTGCTATCCTCTGCACCTTCGGTGCGGCCCACGCCGATGTCATTGACACCTACTCCAGCGTCCGCAACCCGGACCAGGAGCAGGCGATCCTGCAGTGGAACACCACCACCAACGAAGCCACGCTCTTCTTCGATAGCAACTCCTGCGCCTATAACGTATGGGGCGAGCCCACCCACTGTACGGAAATGGCCCCGCTGGCACTCGAGGGCCGCATGATCCGCCGCGAGCAGACCTCGCGCGACTCTGACAGCCTGGTGTTCGCCACGCGTTGGGAACTTGTGCTGGAGGGCGAGTCCAGCGACTACGCCGATGGCAAGCGAGTCTTCCTCACTTCCGTCACCCGCGGCACCACCAACGTGACCCGCATCGTGGTCACGTACGGTGACCAAGTGCTGAGCGTATTCGGCGTGAGCAAAACCGCTTCCCGCCGTACCGGCGGAGAATAAGCTTCAGCCCCGATGCTGGCGGAACCACTCGGCCGCGAGCACGGTTCCGGCCTGGGCGACGTTGAGGCTCTCGACAGCGCCGGTGCCGGGGATGCGGACGATCTTCTTTGAGCCCAGCATCGCCTCGTTGGTGAGGCCTGGACCTTCGGCGCCCAAGAGGAACACGGTCTTGGGGGGCAGCTTGGTTTGGTAGAGGTCGCTACCCTTGTGGCCGCTGGTGGCGTAGAGCTCAAGCCCCAGTTCTTGGGTGAGGGCCTTCAATTCATCCAGGCTTTCCACCGGCACCACGGGCACTGCTTCGGCGCCACCTTCAGCGGTCCGGTAGAAGGCGCCGGTTTCCCAGGATGTCTTGGGGGCCACCAAGAACACGCCGGTGACGCCGAAATGGGCGGCGGAGCGGAAAATGGCGCCCAAGTTGTGGGGATTGCCCACGTCTTCCAGGGCGAGCCAGCAGCCGGGTTTTGAGGTGAGTTGGGTCAGCGCCTGGGCGTCGGGCAAGGCCGGGAGCTTGATGACCAGGCACACGCCCTCGTGGTGGGAGGCGTCCGCCACCTTGGCCAGCTCCTCAGGACTGCACACGTGGTAGGCCTTGCGCTTGTCCACGCAGTACTTCACCAAGTCCGAAAGAACCTTCATACGCGCTTGGGTGAGATAGACGCGCACGATCCCCTCGGGCCGGCGTTTGAAGACGGCTATGCAGGCGTTGAAGCCGTGGATCTTGAGCTCGGTTTTCATACTCATGCGGCCCTTGTATCATGCGCGCCGCATGGAAAGAAGCCTCTATCTAGCCCCCCACGAACACGAACAGGACCTGGCCGACGAGTTGGCGGCCCGGGACATCGCCGTGAAAGAGCGTCGGGGACGTTTGTTCCTCGCGGAAGGCGCAGCCCCCGACGTGGTGTGGGCCCAGGCGAGCTTCCTGGGTGTTGAGGAGATCCCCGTGGCCTCCATCGGGGACGCGGCCAAGAAGCTCAAGGAGCGCGGACGCAACTGGGCCTTGTTCTCCTGCGGGCACCACCGCCGGGCCGAGCTCATCCAGGAGCAACTCCCGCACTATCCGGTGAAGCCCATCCCATTCCTGCACCCGCGCCCCACCTCGCCTATGGGCGGGTGGACGTTATGGGAGGAGGGCCTGGTGTTGGCGTCGCCGCGGACCACGTCGGTGTATCCTTTGGGCGAAATGACCTTCCAGGAAGACCAGGTGAATCCCCCTTCGCGGGCGTACTTGAAGCTCTGGGAGTTCTTCACTTGCCACGCGCCCCGCTTGCCCCGTCCGGATGAACACCTGCTTGATATGGGCGCATGTCCGGGGGGATGGACCTGGGTGCTGCAAAGTTTCGGCGGAAACGTGACCGCGGTGGACAAGGCGCCTTTGGAAGAGCGCATAGCCCAGCTGCCCCGGGTGACGGTGAGGCAGGAGAGCGCCTTCGGGCTCGACCCGCGCTCGCTGCCCAAGGTGGATTGGTTCTTCTCCGACATCATCTGCTATCCCGCGCGCCTTTTGGAGCTGGTGAAGCGCTGGGAGGCGGCGGGAACGCGCAATTTCGTCTGCACGCTCAAGTTCCAAGGGGACACCGACCACGCCACCACCGCGGCCTTCGTGCGCGAGCTCGGGGGCCGCGCCATCCACCAACACCATAACAAACACGAAATCACCTGGTACCGGGTGGAGGACTGAAGATGTTCCACGACTCCGCCCCGATCAAGCTTACCCTTAACCGGGATCTGACCAAGCATTTGAAGCGAGGCAATCCCTGGGTCTTCGGGGACACTCTGGCCGATCGGCCCAAGAAAGTGCCCGTGGGAAACCTGGCGCACCTCTATTCTCCCAAAGCGGAATTCCTGGGCACGGGGTTTTACTGCCCCAACATCAATCTCGCCTTCCGCATGGTGGCGGTGGCACAGAAGAAAATCTCCCCCGACACATTGCGCGCGCGCATGGATTCCGCTTTGGCCCTCAAGCGCCACCTCTACCGATCAGGCGAACAAGACTCGTTCCGGCTCTTCAACGGCGAGGGTGACGGTCTCCCCGGGCTCGTGTGCGACGTGTACGCGGAGGTGGCCGTGCTCAAGCTGGACGGCGAGGCCTCTGCGGCCTTCTGGGACGTGGCTGGCCTTACCGAATGGCTCATGGGGTGCGGGCTCCCCCTCAAGACCGTCTACCTCAAACGCCGTAACAAGGACCAAGACAAGGGGCAACTCCTGGTGGACGGCGGCACTGATCTCACCAAAGTTCGCTTCCACGAGAATGGCATGTTGTTTGAAACCCACTTGGTGGACGCCGCCAAAACCGGCTTCTTTCTGGACCAACGGGACAACCGTCTCTTGGTGGGCCAAATGGCCGCGGGAAAGACTCTCCTGAACCTTTTCGGCTACACCGGCGGGTTCTCGGTCTTCGCCGGTCGCGGGGGAGCCCGCGAGGTGACCACCGTGGACATCGCCCCCGCCGCCATCGAAGCGGCGAACTTGAATTGGGCGTTGAACGGCCTGCCGGTGGACGGGCACAAGGCCATCACCGCCGACGCCTTCGCCTGGGTCAAGGAAGCTGCGGCCGCCAAACGCCAGTGGGACTTCGTCATCACCGACCCGCCCTCCTTCGCCCCCAACGCCAAGTCGGTGGACGCCGCCAAGACCGCCTATGTGGACATCTTCGCCGACTCCCTCAAGCTTGTGGCGCCGGGCGGGTTGTTGGCGGCATCAAGCTGCTCTGGACACGTGTCCTTCGAACTCTTCCTGGAACTCTGCCGCGAGGCCCTAGGGCGCTCACGCCGTCGCGGGCGCGTGCTGGTGGCCCGGGGCCAGCCCGAAGACCATCCGTGGCCCTTGGCGCTGGAAGAGATGCGCTACCTGAAGTTCGTGCTCATGCAGGTGGAGTGAGGCCGGCTTCACTATCGGTTTGAGCGGCCCAAGGCCTGTGCCGAGCCTACCCCAAGCCGTGACATGCGCCCCTTTCAACTTTCCCTCTCCACTTGAAAAGGGCACATGTCTTCCGAGGCTCACCGGGATTCATCACCCGTTTCACGGATGAAGTTTTTGCGGGCTCGCGTTCGCGCGAGCTGACCCCCACCTGCCATTCTTGGCATATATGCCCTTATCAAATGAGGGCTAGGCCATGGGCAGACAGGGAGAACTCAATCTTTACCGGGGAAGGCACGGAGGCCGCAGGCCCAAATGCGGGCGCAAAGAAATTCACTCCCGCGGTGTTCGGCACCGACCGAGAGAACGCGTGGGGAGGCGCACTCCCGCCCACGTCAATTTCAAGCTCAACGCCCGGATCCGCAACAAGGCGTGCTTGAAAATCTTGAAAAGGGCGATTCTGAACGCCCGGAGGCAGGGATTGGGCGTGGTCCACTACTCTTTGCAGTCCAACCATGTGCATTTGATTGTGGAAGCGGGAGACAACAAGACGCTCACCAGGGGGATGCGGTCGATGACGGTGACGTTCGCCAAGGGGTTGAAGCGGGGACGGGTGCAGTTGGAGCGGTACCATCTCCATGTGCTGAGGGGGCCTCAGGAAACGCGGAATGCCGTCCACTATGTGGTGAACAACCATGAACGGCATGCGGGTACTCCAGGTCGAGATCCCTTTTCCTCCCTAGTAGCTGCGCCGGGAAGCTTAGATCACGCCATCAGCTGGCTCCTCTCCCACGGCACCAGCTAAAAAAAGAAACCCCCGCACAAGGCGGGGGTTCCATGAAGTAAATCGGAAAAAGCGGAAGCTTAGTTGGCGACTTCCACGTGGTAGGCCCAGCGGCCTTGCTCGCCATTGCAGCGGGCCTCGCGGGAAACCACGCGGACGTTTTCGACCACCGGGAGGAGCCTGTCCAGCAGGGCGGTGTTGAAGCCGCAGCCGGTATTACGGCCAGCGCGGGAGTTCAGCAGCACGGTGTGCTCGCCATTACCGGTGGCGACGGGAGAGTTGAAGGAAGCGCGGACGCGCACGGGCATGGCGCGCCAGGTGCCGCCCCAGTTCTCGATGCCGCCGGTGCAGCGGACGCGGATACTGGTGGCGCCCAGGGCCTCCAGGTGGCCTTCCACGATGCTCTCGACGGAGTCGCAGTTGTAGTAAGTCACGCTGCCGACATCGCGGCCGAAGTAGGTGAAAGTGAAATCGGTGGCAAAAGCGGTGGAAGAAACCAGGGCAGCAAACAAAGCGATGAAACGCATGCGTCCTCCTCTAAGGGGTAAACCAATGATGGGTTTTTTGTACCTTGCGGCGGTTCGCTATGCCAACCCGGATGAAGCTGAGACGGCCAAGCGCTCGAAAAGCCTGAAGAAATTGTGCGTCAATTGAACCTCATCCGCTGCGACCTGGAGGTAGACCTCCCGCAGGTCCGCGCCTGAATCGTCGGTCTCAAGCAACCGGCGGTCCTGGGGAACCGCGGACCAGAGTTGCCTGAATTGGCGCTGGCGGAGGTTGGCGGGGCCGAAGGAAAAATAACAGGCTGGCTGGAACTTCAACAACGACGGAAGGATCGCCACGGGCCCGCTGAAGCCATGCCACAGCCAAGGAGTGCGCGGGCGGCGCCGTTTAAGGAAGGCCATGAGGTCGCTGGAAGCGCGCACCACATGGAGCACCAAAGGCAGCTGGTGCTCCTCTGCCAGGTCCCACTGGCGCATAAACCATGCCTCTTGGCGGGCCCAATTCACCCGGCGGGCGCGGTCCAGGCCGGCTTCGCCCACGGCCGCGCATCCAGGGTGCCGCAGCAGCTCGGCCAGTCGGGGAAGCACGTCCTCTCCCACCTCCTCCGCATCCCATGGGTGCACCCCCGCGCAGAACGCCCCTTCGGGCGCGCGCCCTTGGAGCACCTCGCCCGCCGAGAGCACGCGCACGTGGGGATGGGGGGAGCTGCGGTGGGTATGGGCGTCGACCAACATGTCCCCACGCTAGCACGCAGGGGCGGACGGGGCTAGCGGCGGTGGTTGAGGAGTGCCAGGAAATCCCCTGCCATACCGCCTTCCTCGGCGTGCATGGCCCGGGTGTCATCTCCCACGCACAGGGCCTCTTGAATGCGGCCGACCACGTCGCGCATTTTGGTTTTATCCAGCAGGGTGACCGCGCCGTAGCCCACCACCTGCCGTTCGAAACTGGCGTCGGCGAAGGCGGACATGAACAGCACCGGCACGTCCCGGCCGGCGGCCCGCACCCGCTCCAGCATGGAAACGCCGTCCAGAACCGGCATTTTGATGTCGCTCAACACGCAATCGTAGTCGTTGGCGAGGATTTTCGTGAGGGCCTGCTCACCGTCCTCGGCCGTCTCCACCTGGAACTCACCCGAACGCTTCACCAGAACCTTCACGTACTCGAGGATATCAGGTTCATCGTCCACCAAAAGAATCTTGTGCGCGCCCATCGGGCCTCCTTGTTGAGACCCTTCCAGTTTAGGTCAGAGCGCGGCCCGGGACCGGCTTCAAGGGGTTGGCCCGCCCTCCGCAAACGCTCTTGAGGCACAACCTCCTGACGGCCGGTGAGGGGTGCCCATTAGCCTCGCTATCTTTAACAAGTATTAAGGAATCGGCCGTACGCCCTGAGATTGGCAGAAGGCGTGGGGTTGGTCGGCCTCCACGAAGCCCTGCCGAGCAAAGTCGTAGACGAAATTGGAGCTCCAATCGAGGCAGGCGATGGGGTGGGGCACGATGGTACGGGGGGAAACTGCACGGGGAATGTCCGCAATCCGATGCAGACAGATGCGAAAGTTCAGGCTGGAGTTGCGGGCCATGCGGGTCCCGTTCATGTTCGAGAGTGTGGAGGGAGTGGGAGCATCAAAGACGTAGAGAGCGTTGTGCCTGAGGTTGGACACTTTTCCGCCCCAGTTTATCCCTCTGCCTTGGACCGGTGGCGCCACAGAGTAGTTGGCGTTGCGGGGGATCTCGAAACCGCGCAGCTCGTCCCAACCGGGATTCAGCGTGGACCAATAGATGGGATCCGCGTCCGGGGCGGAGTCCACTTCCCAATCCCGGTGCTGAAAGGCTTCCCCGCTGCGGCCGAAGAACTCGCGGGTCACCATGGCCACAGGGCCCGTGGCGTTGGACTCGAACATGCAACCCTTGAGGTACTGCACGAAGGCGTAGCGGTGGAGCGCGCCGGGTGAATTGGTCTCCACCCCTGCCACGATGGCGTTGCCGGCCATGGCGGAGCTGTGGGTTCGGGTGAGCTGCAACGTGACCGCGCGGACCTCACAGGGGCCGATGGCGCAGGCGGGGTTGTCCCACCGGAGGTTGCGGGTTTGCGCGGAGACAAGACCCGCCAGAGACAGCGCCGCGAGGATAACCACCGCCTTCATTCAGCACCGCCCCGGCAGTACCCCTGCTGGAGGGTCAGGAGGCGCCGGTAAATGGACTGCACGCACTCCACGTGGCAGCGCGGATAGCTCTTGCCTTGGAAGCACACCACTTCGTTGTCGTTGAGACCGTCCTGCCACACGTCTCCGCATCCGCTCCAGCGCCCCCGGGCCTGGTGGAGTTGCACGCAACGCTCTTCTTCTTCGTCGATGGGCTTGACCAGATGGACCCAGCGGGGGCCGCGGAAGTCGGCGGGTGTGAGGGTGCCGGCGGCGGACTTCGCCCTCAGGGCGATGATCTCGGGGTCATCGGGGGGAAAGCGGCAGTCGGCGGAGTAGATGGCCTGCCCGACCACCAGGCGGCCGTCTTGGGCCTCCGCGTACTCGGGGCTCACGCGCACGCGGGGTTTGCCCGCCACCGCGGCGAGGCCCACTTCACGCTCGCGCCAAGGCATGGCGATGGAGGAGTGGGTGAATTCGCGGGTCACCAGTCGGCGCTGTGAAGTGAGGGAGTGGACCTTCGCGCAGCTTGCGGGCCAGGGCAGCTCTTGGGCCATGGCCGCGGCGGGAGCGAGGAGTAAGGACAAGAGCAGGGCTTTGGGCATCTTTTCTCCGCAGTAAGCAAAGGAGCTTTCTTACCATCCTTCGGCGTCTCCCAGGGAAACCGAGCAAATATTCCAGGGGGGGGTCGCCGGGAGGTTGGCGCAAAGGATACCTCAGGCCATCGGAGGACCTTCCCATGCCCCAACCCTTGGTTCTTTTAGGCCTGCTTGCCTTCAGCACCGCGCACGCGGGCATTGAGATTCTCTCCACCCACCGGGATGCCTTCAGTCCGAGCACCCCGGAAGCAGGGCTGGTGGCCTTCCAGGTCCAGCGCCAAGAAAAACGCGTGACCTTCCGGGGAGACCCCCCTGACGTGGCCCAATACATGACCGACGTGGCCTTCACTCTTCGCACTTCCCGGGTAAACCAACTGCGCAACTTCGGCGTGGTCCAGTGGATCCGTGGCTGCCAGTGGGAGTCCCAATGGGAAAATGGCGTGCTCACCAAACGCCTGAACATCCGCAGGGACCATTTTGGCGAGTCCATCACTTACCAACACAGGGACTGGGAGATCGACTCCGACAGCCACGACCCGCTGTACACTTCCTTTGAGGGGGATCGCTTCGCCTTGTGGCGCTGGAACGCGAGGCCCGCCAGCCTGGAGCCCTCCACCGCCACTTTCCTGCACCATCGGCCGGCGCCCCACCCCCGGGTCTTCGTCACGGACATGCCGGGGGCCATGGGACAGCGGCCCGCCTCGCCCTACTTGCCTTACCGAACCGCCAGCAACTCCACCGTGGAGTTTCGCACTTGCCTCTTCCGCATGGTGGACGTACCGGCCTTAACCGACCGCCGAGGCAGCAACATTGACGAGCGAAAGGCGCTCCACTGCTTCACCTGGGGCAGCAGCTACGTGTGGGACTTTCAGGCCGGGCGAATGACGAGCCCCGCGCAGATCGATCCCGTGTGCGGCATGGAAGAGTGACTCAGCGGCCCCGGCGGCGGGAGCGACATGAGTCCGCGGCCTGCCACCATTGGGTGCTGCCGGTGAAGCTGCGGCGGAAGCAGGCGTTGTCGGGCACGTGGCGGCAAGTGTCCGCGGCCTGGTGGTAGCGCCGTCCCGCATCCAACCCCGCTTGGAAGCAATCATCGTTCATGACGTCCTCACAGGTATCCGCCACCATGTGGAAAGCGGAATTTTCCCGCTGGCCTTGACGCAGGCACAGCTCGCTGTAGACGTTGCGGCACGTGTCCGCGGCCACGTGGGGCAGGGCCACCCCCTGGCGCATGGCCTGCTCGAAACAATAATCGCTGTTCACGTTGCGGCAAGTGTCGGCGCGGGTGTGCTCGGGCCCCGTCTGGGCGTCCCAACACGCGTCCCCGTTGGCGGGTTGGCGTTTGGCCGTCTGATGGGCGCAGGCGGCGGAGAAAATCAGTAGCAAGGTCAAAAACCAACGCATAAGCACCTCACCCATCCATGCTAACCGACGAATGGGTGAGCGGCACTGGATGCAGCCTTTGCCTTCTGAGCGGGCCACTCAGCTATTTCCCTTTGGGCGGTATCACTGGTTTCCCAGGAGGCGGAAATCCTTTGCGGGTCATGCACCCAACGAAGGCCTCGCTGGGAGGGTTTGGCCGCTTGGGCAGGCCGAAAATCTGGCCGCACTCATGGAAAGCTTTTTTGAATTCGGGAGTGGGGCGCTTGAAGCCCTTGCTGGCCATACAGTCGGCGAAAGGACCAGACGGCTCCTCCCCTCCTTTGGGCGGAGGCCCGAACTTCACGCACTCCTTCTTGGCCGCCTCAAACTCCGCCCGAGAGGGGCGTTGAGGGGTCCCCGGAGGGTTTTGGGCGAAAGTGGTTGCGCTCAAGGCAATCCCGGCAAGAAGCGGAAGAAGTCGCATGGTTTTCTCCTAGTCTCCCTCCATCCTACGCTAGAATTCTTCCATGAGCATTTACGCTGAATCTGCCCGCTTGCGGTTGCGCCCCCTCGCCGATGGGGATGCCCCGCTCCTTTTAGATCTCGACAGCGACCCTCAGGTGATGCGGCATTTGAGCGATGGCAAAGCTTCCACCCCGGAAGAAGTCCAAGCAGCCCTCGGGCGGATCAAGGCGTCCCTGGCACGCTCCCAGGGCCGCTTCGGGGTCTTTGCGGCCCATCTCAAGAGCGGCGGCGACTTCATCGGGTGGTTCCTCTTGCGCCCCGACGCCAAGGCTCCCGAGAACGAGCGGGAAGTGGAGCTGGGTTACCGGTTGAAGCGTGCCTACTGGGGGCAGGGGTACGCCAGCGAGATGTCGCTGGTGTTGCTGGAGAAAGCCTGGTCCCTCGGCGTGGAAGAGGTCTTCGCCACCACCATGCTCGCCAACCTGGGCTCGCAAAACGTGATGAAGAAGATAGGGATGACATTCGAGCGGCATTTCACCGAAGAACGCTTTCCCGGCGAGGACAAGCGGGCGGTAAGATACGCTCTCACCGCCCCGGGCCTCAGTTAGGCGTCGCCATCTCGGAATCCGGCGAGGAGCGGCGCGAAGGCTCCAGCTCGTTCATCCGCGCCTCGAGCGCATCGATGGCCCCGGTCAAACCAGGCACCGACAAGGCCCGGCAGTACGCGATCCGCTCCCGCATCCGCAGTCGGCCCCATTCGCATTGACGGGCCATGGCTTCGCGGGTCGTCTGCATATCCGCGGTGGAAATGGCGCGAGCCTGGTCCGCGCTGGGGCAACTGGTTTGGATCCTGTAATGGTCGTTCACTAAGCTCATTGAACTGAAGATGTCGAAAGGCCGGCTGTACATGCTTTGAATGTTACTGGCAATTAACGCATTTTCCTGGCCATCGCGCCAGGCGCGCAGGCGCAGCAGGGAGTCGGGAATGCGACCCATCCCACAATGGTGCGTGCCACCGGCTCGACTGGCCCACTCTGTCTGCGTGCCAAAGTAATCGTTTGGGCAAAGTCTGGTTATGTCGTCCGGATAGGCGTCAGCGGGAGGCGTGGCAAAATCAGAGAGGTCCCGGCCCAGCCCCATCCGAGCGCGCTCCAGCAACACCCCACGCACGGAATCGTCATAGCGGAGGGTGCAACCCGCTTGCGACCTTCTCTCCGCTCCGGTGGGGGCGGCTAGAACATCGGGGTTTTCCCGGCACAGATAGGACTCCAATCCCGAGGCATCCAAGGACAGGTGAACCCACCCTTGCGGGTGAGGATGTGAAGACCAAGCAATTGATGGCATGCACAGCGCAAAGTCTTGCAATTCAGTATTGATCGCCAATGCGGGTGTGGAGGTGGCGAGCCATACGAGGGCCGGTATGAGCATGAAAAGCCTTTGTTCCCGACCCTATCGGTTGGAACGGGGGCAAGCTTTAGCCTAGAGCCGCAGGGTCAGCCCCATGGGCAGGTGGTCCGAGTACCCGGTACCTTCCATCATATTGTAGCGGATGGGCCGGGTCTCGCGCACACCCCGGTACTCGTACTCCTCGATCATGCGGCCTTGCTCGGTGTAGATGAAGGCGCTGGCGTAATCGGCAGCGTCGTAGGGGCGGCTCTTCATGATGAAGATGTGGTCTAGGCTCGCCCACACGCCACGATAGCTGTAGGTGGCCAAGGCGCCCAGGTCCACGCCCGTGCGCACGGCCTCGGCCTCCACGTCCCAGAACGCGGGCAGGATCAGGCTCTCCAGCGCGTCCAGCTCGTCGTCGGCGGCCGTGTTGAAGTCACCGGCGGCGATGACCAGGGAGGAGCGGCGCTCGGCGGCCCGGGCGACTTCCAGAAGCTTGGAGCCTGCCGCCATGCGGTCCACGTCTGGGTTACTCTGGGAGGGCCAGTGGTTGGCCAGCACGGTCATGCGCTTGCTCCCCACGGCCAGGTCCACCTCAAGGATGCCACGGGTTTTTTCTCCGCTGGGGGTGGTAATGGGGTGCAGCCGCTGGCGCAATACCCGCAAGCGGGTGATCACGCCGGTGTCGATACCGCGCTCATCGGGGCCTTCGATCAAGACCGCGCGGTATTCGGGCCCCAGGGCCCGCGCCACCCGGGCGAGCACGCGGCGGTTTTCCACTTCCTGCACCACCACCACGTCGGGAAGCCCCGGCGCCATGGCGCCCTTGAGGACTTCGGCGATGCGGGCGACCTTGCGGTTGACCCGCTCGGGGGTCCAGTCGAGGGTGAGGCACTCTTCGCGGTAAAAACCGGTTTGCGACTCACACCACGCCATGGCCCGGGGCCAGGCGCGCTTCACCGCCAGGGGCAGGTAGGTGTAATCGGTTTTGCCGCGGTCATGGGTGGAGTCAAAGAGGTTTTCGAAATTGGTGGTGAGGATGTTGACCGGGAGGCGGCTGGGTCTTTTGGCGTGGGCAAGGGTGGAAGCCAGGGCCAAAACGAGCAGCAAGGGGCGCAGCATGCGAAACCTTCCGGGTTGAAGTCTCAGGACCACGCCAGTGGTACCCAAGGCCTTCCACGCCGTCAAAAGGGCATTTTGCCACCATCCCGAAGTCTTTGATTATGCATTCTTGCGGGGGACAATCTTTACATACCCTTGGCGTATCCAGCCACCGTCTCCCCCCACTGGGAGGGTGGCGCCGGTTTCCCGGGTGAAGAGATCCCAGCGCTCGCGCAGGACGGCCACGTCTTGTTCCGAGAGGGGCACGGCCATGACGTAGTCGGCGTTGATCTGAGGGATGAGGGCATGGGGCAGATAGACCGCGCCACCAGACATGCCGGCCCCAATGTTGCCTTTGGCGGTGGCGAGGATCCAAACTTCGCCGCCGGACATATACTCGCAAGCGTGGAAGCCCACGCCAAACACCACGGCCGCAGCACCGCTATTTCTGACAGCGAAGCGATCCCCGGCCCGGCCGTTCACCAGCAGCGTGCCTCCGGTGGCGCCGTACAGGGCGCAGTTGCCGATAATGCTGCATTCACCGGGGCGATAGGTTGCCGCGCGCCCCGAGGGAGGTACCACCACCACCTGCCCCCCCGACATGCCCTTGGCCACGGAGTCGTTGGCCTCGCCCTCCAAGCGCAGGGAAAGTTCCCGCACGTTGAAGACACCAAAGCCTTGGCCCGCGGATCCCTGGAAATGCAATTCCATCTTCTCCGGCAGATTGGCCGGGGCCTGGTCCGCGCGGGTGCGTGAGGCCTTGAGGGCGTAGAGTCCCGCCAGCGTGGCGGGCACGGCGCGGTCGGTGTTACGGATGGCGAGCTCGAGCTTCGGCGAGGGCCGCTCGATGATGCTCCGGTTGAGCGGAGACATCCCTTCCGGTGGTGGCAAGGGGTGCTGGAGCGGCGATTGGACGGGAGCGAGGAAACCATCCAGCCGTATCCCGCGGGCGCGGATGAAATCGGCGTGGGCGGGAGCGACGGTGAGCAGGTGGTTGGCGCCGGTGATGGTGGCCAGCGAAGTCTGGCCCATGCTGGCCAGGGTCTCGCGCACGTCCCGGGCCAGGCAGCGCAAAAGCCTCACCACCTTGTCCTTGTCGCCGGTGTACTTGGCCTTGAGCGCGGGGGCATGGGTGGCAATGCCCGCGGGGCAGGTGTTCTTCTCGCACACCCGCGCCATGATGCAGCCCTGGCCCACTAAAAGAAGCTTTCCGAAATCGAACTGGTCGGCGCCGAGCAAGGCCGCCACCACCAGGTCCTTGCCCGTGAGGAACCCTCCGTCGGCGCGCAGGAGCACCCGGGAGCGCATGCCGTGCTCCACCAGGGTGCGGTGGACTTCCCACAGGCCGATTTCCAAAGGCAGACCCGCGTGCTTCATGGACAGGAGCGACGCCGCACCTGTGCCGCCGTCCCCACCCGAGACCTGGATGATGTCGGCGCCGGCCTTGGCGACCCCCACCGCGATGGCACCGATGTTGGCGCCGGAGACCAGCTTCACGGACACTTTCAGCGCGGGCCGCAGCTGCTTGATCTCATGGATGAGTTCTTTCAGGTCCTCGATGCTGTAGATGTCGTGCTGGGGCGGGGGCGAGATGAGGTCCACCCCCGGGAGCGTGTGGCGCGCCCGCGCGATGTCCTCGGTGACCTTGGCGCCCATGAGCTGGCCGCCCTCCCCGGGCTTGGCCCCCTGGGCGATTTTGATCTGGGCCTCGTCGCCGGTGACCAGGTACTCGGCAGTGACGCCGAAGCGGCCGGAGGCCACCTGCTTGATGGTGGAGGTGATCCCGTCGGTGGCGTAGTAGGGGTTCTCGCCGCCTTCGCCGCTATTGCTGCGGCCGCCGATCTCGCGGAAGGCGAGGATCAGGTCGCGCTGGGACTCGGCGCTGATGGCGCCGAAAGACATGGCGCCGCTGCCGAAGGTGGCGAGGATTTCCTCCAGGGGGGCGAGTTTCTCCGCCGGCGCCGACCCAGTCTTGGGAGCGAAGAGGTGGCGAATCAAGGTCGGACGCTCTTCCAGCGCGCGGGCGTGCTCGCGGAAGCTGGCGTAGGCCTTGTCTTCGTCTTCTTCCTTGAGCATGGCGTGGATGGCGCGGGCGCGCTTGGTGGTGAGGGTGTGCTCCTCCCCCGTTTTGCCCGCGGGATGCTCACGGTAGAGGAAGCTGGCGGGCAGCGCGCCCTCGTCGTCTTCGGGCAATGGGGCCATCAGCAGCTTGTGGAGGTCTTCCAGCGTGTGCCCCCCCAGCGGGCTGGTTTTCCCCGGGAAAAAGGCGTCGAGCACTTCTTGGGAAAGGCCCACGGGCGTGAACAGGCGCGAGCCCTGGTAGGAGCGGAAAACCGAGATGCCCATCTTCGCCATCACCCGCAGCACGCCCTCGGAGAGGGCCTTCACCAGGCGCTTCTCGCGCTCTTCAGGAAAAAAACGCGCCAAGCTAGCTTCCTGGGATTCACTCACCGCCCGCAGGGCCGGATACGGGCACACGGCCGAGGCACCATGCCCAAGAAGACAGGCGATCTGGTGCGGGTTGCGCGCGTCGCCAACTTCCAGGATGAGCGAAGTGCGCATGCGGCGTCCGGTGGCGTTGAGGGCGAGATTGAGGGAAGTGAGCACCAAGAGCGAGGGCATGGGAGCACGGCCGTTACCGGCGGCGCGGTCGCTCAAGACCAGCAGGCTGAAGCCCGCCTTGAGCGCCTCGATGGCCTCGTGGTTGATGCGCTCAAACTGCGCCTTGAACTCGGCGAAGTCCGCCCCCTCGGGAACGGTGATGTCGATGCGACGGCTCCTCAGATCCGGTTGATCGGGGCTGCGGCCAAGGGCGTGCAGCCGTTGCATCTGCCCAAGCGTGAGCACCGGCCCCTCCAACTCCAGCACCGGCTTGAGCGGCACCAGGTCCTTGGGCTCGAAGATGTTGGGCTTGCGTCCCAGGTACACGCGCATGTCCGTGACCACCTTCTCGCGGATGTAATCCAGCGGCGGGTTGGTGACCTGGGCGAAGTCCTGGTAGAAAAAATCGAAGAGAGAGCGCGCGCCACGGGAGAGAAAGGCCAGGCAGGCGGTGTCGCCCATGGAGCCCAGGGGCTCCTTCATCTCCGCCGCCATGGGAACGAGCAACCGGTCCACTTCCTCGCGGCTGAAGCGGTGGCGGCGCAGGAGGGCCCGCAAGTCGCCCGCGGGGACAGGGGGCGGAAAATCCCCCAGCGGCGTGGTCTGGTGGTCGAAGCGGGCCTGGCGATTTTCCGGCAAATCCTCGGGGTCGAGGAAACTCACCGCGCCGGAGAGGACGTGGACGGTGACCGACTCCCCGGAGGAGAGCGCGCCTTTCTCCAATACCTCGTCCACTGGCACGTCGAACACACCGGCCTCCGAGGCCAGGTAGAAGTGCCCCGCGTCCCGCATCCAGCGGCAAGGGCGAAAACCATTGCGGTCCAAGCGCGCGCCGATGGTTTTGCCGTCGCTGAAGGCCACCATGGCGGGCCCGTCCCAGGGCTCCATCCCGCGCCCCCAGAACTTGTAATAGTCGCCCTGGGCGCGCTGTCCGGCCGGTGGCATCAGGATCGCCATGGTCTCGGCCAGTTTGGGGATGCTGCTGCGATAGCGCAGGGCCTCGGCGATGACGTTGAGGTTGCCGGAGTCACTGATGCCCTCGTGGGTGATCAGCTCGTCGCGCTTGAGCCCCATGGCCTTTTCCCGGGTGATGGCCCAGGCCTTGTTGCCCTCGATGGTGTTGATCTCGCCGTTGTGGGCGATGAGGCGGAAGGGCTGGACCTTGTCCCAGGTGGAGATGGTGTTGGTGCTGAAGCGGCGGTGAAAGAGCGCGAACGACGCCTGGTAGCGGGGGTCGCGCAGGTCGGGATAAAGGCGCGAGAGGGCCGCGCCGGTGCACAGGCCCTTATAGACGATGGTGCGGCCCGAGAGCGAGGTGAAGTAGAACTCCTGGTGGATCCCGTGCTCCTTTTCCTTGGTGCGGGTGGATTGCTTGGCCATGTAGAGCAAGCGCTCGAAGGAGTAGAGGGTGCGGCAGTGTTCGGGGCGCTCGATCAACGCGTGGACCATGCCGGGCATGGAGGCCAAGGCGGCGGGGCTTATCACGGAGGTGTCCAGGGGGATGTCCCGGTAGCCTTGGACCTTGAGCCCATGCTGCCAGAAGGTGTCCTCGAAAACTTTCAGGGAACGGGCGCGCTTTTCCGCATCCCGGGGCAAGAGCAGCGAGGCCACGGCGAAGGTGCCGGCCTCGCGGCCGAAAAGTTCGTAGGGGACGCCAGTCATGATGCCGGCGCCGTCGCCCAAGACCCCGTCGGGGCCCACGCCCCCCCGGTGCTCCATGCGCTCCAGGGCGGTGAGGCCCCTCCTTATAATGTCGTGGGAGCGCCGGTTCTCCAGCGAGACCAGAAACCCCACACCGCAGCCGTCTCTTTCCATGAGACCCCCTCCTGACCATTTTAGGGGAAAACCCCCCTTGGCACGGAAATTATTGCGAGGGATATCCAGGCCTTCTTCGGGGGGGCTGGAAGAATTTCAGGGCACGTTTGGTTCCCGTGAAGATCTGCTGTAGGCTCCGCCGCCTATGACCCAAAAGCCCGTGCTCGGTCCTAAAGCCTTGTTATTGCTTTCCGCCTTAACGCTGCCTTGGCAAGGCGCTCTGGCGAAAGACCATCCTTACGATCGGGGCTTCGAGCGGCGCGCGGAGCGCTTGTTCTTGGAGGGGCAGCGGGTCTCCCCCTCCAAGGTGGACGATTACATTTTCCGGCTGCGCCAAAAACAGGCGGAGATTGCCGCACTCATCGCCAACTACGAGCGCGACCGCGGGGCCGACGAGGACGAGGTCCGCGAGGAAGTGGAAGAGCACAAGTTCATGCTGGCCCTGGGCCTGGCCGAGCAGGACCTCCTGGCGATGAAGAACGCCACCAAGCGTTCCGAGGCGCTGGACCTCGCCTACCGCACCCTGGACATGGAGGCGGCGGTGCGCTCGGAAGGCGCCCGCAACAACATAGCATCCACTATGCGGGCCATCGGCAACTATCTCACCCGCTGGGTGATCCCCAAGCGCTTTGACGCCACCAAAGAGGCGAGCAACCTCGTGAACCCGACGGGTGGGTACATGGACGCCCAGTCCCTGCGCCATTTCCGACGGGCGGGGGGCGACCCCGCCCTCCTGGATCCTGGCCCCAGCACGTTCTGGCAGAAACAGCAGGGCATCGCCTCGCTGGACGTGGCCCGCGCCGCTACCGGCAAGACCCTGGACGTCTACCGCAACGTGAAGACCGATATGCCCGAGGAAGCCGTCTTCTATTACGATGGCATGCGCCACTCGGACACCAAGCCCAAGATGGACGTTTACGTCCTTAACGACGAAGGCAAGAAGACCAAATACAAGCTCAAGTTCGGCGCCGAGATCCACGCCGACCCGACCCTCGCGGCCATCATGATGACCCTGGGCTTCCCCACCGACGTGACCCAGTACCGCCGGGACATCAAGATCATCCTGAAGGAAGGCGACACCCTCTCAGACGTGCGCCGGGACTGGGAGGTCTACTTCCGACGGGACAACGTCCGCGGGCGCTACCTCATCGAGCAGTACATTAAGGACAGCGGCATCATGCCGGACGGGCGGCACTACGTGGTCTTCCGCGACGGCCTGATCGAGGCCAAGCCCAAGAAGATCGAGCGGCCCGGCGGCTGGGCCTTTGGGGAGCTGGGCCACTCCTCCCTGCGCGAGGTCCGCGCCCTCATGCTGGTCCAGATGTGGCTGGACAATACCGACGTCAAGGAATTCGACAACAACAAGACGCTTCTCAAGGAAACCGACGGGGGCTGGGAGCGCTGGCACATCCTCTCGGACTTGGGCCACTCCCTGGGCGGCATTCTGATGGAGCAACCCGAGCTCTACCACCGGAGCCTGGTGGCGGTAAATTCGCCCTCGGCCCTGACGCTCAAGTACCGCTCCTTCGTGCCCGTGGCGATCAAGGGCAAGATCACCTACGCCGACGCCCGCTGGGCCGGCCGCCTCATCGGTACCCTAACCCGCGCCCAGATCGAGCGCGCGGTGGAGCTGGGGGGATGGCCCGCGTGCGTGGCCTTGGTTTACACCGAGAAGATGGTCAACCGCAGGAATGACCTTCTACGCGGGCTCGATCTCTACGGCGTGCCCGACATGGACGGGCGCCCGCTGGCCCCGCTCCCGGTGAGCGCGGACGACGCCGACTACGACCACGACCGCGCCTGCCGCGGGAGCCGCAACGCTGAAACCCACACCGTGAACTTCGACTTCAGCCTGCGCCGCCTGGTGGCCCCGGAGTCACGGGCCCTGTGGCACGGGCTACTCGACGGGGCCGTGGCCGCCATCGGCAACACCCGCCGCATTACCATCTACGACTCCGACATGGGCTTCCAGACCGGCGGCATCACCTTCGTGGTGCTGAACGTGAGACGGGACATCGAGCCCAATCCCTCGCCGGCCAGCGAGCGGGAAATGTTCATCGTGAAGGACCACCTGGAGATCGGCATGCGCCTGGGCGCGGCCTGGGGCGTGTTCGCCGACGCCACCTACACCCGGAGTTTCACCCTCGCCTACCCCGCCCGCTCTCTGGCGGAAGCGCGCCTGAATAACGGCTTCATCGTCAACGCCCTGCTGCCCCTCCACGTTGCCCAAGGCGACCTGCCCGAGCGCTACGTACTCAAGACCGAGCATTACCTCGAGGGCGGCGTGGGGCTGGACGCGGACAACCTGACGTGGCCAGTGATCGTGGGTCTTAGGGCCGGTGCCCACCGCGTCTCCCTCATGCGCTCCTTCTTGGACCACCGGGAAGCGGGACGCTACCTGCTCTACCGCGACCGCGCCTTCTACGGACAATTCTCGCTCCAGGCCTTCCTGCGCCTGCTCGCCTGGCGGATCCCCTTCGCGCAGACCCTGCAGAACTGGGGCAGCGCCACTGGCGTGGGTTCTTCGATCCCCGAGGTGCGCGTGGCCGATGAGCAGGGTTCCTTGAACCTCCACAAGGCGGTGGTGGAAGGCGACTTCACCGCCGTTGAGGAGTTCGAGCGCGACTTCGTCTCACAAAACCGCTTCCGCACCCGCCAGAGTTCCTGGAACCTGGTCTTCTGGCACAGTCACGACGAAAACCGCCTGGACCGCATCCGTTTGGAGCGGGCCAATGGCAGCGAGCGCGAATCGATGCAATTCCAGGCCGGCCGCGGGAGCGGGTGGTGGTTTTTCGGTGACGAGGAAACCCGGGACCTACGTGTTGAGGTCTACCACACCCCCAACGTACCTGAGCGCCCCTTCATGGTGCGGCTGAAGGCCGAGGCCCTGGACACGGACACCACGGACCGCGAGATGGGAGGCGTTTTCCTGGCCTTCATCAACGGGCTTTCTCCGGACGGACGCGCGGTGATCCCGGTGACCCCCGGACTCGGTTACACCACCAACCGCCGCTGGGGCCGTACGGTCACCCGTTCGGAGACCACCTACTATCCCGAGGCCCTGCGCCGCTTGCTCGCCGCCCCCGCCGCTCACTGGTGGCGCGCCCTGGGCGAGGCCCTCGGTACCGGCGAGGACGGGGTGGCCCGCCTGCGCGCTAAGCTTGAGCGCGCCCGCCGCCTGGAGCGCACCCTCCACGGGGCATCCCGCCGTCGCCAGGCCCTGGCGGAAGTGAATCTCTCTCACGAAGACTACGATCTAGGCCGCCAGGCCGCGAAAGTGGCCCAACGCTTGGGCCAGGCCCAGGACGCCGCCACCCCCGAAGAAAAGTTGCGGCTCTTGGCCCTCATGTTCAGGGAGGCCGGTCACCGCCACCGCAACGGCTTCTACGAGCCGCGCCTGCTCAACGCCCTCAACCGCTTGGCGGGGCCCGAGAATCTCTACTCGCGCAACATGGTCACGTCCCCCAACTTTGCCGAAGTGGGGTTCATGGACGGCATGCCCCTGTTCGGGGACTTCGGGCGGCGCGACCGAGAGCAAAACACGGAATACCTGACCTACACGCCGGTGACGCCCACGGACTTATACTTCATGTTCGACACTTGGTGAGAACTGCCCCACTTGAATGGTGTTGCCCTGGCACCCAAGCGCCCTTTCTGGGCGCTTTTTTAGTTTTGGGGCAGATAG
>CAYNPO010000021.1:0-62091 GCA_964399165.1 uncultured Bacteriovoracaceae bacterium | reverse complement strand
AAAGAAGGTGCATTGGGAGACGGGGCAGGGCGCGATCATGGAGGGCCATACTGCAAGCCGAGTGACGGCACACAGAAGCCTAGGCCCGGAAAATCATTGCGCCACGACAAATTGCGTGGGAAAGAGTTTCGTCATCCCAGGGAAAAAGGACTAGGTTCCCCTAATCTTCATCACCAGGGAAGTGGGGCAGTTTACGCCAATTCCAGACTCCCGCGAGCGCGAGCTCACCGGCCAAGAGCGCTCCCAGCATCCACGCCACGGCGATGCGGACGGACATAGCCGCATCCAGCATGAAAAAAAATCCGAGGGACAAAGCGGCGAGGGCGATCGGCCCCAGCCACCGGTGCCGGCGGATGAGGCGCAACTCCTCCCCCCGAAGGTATCCGCCGGCGAGCAGGAGACTCGAGCCCAGGAAGAAGGCTCCGCAGGCCGCGAAGCACCCCAACTCCCCGAAGCGCATGAAGAGATGCATGAGTCCCATCCCCTCGCCCAGCAGCCGGAAACCGAACTGTGGGCAGACGGACAGCGTGAGCAGCGAGGCCGCCGAATGTAGGACGGCCATCTTGAAAAAAACCCTGGTAGGGGAAGGGGATAAGTCATCCCGTACTTCACGCAGCAAGGCGTCGCCGGGCGCGGGGGCCGGCCCGGGCCCGTGCCGGAGAAAATCATGTTGGTCTTTTCTCAGGTCATCCATCCTCGCCTCCCGGGCGGGCCACCGCCGCCCGCAGTTTCTTCAAGGCCCGGCTCACACCCTGACGGACGCTGGCCTCGCTCTTATTTAACTTAGAGGCGATGGACTCATACTCCATCTCCTCGAGATACCGCCACTCCAGCAGCTGTCGCTGGTCTTGGCCTATTTCCCCCCATGGGATCTCCGCGGCTTCGTCCTCGGCCTGCGCCCGAGGGTCCTCCCGGGGAACATCGGCCCGTCTCCAGGCGTCGGTCAACGAATTGCGCGCGATCACGTAGAGCCACGCCAGCACCGGATGTTCAAAATCATACTGGTGCCGTGCCCGGTGGAATTTGAGAAAAACCGCCTGCAACAATTCATCCGCGTCCTGACGGTTCCCCGCACGGCGGAGCAAAAAACCGTGAACCCTCGGGGCATGGCGGGCATAGAGGGCCTCAAAGGCCTGCGCATCCCCCGCCAGATACCGCCGCATCAAGACTTTGTCTTCCATCCCTCCATATTACGCCGGAGGAAGCTTTTTTGTGACAATGTCACGGCCCGGCCGATTCCTCCGTAAAGGAAGCATGATCATCCTCTTCCTTTGCCTCGTCTCCTTCGGCGCCCGTGCCCATCCCGTCACATTCCAGGGAGGATGGGCCTTCACCAGCTGGAACACCCCCATGATGGGGGACCAAAGCCTCGGCTACTCCCTCACCTCACGCCATGCGGCGGTGGCCCGGCACCTGGTTTGGAGGGGTGAGGGTGAAATCCCCCGGGAGTTCTTCCTTTCCCAAGCAAACTGGTTGGCCAAACGCTGGAACGGGGATGGCGTGCAGGCCAACCTCTACCTGGGTGCCGCCGTGGGGCTGGAGCGCCGCGAGCGGGGCAAGACCGGCGCAGGAGCCGGCGTCTTCGAGGCCGACTGGGAAACCCGTAAACACTACCTGGCGGGTAAATACCAACTCATGGGGGAAGGACTGGAGTACGCGCGCCTGCGCGCCGGCCTCACACCCTACCAAGGGGAGTATGCGGACCTACACACCTGGGTGATGGTCCAGCTCGAACACCAGCCGGAGCACATGGGGCCCATCCAGATCACCCCGCTCCTGCGGTTTTTCCACGGAAATGTTTTGTGGGAGGCGGGCGCCTCCCTACAGGGACAATGGTTGTTCACGTTCATGATCCATATCTAGGAGGTCCAATGAAGATATCGTTTGCGATTTTACTGTCCGGCCTACTCACATTGCCCGCATGGGCCGGTTCCGTGCATGTTCAGGTGAAAGGCATGGTCTGCGCATTCTGCGCCCAAGGCATCGAAAAAAAGCTACGCGCGGAAGGGGGCGTGGAGCACGTCAAGGTGAGCTTGGAGAAGCAGGACGTTCTGCTGTCCCTCAAAGAGGGGCAAGGGCCAGGAGACGCTCGGATCCGCGAGCTGCTGAGGGAAGCGGGGTATGAGGTTCAGGCCATCCACCGTGGGGAGCACTGATGAAAAGTTCCCGTGTCTGGCCTTGGTTGGGACTTTTCACCTCTTTCGGCACCTTGCTTTGCTGTGCCCTTCCCGCATTGCTAGTGGCCCTGGGCGCGGGTGCGCTCCTGGCCCAGGTGGCCTCGACCGCGCCAGGGCTGGTGTGGCTGTCGGCGCACAAGGAATGGGTCTTCGCCCTCTCCGGCATCATGCTGGCGCTGGCAGGGGCCTCCCTCTGGCACGCCCGCCGTCTACCATGCCCTCTGGACGCCGCGCAGGCCCAGGCGTGTTCTAAGACACGGGCCTGGTCCAACGGGATTTACGCCGCATCCTTGCTGGTCTACGCGCTCGGGGCGTGGTTTGCTTATTTCCAAGCTTGAGGAGTACCCATGCAACTACAATTCCGTACCGATCTTAATTGCGGCTCGTGCATCTCCAAGGTCAAACCCTTCTTGGACGGAGAACCCTCCGTCCAGCGCTGGGAAGTGGACACCAAGGATCCGCGGAAAGTGCTGACGGTCCACGGCGCGAACTTGGACGCGGTCGCGGTTTCCCGGGCGGTGGCAAGCGCTGGCTTCCACGTGCTGGGTGAGCTGGCCACCACTTCACCGGCGCCGGCGACTGCGCCGGCGAGCGCGGCAGTTTCCGCGGAGACATACCGCCCCCTGATCTTGATCTTCTGCTACTTGCTGGGCACCGTGGTCCTCGCCCAATACGGCTCCGCTGCGCCGTCGGTGGAATCCGCCATGGCCCAGTTCATGGGAGGCTTCTTCCTGGTTTTCTCCTTCTTCAAATTCCTCAACCTCGGCAAATTCGCCGACGCCTATGCCACCTATGACGTACTGGCCAAGCGTTGGCGGGCCTACGGTCTAGCCTACCCCTTCATCGAGCTATCCCTCGGCGTGGCGTACCTAGCGGGGACGCACCGGGTGGCGACCAATGCCGCCACGGCCCTGGTCATGGGGGTGAGCACCATCGGGGTAGTCCAGGCCCTACGCCATAAACGGGCCATCGAATGCGCTTGCTTAGGCACGGTTTTCAACCTCCCCATGACTAAAGTCACGCTCTTCGAGGACTTGCTCATGTTGGGCATGGCCCTCGCCATGCTGGGCCTGTAACTAGTACAGGGTCAGCCCCCGACGGGGGCCAGCTCACCTAAACTGGGGGCATGCGCCTTCGCCTCGTCGGGATCGCCCTCCTGGGCCTTCTCGCCACTGCCCGTGCCCTCGCCCAACCCCTGTTCTTAACAGGGGAGGCCCCTCCGCCACTTACACACAGGGAACATAAACCCGTGGCCAAGTCGGCCCGGGAGTCCCTCGACGTCCCCGCCACTACCGCACCCGCCGGCGAGCCCTTGGCGGCGGTGCTCTCCTCCCAGTTCGCGCGCCTGGGGCAAACCCGTCCGCCACTCAGCTGCCTCGGGACCTCCGGCCAACGCTATATCCTCGCCCTCTCCGTGCGCGGCCAATACCAGGAATGCCTGGCCTACGCGGAAAGGTGCGCGCGCCGAAGCGAGGCCATGGCAATGCGGACCTTGGTCCAAGGGGCCCGCTGCGCGGTCGCCCTCCAACAGCACCGCCGGGCCCTCGACCTTTTCCGGCAAGGGGCCACCCTGCGGGCCTTCCGCCGCGCCGACGACGCCTCTTTCCTGCTGATGGAGTACGCCACCTTCACTGAGTTCGGGATCTATCCCCGGCTCACCAACGCGGTGGTGGAGCTCCACCCACGCTGGCGCCGACGGGAGCGGGGTCTCGCCCTGGCGGCGGTGCGCTTGCTTAAGCGCGGTGACGTGACGGCGGAAGAGAAACTCCAGGCGCGCCAATTCATCGAGGAACAACTGGTCCGGGCGCGGGGCGCCTACGCCGATTGGCTCAAGGTCGCGCGCCTTTCCATCGCCCACGACGAGGGAGAGATCCCCAGGGCGGTCCAGCTGTTGCGCGAGGACGCCCCCACCCTGGTCAATCCCTTGGACTGGTGGGTGCTGGGCTACCGCACTCTCTACCGCGCGGCCCTGAACGCCAACTTCGCCGCAGCCACGGCCCTCTACCAGGCCTTCCTTCCCCACGCCCACTCACGTTCTTGGCTTCCCACCGAGCAAAACGTCCTGACCTACGCGCAAATCCGCCAGAGTGCCTGTCCGGCCACCTTGCTGCAGGGAGAGGGGCTGGGCGATTTCCAGGCCGTGCTCGCCCGCTGGCGGGAAGGCTCTCTGGGGATCGACGAACTGCGCGCCGACTTGCGCGCCCGCTTGGCCCTCGCCCCCACCGCCGCGGACCTTCTCACCGCCCAGGGTGATTTGCTCTCGCTCGGCGGCGACCCGGCCGGCGCCCGCGCTCATTACTGGCGCGCCCACCAGGCCTGCCCCCAATACAACCGCGCCCACTGGGGCCTGGAGCTCCTCAACCGCGACGAGCGCTACGCCGGCTATCCCGAGTACGCCCGCAACGAGGCGCGCCTGCGCGAGGTGGTCGCCCGCACGCAACTGCCCGCGGAAGCCGCCCAGTACTTCGTCAACTGGCCGGGCCTGCCCGAGGCCGCCCGGGCGCGGGTGACCTACGGGACGCGTCTATGGGCCCCTTACATCCGCGAGTTGCACGCCCATGGGCTCAAAACCTACATCAAGCTGCCTTTCGAGATTCTCAGCGACGCCCCCGGCATGCATGGGCTGCGTGACGCCCGCATTGGTCCTCCCACCATGCCCAGCTACCGCAACGACAACCGGCTGTGGGACGACGTGCGCGGGGCAGGCGGCGCCACGGTGGTGGCGGACCTCCACGAAATCCAGCAAGCGGTGCACGGCGGCTACAATCTGCTCACCCACGAGATCGCCCACCAGTTCCACCACCACCTGCAGAACGCACGGCCCGACCTCTACCAATGCCTGGAGCGTCTGTACGCCGCCGCCCGGGGACGCAACCGCTTCCCCGACGCCTACGCCGCCAGCAACGTCAAGGAGTACTTCGCCCAGGGCGCCACTTACCACATGGTGCCCGCTGACTCTCCCGCGCGCTATGGTCTAAACGCCTCTTGGCTTCCGGCCAACGACCCTGACCTCCACCGCTTCCTCCAGTCGGTGGAGGCCTCCCAAGGCGACCTCTCGCGAGTAGAATGTCCCCTCCCATGAACTACGCCAAAAGCATCAGCAAAGACGAGATCAACCAGCTGCCCATGATGGAATGGAAGGGGCGCATCGAGGTGGTGATCCATCCCGAGCGCGCGGTGGAAGTGGCCGAGCACCTGGCCGACCGGGACATCCTGGGATTCGACACCGAGACCCGCCCCAGCTTCCGGGCCGACCAACAGTACACGGTCTCCCTGCTCCAACTCGCCAGCCGGGAATGTGCCTACCTTTTTCGCCTCAAGCACACGGGACTGCCGCCGGAGTTGGCCGCGGTGCTGGCCGATCCCAAGGTCATCAAAACCGGCGTCGCCATCCGCGACGACGTGAAGGCCTTGCAAAAAATCCGTCCCTTCGTGCCCGCCGGCTTCGTGGACATCGCCGACGAGACCGACAAGCGCGGATTCAAGAACGCGGGTCTGCGGGGCCTCACCGCCATCTTCCTGGGGCAGCGTATGAGCAAGGCCGCCAAGCTCACCAATTGGGACCAGCCCCACCTCACCACCGCCCAGCTGCACTACGCCGCCCTGGATGCGGTGGCAGGCCTTTTGGTGTACCAGAAGGTGATGCAACTTCCCGTCCCGGGCCAGGTCAAGGCCGGCGGATAATCCCGCAGGCCAGACGACCTCCAGCTTGGCCCCCTGGCTGGGAGGCCAGGTCATCGGCGTCCTCATGGAGAATCACCGCCCGCCCCTCCAGCCGCTGCCACTGGGCCGCCTCGTCCTTCTCCAGCACCAACTCAAAACGCGCCTCGCCGGCAGCGTCGGCCACCAAGTTGCCCAGATCCCCCAAGTGGCTCCGCTCAGCGTGGGGCCGTCCGTGGGCGTGGCCCCCCGGATTGTAATGCCCACTTGCGCTTTCATAGCCCGGCCCCTCGCACTTGCCATGCTCATGAACATGGAAGCCATGGGCGCTGTGGGGCTTCAGTCCGCGGGCCTCGGCGATCACCCGCATGCCTTGCCGCGTGGGACGAAACACCACTCTGGCGCTCACGTCAGGAGACTTGTCCGACTGCAAGGAAGCCACTAATTCGCGCGGCCGAGACCCGGTGGCACAGCCCCCAAGAAGTGACAAAATCAACACCAGTTCACCTGCGCGCATGGGTGCCTCCCGTGGCGAGTATGGGCCCATCGCCGCAACTTCGCGCCAGTTTTTCTTTGGACACGGATGTGTAGCTTACTCCACAAGAAAACCGAAAAGCGCTCAAGGGCACACTCCGGTTCTCCGCGGATAATGGGACCAGGCCACATCCGGAGGTGCCCCATGCGATGCCTGCCCCGTTTAATCCTCGGTTTAATCCTCTCCTTCTCCCTGACCGTCTTTCCCGTGCAAAACGCCCACGCAGGCATGATCGCCACCGGCGATGTGGTGGCGGAAATCCACCAAGGCCCCGCGCACCGAAGTGTAGGCGCATTCATGGCCCGCCCCGACGTGCAAAAAGAGCTCATCCGACTGGGATTGGACCCTGCTGAGGCCGACCGCCGGATCGCCGCCCTCTCAGACGAGGAGGCCCAGGATCTGGCACGCCAGATCGAACAGTCCCACGCGGGGGGTAGCGTGGCCGGTGTGCTGGTCATCGTGGTGCTGGTCCTCTTGGTCATCTACCTGGCCAAACGCATCTGATGCGCCTTTTATCCGCCGCCCTCCTCTTGCTGTTAGCGGGAGGCTGCGCCACCGCCACACGACAAACCGACGCGCTGGTGGAAAACTCCCAAGGAATCCCCCCGCGCTCGCGCGTGGCGGACGTTCCACTTCACCGGGCGGGACAAGACCATTGCGGGCCCGAGGCCCTCTCCATGGCCATGGCCCATGGGGGTCACACGGTGTCCCCCACGGAGCTGGCGTCGGGACTCTATCAGGCCAAGGCCAGCGGTACCTATCAGGCCGACATGCTCTCCACGGCCCGCCGCCACGGCTTCCTCACCATCCCCGTGCGGGACATGGCCTCCCTCGTCCAGGAGTTGGCTGCTCAGCGCCCGGTCATCGTGTTCCAGAACCGAGGCCTTGAAAGCGCCCCTCGCTGGCATTTCGCCCTGGTCACGGGCCACGACCTCGCAGGCCCGGACGTCTTGCTTCACGAAGGAAGGCCATATCACAGGAGCGACATGCGCTTGTTTGAGCGCGGCTGGAAGCTGGGAGGCCACTGGGGCTTTGTCTTGCTCAGGCCCGGCGAACTCTCCCCCACCGGTGATGAACGCGCCCACGCGGAGGCAGCCGCCCACCTGGAAAAACTCGGCCGGCCCAGATCCAGCGCCCGCGCTTACCGGGCGATCCTCGCGCGATGGCCCGAGAGTCTCGGGGCGCTGGTGGGCCTGGGGAACCTGAGCTTTGCCGCGGGGAATCCGGAGGAAGCGCGCCGATGGCTTGACCGGGCGGTGCGCGCCCACCCCATGTCCGCGGCCGCCTGGCACAACCACGCCCTCGCCCTGGGGGCCTTGGGGCAGCGGGCCCTGGCGCGGGCCAGTTCCACCAAGGCCCTGGCCCTGGCCGATCCCGCCAGCCGCCCGCTCTTCGAGAAAAACCTGAAACCTTGGCTTCAACCCTAGCAATCGGAGGTTCCCGTGCACATTCTCGCCACCATCATCATCGGCTTTTTCGTGGGTCTCGTGGCCCGTTTCCTGAAGCCCGGCAACGACAAACTGGGCTTCATCGCCACCACGCTGCTCGGAATCGTGGGCGCCATTCTTGGCAGCTACCTGGGGCAGGCCCTGGGCATCTATGAGGCGGGAGAACCCGCCGGCTTCTTGGGAGCCGTCCTTGGGTCGGTGGCGCTGCTCGCCCTGTTGAAGGCCGTGGGCCAGCGCTCCCGTTGGACAAAGGTTTAACCCAGGTTTTGTCTGGGCCGGGGGCCATGACGTCCCCTGCGGCCCAGGTTTTCCTACTCAGCACAGGAGGTTTTCATGAAAATGTCTTTCTTTGCCCTGCTCAGTGCTCTCATGTTCCACGCCGTCGCGGCCAATAACACCACTCGGAGTAGCACCGCCAAGAACAATGCGGCGGCCGCTGACGCCGCTGTCACCCGCACCACCGGCCCCACCCAGCTGGACGACCTGATGCGCGGTGAGATGGCCGCCGTCAAGGCCTACGACCAGCTCCTCAAGGATGTGAAAGGTCCCCAAGCGGCCCGCCTCAAGGCCATCCGCCAAGACCACGTGACCGCCCTGAGCGTCTTGAGCGCCCACGCAGCCAACAAGCCGGACGTCAAAGAGGACACGGAGAGCGCCGGTCCCTGGGGCACTTTCGCCCAGGCCTGGGTCAAAGGGGGCTCCCTCATCAGCAACGACGCCGCCCTGAATGCCCTCCGCCAAGGCGAAGAGCATGGCATCGATGAGTACCAAGAGGCCCTGGAGGACGACTCCATCAGCCCCAAGCTCAAAGACAGCATCCGCGCCCAGTTGCTCCCCAAGCAACGTGAGCACATCAAGGCCCTCAAGAACCTGATGTAAGCCTCCCGCCCGGGCCCACGGCCCGGGCGCTTTCCCTCTCCCATCCGCTGCCCTATACTCGCTTCATGCGCATTCTCCTTTCCCTGCTCGTCCTCGCCGCGGGATGTGGCCCGGCGACATTCACCTCCAAGCGGCCCGACCCTTCCCACCACCGGGAGGGGAAGTTCTTCAACCCTTGGGTGGCGGAGCAGGAGCGCCGGCAAGGGGGCTTCTTCAAGTTCCTCTGGCTGCGTTTCACGCAAGACTGGGCCAGCTGGCCTGAGCACGTGGACGTGGCGGGGGCCAAGCCGCTCTCGCGGGCCATGTCCCCCACTCTCACCCTGGTTAACCACGCCACCTTTCTCATCCAGGCCGGGGACCTCAACGTGCTCACCGACCCCATATGGTCCGAGCGCGCCAGCCCCGTGGGCTGGGCGGGGCCCAAGCGGGTCCACGCCCCCGCCATCGCCTTCAGCGACCTCCCTCCCATCCATGTGGTGCTCATCAGCCACGACCACTACGACCACATGGACCTGCAGACCTTGCGGCGCCTGGATGCCCTCCACCATCCGCTCTTCCTGACCGGGCTGGGCAACGAGGCCTTCCTCCGGGAGCAGGGTCTGGGCCGGGTGAAGGAACTCGACTGGTGGGATGCGGAAACCGTGCACGGGCAACGCTTTCACTTCGTGCCCGCCCAGCACTTCTCCGGCCGGCGACTGGACAACCGCAATGAGACTTTGTGGGGAGGCTTCCTGTGGGAGACGCCCCAAGGAAAGAAAATCTACTTTGCTGGGGACACCGGCCACGGCGCCTTCTTCCGGGACATCCATGACCGCTTCGGGGCGCCAAACGTGGCGTTGCTCCCCATCGGCGCCTATGAGCCCCGGGAGTTCATGCGCCCAGTGCACACCAACCCGGACGACGCCGTCCGCGCCCACTTGGATCTGAAGGCGAAGGTCAGCGTGGGCATCCACTTCGGCTGCTTCCAGCTCACGGCGGAGGCGCACGACGCCCCCGCCAAGGATCTGAAGACGGCGCTCGCCCGCCACGGCGTGGCCGCGGAGGATTTCCGCGTGCCCGTGCCGGGACGGGCGATCATCCTTCCCTGACTCAGAACCAGTACTTCATGGCGAAGTTGGTGAGGAGCGCGTCCGGCGTGGGGGACGTGGTCACCAGGTACTTCAGGTGGAATCCCACGGAAAGGTCCCGCTCAGTGGCAAGTTCCAGCGGGATGTCAAAGCCCAGCTGTGGGGCCACACCCACCTCCCAGGTGCTGCCGGTGAGCACGGGGCCCAACCCCAGGCCCGCATAGCTGTGCCGGAGCACGGGAAGTTCGCCGCCGAAATTATAAGTGCCCCGCCCGAGCAGGGCCGTGCGCTGGTTGGAGGTCCCGGAGTCGGGATTGATGTTGGACGTGAAAAGTTCGGCGCCGACGCCGTAGGGGATCCAGGGTTGGTACCCCACATCCACGCCGATGTTGGGGGTGCTGCCGTAGCTGCCCTCCGGGCTGTTCACGCCGATGTTGGCGCCGGCGTGGATTTTACGCTCTTCGCGGGTTTCCGCCTTGCGAGGCTGGGGCAAGATGCCTTCGGTGCGGTTCATATCCTGGGCGAACGCCGGAGCGGCGAGCGCCATGATCAAGGTTGCGGCCTGAGCTTTCCTACGCATGTGTCCCTCCTTGGGAATGTTGTCTGAAGTTTAGGCCCTAACGGCGCTCCAACCTTCCCTGGTGTTTGCAAGGGATGTGAAATTATCTAAACGCGCCCGGTCGGGGCGGCCGGTCCTCGGTCACTGCGCCGCCCGGCGCGGGAGGGAAAAGGCGTAGGGCGAATGCCACGGATTCTCCAGCGCGCCTCAAACCCCAAGCAGCGTTGCCTTCCCAGCTTTTCTCGTTTTTGGGCAGGCACTTCGGCCGTTTCTTTTACCCGCGCACGGATTTCACTCAAGGCGGGCGCCAAGGGATACTCCTCCCCTTTCACCAAGGCCTCTACCATCTCGAAGGCCACCAACAGACAAGCCTTCATGCCGTCCTCGTTTCGGAAGCGGGTGAGAATCTGGTAGTGCCCATCGCGGCGACGGGTTTGGGCGAAAGTCACCCCAATGCCAGCCCGGAAGCTCAACTCCAAGGCCATGTTCCCAATGAGGGAAGCCAGAGGCGTGCCGCTCTCCGCCCGCTCTTCCAGGTCCACTCGCATCTCAAGGAGGGGTTCCGCGCACAAGAGGGTCGGATCTTCGATGGTGGTGAGTTGCAGCAGGCGCATGGGTCTTGCTCCCTGGTTGGTAGGGATAAGGTGGCAAGAGCGCCGGGAAGCGACCTTAAGGAGTGTTTGAAATATCTCTTAGGAAACTACACACCGGTTCCGCTCAACGCGTTACCGGTGTGCTTGGAGTTCGAAAGATTAGAGACCCAGGTAAGACAGGCAGCGGCGGCGGGCATTGGAGAAGGCGCGGTTCAGCGGAGTGGTGGTGGCCTCCATACAGGCGGTCATCAGCTCCCCCGTGTGGATTTGGCTACGAGAGAAATCGCCGACTCTGCCGTCCCGATCTCGCCCCAGCATGTGGCGGGCCACGGTGGATGGGGTCCAGAAAGGCGCCGAGGCGATCCGATAATAGCAGTCGAAGGTGCCATGACGGGTGCGGCTGGGGAAACGGCTGGCGCGGAACATGCGCTCCACCAGGTCCTCGTCGTCAGTGGTGAGTTCCTTGCAGTTCTCGCTGCCGGCGAATTTCTTGAGCCACTCCCGGGCGGTCATGGGGCGCGGGACGAAGCGGCGGAAGCCAGCGTCCACCACCCACAATTGGCCGTTCTCGTTGACCATGGGGGCCACGTGGTACCACCAGGTCTTGTCAGAGGCCTCGCCGGTTTTCTCCGTATAGAAAAGGAAGATTTTGGCGGTGTCCAGGTTCATCCGGTGTTTCATGTCGTGGGCCCACACCAGGGCACGGTTGGAGCAGATGGAGTTGTCCAGGCGGAGGAATGAGCGGTTGAGGCCAGCGAAAACCTGCTCTTTGCTCAGGCCCCGGCGGGCCACGTCCGTGACGGTATAGTGGTAGTCCGGGAGGTAAATATCCTGGGCGAAAGCGGTGAAGCTGAAGAGGACGAGCAGCAGGGCAAATGACGTTTTCATGGCACTCCTTGGAAGTGCGCAGATAAAACTCTTTCCGTGCTCTTCTGTCTACATTGACACGCTTTGCCATGGTGCCACTTTGACCGGCCCAACCCGTGGTTTTCTTATTTCGTCTGACCGCCAGCGTTTGATGAATTACAAGTCCGGCTTCTTCGCGTTTCAATCGAAGCAATCCGTTCCTTGAATCCATTGGAGGTTTCATGAACATGCTCCGTCTTTTGGGCATTTTTGCCCTCTCCCTCATGCTGGCCACGCCGGAAGGCTTCGCCCAGCACCGCCCGGGCCCCCGCCCTGGTCCTCGACCCAGCCCCGGTCCCCGTCCTGGCCCTCGCCCCCATCCCGGTCCCCGCCCGGCGCCCATGCCACGTCCGGTTCCGCGCCCCATGCCGCGCCCGGTTCCGCGTCCCATGCCGCGTCCGGTACCGCGCCCCATGCCGCGCCCGGTTCCGCGCCCCATGCCGCGTCCGATTCCGCGCCCCATTCCGCGTCCGGTTCCGCGCCCCATGCCGATCCCGCGTCCACTGCCCTCCCCGCTGACCGCGTGCTTCTACCAGTACGCCAACTTCACCGGGAACTACGTGTGCGTGAACCCTGGCCAGGGCATTGTGAACCTTGCCGCGGTTGGCATGGATAACAAGATCTCATCCGCGGTGATCCCCGCCGGGTACTCCGTGTCGGCCTACAAGTCCTCTGGCTACCGGGGTGACGTCACCGTGCTGATGGGTTCCATCCACGATCTGTCCGCTTACGGCTTCGGTTGGGATAACGCCATCTCCAGCTTGCACTTCAACCAGTGAGCTGACCCTTTCGGCCCTCCGCTTCGGCGGAGGGCCTTTTTTTTTGCGGAAACCGCAACTCCAGCACCTCGTCATCCCCCACTTGCCCGAAGTCGGCGTACCACATGCCCACGCCGCCAAAGCCCTCGGGACGCAGCAGACACACCACCCGGTCCACCTCCGGTGCCACATCCACCTCCGCCAGCGGCGGCCCCACTGGCACGGCCAACCAAACGTGGCGTGCGCCTTGGGCCTTCACGTAGCGGGCCGCGGCCCGGGCGCTCACGCCGGTGGCCAGACCATCATCCACCAGCACCACATCCCTTCCTCCCAGCGGCGGCAACGACTTGCCCAGCCGATAGAGCTCCACGCGCCGGCGCAGCTCTGCCCGCTCTTCCTCCACGATGTCCGCCAGGGCCTCTTTCTGCAGGGGAAAGCGTGAAGAACCTTCTGGGAAGTAGGGCACCCCGTCTTCGGCCATGCCGCCGACCCCATACTCGCGGTTCTCCGGGTGCCCGATCTTGCGCACCACCAGGATGTCCCAGGGGAGCTTGAGGGCATGGGCGATTTCCACCGCCACGGGAACGCCTCCCCGGGGAAGCGCCAATACCAGCGCGTCGCCCGGCAGTTGCCCCCGTAGCGCTGCCGCGAGTTTTTTCCCGGCCTCGGCCCGGTTCTGGTACAGCATGCTCTTCTCCGATGTGCTCATGGGCGCTCCTTCATGGTTTCGCGAGATCATAGGCCGCTCCCATCGCCCACGGGCCGAGAGCGGATGATTTCTTTGTGCAGGGAAATTCATATCCGCCGGCTGGACCCAAGGCACCGGCGTCCGGATTTCCTTTGGACGCGGAGATCGTCACATTGACCCGCTGACCCCCATGGCCGAGCATGGGTGAAACCAGGAGGTTTCCCATGCGCGCGAACGACGGCGACCAAACAGGCATCAAGAGCGACCGTTTCCGGCACTCGCGTTTTGAACAGGACGTGCGTTCCGGCGAGCGACCCGGCGGCGTGGCCCGTCCCACGCCCAACACCTTGGGTGGCCCGTGGGGCGCGGCCGGGGGCCTTCATCCCCAGAAGAGCTTCCGCCCCGGCCGGGTGGGTGGGGCGATTCTGGATACGGACGCTGTCCACCACGGAGGGAAGGGCCCCAAGGGCTGGCGCCGGGCCGACGCCGAAATCCACGAGGACGTCTGCATTGTCTTGGAGGGGAGTCCTTACATCGACGCCTCCGACTTCACCGTGGATGTGCGGGACGGAGTGGTGTTCTTGGAGGGGGAGATCGACACACGCGAGAACAAGCGTCTCACGGAGCTTTTATGCGAGCGCGTTTCCGGCGTGCGGGACGTGCAGAATTTCCTGACCTATCCCGCCTCCGCGGCCGGGGCCCAGGAACGGCCCATGACCCAGGAGGAAATGCTGGACGAGACGCTGCGGGAGAGCTTCCCCGCCAGTGATCCGCCCGGGCACTTCTCCACTTCCGCCGAGGACAAGCGCACCCACTGAGGGCGCGCCCTCAGCGGGCCTCGGCCTGGTAGACCCGGCGCCGGGAGGCATGCAAGCTGCCCTCCAACGGGAGAAGCGCCTCCAACTTATCCAGACAGTCCTTCCAGGCCTGCTTGCACTCACGCATGGCCCCCATGGTGGGAAACCCTTTCTGTCGCACGCGCAACTCAGTGGCCCCGCCCCCCAGGTCTTTGAACTCCAGGATGCACTCCAGCGCCTCGAAGGCGACTCTCCCGCGGGGATCCACCACATGGTCCAGCATCACCAAGCGCTCGTTGCGCTGGAACTCCTTGAAGTGGCCGGTGCAGGTCCAAACGCCGCTGGCGTCGGAATGCTCGTAGCGGTACTCCCCTCCTACCCTCGGCTCGAGCAACGGCACGGACAGCTCCATCTCCCCGGGGGCAGACCATTGCTCCAAAAGGTTCGGCGTCACGCAAAAGCGGAAAACCTCCGCCGGTTCGTGGGGAAGCTGGCGGCGGATGTAGAGCACGCGTTGTTCAATCGGGCTTTCCTCATTCATGGGGCCTCCTTGTCCTCCTTCCAGGTTAACGGGAGCGGGACGCTGGCACGTTGGACAAAGGCCGGATCCCGCGCGGTTCCCCCTGGCGCGCATTAGGCAAAGGCCAGAAGGTGCCGGTCGGGTTATGCTTGAGCGCATGGATTTTCCCGAGGAGCGCTTCGTTAGGGTCAAAGGCGCCCGCCAGAACAATCTCAAGGACGTGTCGGTGCGCATCCCCCGCGACGCACTGGTGGTGTTCACCGGAGTGTCGGGTTCCGGCAAGTCCTCTCTGGCCTTCGGCACCCTCTACGCCGAGGCCCAGCGCCGTTACCTGGAATCAGTCTCCCCTTACGCGCGCCGGCTTTTCAATCAAATGCAGGTGCCAGAAGTGGACGAGATCCACGGCCTGCCACCGGCGGTGGCCCTCCAGCAGCAGCGGGGAACCCCTTCCACTCGTTCGTCGGTGGGGAGCGTGACCACGCTCTCAAACCTTTTACGGATGCTTTACTCCCGCGCCGGTGACTATCCCGCCCAACAGGACATCATCTACGCCGAGGGTTTCTCACCCAACACGCCCCAAGGGGCCTGTCCCCGCTGCCACGGGCTCGGGCGCGTCTACGACGTGACGGAGAAATCCTTGGTGCCGGACCCGAACCTCTCTATCCGCGACCGCGCCGTGGCGGCCTGGCCACCGGCGTGGCATGGACAGAACCTGCGCGACATGCTCGTGACCCTGGGTTTTGACATCGACGTCCCGTGGAAGAAACTGCCCAAGAAAGACCGGGAGTGGATCCTCTTCACCGAGGAGACGCCGTCGGTGCCGGTGTACGCGGGCTTTGAGGCCCATGAGGTCAGGCAGGCCCTCAAGCGCAAAATGGAGCCAAGCTATCACGGCAACTTCTCCAGCGCGCGAAAATACGTCCTCACCACCTTCGCCACCACCACCAGCGCGCTGATGAAGAAACGGGTCTCCCGCTACATGCTGAATGCCCCTTGCCCTGTCTGCGAGGGCAAGCGCTTGCGCCGAGAGGCCCTCTCGGTAAGTTTCGAGGGCATCGACATCGCGGAGATTTCCGCTCTGCCTTTGCGGCGACTGGAGGAGATCCTCCGCCCCTACGCCAGCGCCAACGGGCGGGGCCTGAAGAAGTTCGGCAAGGGGCATCCAGAGCAGGCCTTGGCAGCTCGCCGCATCGCCGAGGACATGGTCGCGCGGCTGGAGGTCTTGCTCGACTTGGGTTTGGGGCACCTCTCCCTGGAGCGCTCTACCCCCACCCTTTCACCGGGCGAATTGCAGCGTCTGCGGCTGGCGACCCAAGTGCGCTCCAACCTGTTTGGGGTCGTGTACGTGCTGGATGAACCTTCCGCGGGGCTTCATCCCCGTGACACGGAGGCCCTGCTCCGGGCCTTCACCAGACTGCGGGAGGCCGGCAACACCCTCTTTGTGGTGGAGCACGAGGTGGACGTGATCCGCGCGGCGGACTGGATCGTGGACGTGGGGCCCGCGGCGGGCGTCCACGGGGGCGAGATCGTGTACAGTGGGCCCGCCAGCGGCCTCAAGGACGTGCTAGCATCTGAAACCCGTCGCTTTGTTTTTGAAAAGGGCGCATGTGCATCCCACCATCCTCGCCGCTCCCGTGGGTGGTTGAAGCTCCAGGACCTCCGGCGCAACAACCTGCAGGGGCTGGACGTGGCCTTCCCCCTGGGAGTCATGACCAGCGTCACCGGCATCTCGGGCTCGGGCAAATCCACCCTGGTGGCCCAGCTCCTGGTGGAGTTGGTGGCCACGCATCTGGGTCATGAGACGACGGGCCCCGAGGAGGATGCCTTAGACCTGGAACAGTCCCTCGTGGAAACTGCCGGCGGGCACATCAGCGGCGGCATGGAGTACATCCGGCGTCTGGTGCAAGTGGACCAAAGGCCCATCGGCCGCACGCCGCGCTCCAACCTCGCCACCTACACCGGACTCTTTGACCACGTCCGGCGTTTGTTCGCAGCCTCTCCCGCCGCCAAGGCCCGCCGCTTCGGTGCTGGGCGCTTTTCCTTCAATCTCGCTCCCGGGCGCTGCGCCCACTGTGAGGGAGAAGGCTCCGTCATGGTGGAACTCTTATTTCTCCCCAGCGTATACACGCCGTGCCCCACCTGCAAGGGGGCCCGCTACAACGCCAAGACGCTGGAAGTGAAGCTCAAGGGGAAATCCGTGGCCGACGTCTTGGCACTCACCGTGGACGAGGCCCACACATTCTTCGAGGACGATGATCCCATCCGCCGGGCCCTGGCTACCCTACGGGAGGTGGGCCTTGGCTATTTGCGCCTGGGCCAACCGGCCACGGAACTCTCCGGGGGCGAGGCCCAACGAATCAAGCTCGCCACGGAACTCCAGCGTCCCTCCCGCGGCGACACTCTCTACGTGCTGGACGAACCCACCACGGGGCTGCACCCCGCGGACGTGGAGCGCCTACTGCGCCAACTGAACAATTTGGTGGAGGCGGGCAACACCGTGGTGGTGGTGGAACACGACATGTCGGTGGTAGCGGCCAGCGACTGGGTCATCGACATGGGCCCGGGGGCGGGCGAAGAGGGCGGAAAAATCGTCGCCGAGGGCACTCCTGTGGAAGTCGCGCGGGTGAAGGCCAGTGCCACGGCCCCATATCTCGCCGCCCATCAGAAAAACAGCGTGCCGCTGAAGCTCAACTCCTTGAGCAAATAGTAGTTGTGATGGATCCCCACCACCAGGCGCTTGCCTAGGGAGTATTGCAGGCCCGCATAGTGTGCGGTCCGAAGTTCCTCGTCGCGGGATTCGCCCCCCTCATATTTGAACTGTGGGGAATCCTCCCTGCGGACTGCGGCGTTCAGGAGCCACTTGCCGTGGATGTAGGCGGCGGCGAATAACCGCACGGTGACCTCGTCGTCGTAGAATTTGTAGTGAGCTTGGAACTGCCCCACGTCCAGAAAAAGCTTACCCAAGCGCACGCCGGCGAACAGGGTCTGGACCTGGTAAGTCTCCTCGTACACCCTCTCCCCTTCCCATTCAGAAGCGTAGCTGTCGCCAGTGGAGGGGTTGCGGAGGGTCCCGAACTTCAACCGCATGTCGTCCCTGTAGGACGAGAAGCCAAAACTGGTGGGCCCCAGGCGGGCCGATACTCCGTAGCCGGCATGCCATTTCCCGGTCTCGCGGTTGTGCCTTCCCATCACCCCCACGTCCAGCCCAAAGGTCCGCCCTTTCCACAGACCCGCTCCGGTGGCCACACCCAGCTTCTTGGAAACATACTGCTCCTCATCCTCCATCCGCTCGATGTAGGTGGGGACCGGCTCTACCGCGCGGTTGCCGAAAAAACCGTTCTCCGTTTGGGAGCCCACCAATGCGGCCCCGACCTTGCCGGTGCCGGTGGCGACGCCCCAGCTGGGGGAACCGCCGGGCGGATAAATGACCTCGACGCCCAGACCTCGGTCGTGGCTCACGTTGGCGGGGTTGAAGGCGGTGGCCGCTCCCGTGGATGGCACCGTTTGGGCGCTGGCACGGCGGCTTTGCCGGCTCACGCTGGCACAGTTGGAAAGATTGAGGATCTCACACAAGTCTTGGGCGGCGTGGGCGGGACTCAACCATGGGAGGAGCAGGAAAAGCATGAAGCTGATTATAGGGTGATTTGAAATTCCATGCAGCCAGGGGCATCATCCGGACATGGGCAAAGTCATCAAAGCCAGGGTCATCTCAGGACGCTTCCAGGGCGAAGCGGTGCGGATCACCAATGTGAGCGTGGACGAAGCGGGCAGGCAATCAGCCGCCTGCATTTTGGCCGACGGCCGGCGGGCCAACATCCCCATGAAAGACCTAGAGGTCGTCCCAGAAGCTGCGCCCACGCCCGAGACTCCCCGGGCCAGTGCCTCCATGCGCTTTATGGGAGGCTCCACCGGTAGTCGCAGTCTGAACCAGACCAAAAGCCTCTCCCGTAAGCGGGCCAGCAGTTTGCCTGCGGTGACATCTCGTCACACCCACCTGACCACGTGCGAGATTTGTGGTCTCGAATACGATCAAGAGCTCAGGAAAGGCCAACCGGGTAAACTCACCCAATGTTCCGACTGTGCGGAAGAAACGGTGAACAAAGTGGAGGGGGCGATGGTGTACAGCCACAAGACTGGGGCCACCATCGAGATCAAACAGGACGGGGAGCTGCGGCACGAGGCCCCCATCTACGACCCCAAGAACAAGAGCTGAAAGGTCCCGGACGCCCCGACCATCCTGGTCAGTGGAGGCCCTAGACAGAAGGAAAGCTGGATGGAGAGGCTTTCCTTCCGTGAAGGCGGCCCAAGAGTTCTTCTTGTGCGTCCGTGGGAAAGTTATCCCATCGGCGTGTGGGATGAGGATGAAAAAATTATTACCGCTCAGTAATAACATCATTTCGGACCAAGAGCTTCAGGTACTAAACCCCGGGCCATTGCCCAAAGTTCAGTCGTCCCAATGAACTCAATTTGGCCGGAGGCATCCTCCGAAAAGCTCCCCCAATGGGCTTTCTCCTCCTCCAACAATGCCAAGAATGGCTCACTCTGCAAGCGGGGTTCACCGTGGACAACGGCTACACCTGGGCCTTCCGCTTGGAGAACCGGCGTGAGCCCTTGATCTTGGAACTGCGCCACCGGGGGGAGGTCGTGTTGACGGTGGAGCCCAGGTCCGGCCTTCCCCGCACCCGCTTTCCCGCCGCCTTCGCCGTGACCTTTGACGGTAAGGAGTACGCCTTCTACCGCATGCGGCCCTACGAGTTGCTGGAGAAAGGCGCCCTCAAAGACCTGCGGCTGTTAAATGCGGCCCAGACCGCCGCTTGGGACACGTCCAAAGCCGCTTAGGGCAGCAGCCCCGCCACGATCTCGGTCCACATGGCCGCGTGGTCCTCGAAATAGTGGTTCTCCTCCCCGTGCCGTCCCTCGTAGGTGAACCCCAGGGCACCGAAGTGCTCGTAGTAGAAGTCCTTGGAGGTGCCCCTGGCCGAATAGCCTAGGATGGTGGGAGTGGTGCCGTGGGCGATCTGGGGTAAGTGCCGCTGCATGATGTTGGCGATGTTGAGGTGGCGGGCCAAGTCGCCAGATGGCATGGCGGGGCCGGTGAAGGACCAAGGGTACAGGAGAGCGCCGATGCAGCAGTGGTAGTCCACCGCGATGGCCAAGCGGCGGTTGGCGCGCAGCAAGTCTTCGGTGAGGAAGTTGACGAGCGCGCGGGTCTCGGGTTGGCGGAAGCCCGTGATGTTCGCCTCGCGCACGGTGTAGTCACGGTTCAGGTCCACTCCGCGGTGGTTCTCCCGCCGGCGCCGGTCATAGCCGTCGGGGTTGAGGATGGGGGCCACGTAGATGGCGCCACCGGCGGCGAGATAGCGGGCGATCGGACCTTCCTTGCCAGCTTCTTCGGCAAAACGCCGGGGCAAGCGGTCTTCGATGTTCAGGTACTCATTACCGTGGATGCTGCCGCCGATGTAGACCGCGGGCAGCGCCCCGGTGGCGTCAGCACGGGCGAGCTTCACCAACACCAGGGGCCGGTCCTGAACGCTGCGGCCGTAAACGTGCACGGTGGCCACCGCGCTGTGAGTGCGGGCCACATTCTCCATCTCTTCCACGATACGGGCGTAGCTGGGCCCCCTGATGCCGGAATCCGCGAGGATGCCGTGCACGGCCTTGTGGTGACGGTCGGGGAAGTCCGTGGCGAAGGCGGAAGCGGCGAGCAGGACTACAGGGAGTAGGAAAAAGCGCATTCCCCCACATCCCAAGGGACGGCCCAGCTGTCACCCCGACATGTAGTTTTTACCCTCTCGGCAGATACCGCAGGCCAGAGCGCGGGAGCCAACCTATGGATAGGGCACCAACAAGGAGACCGTCGATGAAAACCCTCTTGAGCTTGCTCACCCTGTCCCTCGGGCTATCCGCCTTTGCCGCCCCCGTCCCCGAGGCCGAACTGGCCCGGGTGAACGAGGCCATCAACGTGTTGGCCAGCGCCAGTGGTGATGAGTTCGGCACCACCGTTTCCATCACCTCGGCCGAGCGCGACGACAACGGCCTTTTGACCTCCGCCAACCTCATCGCCAAGGCCACCGACGCCACCCTGAGCGCAGGCATCAGCGCCAAAAACGGCGAGATCACCCTCACCGCCGGGGCCAAGATTAACGTCACCCAGTTCGGCATCGGCGCCGCAGAACTCTTGGCCCTCGCCCCCGTGGTCCAGGCCTACATCGACACCATCAACCAAGAAGGCACCTACCGCGCCACGCTGACCCTCACTCCTGGCACCAAAGGCATCACGGCCGTGGCCGAACTGGTTCCTGCCAATGCTGAGGCCCCGAGCACGGTCAAGCGCGTGCTGATCACCGCCCTCATCCCGGCCGACACCGTGAAGAACCCAGTGGAACTCTCCGTCAGCGCCACCGTGAACGCCGGCGCCGAAACCGTGACCCGCGCCCAAACCGCCTTGAGCAACATCTTCAACGCCCTCGCCCGCGGCGAAGCACCCGCCGAGGCCGACATTGCGGTGCTCAGTGAGATTCTCGAGCAGATCTTGAACGCACTTTGATCTTTCATGAGGGGGGGCGCAAGCCTCCCCTCTTCATGGCCTTCCGCTCCGATCCCGACGATTCCGCTCACAACTGGCCCACCCCAAGAATCGCCCTTATCATTGAGGTCATGACACCTCTCCTCGCCCCCGCCGTCTCCCTCGCCTTGTCGGCCCTGCCACTCAAGTGCCTGACCCGCGAGTATCCCAACAAGCTCGACCACGTCATGAACGACGCCGGCGAGGTGAAGTCTCCCCGGGCGCTCCACCCCGCTTTCTACGGATGCTACGACTGGCACTCGTCCGTGCACGGGCACTGGATGCTGGTGAAGCTCCTCAAGACCGATCCTAAACTCGCCAACGCGGGCGACATCCGCAAAAAACTCAACGAAACCCTCACTGCTGGCAATCTCCAGGGCGAAGTGGCCTACCTCCAAGGGCCGGGCCGCAAATCCTTCGAGCGCACTTACGGCTGGGCCTGGCTTCTGAAACTCGCCGCCGAACTCCACGGCTGGGACGACGTCGACGGCAAACGCTGGTCAGAGGCCCTGGGGCCCTTGGCCGACGCCTTCTCCCAACGCTACCAGGACTTCATCCCCAAGCAGACCTACCCCATCCGCACCGGCGTGCATCCCAACACCGCCTTTGGACTGGCCTTCGCTTTGGATTATGCCCGCGTGGTGGGCGACGAGAAGTTGGAGAAGCTGGTGGTGGAGCGGAGCAAGCACTACTTCTTAAAGGACGTGGCGATCCCCGTGCACCTCGAGCCAGGCGGCGAGGATTTCTTCTCGCCCTCGCTGATGGAGGCGAGCCTCATGCGCCGGGTGTTGGTGGAAAAAGAGTTTGTGCCCTGGGCGGACAAGTTCTTTTCCGGGTATGACGCCAAGAAGCTCGCGGCCATCTTGAAACCCGCCATCGTCTCGGATCGCAGTGATCCCAAGCTCGCCCACCTGGACGGGTTGAACCTCAGCCGCGCCTGGTGCATGCGGGAGATCGCCTCCGCCCTGCCCAAAGGCAGCAAAGAGCAAAAGCTCCTTTTCTCGGCGGCGCAAGACCATTCCAAGGCCGCCCTCCCCGCCGTGGCGAGCGGCCATTACGAAGGCGAGCACTGGTTGGCGAGCTTCGCCCTCTATATGCTCACCACTCCCAACGGGTGAGTATGTTCGAATTCACCCTCAAACCCCGCTTCAACGACACCGACGCCCTCGGGCACATCAACAACGCCTGCATCGTGACCTGGTTCGAGGAGGCCCGCCGCCCGTTCTTCGAGTTCTTCATCCCCGACCTGGACCCGAAGAAGTGGAACCTGATCCTCGCCCGCGTGGAAGTGGACTACGTGGCCCAGGGCTATTACCAGAAGGACACCACCATCCGCAGCCATGTAGAGAAAATCGGCAACGCTTCCTTCGTGCTCGCCCATGAGGCGCTCCAGGAGGGCGTGGTCATCAGCCGGGGCAAGTCCTTCCTCGTGTGCTTCGACTACGGGACGCAGAAGTCACGTCCCATCCCTGACCACATCCGCCCCCAGCTCCAGGCCCACTTGGCCGTCTAGTGCAGGTGAGGCAACCCCGTGTCCCGCTCCTCGCTCAAGACGGTCTCGTCCGCAACGACCCTGCCCCCCACCGCGTAGTCCTTGTGCCCGTTGGTGTTCAGGGTCACCCGCAGGCGGCTCTCCCCTTTGGGCAGGTTCACGTGGAACCAGTTACCGTAGATGCGCGCGATCTTCCTGCCGTTGACGTAGAGGTGCGCATGCCCCTCGCCAGGTACGTCCGCGCCGCCCGCCCGCTCAGGGGTGAAACGGAAATTTTCCGTCATCAAGTGGACGTTCCAACCCCCGTGCGAATCCTGAGCGGCGTGGACCATCAGGGAAGGGGCGGGAACTCCCGCGGGCACCTCATAGGTGGGATGCGCCTGGGCGGCCCGCTCAGCCATAGAAGTGGCATGGGCCCTTTTGGCCATGCCCACATAGGGGAAAACCAGCACCACGAAGAGCAGCACGAAGTTCACCATGGCGAAGGCGGAGCGCATGGCGGGCGAGCGGTGGAAGCGGATGGGCGCCTGGTAGTACTGGCCCGGGCCCCGCACGATGAACACCAAGAGCGCGCCGTGGAGAATGGTATGCCCGACCACCTCCGTCTTCCCGAAGAAGCTGGTGGTGATGAAGAAGACCAGCGTCACCACCACCGCCAGAGGGCGGTGGAGCAGGCAAATGATGAGGAGGTAACCCAAGGTGAACTCCACGAAGGCGCAGGCGAGCAGGAAAAACTCCTGCGAGAGGCCCATGGTGAGCCCAGGGGCTTGGGCCAGCACGGACAGCCCCCAGTAGGGATAGACCATCTTCTCGAAGGCCACCCAGCACAGGGAAAAGCCCAGACCAGCGTAAAGCACCGGCAACTCCAGGTTGCGCAGCCGCTCGTGCTTGAGGGAACTCAGAATGAGAAAGAGCCCCACCGCGGGGTACACCACGTAGTCCAACATGTGGAAGACGCCGTGGGCGGCGATGCCCTTGCCGTAGAGATAGAGCATGCCCAGACCCGTGAGCGGCGTGGTCTCCCTGAAAAGCAGTAGCAGCGCCAAGGCGAATTGGAACCAGCCCCACAGGGGCGACGGGATGGCGAGTTCCGGGGCAATGTAGGCGTCGTTTTGCCAGGACATGAGGAGGACCGCCCCCATCGCCACCCGCATGATCAACGTGCCACTGCCGGCGTAGCGGTCCAGGAAGGCCTCCACGCGCAAATAGGCCGCCGAACGTTCGGAGGCCTTGTCCGTGAACACCAAGAGGGGCAAACTGACCAGGGAGAGGGCGAACAGGGCCCAGAACCCAGGTGTGGCGATTTGGGACAGCTCCAAGGGCGGCTGCTGGAAATCGTAGTTGCTGAACCATTTCACGTGGGCATGGGCCAGGGACGGGAGCAGGGCCCCGATGCAGGTCATGATCTTTATCATGGAGCCTCCTTGTCTTTGCTCTATACTACGCTACATGGAGCGTGCGCTAAAAAAAATCCTGGATGAACCTTTCCGCCTGCTCTTCCCGTTAGGAATCCTTTACCTTTTGGCCGGCTCCCTCCTGTGGGTACCCCAGCTCTGGGCCCCCGGGGACTACCCGGTTTTGACCCACCGCTATTTGATGCTCAGCGGTTTCGCGGCCTCTTTTATCGGCGGTTTTCTCATGACGGCCGTCCCGCGCTTTTCTAAGACCATTCACGCCACGCTGCCCGAGGTGCTGGTGTTTAGCGTCTTGGCGCCCGTGGGGCTCTTCCTCGCCCTCCAGGAGCGAGAGACCGCCTCTTCCTCTGTCTCGGCCCTGCAACCCTTAGTGCTGCTGGCTTTTCTCTTCCGCCGCATCTTCCAGCGGCAGGAGAACCCTCCCTACAGTTTCGTTTTCATCTTCGTGGGCTTGGCCCTATGGGTCCTCGCCGCTAGCCTCCAGGCCTTCGCCCCCTCAGACGCCTGGTCGCGCCTGCATTACGAAGGGGCCCTTATGGCGATCATCCTGGGTGTGGGCAGCCGCCTCATCCCTGGCATACTGGGCCACGTGGAGATTGTAGGGGCCCAGCGCGCGGCGTATGAGCGGCCCGTCCCGATCCTCTCCACCATCCCCTCCATGTTTCTCACGCTGATCGCCGCCTTCGTGGGCAGCTACCTCCTGCCGGAATGGCCGGGGGCCCTGCTCCGCCTGGGAGTGGTGGCCTACGTCGCCATGGCGTACTGGGTGCTGTGGCGCCTTCCTCGCACGCGCAGCTCCCTGACCATCCAGCTGTGGATCGCCGCTTGGCTGATCGTGGCAAGCTTCCTCCTGCGGGTGGTTTGGCCTGACGGCGTCATCCATGCTGGCCACGCCTTCTTCATCACCGGGGTCGTTTTCCTATGCCTGTTGGTGGCCACCCGGGTGATCCAATCCCACGGTCCCAAGGACAAGGCCCTGGAGGACTCGAGGGTCTTGCACGTGGTGGGGGGCCTGCTCGTGGTTGCCGCCGCCACCCGGATCAGCGCGGTGTTGCAGCCAGAACATTACTTGCGGCATTTGGCCTACAGCGCTTTGTGCTTGGTCACGGCGGTCCTGGTGTGGTCGGGGAAATACCTCAAGCACGTCCGCACGGTGACCTGAGTCCGCCAGAGGCATTACTTGGCGTTCACCAGCATCTGGGCCACCCCCACCAGCGCCCGGCCCAACTCGTGCCGGTCCTTACGGGACATGGGGAGCACATCCAGCGCCTTCTCCATGCACGCCAACCACTGCCGCGCCTCCACCACCGTGATCCGGAACGGCGAGTGGCGCATGCGCAGCCGGGGGTGGCCGTAGGTTTCCATGTAGACCGGGGGGCCGCCGGACCAGCCGGAGATGAAGGCCTTGAGCTTTTCCCCGGACTCCTTCAAGTCCCGTCCGTCGTGGGTCGCCAGCACTTCCCGGAAACTGGGGTCTTGGGCCATGATCCGGTAGAACTCGTCCACCAGTCGCTCGATCCCTTCTTTGCCCCCGAGTTTCTCGTACAACGTGGTCATGCTTCCCTACGCCAGGTCTTCGCCTGCTCCAGCACGAACTCATAGAACAGGCGCGAGCGCGGCGCCAACAGTTTCTTGCTGGGAATGACCGCGTGGATGTGCCCGAAGACCTCCAGGGGGTGATCCTGCAGGAGTTCCACCAGCTGGCCGTCCCGGAAGTGTTTCTGCACGTCCCACACGGAGCGCACCAGGATGCCTTGCCCGGCCAGCGCCATCTCCGTGAGGAAGGCGCCGCTGTCACTCTCCACCCGCTTACAGGAAGCGAACTGCTTGAGTTGAAGCGCGCTCTTCTCCCACGCGCAGCCTTCGTGCAAGCGCAGGAAAAGCATTTTGTGATGCTTGAGATCCTCGGGGTTCTTGGGGCGGCCATACTTTTTGACGTAGCCCGGGGAAGCGCAAAACACCAGCTTGTTGGGCGCCAGCCGCCGGTAGATCAACTCCGTGTCCGCGGGCGTTTGGATCCGGATGGCCAGGTCCACGTTCTGTTCGATCAAATTGACCATCTTCTCCGTGAGCATGAGGTCGATCTTGATCTTGGGGTGCTTGCGCTGGAAGGCCTCGATGAGGGGGATGAGGAGATTGTTGGCGATGAAGGACACGCTGGTCACCTTCACCACGCCCGACACCTCGCCCGGGGCACTGAACGTGCCCTCGAGCCCATCAATCTCGTCCAAAATTCCCCGCACCCGCGGCAGCAGGGCCACGCCCTCATCCGACAGCGACACCGCCCGGGTGGAGCGGTGAAAGAGCCGCACGCCCAGGTGCTCTTCCAGCTTCGCAACCCGCTTGCTCACCTGGGACACCGGAATACCCAGCGATTTCGAAGCCTTGGCAAAGTTTCCTTGCATAGCTACGCTCAGGAAGGCCCGGTAGGCTGACAAATCATCCAGTTTCATTGTTTCACAATAGGAAATAATCCATTTCATTTAAACAGGATTATCGCCTTTTTGGAAATTATATAGGTTCCCTCCAACGAGACTTACCTCGACCCAACATGGAGAACTTATGAAAAAACTGGCTTTTGGATTCGCTACCCTGATGAGCATGAACGTGGCCTCGGCCCACACGCCCCAACGGGTCCCGGAGTTCGACCGGGTGGGCAGCGCCAACTGGGAACTCCAGGACAACGCCTGGGTGGCCACCACCGGGAATGGTCTCCTGGTCACTAAGGAGTCCTATGAGGACTTCCACCTGAAACTCGAGTTCCAGGTCGCCCCTGGCACCAACAGCGGGGTCTTCTTCCGCTGCAACAGCGCCACCGCCCTCAACGACCGCAACTGCTACGAGGCCAACATCTTCGACACCCGCCCCGACCAGAGGTACCGCACGGGCGGCGTCACACACCACGCGGCCCCCAAGGCGGTGCTCGTCACCGAGGACGGCGCTTGGCACACCTACGAGGTCATCGCCCGGGGCACCTCCCTGCGCATTGTCCTGGACGGCCACGAAACCGTCATGATGAGGGACGGGCAGCTCGCCTCCGGCCCCATCGCCCTGCAGTTCGCCCAAGGCGGAATTAAGTTTCGCAACATCGTGGTCACCGAGATCCCTGAAGAGGTCATCACCACCAGCCCGGTGGACGGCGTGTGGGAATTGGCCAGCTTCACCCTGACGGACGGCCAAGGCCAAGTGACCCCTTGGTGCGAAGGCGCCTACGGCGTGATCATGTACACCCAGGGCTACATGTCCACCGCTCTCAATTGCACCAGCAATCCCTCCAAGGTGCTGCTCTACTCTGGGCGCTTCGAATACCGCGACGGCATGACCACGCATTTTGCCAGCAACTTCAGCGATCCCTCCCTGAACCGCGCCTTCCAGCGCTCCGTGGTGATGAGCGACGAGGACCACCTGGAGTTGCGGGGCGAGCTGCCCGGGGGCGTGGTCGCCAGCGTGAAGTGGGTCCGTCGCTAAACTCGGGGTTGGGAGCGGGGGCCCTAGGCTCCCGACCTCAACGATCTGCCCTTACCTAGGTTTTCCAGACAATGCCCAAGATCCGTCCCAGCGGACAGCTCAGAAAACTTGCACCAAAGCGTATCCCACCACCACCGTGAAAACCCCTTTTCGGATCACGTCCGCCTGGGCCGCAGGGAGCCTTTTCAAGAGAAACTTCAGTGCGTAGGCCGCCACCAGCATTCCCGCCAGTAGTTCCAAAACGCCTCTCCCCATCGGGACCACCGCACCGCCACCGAGTTGAAGCAGGAACGAAACCAGCGAGGAGAGGCCCACGGCCAAAAGCCCCGTGGCTACCGACTGCTGGGAGGCTTTGCCGTAAAACGACAGAAGGACAGGCAGCATCAGCACGCCCCCACCTAGGCCAGTGAGCGTGGTCAGCGCGCCGAGGGCGAGGCCGATGAGTGCAGTGGCGTACCACGCACGTCGCTGGCCGGGGACAAGGCCCCGGGGGGCCGGTGGGGCCCATACGCTGTAGACCGAGAACACCGAGACCGCTGCGAGCAAGGCCCCTAAGGCGCTCTCTGGCAGAATGGCCTTCAAGGGCAGCGATAGAAGGCTCCCCAGGACCGCCGCACCAGCGAGTTCCAGCCCCAGCCGGTAATCGGCGCTGCTCCTCTGTTGAAAGAAATTCGTGCTGGCCGCCAGCACCACGGCGACCAGCGAGTAGACGGACGCCTGCTTGAGGTCCATGCCCAAAAACTGGCGGAACAGTGGGATTGCCACCAACGCGCCCCCGGCGCCGGTAAGTCCCATGACCGCTCCGATCACCAGTCCGATGATTCCTTGGATCACGGGAATCTTTTCTCGACCGCCTTAAACAGCGCCATACCGGCGAGCATGGCGACCACGAAGACCAAAAAGCTCGGCCCACCGCTGGCCAGGGCCACGATCCCTGGTCCCGGGCAAATCCCCGCCCACCCCCAGCCCAGGCCGAAGATGATGGCGCCCGCCACGAGTCGGCCGTCGACCAGCGTCTTGGTGGGAAGGTGGAATTGCGCATCCAGCACGGGAATTCGCCGCCGCAGGGCCAGCCGGTAGACCAGGGCATAGACGGAAATCGCCCCCGCCATCACCCCAAGCAATTCAGGCCGCCACTCACCGAACACATCCAAGAAGCCTTTGACCAGCTCGGGCCTCGTCATGCCACCCAAACCGAGTCCGAGGGCGAACAAAAGGCCCACGGCGAAAGACACGATTTCTCTCATGGCACGCCCCCCTTGAGAATTTTAAAGACTCCCACGCTCAGCATGCCGGCCAGGATGAACACCACCGTGGCCACCAACGAACGCCGGGAAAGCCGCGAGACACCACACACCCCGTGCCCCGAGGTACAACCACCGCCCATCACCGTACCGAAGCCCACCAGGAGCCCCGCAACTGCAGCGTCCATCAACGTCACGCGTCCGGCATCGGCCGGGAAGGCCAGTGGCCTGATGAAGGTCAGGATCACGCCGCCGGCGAAGAGGCCCCCCGCGAAGGCCCACCTCCACCAGGCATCCCCCTTCCTGGGAGTGAGCGCACCCGAGATGATGCCACTGATGCCAGCCACGCGCCCGTTGAGGGCCCAGAACAGGCCAGCGGCCAGCCCTATCAACATTCCTCCAAACACGGCCGAAAGCATGGGACCTCCTTCACGACGCCTGGTCGAGCGCGTACCACGAATGGTTCAACCGGTAGGCCCGGTGGCCGCGCTTGCGCAGCTCATCCACGGCAAAGGCCGAGAGCGCGCAAAGCCGCCCGCGGCAGAACACCAGTACAGGTTTATTCTTAGGTAGCTTGGACCGTGAACGAGAAATGTCACCGGCCGGCAGCCGTTGCATTGGAACGCCTTTCAAAGGAGGCCCACCCTCGTCGGCGGGACGGGCATCCAACAAGACCACTTTCCCTTGCCGCGCCATCTTCAGGGTCTCCTTCAGGTCCATGTGCCACTCCTGGTCCTCATAAAGGTCGCTGGTCTGGAGGCGCAGGGCCGGATCCACTTCTTGCGTGAAATCCTGGCAGGCCTCCCAAAAGGCCTGGGCGGCGGGATGGAGGGAATAGACTCGGCCCTTGCCTTCCGCGCGCACGTCCACCACCCCGGCCGCGAGCATCTTACGCAGGTGCATGGAGGTGTTGGCGAGGCTCTGACCGGTTTTATCCGCTAAGGTGTCGACGCCCAGCGGCCCTTGGGACAGAAAATGCAGCAGTTGCACCCGCACGGGGGAGCCCAAAAATCCCATGATCGAGGCCATCTGGGCCATGATGCCTTGCTGTCTTTCTTTGAGCTTGAGTAACTTCTTGTCCATGCTTTATCATGACACAAGTCATTCAATGAATCAATTGAATGATTGATACTAAGGAAAAGCCAAGCGGAGGCTCCATGGATATCCAGCACTTCTTCGACCCGGACACGTTCACGCTGACTTACGTGGTGAGCGACCCCGCCACCCGGGACGCGATCATCATCGACCCCGTGCTGGACTTTGACCCCGCCTCGGGGGAGCTGACCGATCGCAGCGCCTTGGAGGTGTTGGCCCACGTTCGCCACCACGGCCTCAAGGTGCGCGCCATTCTGGAAACCCACGCCCACGCCGACCACCTTTCTAGTTCCCAGTTGCTGAAGCGCCATTTTCCCGACGCCATCACCGGCATCGGGGAGAAGATCAAGGTGGTTCAGGAGGTGTTCAAGGGCGTCTTCAACGGCACCCACATGAAAACCGACGGCTCCCAGTTCGACCGGCTGCTCAAAGACTTCGAAGAGGTTTCCTTTGGCTCCCTTAAGTTGAAGGCCATTCCCACGCCAGGCCACACACCTGCCTGCATGAGTTTTCTGGTCGGGGACGCCGTGTTCACTGGGGACGCGCTGTTCATGCCGGACTACGGAACCGGACGCTGCGACTTTCCCAAGGGCAGCGCCCAGGCCCTCCACCGCTCCATCACCCGCAACCTCTACACCCTCCCCGACCAGACCCGGGTCTTCGTGGGGCACGACTACTCCCCCAACGGCCGTGAAATGCGCTTTTCCACCACTATCGGGGAAAGCAAACGCCTCAACGTGCAACTGAAAGAGGGCACCAGCGAGGAGGACTTCGTGAGCTTCCGGGAGGCACGGGATAAAACCCTCAAGGCCCCCCGCCTGCTCCTCCCCAGCATCCAGGTGAACGCGGATGGTGGACGACTCCCGCCGCCGGAGGACAATAGCGTGGCCTATCTTAAAACTCCCCTGCGCGACCGCAGCGGGCGGGACGCGGCTGAGGAGGAATCATGAAAAACCGTCATTACATGCTGGAAGGGGTTCCCACCTTGGAAGTGAACGACCCGGCTGGCCTGGGAGAGCATCAATTGATCGACGTGCGTGAACCCCACGAATTCGACGGCGAGCTCGGGCATATCGCGAACGCCTTGCTGGTGCCCCTGGGCGGACTCACGGAATTTCTCAAACGCGAAGACAAGCATAGCAAAATTCTTTTCATCTGCCGTTCCGGGGCCAGGTCCGGCCGTGCCACCCTGCAGGCGATGGCCGCGGGTTTCACCGATGTCAGCAACATGGCAGGAGGAATGCTGGAATGGAACTCACGGGGCTTCCCCGTCGAACGCTAGGCGCCGGTGTCGAAACTGGTTTTCCCCGTAGCCACTTCCCTGTCGTTGAGGAGAACCCGATAGCGGATGTCACAGGACAACGACACCATGTAGTTCACTCCGCAGTACTTGCCCAAGGATGACTCGACCGCTTTCACCAGCTTGTCCGGGACCACGTCACCCACTAAGCGGAAGGTGAGCAGCGCGGTCTTGAAATGCACCGGGTGCTCAAGGGTCTTCGCCACTTCATTTTCCATGGTGAAGGCGGTGAAGTTCTGGCGCATTTTGCGCAGGATAGAAACCACGTCCATGGCGGTGCAACCCATCATGGCGTTCATGACCAATTCCTTGGGGGTGGGGCCCTTGTCGGCCCCTCCCGCGTCAGGCAACGCGTCGGTGAAAGTCTTGATCCCGCGGTTGTCGAGCTCGAAGCTCATCCCCTCTTTCCATTCGAGTGCGGCCTTCATGGGCGACCGCGCCCTCGCCCACCCCGTCGCCCACCGAGGCCACATGGCAAGGCCGGAACCTGACGGCAGGCGGCTCGCATCCTCTCCCGGCACTGCTCCACCGGCGTCTCGGAGCGAAGACACTCCGCCATTTCCACGTGCAACTTGGCCATCTTCTCACGTACGTCTTTGGACGGTTCGTCGGCCCTGGCCGCGGTAATGATGAGAACCGATAGCAAAAAAAGTTTGGGCATAAGAACCTCCATGATCGAAGGATTCCACGCGGGGATGGGAGTGGACATGACGGTCATCAGGGAATGCGGGCGGAAAACTCTTGGACAAGGCCAGCCGCTCATTCAGGGCGCGTTGTCAGCGAGGAACTGGTCCAGCTCCTCGAGCTCCGAGAAACGCAGCACCAAACGCTCGCTCCGAGCGCTTCCCAGGTTCATGGCCGGCCCGCCTCCCAGGCAAAACGTCACCTTCCGCGGCAACCTCGCGTCCAAGGCCGCCACGTAGTCCGCGGCACTCACCGCTTCCTTTTCCTTGGGCAGGGCGGTCATTCCCAGCACCAGATAGTCGGGTTTGATCCGCTCCAAGGCCGCTTGCAAGTCAGTCAGTGGCATGCTCGGCCCGAAGTAGTACGTGCGGTAGCGGTAGAGGTTGGCCAGGATGCTCGACATCAAGATGCCGAACTCATGGTTGTCCCCTTCCCGTGTGGTGAGGGCGATGGCCTTGGCACCCGCGCGGGAAGAGAAGTCGTAGGGAGTCAGGGACTGGTGGAGCTGTCCCAGATAATCCCGCAGCAGTGAGGACAGCAGGTGCTCCTGGGCCACGCTGAACTCCCCGGCGTGGACCAGCTTGCCCACTTCCATCAAGAGTGGCCTTACCAGGTTCATGACGATGCCTTTGTTGCTCAAGTCGAATCGGGATTTGTGGAGCAAGGAGTTGAGCCTCTCCAGGTCAAAGCGCTTGAGGGCCCGGAGCATTTCGTCCAATGGCCCGTGGGCACGGGCCGGCTTGGGCGCCAGCCGCGGGGTTTCGGGAGCGAGGCTGTTGGCCAGCATGGCCTTGAGGGCCTTGTTGGACAGCTCCGCCAGCTTGCGGATGGCGTGCCCTTCGCGCACCAGGGCCAGCAGCAGCCGGATGCGCTCCACGTCCTTGGGCGAGTATTGGCGGTGCCCTTCCTCATCCCGAGTGGGCGCCACGGCCTTGTAACGCCGCTCCCATGCCTTAAGGGTATTTTCGTTAATCCCCACCAGGCGGACCAGGGCCTTGGTGTTCATGGTTTTCATGGTTTACCTCTATTCGAAGGCCTCATTTTGCACACCATCTGAACACCTTACTACGCGTGCAAATGGGGTGCAAAATGATCACAACCTAACCAAGGACTTACTATGAAAAACCTCCTCGGACTACTCCTCCTCCTCACTTCGGTCACGGCCTTCGCTGGGTCCTCAGGTCTTCCCACCGTCGACTACGTGGACGTGGAACGCTACGTGGGGAAATGGTACGCCCTCACTTCCCTGCCCCAGTTTTTCACCCGCAACTGCCGCGGCCAGACCGCCGACTACGACGTGATCAATCCCCAGACCATCAGTGTCCTCAACACCTGCCTGAAGGCCCGCGGCAAGCAAACCATCCGCGGCCGGGCCGTTGTCACCAACGCCGCCACCAACGCCGAGCTGGAAGTGACTTTCAACAGCTTCTTCACCCGTCTCTTTCGCGTACGCGGAGACTACAACGTGATCGCGCTGGACCCTGAGTACCGCTGGGTGATGGTGGGCAGCGCCAATCGTAAATCCCTGTGGATCATGTCCCGCACCACCAGCATGCCAGAAGACGTCATGGCGAGCTACGTGGCCCAGGCCCGCGAATTGGGTTTCCCTGTGGAGAGACTGGTTCCCTCACGCTTCTAAGGAGGCATCTTGGGCAAGACCATCGTCGTCACCGGCGCCACCGGTCTGGTGGGACGCAAGCTGTGCTTGGAATTGCTCAGGCGAGGTCACCGCCTCAGGGTGGTGACCCGAAACGCGGAAAAGGCCCGCCGCGACTTAGGGCTTCCTGCCCAATTCCATGAATGGGCACCGGGAAGGCCTTTCCCCGCCAGTGCGCTTCCAGGGGCCCATGCCCTGGTGCACTTGGCGGGTGAGCCCATCGCTGCAAGTCGCTGGGGAAAGGACGTCAAGGAACTCCTGCGGGTGTCGCGGGTGGAGCGCACCACCGAGCTGATCCAGGCGCTCAAAGCTTGTCCAGACGGCCCTCGCGTGGTGGTCGGCACCTCGGCGGTGGGATTCTATGGCGACCGCGGGGATGAGGTTCTGGATGAAAACACCGCCTCTGGGCAAGGGTTTCTCGCCGAGCTCTGCCAGCAGTGGGAGCGCGCCTATCAGGGACTTCCCCCGGCCACGCGACTGGTGGTGCTAAGATTGGGAGTTGTTTTGGCGCCCCAAGGCGGGGCGCTGGAGAAAATGCTCACGCCTTTCCGCATGGGCGTGGGGGGGAAAGTCGGCAACGGCCGCCAATGGATGAGCTGGATCCACCTGGACGACGTGGTGGGTCTCTACATCCACGCGCTGGAAAACGAAGAAATGTCCGGAACCTTCAACGCCGTGGCACCCGGCGCGGTCGACAATGCTGGCTTCACCCGCGGACTCTCCCAGGCCCTGGGGATGCTGGCCCCTTTCCCGGCGCCGGCCTTCCTTCTCAAAGCGCTCTTCGGGGAAATGTCGGTGGTGATGCTGGCCTCCCAGCGGGCGACGGCGGGTAAGGCGCTGGAGCACGGCTTTAGCTTCCAGCACGCGGAACTCCCCTCGGCGCTACGGGACCTGCTGTGCCACGGGGAGCTGCGCGGAACCCATGTTTTCGAGTCATGCCACTGGATCCCGCGTCTTCGGGATGAAGTGTTCGCCTTCTTCTCCCAGGCCCGCAACCTAGAGGAGATCACCCCTCCTTGGCTGAACTTCCACGTCAAACGACTGCCCGAGGGCGGCATCCACCAAGGGGCCCTGATCGATTATGACCTGAGGCTCAAGGGACTTCCCCTGTCCTGGAGAACGCTGATTTCTCGCTGGGAACCACCTCTCTCTTTCACGGACGAGCAGCTCAAGGGGCCTTACTCCCTTTGGCACCACACCCACCGCTTCGAGGAAGTGGAGGGTGGCACGCTCATGACGGACCGGGTGGTTTACCGAATGCCCCTCGGCCCTCTGGGGGAGATCGCGAGGCTTGCCATGGTCCAGCGGGACGTGGCCCGGATTTTCGCCTTCCGCACCGGGGCCATCGCGCGCCGATTTGGGGTGCTGGCTTGAAAAAAGTGGCGGTGGTCGGTGCAGGCCTCAGTGGGCTGCGGGCGTCCATGGCGCTTTTAGAGGTACCGGGCATCCAGGTCTCGCTGTTCGAAAAATCCCCTTCCGTCGGCGGCCGCGTGGCCACGCGGCGCTACGGCGAAACCTACGTCAACCACGGCACCGAGGTGTTCTATGGGGCGATGAGGGTGCGGCTGGAAGACCCCGTCGCTGCGGAGATGGCGTCGCACTTCGCCTTTGACGGCCCGGCCACCGCTCTTCCCAAGGCCATGCGCCGCCGTCTCGAAGAGCATGCCCCACGCTTCCAGGCCTTCTTCAACCGTCGCGTGGCCCGCGTGGCGCTCGAAGGGATCCTGGAAACCCCCGAGAGGCAGGAAGCCTTTGATCACGTGCTGCTGACCTGCCCTCTTCCCCAAGCACGTGAGCTGTGCGGTGGGGAACTGCTCCCCCCCGTGACTTACACCAAGCAGATCATCCTCATCGGCACCGTCGAGGGAGTTCCCGTGCGCCTTCCGCTGCCGGAAGACTGGTCCGAGAGGCACTTTGACCGCGCGGACCAGGAGCTGCGGGAGATGGCCCAAGACGTGGTGGGACACCCCACCGCTGGCCTGGACGTCAAAAAGTGGCGCTATGCCCGGGTGCGCCAGGGAGTTCCGACTTTTTTCTACTCCCTCTCCCCGCGGATCACGTTGGCCGGGGACGGCTTTGATCCCCTGGTGGCCCACGACGCCGGGGCGGCCTGGCTTTCGGGGATGAAGGCGGCCGAGTTCATCATTCGGGTCTTGGGGTGACTCCTGCCAGGAGCACTCTGGCCGCCCCCTAGAGGCAGAATCAAGTGTCCCGAGGGGACACACCTGTCGGAAAGCCCAGGGCCATGAAAGTTTTTCACGTTGATTCTGTGTCCTGGCCGTTTTCATGGTCGCCAGCGTACTCAGGGCCATCGGAGGCTTCATGAAACAACTACTCATGCTCGCTATGTGCGTTTTTACTTCGTCAGCGTTTGCCAGTGAAGGGTTCAAATTCAATTGCCAGCGCACCGAGGGCAACATCCGCGGCGCCACCCGCGCCGTGATCTCCGGCCCCACCACCGAGTTCAATTTCCGCCTACGTCTCCAAAATAACCGCGGCGCACAGATCGACACCGGCATATGCAATGTCACTGTGGACTTCGCCCCGTGCTACATCAAGGACGAGAACGGTTTCCCCGTTCCCAGCGACAACGGCCTCTTGGCCCGTCTGAGCGAGCGTGTGAACCTGGGCAGGGCCGACTACTTCTCACTCACCGTGCGAAACCTGAACGGCACCGCTAGTTTCGGCTGTATCCGGGAATAAAACATACATGGGAAAGCCCCGTGAGGACATCCGCTCGCATCGCAAGCTGGAGCGGTGGTCGTCGGATTGTCCGTAGAGTCTAGGGACTGACTTTTAGGGGTGACTTGGACTTTGCATGCCCGAACTACCCGAAGTCGAAACCATCCGCTCCCAACTCTCCCCTCTTCTCCCCTTTGAAGTGAAGACTTGCTCCGTCACGCCCGAACTCAAGAAAGACGTGCTCCACACCACGCTCTCCCTCAAGGGCCGCACCCTCACCGAGGCCCGCCGAAAGGGCAAGATGCTCGACTTCCTCCTGGACGACGGGAGCCATCTCCTCTCCCACTTGGGCATGACCGGCACGTGGTTGGTCACGGACGCCTTCCCCTCTGAGAAGCACTCCCACCTGATCCTCGAAGGTCTCACGCCCGCGGGCAAGCGCTTCCTCACCTACAACGACCCCCGCCGTTTCGGGCACCTCTACCACCTGGACCCCAGAAGCGCCCAAATTAAGTTGGACGAGTTGGGCCCCGACTTGGCCTCGCCCCAATTCACGCCCGAGTTCATGGCCGAGGCCATCCGCCGTTATCCGGAGCGCGCTCTCAAAGTGGCGCTCTTGGACCAGAAGCTCTTCGCGGGTTCCGGCAACTACATCGCCAACGAGATCTGCGCCCACGCCGGCATCCGGCCCACCCGCCGCTGCGACAAAATCAGGGCCGACGAATACCCCAAGATCTACGCCGCCATCCGGCTGGTCATCTCCGGGGCCATCCAAAGTGGCGGCACCACCTTCCAGGGCGGCTACCGGGACACCAGCGGGGAGCGCGGCATGGGGGTGTCGAACCTGGTGGTCTTCTGGCAGAAGACCTGCCAGCTGTGCAAGGTCACGCCGGTGAAGAAAACGGTTCTGGCCCAGCGGGGGACTTACCACTGTCCCCGCTGCCAAAAGTAGAGCCAAGGCCGCCGAGACCGCATCCAGCCGTTCAGGCCCCTGGTTGCTCGTTCACAGCATCGTCGGGTAGTCGGTGTAGCCCTGCGCGCCCGGGGCGTAGAGGGTGTCGAAATTCACCGCCGACAGCGGCAGGTTCTCCAAGAGCCGCACCGAAAGGTCCGGGTTGGCGATGGCGGGCAGCCCAAAGGCCACCGCGTCCGCGTCTCCGCGGGCGATGGCCGCCTCGGCGGACTCCCGGGTGAATTTCTCGTTGGCGATGAACGCCCCCCCGAACGCACGTTTGAGTTTGGGCCCCAGTGAGTCGCGGCCCTCGTACTCGCGGGCGCACAGGAAGGCGAGGCCCCGCTTGCCGAGTTCGGTGGCCAGGTAGGTGAAGGTGCGCTCCCGGTCGGAGTCGCTGATGTCGTGGCTGTCTCCGCGGGGGGCGATGTGGTATCCCACGCGGTCGGCGCCCCACACGCCGATGACGGCATCGGTGATTTCCAGCGCCAGGCGGGCGCGGTTCTCCAGCGAGCCGCCATACTGGTCAGTGCGTTTGTTGGTCCCGTCCTGCAGGAATTGGTCGATGAGGTAACCGTTGGCGCCGTGGATTTCCACGCCGTCAAAGCCGGCGCGTTTTGCGTTCTCGGCCCCTTTCCGGAAGGCCTCCACGATGGCGGGGATCTCGGAGGTCTCCAGGGCCCGCGGAGTCACGTACTCCTTTTGGGGGCGCACCAGGCTCACGTGGCCTTTTGGCCGTAAAGCGCTAGGGGCCACAGGCAGCTGCCCGTCCAGAAACATCGGGTCGGAGATGCGTCCCACGTGCCACAGCTGGAGGACGATGAGCCCGCCCCGCTCGTGCACCGCCCGGGTGACTTTCTTCCACCCCTCCACTTGTTCTTCGGACCAGATCCCCGGCGTGCGGGCGTAACCTACACCCATGGCCGTCACCGAGGTGGCCTCGGAAATGATCAGCCCCGCGCTGACCCGCTGCCCGTAGTACTCGGCCATGAGTTCGTTGGGAACGCGGGCGTCACCGGCCCGGGCGCGGGTCAAAGGGGCCATGACCACGCGGTTTTTGAGGTTGAGGGCGCCGAAGCGGGCGGGTTGGGACAGCTGCATAGACGACTCCGAGAGGGAAAAGTTGGAGGAGAGGGATGGATTTGAACCACCGAATCACGGTTTTGCACGCCGTTCCCTTGAACACTCGGGCACCTCTCCATAAGGTATTCATTGCTGATACATTATGACCCCTCAGGGATAAATGCAATAATTAAAGTTACAATTATTGCGCTTGCCGTGTTATCATTGGCTTATGGTGGACACCCGCTTCAGTGTTTCCCTGCAAATCATGCTTACCCTGGCGGCGCACGGGGAAGAGCTCACCAATTCCCAGCTTTTGGCCCATGTTCTGAAGACCAACCCGACTTTCGTGAGGAAACTCACTTCCCGTCTGGTTGAGGCGGGCCTGGTGCAGAGCTTTCGCGGCAAGAACGGGGGCATGAAGTTAGGGCGCCCCGCCCAGGACATCCGGCTGGACGAGATCTACGCCGTGGCCACGGCCGAGAAGCCCCTCGCCCGCTGCCCCGACAAGCCCGCCACCAAGGCCTGCAAGGTCAGCTGTGCCATGGGCGACATCTTCGGCGAGGTGGTGGGTGGCATGGAAGAGGCCACGCGCTCGTACCTGGGCAAACGCAAATTGAGCGACCTCCTCAAGCGCCTGTAGTTTTTTTAAACTGGTCTACTTGCGTGGTGATATATCGCCATGTGCCGTTGATCTGCACATCGGGCATCAAAGATAGGACTGGTTGTAGTAGTCGATGAAAACGTCTAGGTGCTGCTGCAACCTCTCCGGACGCTTGGTCGTGCACCACGTCCTGCGCACTAGACGATTGATGTTGGCGCGCAAGAGGGCGCAGCTGTGGTTAAGGATGAAGAGCGGATCGTATTTGAGTTTCTTGAGTTCGCCCTGACCGACAACCGCCCCCCGCCCTCCCTTGTGGCGGCGATGCTCCCTCCCGGGCAAGAACTGCGCAACGACAAGTGGATAAGTCTTGTGCTCGTCAGACTGAACAAGTGCATTGCCGGCGACTGACGGGGAAATGCGCTCGAAGAGTAGTTGCAGCCCCCTCAGGTGGCGGTGGGGCCGACGGCCGTACTTTTTGCGCGAGAGAACGGCGAGGTGCCCGAAGGCCCCGATGGGCTCCACCTGCGCGCCCAGAATGTAGCGCCGCTTGCCGTCGACGGCGAGGGACACGGTGAGGGGTTTGAGCTTGGTGTGTTCGCTCGTGATCAAATCGTCGAACTGCAGATGCGTGACCGTGCCTCGCAGTGAGGAGAGAAAGGCATTGTGCGATAGCCGCGCCCTTTTGGCGAGGTAGGCGAGCTTTCTTTGCACCGTGACTCGGTGAATACCCAGGATACGCGCGCTCCTTCGCATCGAGACGCTGGCACACAGTAACTCTCGCAGGATGGCATTCTCGCGCCTTTTACGTTGATTGAACTCCAGGGTACCGGTGGCGTGGGAGAAGCGTTTGCCGCAACCGCGGCAACGGAAGCGCTGGATATAGCGCGCCTCGCAGCGGCGGTAGAAGCGTCCATCCCGGACCACGGAATCCTTAGTTGCAAAGTTGGGGCAAGATGCGTGAGGGCAGGGGGCCAGCATGCCGGGATCCGTTCAAAAGGCCAGCCTAGGTGGAGGGGGTCTAACCCCGGGGGAGCCCGTGGTATGAGGACTGGGAAAGGAAAAAAAACCCTTCTCAAGGGAAGAAATTGGAAGCTGCCCCCAGGGAGGGTCATCACCAGCGTAGTAGGGCAGTTTATAAAGGTTACAGAGGTTCTTCTGCGGCAAGCGCTCTTGGTGTATATGGCCAAGCATCCCAAGGAGTTCCCATGGACGAGACCGGCAGCGACACCACCGAGACCAACACCAGCTGGTGGTTCTAGGGCCGTTGCCCTTCCAAGAAAAGCACGGGAGATGCCCGCGTCTTAGACTTGGATGGAACGGGCCGCGAATTTGCGGCGCCAGAGGATGACCAGGGCAAGGGACACCAGCCCGAGACGCCACGCCCACGTGTAGGGGAACCAGGTGGGCGGCTCACTCCCCGCCAGGGCAGAGCCGATGCCAGTGAGAAGTGAGAAGATGGCGAAGGCCATGCCCAAGGTGCTCCCGAGACCTTGATAGAAAAGTCTCCGTCCGTCGCCCTCACCGCCCTCGGCATAGGGTCCCCAAAATCCCACTGGCTTGACCCGCTCGTAAAACGCCCGCAAGACCGCCTCAGGCTCCGGGCCCATAACCCAGCATGCTCCCACGCAGGCCAAGCCCGAAAGCCCCGCCATGAACAGCAGGGCGTGGGCGGTCTGCTCGGGTGTAAAAAGCCACAGGGCCACGGGGGCCCCGGCCGCGGACACCGCGATGGCGGCGATCTCGCCCCATGAGTTCATGCGCCACCAAAACCAGCGCAGTAACAGGGGAATCCCCATGCCGGCCCCCAACAGGAGACTGATTTGCCAGGCCCGCTGGATGGAAGTCAGGTTCTTCATGGCCCAGACGGAGAGGACGAGGATGCACAGGTTCGAAAGGCGCGCCACCCACACCAAGGTGCGGGGATTCGGATTGCGCTTTAAGACCCGCTCGCACAGCAGGCGCTTGTACAGATCGTTGGTCCAATAGGCCGCCCCCCAGTTCAGGTGCGTATCCAGAGTCGACGCCAGGGCCGCCAACATGCCCGTCAGCATGATACCCAGCGCCCCTACCGGCAGATGTTCGACCATGCCGCGGATGAAGGTCATCTCCCTTTCGGCCTTGAAAAGTTCGCTACCGGCGTCCCCGGTCGGCGGGAACAACACCAGCAGCGCCAGGCCCAGGGGAACCCACAGGAGGCTGCGCAACAGCACCTGCGCGACGGTGAACACCACCGTGGCGAAACGAGCGTCCCGGTCGCTCTTACAGGCCATGATCCGCTGGGCGAGATAGCCGGTGCCATCCGAATTCATCTGGATCAACCACTGCAGCCCGAAGACGGCCAACAACGGTAGGCCCACCCCATAGGCCCGGGAAGGCGTGAAGGCGGTGATTTCCGAGGCGGCCAGAGCTGTCCTCCCCTGCTCGGCCAAAACCGCGATCTGCTCGTGGACGGCCCCAAGGCCCCCCGCCCGCGAGACCGCGATGACGGCGTAGACGGCGGTGGCCCCCATCATGAGGAAAAACTGCATCACGTCGGTGTTGATCACCCCGCGCAGACCTCCGGTCATGGAGTAGGTGGTGGTGACGGCAACGATGCAGCCGATGGAGATGAAGTTCGAAGTGGATTTGGTCAGGGCCCAAACGGGGTCGCTGCGATCCAAGGTCAGCACTAACCCCGACTGCTCCACTAAGTCACGGATGGCCGCGAACAAGGGTTCAGGCAGCCACGCCTCCCAGGGCAGGAAAGGTTCGGCGATGCGGGTCGCGGCCAGGAGGACCATGGCCAGTACCGCGCAGTTGAAGACCGTGCCGAAGTAAACCGCCTTAAAACCCCGCAGAAACAGCGCGGGGCCCCCGGCGTAGCGCAGCTCGGATAGCTCCGCGTCCGTCACCAAGCGGGCCCTGCGCCACTGAGGTCCGAGCAAATGACCAATCAGCAGGAACGACAGACCATAGATCCACAGTTGCCACAGCCCGAAGATCCCCGCGGTGGCGATGATGCCCATGACGAGCAAGGGCGTGTCCGCGGCGAACTGGGTGGCGGCCATGCTCAGGCCCGCCTTCCACCCAGGCACCGAGCGGCCCGCGAGAAAATACTCTTCCAGGTTCTGGGAAGCCTGGGCCCGGGCGCGCAGGCCGGAGGCCAGGGAGTAGATGATGAAGCCAGCGATAACCGCAAAATCCAGGGCGCTCAAGCGGGGGCTCCCGCGGGTTGGGCGTGCTCGAGGATCAGGCTCTGGGTGGGGAAAGCGAAGGCGACGCCCTCCGTCCCGAACTTGCGGATGATCGCCAAGAGGATAGCCTGTTGGGCGTCCATGTAGACGTTGTACTCAGCGTCCTCCACCCAGAAGACGAACTCGAAATCCAGGGAATAGGCGCCATAGGCCGCCAGATGGCAGCGGTCAAAGCGCGTGCCCTTCTGGGCCTCCACGATCTCCTTCACCCATGTTGGAATCCGCTCGAGCACGCCGGCGGGAGTGGCGTAGACCACGCCGAATTTCTGCACCACCCGCCTCTCGCGCATGCGCTTGTAGTTGCGCAGACGACTCTCCAGCAGGTCCTTGTTGGAGAACACCAGTTCTTCCCCGGAAAGGCTGCGCAACCGTGTGGTCTTAATCCCGATATGCTCCACGGTTCCGAGCTCGCTGCCGGAGGCAATGAAATCGCCCACGATGAAAGGCTTGTCCAAAACGATGGAAAGGGAGGCGAACAAATCCCCCAAGACGTTCTGGGCGGCCAGCGCCACCGCGATGCCCCCCACGCCCAGTCCCGCCAGCAAGGCACCGATGTCCACTCCCAGATTGCTCAGGCCGATGAGCACCAAGGTGGTGAGGAAAAGGGCCTGCAGCGAGATGGACACCAGCCCCATGGCGGAGGCCGCGGAAGGATCGGAGCGCAGGAGCTTATTCAGGATGGCGTTGCGCCAGCTGCGGATGACGTGCAGCCCCCACAGACCGATCTGGAAGATGGTGGCGGCGACCATGGCGACCACCAAGACGCGCTTGGTGGAGTCAGAGACGTCGAGATTAGGGGAAAGCAGCGCCAGGGCCCACACGAAGACCACCGAGTATTTCAGGCCGTCCACCAGGTCCACCAGCACGTCGTCCCAGATGGAGCTGGAGCGCTGGGCCACCTTACGCAGGGGAACGCTCAGGCCTTTGAGCAGCAACTTGAGCAGGGCCGCAGCCAAGGCGGCGCAGGCCAAGAGCACGGGCCACGACCATTCCCAATGTCCATCCCAGCGTTCCCAAATGGCCATGACGCCTCCTTTTCACAGTGTTGTAACACGCGAAGGCCGGTGTGTGGCGACGCCCGAGGCCGTGAGGCGAGGGCCAAATCACGCCCATTAGGGTGTTCTTGAAGCGCGCTTAAGGATTTTGAGCTTGCGGCACGCGCGTCCACTCGGTGGTGCGGCCGAAGAGCGACACGCCCACGAAGCCACGGATCCTGAGAGTGTTGCCTTTCAATTCCGCCTTGGCCTGGTAAGTGTTCCCGGAATCGGGGTCGTAGATGGAACCACCGGAGAACTCCCCCTCTCCGTCGGCCTCGAGATTTTTGAGGATCTCCTTGCCCAAGGTGGGTTTCTCGCGTTCCGCGGGATCCGGGTTCTTGCGGTCCAGTCCGTCACCGCGCTTCTTGCCGCCCACGATCTTGCCGAAGAACTTCCCGTCCCGCTGGCTGACCTCGATGATCCCGGACTTGTCCTCGGTATACCAGCGCCCCTCGATTTGGGCGAAAGCGGGCAGAGAGAGCAACAGAGACAGAGTGAGCAGGCGCATGCTCAAAACTTTTTCCGGTCCAGCACACGGATGACGAAAGGATACTGGTTGTCCTTGTCCGCTGCGTGCGCTTGTTCGCTCACTACGTTCCAGTTTTTCTGGGACAGGGGCGGGATGGTGGTGTCCCCGTCCACCTCGGCCTGCACCTCAGTCAGGTAGAGGCGGTCCACCAGGGAGAGCGAGGCCTTGTAGATCTGCGCGCCGCCGATGATGAAGAGTTCTTTTTCGCCCTGGCGCTCGGCGTGCTTGATGGCGCGGAAGAGGGAATTGAACCACAGCACTTGGTCGGTGGCGGCCTTGGGATCGTTGGAGACCACCAGGTGCATGCGCCCGGGCAGGGGCTTGCCCAGGGACTCGAAGGTCTTGCGCCCCATCAGCAAGTGGTGGCCCATGGTGGTCTTCTTGAAGAATTCTAGGTCGGCCTTGAGGGCCCAGGGGAGTTTGCCCCCTTTGCCGATCACGCCATTCTGGGCCTTGGCCACAATCATTGAGATGCGCATGTTACACCGCCACGGGAGCTTTGATGGGGGAATGGGACTGGTAGTTCTCGAGTGAGATGTCCTCGTACTTGAAGCCGAAAATGTCTTTTACGGCTGGGTTGAGCCGCAGGGTGGGCAGCGGGAGCGGCTGGCGCGTGAGCTGCAGTTGGGCCTGCTCAAGGTGATTCAGGTACAGGTGCGCATCCCCCATGGTGTGGACGAAGTCCCCTACCTCGAGACCGGTGACCTGGGCCACCATGTGCGTGAGGAGGGCGTAGGAAGCGATGTTGAAGGGCACGCCGAGGAAAATGTCGGCCGAGCGCTGGTAGAGCTGGCAAGAGAGTTTCCCGTCGGCCACGTAGAACTGGAAGAAGGTGTGGCAAGGGGGCAGCGCCATCTTGTCCACGTCGGCCACGTTCCACGCGCTCACGATCAGGCGGCGCGAATCGGGGTTCTTCTTGATGTTGTCGATGAGGTTCTTGATTTGGTCCACGCTGCGACCGTCCGGGCACTTCCAGGAGCGCCACTGCACACCGTAGACCGGCCCCAGGTTCCCGTCGGCGTCGGCCCACTCGTCCCAGATGGAGACGCCGTTCTCTTTCAAGTAACGGATGTTGGAGTCCCCCATGAGAAACCACAGGAGCTCGTGGACGATGCTCTTCATGTGGACTTTCTTGGTGGTGACCAACGGAAAGCCTTCACGGAGGTTGAAGCGCATTTGGTGGCCGAAAACGGAAAGGGTTCCCGTGCCAGTCCGGTCTTCCTTGCGCACACCTTCGGACTGCACTCGCCGCAGAAGCTGGAGGTAAGCATCCATGGAAAAACGGTAACATGCGGTCGGCGCAAAGACATGGCTTTTCAATTCCGACTTAATTGGTTTTTGCGTGCAAAATCAGCGGGCTTTTTTTGCCTTGCCCCTACCGTTATTTCATCCCCTTAGGCCCGCGGCGAAAAGCGTTAAGAACTTCCTCACACTAGTTCGGCCCCGACCTCGCCACCACCAGCCGCCTATACGTGGACAACTCCGCCGTCTACGTGGGGGTCAGGCACCCGCAGACCAAGCGAAGCTGGAGGCGTTGCAGGGGCGTTGGGATTGAAGTGGCGTTAACGGCCGCCGACGGGATCCCTAACCAACGATTCCCGCAATTGCAGGGCCAACTGGGGATGCTCAACCCAATGAGGTAAGGATTCCAGCAGGGTAAGCACCGCCGCGCGGTTCACTGAGGGGTGCCGGGCAATACGCAGGAACTCGTCGGGATGGTCAGTCCAGTATGGGGCGATCATGACGTCCTCCATGAGACTTTCCTGAAGCGCTCCTCCCCGCTGGTCTAGCAACCCTAACAAGAGATCACCTCTTGCCACCGAGTGTTCCTGGGAGAAATAGGAGTAAAGGAGATCCTGCTCCAGGCTGCCGCGGTTGCGGGCCATGACACCTTCTATTCTGGCACCCGGGTGAGTTCGCGACATACCCGAGCGGCGGTGATCGGTGCCACAGGAGCAGCAAATCTGAAACGCTGGATCCGCAGCCGCGGAAAGAAACGGTCTCTCACCAAACCGTGCTCAGCCGCTTTCCGAAACAACTCCTGGCCCTGAGGCGTGGTGGACGCGCCCTTTACCTTGATCCAAAGCCCTGAGGTTCCATGGGCCAAGGGAGCGACAAGGAGCAGAGAAAACAACAAAAAATGAGGCAGACTCATGAGGACTATCGGAGCTTGACCCCGATGAATTAGCCTACTATCCGCCAATCGCACCAAAACGCTCGGGCTTGTCCTGCGGACTCTCCATGCCCCGGTTCACGGGCACAAAGGAAGCCGCATGAAAGCCCCACAGATGGCCAGCGCCGACATCGACCAATCCGACATTGTTGCCGTGGTGGAAGTGCTCAAGTCAGGCCAGTTGGCCCTAGGGCACCTCGTCCACCGTCAAGAAGTTCCAAGTGCTGGATGCCGGGGCCAAGGGCACCGCGGTGTCGTCGTTGTGCCACAGCCACACCTCCAACCGGTCGCCTCTCAGCACCCGCAGCCGGTGCTCCAACACCACTTGGAAGTCCCCGATGCGCTCTTGTTGGGTCTTGGTCACGCTGTGGACGGCCACGCCGTTTTTACGCAAGGTGAGGCGGTAGTTCTTCCCAAAACCCGCGCTGGGCGTGCGGGCGGCGGCGCGCACGTTCACAGTGCGCTCGCCCCCAGGGTAGTAGGCGGGTACGGAGGTTTCCCACTCGTTGGTGGCGTCACGCAGCTCGCGGCCGAAAGGCACGATGGATTCCACCATGCGCGGGGCGGAGGCGTTATCCACCACCGTGGCGAGGATGGAGGTGAGCCCGCCGGCGGAGGCGCGCACCAGGGTGTTGGTGCACTCGTTTCTGGCGTAGGCCAGGCGCCATTCGCTGGCGGCGTTACCGACAAAGGAGTTGTCGCGGCCGCGGGTGCACAGGAGGGCCAGGGCCATTTGCTGTCCGGCGGTGATGGTGTTCATTTCCACCCGGTTGCCGAAGAGCTCGCCCCCGGCATTGGGCTCACCGTCCACTAGGACCACCCCAGCGACGCGGTCCCGGTCATAGGCCTGGGGGATTGGCAGGGAGGTCTGGCCCACCCGGGAGATGTTGTTGGCGCGGATGACGTTGCCACTCACGTTCAAGTCCATGGACCAAAGGACCACGCCGGCGTAGCCCGCCTGCGACACGGTGTTGTTTTCGACCAGGTTGTTTTGCGCGCCGTGGATCAGCTTGATGCCGAAAGCGGAGAGGTCCGTGAAGGTGTTGCCTCGGATCACGGCCTCGGCCCCAAAGTGGTCGATGCCCTCGCCCACCAGGCTCACTTGGTTGTTTTCGATGCGATGGCCCCGGGAAGTGTGGTGGGCGATGTTAATCCCGTCGGTTTGGTAGCCATATCTCGCCAGGAAGGCGGGGCCGGGGATGAGCCGGTGGATGCGGTTGCCGGTGATGCGCAGGTTGGTGGAGGGCGTCCCGCCGTAACGGTCGTTGTCCACCTCGATGCCGGTGATCTGGGGCATGCCCCTGGCGGGATCCCACACGGCGGCGTTGGTGGTGCAGTCGTGGATGTGGTTGTTGCGGATGGTGCCGCCGGTGGCGGACTCCACGGTGATGATACCGCCGCCCACGCCGAAGCCGCTGATGTCGAGGCCCTCGACCAGCGGAGCGGTGGTGTTCTGCAGGTAGACCGCCTTGAGGTAGGCGTGGTCGAGTCGACCCTGGGTGGTGATCTTGAAATTCTGCAGCCGGATGCCTGAGACGTTGTAGCCACCGATGCCCACCGTGCGCACCCCTTTACGGGCGTTCATGTCGGTGTTGGTGAAACCGGGTCCCATCACGATGGTCGCGGTACCATCGGAGTAGAGCATGCTGTTCTGGCGCAGGTCGAGGCGTCTGGAAATGAGGTAGCGCTTGTTGGTGCCGAGCCGTACCGGCGACCCCGAATTCAGGGCCCTTTGAATCTCCTCTGTGTCGTCGGCCACGCCGTCGCCCACCGCCCCGTAAGCCTCTGGGCGCACCGACGGCGTGGTGGCGTTCTGGAAGAGCATGAGGCCCGCCAGGGAGGCGGCACCGAAGACGGTAAGGACGAGGGTTTTTTTCATGGGGTCTCCTGTCCCCAAATTTTAAGGGCGATCAAGTCCCCCCCTACTCTTTTTTTACTAAACTCCCACCCTGACGTGGGCCTGGGCACTTAGACCCGGTCCCGGGGATGCAAAATCATGGCGGCCGCCCCCAAAACGGAGCCAGTTTCCTGGTTCGTGGAGGTTACCCGCACCCGGGCCTCGTGGCGGATGGCCTTGAAGGCATAGTGGTCCAGCCAGTGCTGCACGCGCTTGTCGAAATCGTCGGCCAACTGGGACACCCCTCCGGCCAGCACGAACAGGGAGGGGTTGAGCACCGCCGCCATGGTTGAAAGCCCCAGGCCCAGCCATTCAGCGGTCCTCTCCACCACTTGCTCCGCGGTGGCGTCCCCTTGCTGAAGCAGCTTGGAAACTTCCTCCGGCAACACATGGCGCCCGAACAATTCCTGGGCGGTGAGTTCAACGCCCTTGGAGGAAGCGTAGGCCTCCAGGTGCCCCTTGCCCCCACAGCCACACAGTCTTCCGTCTTTCTCCACCACGATGTGCCCGCCCTCCCCGGCCTTGCCGTTTTGGGAGCGCACGATATGGCCTTCCGCGAAGATGCCGGTCCCCACGCCGGTGCCCAGCGTGACCAGCACGAAATCGCGCACGCCCTTGGCGACGCCGAAGAGGCCTTCGCCGATGGCGGCGGTGTTGGCGTCGTTGTCCAACTCCACCGGAAAGCCCAAGGCGGCCTCCAGTTGGTGGGCCAGGTCCACTTTGCCCCATTTCAGGTTCACGGGGGATTCGATGTGGCCGGTGTTCCAGTTGGCGTTGGGGGCGCCCACGCCAATGCCGGCGAGGGGCAGCTCGGCCAGGGAGGTGGTCTTCTTGAGTTCCAACAACTCCGTCAGGTGGCGCTTCAAGTGCACGAAGTAGCCAGGAAAATCCGGCGGGTCCTGGGTCTTGAAGCTCTTGAACCCGCGCAGGGTGCCGTCGCTGGTGACCAGCCCCAGCTTGGTATTGGTCCCGCCGATGTCGATGCCGATGGCCACGCGTGCTTTCATAGATGCCTCCCCCACCCAGTATAGCGGCCCGGGCGGGTTTTTAAGCCGCTTTCCGACCGCGCTCGGCGTTGGTGTAGGCCATGTCCCGGGCCTCGTTCAGCTCTGCCTCCACGCGGTTGGCCAAAGGCGCGAGCTCCTGGAACTCGTCTTTCTCGCGCAAGCGCAGCTTGCCGCGCTTGCCCTCCAGGGTCTCACCCAGGAAACGCTTGAGGGCGTAAACCGGTCCCGCCAAACGGTGGGAGGTGAAGAGCCCCAGCACCGCCAAGGCCACCATCAAGCAGGCCTGGGAGACCGCCGCGGCGAGGACGTAGGATTCCAAGAAGGCGGCCCGCAGCTGAGGCGTGGTGCCGAGTTCGTCGAGGGTGGTCATGAGGAAGGCGTAGCCCAGCACCCCTGCCACCAGGCCCACGCCGCCGCCGGCGCCCACCAGCAGGGCGCAGTGGCGGCGCTGGAATGGCCCATCCACCCACAGACGTCCTCGCTGCTCCCGCCGGGGCCACAGTCGGCGGGAATCCCGCCAGAGCCCCACCGCGATCATGCCATGGCCCACCCATTGGAAAAGGTCGGCGAGGTTGAGCACCGGCGAGCGCCAACTGCCCACCGTCAACGAGAGGAAATCCACCACGCCACCTGTGCCGATCATGCGGTCGGCGACGTTGCCCATGATTCCCGCCACGAGGACCGCGGGCCCTATTTTGAGCCAGGCCGAATGCAGGGGTGCCAAGGCGCGCACAGAGACGTAGCAGCACAGTACGAAGGCACCGACACAGGAGAGTCCCACTAAACGCAAGGACGCGGGCAGGTGGGCGAAGGCGCCGAGCATGACGCCGTGATTGTAGTGGGTCTCCAAGAGCCACGGCCCGAAGTGGTGGGTGCCTTCCATGTCCACCGCCGCCATCTTGGTCACACGGTCCACCACCCACACCATCAGGAATGGCAGGGTGTCGGTCATCCAGGAAGAGCGCAGGAAAAGGCGTAGGCGGGACAAGGAAACTCCTCTGTCCCGCCTATCGGAAAAATGTCTCCGTCGCATGACCGCCAGGAACAATCGGGTTTTCTCGGATACCCGGGAAAGGCCCTAGCGCATTTTATTTTCGCTAAAGCACCCTATCCATCCGATGGCGCTTGGCCACAAAGCCGGCGAACGCCAACAACTGGAGGTAGCAGGCCAGCGGAACGATAAAGGACAGGGCCAGGCCCATGTGGTCCGCCACCAGGCCCTGCAGCAGCGGCACCAGGGCCCCTCCCACCAGGGACATGCAAAGGGCGGCGGAGCCCGCAGGAGCGTCCCTGCCCGTCCCCTCCAAGGAGAGGGCGAAGATGGTCGGATACAGCACGGAGTTGCAGTAGCCCACCGCCACCAGACAGGCCAAAGCGCTGACCCCCGTCCCCGAGAGGAAAATCCCCAGACACACCAAGGCCCCGAGCACGTGGAGCGTGAAGACCCTCTCCGTCCCCAGACGTTTCATGTACCAGGGCCCCACGAAGCGGCCCACCATGGCACCTCCCCAGTAAAGGCCGACAAGCTTCGTCGCTCCCACGGCGCTCACAGCTCCGAAACGCTCCAGCCCCGCCGCCCCCACCAGGTAGCTTCCGATGGCCACTTCCCCTCCCACATAGGCGAACATGGTGGGCACACCCCAACGCAACTGGGCGTGGCGCCACCAGCGGGACTCACCGGGCGCCTCTCCCCCGGTGGCCAGGGAGGCGGGCCAGCGGGCCGTGCGGACCACAAAGAACAGCAGGACGAAGAGTCCCGCCAGCACGGCATAAGGGAGCATGAGAGTGAGCACTCCCTGCTGGCCGGGAGAAAACAGGACGGCCCCGGCCAGGGGCCCAGCGCAGGCCGTTCCCAAGGGCGTGAACCCCACCAGCAAGGTCAAACGCCGGGAAGCCGCCACGGGATCTCCGAGCCCGGTGGCATAAGGATTTCCACTCACCAGCAGAAACGACATCCCTCCCGCCAGACAGCACAGCGCCGCCAAACACAGGGGGTAGGAGAAAAGCCACAGTCCCACCAGAAACAGGCCACAGCCCGCCGCCATGACGGCAGTCCCCGCCGCGAAACCCGCCGGGGCCCCCCGCCGAGCGGAGAATCGTCCCGCCCAGGGAGCGAAACAAAAATACCCGCCGAAGAAACTCGCCGGCACCAGTCCGGCCCGGGCATGGTCCAAAGAGAAGAGTTCTTTGAATCGTGGGACCAAGAGGTCGTTGAGCCCGGTGGCAAAGCCCGCCACGAAAAAACACGCTCCCAGCAATCCCAAAGCCGCCACGTGTCCCATGGACGTGTTTCCCGCGAAAAGGATAAGATGTCCCCATTCTAACAAGGGACGCCCCATGAAGGCCAAAGTTCTGACCGGTCTGCAACGCCTGCTCGAAGACCCCGCCCTCCAAAAAAAATTCCCGGGCAAGATCGGCTACCTCTGCCACGCGGCCTCGGTGACCAACGAAATCGAGCACGGCCTCATCGCCCTCAAGCGCGTCTTCGGCGACCGCCTCACCAAGGTCTTCGGCCCCCAGCACGGCTTCGTCACCGACGTGCAGGACAACATGGTGGAGTCCAAGCACGCCATCCACCCTTATTTCAAGCTCCAGGTCTACTCCCTCTACTCTGAAACCCGCATCCCCACCCCCGAAATGCTCCAGGGCCTGGACCACGTCTTCGTGGACCTCCAGGACGTGGGCACCCGCATCTACACCTACATCTACACCATGACCTACATGATGGAGGCGTGCCAGAAGGCCGGCGTGCAAGTGGTGATCCTCGACCGGCCCAATCCCATCGACGGCGTGACCCTGGAAGGCAACATCCTGGAGGAGGGCTTCACCAGCTTCGTGGGCCGCCATCCCCTCCCCGTGCGCCATGGCCTCACCATGGGCGAGGTCGCGATGATGCACAAAAAGTATTGGGGCGGGAAAGACTGCAACCTCGAGGTCATTCCCATGCAGGGCTGGAAGCGCGAGATGTCCTACGAGGCCACGGGCCTTCCTTGGGTGCTCCCCTCCCCCAACCTCGCCACCGTTGAGGCCGCCTACACCTTCGTGGGCACAGTCCTGTACGAAGGCACCAACATTTCCGAGGGTCGCGGCACCACCCGCAGCCTCGAAATCATCGGCCACCCCAAAATCGAAGCGTTCAGCTTCCACGATAAACTCAAGAAGGTTCTGGAGCAGGAAGAGCTGCGTGGCCAGGTCCTGCGCCCCTTAGTCTTCCTCCCCACCTTCCAGAAACACCAAGGCATCCCCTGCGGCGGCTACCAAATCCACGTCACCGACCGCAAGGCCTTCGAGCCCTGGCGCCTGTGCCAAACCCTGTGCCGCGAGTTCCACCGGGAGCTCGGGAGCGAATTCAAGTGGAAGCAGCCCCCCTACGAGTACGAGTACGACCGCATGCCCATCGACCTGATCAACGGCACGGACAAGCTTCGGGTTTGGGTAGAAAAGCATGGCTCCCGCGCCGAGTACGACGCCATCATGCGGCCGAACCAGGACGAGTATCGGGGCCGCTTCGAGGCCAGCTGCTTGTATCGCTGAGCCAACCATCGCCTCTGCGATGCGCCGAAAATTTTTCCTCTATTTCTAGACAGCTGCTCCCCTGGTCGATATGAAGATTTTTTAATCACCAGGGAGGCGACATGCTGCAACAACTAGAAGTCCTTTCGGGAGAACTCGTGGGCCTGGTGTGGGGCGTGCCCTTGGTGGTGTTGCTGGTGGGCTCCGGACTAGTCTTCGCCTGCTACTTCGGCTTTCCCCAGCTCTCTCTTTTTAAGCACGCCATCGACATCGTCCGCGGCAAATACGACAAACCCGGCGTGAAAGGGGAAATCTCCCACTTCCAGGCCCTCACCGCCGCCCTGTCGGCCACCGTGGGGTTAGGCAACATCGCCGGCGTGGCCATCGCCATCGCCAGCGGCGGACCAGGGGCAGTCTTCTGGCTGTGGGTGGCCGGCTTCATCGGCATGAGCACCAAATTCACGGAAGTGACCCTCTCGCTGAAGTACCGGCAGGTGGGCGAGAGCGGCGCGGTCCACGGCGGCCCCATGTTCGTGCTTAAAAACGCCTTCACCGCCCGCCCCTTCAAAATCCTCGCCTGGCTCTACGCCTTCTTCGTGATCCTCTCCTCTTTTGGCGCGGGGAACATGTTCCAGTCCAACCAGATGGCGTCGATCCTGCACGCCACCCTCGCCGTCCCCACTTGGCTTTCGGGCCTGGTGTTTGCCGTGGGCGCCTGGCTGATCCTGGTGGGGGGCATCAAGCGCATCGGCAAGGTGACGGAGAAGCTCGTGCCCATCATGGTGGCGGTCTACTTGGCCGGCGCCCTCTACATCCTCGTCTCACGATATGAAATGGTCCCGGGCATTTTCGCGCAAATCCTCACCGACGCCTTCACCGGCACCGCCGCCGTGGGAGGCTTCGCCGGCGTCGCGGTCAAGGAAGTGGTGATCCTGGGCATCCGCCGGGCCACCTTCTCCAATGAAGCCGGCATGGGCTCGGCCGCCATGGCCCACTCCGCGGCGAAATCCACCCCCATCCAAGAAGGTGTCGTCGCTCTCTTGGAGCCCTTCATTGACACCATCGTGGTGTGCTCCATCACGGCCTTGGCGCTGCTGGCCACCGGCGTGTGGGCCCAAGGGGGCAGCACCGGTTCCGAACTCACCGCGCTGGCCTTCGAGACGGCCATGGGGCCCGCCGGTCGCTGGATCGTCACTGCCACAGTCGTGTTGTTCGCCTTCTCCACCATCATATCCTGGAGCTACTACGGCGAGCAGGGCGTGACCTTCGTGTTCGGGGAGCGCTACATCCCCTGGTACCGCTGGGTCTTCATCGCCTTCATTTTCCTGGGAGCGGTGGCCCAATTGGGGCTGGTGCTGAACCTCTCGGACGCCGTCTATGGTCTTTTGGCGATCCCCAACCTGATCGCCTGCTACTTCCTGTTGCCGCAAGTGAAGCAGGAGCTCACCCTTTACCGCGAGAAGCTAAGCCGTGGGGAGATCAGCCCCCACTCCTAGCGTCAAAATTTTGGTGCTTCCCAGGGATGGAAGGCCCCGCGAAGAACTTGATTTACGGAGCCCGTTTTTCCGTGCTCTGCTTATCCTATCAACACCCTTGAAGGAGTGAGCATGCTGGCAACGTTGGAAAAACTGACGGGCGATTTCGTGGGCCTGGTCTGGGGCGTCCCCCTGGTGGTACTGCTGGTTGGCTCCGGCATCCTCTTCACCGTCTATTTCGGCTTCCCGCAGCTTCGTTTCTTCAAGCACGCCATCGACGTCATCTTCGGCAAATACGACAAACCCGAGGACAAAGGCGAAATCTCCCACTTCCAGGCCCTCACCGCCGCCCTCTCGGCCACCGTGGGCTTGGGCAACATCGCGGGGGTGGCCGTGGCCATCTCCCTAGGCGGCCCCGGCGCCGTCTTCTGGCTGTGGGTGGCCGGCTTCATCGGCATGTGCACCAAGTTCACCGAGGTGACGCTCTCCTTGAGCTACCGGGACGTGACTGACAAGGGCACCGTCCACGGCGGCCCCATGTTCGTGATCAAGAACGCCCTCTCCAAGAACTTCTACCCCATCGCCTGGCTCTACGCCTTCTTCACCGTCCTCTCCTCCTTCGGGGCGGGCAACATGTTCCAGGCCAACCAGATGGCGGCCGTGATCAAGACCTCCGCCGGGATCCCCGAGTGGGTTTCGGGCCTGGTCTTCTGCGCCGGCGCCTTCCTCATCCTGGTGGGCGGCATCAAGCGCATCGGCAAGGTCACGGAGAAAATGGTCCCCGCCATGGTGGGCCTGTATCTGGTGGGCGCCATCATCATCATCGTCTCCCGCTTTGACCAAATTCCGGAAATGTTCTCCCTGATCTTCTCCGGCGCCTTCGCCGGTACCGCCGCCGTGGGGGGCTTTGCCGGAGCCGCCTTCAAAGACGTGCTCATCATGGGGATCCGCCGGGCCACCTTCTCCAACGAGGCAGGCATGGGTTCGGCCGCCATGGCCCACTCCGCGGCCAAGTCCACCCCCATCCAGGAAGGCATCGTGGCGCTCTTGGAGCCCTTCATCGACACCATCGTGGTGTGCTCCATCACCGCCGTGGCCCTGCTCCTCACCGGCGCCTGGCACGCCGAAGGTGTTCAGGCCGGCTCCGAGATGACGGCCTACGCCTTTGAGACGGTCATGGGCCCAGCCGGACGCTGGATCGTCACCTCCACCGTAACCCTCTTCGCCTTCTCCACACTCATTTCCTGGAGCTACTACGGCGAGCAGGGCATCACCTTCATCTTCGGGGAGAAGTGGATCCCGGCCTACCGCTACGTCTTCATCGGCTTCATTTTCGTGGGCGCCATCGCCCAGCTCAACATCGTGCTGAACGTCTCCGACGCGGTCTACGGTCTGCTGGCCCTGCCCAACATGCTGGCCTGTTACCTGCTCTTGCCCAAGGTGAAGCAGCAACTGGTGGAGTACACGGCCAAACTGAAGACCGGCGAAATCCGGCCCACCAAGTAAGCTGCGGGAGGAAGGGCCATGAACCAGCCACGCCAACCAGGACTCTTCCTCTCCCTTGTCCCCCTGGGCTTTTTGATCGGGCTTCTGTCCCTGAACATCCATCTCTTCAAGGACTCCGCCACCCTCGGCCCCAACCAACTGGCCCTGCTGGCCGCCGCGGCGGTGGCCGGGCTCATCGGGATGCTTTACCTCCACATTCCCTACAAGCAGCTAGAGGAGGCGGTGGTTCATTCCATTGGCCACTCCCTCCAGGCCGCGCTGATTTTGTTGGTGGTGGGCGCGCTCATCGGCATGTGGATTCTGTGTGGCGCCGTCCCCACCATGATTTACTACGGCATCCAGATCGTGAACCCAACCTGGTTCCTGCCGGTCACCTGCCTCATCTGCGCCGTGGTTTCCATCGCCACGGGCTCCAGCTGGTCCACCGGCGGCACCGTGGGCATCGCCCTCATGGGTATCGGCAAATCCGCGGGCGTGCCCGAGGCCATGGTGGCCGGGGCCATCATCTCCGGCTCCTACTTCGGGGATAAACTCTCCCCCCTCTCCGACACCACCAACCTCGCCCCGGCCATGGCGGGCACGGACCTGTTCACCCACGTGCGCTACATGCTCTACACCACGGTCCCCGCCCTGTTCATCGCCATGATGGGCTTCACCCTGCTGGGAATCAACCACACGGCCGGCGCCATTGACGCCGGGGCGGTGGATGAGATCCGGGTCGCCCTCGCTTCCACTTTCAACCTCTCCCCCATTACCCTGCTGCTGCCCATTCTCGTGATTGGCATGGTGGCCCTCAAGGTCCCCGCTCTCCCGGCCCTCATGGTGGGCATCGTCACGGGCGGGCTCATGGCCCTGGGAACCCAGCGGGGACTTCTCATGAAGCTGGCCGAAGGGGATGCCTCCTTGCTCGGGGCCTGGAAAACCTTGGTGCAAGTGGCCCACGCCGGCATCAAAATCCAAACCGGCGTCGCCTCCATGGACTCCCTGCTCTCCCGTGGCGGCATGAGCAGCATGCTCAACACGGTTTGGCTGATCCTCATGGCCATGACCTTCGGGGGCGTGATGGAGCGCACGGGCATGCTCCTGCGGGTGGCCGAAGCGCTCCTCTCCATGGTCAAGGGCACGGCCTCTTTGATCATCGCGACCCTGGCCAGCTGTTTCACCATCAACGTGGTGGCGGCCGATCAGTACTTGGCCATCGTGGTGCCGGGGCGCATGTTCCGCCACGCCTACCCCAAGGCCGGACTGGCCCCGGAAAACCTCTCCCGCTCACTGGAGGACGCAGGAACCCTCACCTCCGTGCTGGTCCCGTGGAACTCTTGCGGCGCCTATTTCGCCGGTGTGCTGGGAGTGGGAACCCTGGCGTATCTCCCCTACTGCTTCTTCAATATCGCCAACCCGTTGGTGGCGGTGGCCATCGCCTTGCTGGGCTTCAAAATCCGCCGCCTGGCGCCGGCCCAGACGCTGTCCTAATCACTTGGTGTACGCACCAACCATCCAGAGTTCGGGGTGGGGCCACGTCAGCCAGCGCCCCTCCTGGGGCGCTCCTTCCACGCGAAACCTCCCCTCCTCCACCACCAACCGGTTGAGCCAAACGCCCTTTTGCTGCTCCGTCGTGAGCGCTTTGTAGGCGGCTTCCTTCACCGTCCACAACAGCAGCGGATCATATCCCGCGTCCCCGGGGGCCCTCAGGCGCTCTCCTACCGCAGGATCCATCGCCCGCCGCTTCAGTTCGATATCCAGCCCGATGCCCATTCCTTGCTCCGGGACGACCCAGGCCCCGGCGTGGCCATCCGTGTGGGAAAGCGAGAAGCGCCACCCATCCAGGCCCGGGATGCGCTGGAAGGCCTCGGCGCATCCATCCCACGCACCCAAGGGCACGCCTTCCCGGGCCAGCGCCGTCTCCAGGGCCAAGCGTCCCAAGGCCCACTCCCTGAGCCGATTGGGATGCACCTCTCCCAGCGCCACACGCGCTTTCAGCTCCCAGCCAGCAAGCTTCTCCACGGAAGCCTCTTCTTGCGCGAGGATCAAGGGCGAAAAAAAAGGGGCCCCGGGGGCCCCTTGAAGAAAACGCTCGTCCGACATCACTCAAACAGGGGGAACAGGGGCAGGGGCACCACTTTGTCGGCGCCCTGCACTCGGGTGCCGGAAGGCGGCACGTCGCGCACACTGCCCCGGGCGCGGGAGAGGGCCTCGCCCAGGCCCATGCTCTTGGAGAGCTCCCCCGCCATCACGGCGCGGGCAGGGTTCACGATGCCGGCGGTGGAAACCTTGCCCACCAGGTAATCCTTGGTGTCCACGGTGCCCATGAGAACGCGCTTAATCTCCGCGGGGCCCAGGGCGGGGTTGGCGTCCTTCACCATGCCGGCCACCCGGGCCACATAGGGCGCGGCTTGAGAAGTGCCAGAGACGGCCATGGTCATGTTGCCGGGGATGGCGGAGTCGATGAGCATGCCAGGAGCGGCCACGTCCACCATGGAAGCACCATAGTTGGAGAAGGGGGCCAGGAACTGTACGTCGTAGGTGGCGGCGACGCTGATGGCGTTGTCAGCCTTGATGTTGGTGGGAGAGGTGGGGAAGCGGTCATTGTCGCTGTTGTCGTTGCCTGCGGCGAAGACGAACAGGGTGCCCGGGGCCGCGCGCATCATCTTCTGGCCGTTGGTGAGAAGCTCATTCATGAAGTGGCGGACCAGCATGTCGGACTCTTCGGGTTTCGCGTCCCGGAAGAAGGCGATCTTGAAGGCGGTGTCCGTGATGGTCTTGGCCTGCTTGTAACCGGTGCCGAAGGAGCCGTTGGCCACCGGGGCGCGATGTCCGTTCACGTAGAGGGCGATTTCCTCCATGAGGCCCATCTGCTGCTGGGCAAGCGCGCTCAGCACGCCCTTGAGCAGGTTCATGCGCACGTCATCGGCCATGGAGGCCTTGGCGGCGTTACGCAGGCGGCGGAGGGTGGCGCCCACTTCCGTGGGGATCAGCTTCACGCCCATGGCCTGGTTTTGGGAGCCACGCACGGCGATGCCGGCCACGTGGGTGCCGTGGATGAAGTTTCCGAACTTGCCCATCTCGGCCACGAACTTGCGGTCGGCGAGCTTGCCGCGCATCCAGGCGATGTCGGCCTCGGAGGCGGTGCCCATGAGGGCGCGCCCCTGGACCTCGAAGTACTTCATGCAATCCGGGGAGAAGGTGCCCAGGTACTTGTAGTCGATGACCTGGTTGTTGCCGTTGGCGAAGTTCCAGCCCCAGAAGTCGTCCTGGTAGCTGTTGCCGTCGTTATCACGGCCGTCGTCGCGCTCGTTGGGGTTGACCCAAATGTTGCCGGCCATGCCGGTGTGTTTGTGGTCCAGGCCCGAGTCGATCACCGCGATGGTGGCGGCGTTGAGGGCCAAGGGGAATGCCAGCATGGCGAAAAGCAGGTTTTTCATGTGTGTCCTTCCTTTGGATGGGAAAATCATCCTTTCCCGGGAAAGACGCCGTCAAATGAAAACCCCCTCACGACGGAGGGGGTTGGCTTGATGACAGAAAATGAGAGTGCGGCTTACCGCGTTAGCTTACAGGAGCTCGCGGATGTTGGTGATGTAGGTCACGTCCTCGCCGCGGCAGCCGGTGTCCGGGCAGTAGTTGGTGGCCCGGCACCAGTTGGTGGTGTCCTGAACGTAGTCTTCCTCGCCGCGCACCAGGATACCTTCCACCACGCCGGTGGTGGCGTTGAACACGGCCGAGCCTGAGTTACCGCCGTAGGTGTCCAGGTTGGCCACGAAGAACTTGTCGCTCAAGCGGCGCACGGAAGCGCCATCGGCGACTTTCGTGGGAAGGCCCGTGGGGTGACCGATGACCACGATGTCGTCGCCCACGGAGGGACGGCCAGACTTGCGGTAGGCCAAGGGGGCGCGGTCGACGACGGGGCGGTCAAGCTCGATGAGGGCGAAGTCGTCGCCGTTGCCGCCTTCCAGGCGCTGCGTGATGACCCGGGCACAGGAGTAGACGCTGCTGGCGGGCACGGAAATGTTGGTGCTACCGGCGTTTTCCATTTTGTAGTCGAAGACCCAGCGGTTCCCGCTACATTGGGCGGCGCGGGTCATGCAGTGACCGGCGGTGACCAGGAGCTTTTCACCCACCAGGAAGCCGGAACAGTTGGCGGCGGTGGGTTGGTCGCTGAAGCGCTCGCTGGCGCAGAAACCACGGCTCCTCATGCTGGGGCCCGCGACCTGGATGCGCTCGCCATCGGCGCGCAGGTTACCCACGGGGATCATGGCCGCGGTGGAGCGGGCCAGGCGCAGGAACAGGGGATTAGTGGTTTCGTAGACGTCCTTGCGGTCGTCTTCGCCGTACACGACTTTGACCTGGGTGTTGGAGGCGAAGGCCGAAGCGGTCAGAAGAGCAAGGGAGAGGAACAATTTCATGGTGAAGGCATCCTTTCTTGACGGGGACGAAACGACCCCGCCGAGCATACTGCCTCGCCACCCCCTTCAAGGTACACTAACAGTTTCTTACAGGGTTGCTCGGGTACCTTGGGATGGCAACTCACCGGAAGACCTAAAACTCCACCGTCTGCCGTCTGCATCCTGACAAGAAACCGTCAACGCATCGCATTGCTTCGGCGCCTCGCCGTGCCGGAAGGCCGCGAAGGCCCAACGGGCCTGAAGATCTCCCAGCGTGCAGGGATCTACCTGAAACTCCCATTCTTCACCCGCGCCCGGGGTTCCCGGCTTGACCTGGAACTGCATCTCCCCGATGCGGGCGCTGAAATGCCCGCCATCGCCGAAGTCCATCTCGGCCCCCAAAATCGAGGCGAAGAAATCCGCCAACTCATGGGGGTGTCGGGTGTGCAGGACGATCCGTCTCAGCCTGAGTTGTTCTTCCACTCTCCCATGGTACGGGGCGGAGAGAGCTTTTCCAAGCTGGCTAGGACAGGTGGGGCATTTGGAACCAGGCCCGCAGGGCGCGTAACGGGGCCGGGTCATGGACGCGCAAGACGACGGTGTGCTTCTCCATGAGCCGCCCCAGGGCCTGGGCCGCCCAGAGGAGCTGCAGGCCATCCAACTGCGCTCTTACCACCGGGTCTCGCGGGTCCTGGTCGGCGGGAAACCGCAGGAATGACTTGCGGGAAACTCCCCACACCCAACGCCGCCAACCACTACGGTCCATGAGACCAGGGAGGGCGCCTAGCAGCTGGTGGTTCTGCTCCCGGGTTTTACCGAAACCGAAACAGGGGTCGAGGTAAACCCGTTGGGCCACCCCGAGGGAGTGAAAGAAGCCTGCGGCCCGGGTGAAGGACAGCTCCATCTGCCCCAGTATGTCCCCGCCCACCGTGTGGGCCATGTGCTCCCCTGCGAGTTCGCGGCGTGTGACGGGGTTGTGGCAATACACGTACTCCAGACGCGGATGGCGGGTGAGCAGTTCCACCACGGGGGCGTCCAGCTGGCCCGAGACGTCGTTCCACACAAGTCCCACGTGGGCCGGCACCCGCGGGAGCATCCACTCCAGGGTGGCGGGGTGGAAGGAGTCGAGGCTCAGCTTGATGCTGCCCGGCCAAGTGGGAAGCAATGGCAGGAGCACGGTCTCCAGCCGGCTGCGCTCCTCCGCCTCCGTGACCGGAGCGGCCCCGGGGCGGGTGGACTGGGCCCCCACGTCCACGCCTTCCACTAGCTCCCGCCAAGTGTCTAGGCGGGTCTTGAGGGTGGCGGCTTGGGGCAGTTCGCCCCCGTCGGAAAAAGAATCGGGGGTAGCATTTGCTACCCCCCAAACTTGTACATGGTGTCCGTGAATCTCCGGCATTTACGCCGGCGCGGGTTTGCCCCCGAGCACGGGCACGCTGGGCTCGCTGGGCGGCGGCGTGCGCTTGCTCACGATGGGCTGGCCGATGTCCTGGCCGTCGATGAGCTTGCGGATCTGCTCGGCGTCCAAGGTCTCCCACACGATGAGGGCCTCTGCCACGCGGTTGAGGGCGTCCACGTTCTGTTCCAGGATGGACTTGGCCTTCTCATAATTCACTTGCACCAGGTTCGCCACCTCGGTGTCGATGCGCTTGGCGGTCTCGTCGGAGAACTGGGCGCTCTCGTGGCTGCCGTAGATGTTGTGGCTGTTGGTGCGGGTATAGTTGATGGGGCCGAGCTTGCTCATGCCCCAGCTGGTGACCATGTTGCGGGCCAGATCCGTGGCGCGCTCGATGTCGTTGGAGGCGCCGTTGGTCAGCTCGCGGAACACGATCTCCTCGGCGCAGCGGCCGCCCATGAGGAAGGAGATCCAGTTCTCGGCCTTCTCCTTGGTCAGGTTCAGCATGTCCTCGTTGGGCAGGGTCTGGGTGACGCCCAAGGCCTGGCCGCGGGGGATGATGGAGACCTTGTGGACCGGGTCGGTCTGGGGAAGGTGCAGCCCCACCAAGGTGTGGCCGGCCTCGTGATACGCGGTCACGCGTTTTTCCTTCTCGGAGATGACCATGGACTTGCGGGCCACCCCCATGAGGACCTTGTCCTTGGCGTTCTCGAAGTCGATGGCGCCCAGGTGTTTCTTGCTGTCGCGGGCGGCGAGCAGCGCCGCCTCGTTCACCAGGTTGGCCAGGTCCGCACCGGTGAAGCCCGGAGTTCCCTTGGCGATGACTTCCAAATCGATGTTGGGCTCCAGAGGGGTTTTGCGGGTGTGCACCTTGAGGATCTGCAGGCGCCCGCGCACGTCGGGCCGGCCCACCATCACGCGGCGGTCGAAGCGGCCGGGGCGCAACAGGGCGGGGTCCAGCACGTCCAGGCGGTTGGTGGCGGCCATGATGATGACGCCTTCGTTGGATTCGAAGCCGTCCATCTCGACCAGCAACTGGTTCAGGGTCTGCTCACGCTCGTCGTGGCCGCCGCCGAGGCCCGCGCCGCGATGGCGGCCGACGGCGTCGATCTCGTCGATGAAGATGATGCAGGGGGCGTGCT
>CAYNPO010000020.1:0-63718 GCA_964399165.1 uncultured Bacteriovoracaceae bacterium | reverse complement strand
CTGGTTCAGCTCGGGTCTGTGGCCCCTCTCCACCCTCGGCTGGCCCGACGAGAAGGCCATGGCGGAGAAGCGCTTCCACGACTTCTACCCCACGACAACCCTGGTGACGGGCTTCGATATCATCTTCTTCTGGGTCGCCCGCATGATGATGATGTGCCAGCAGATGACCGGAAAGACACCCTTTGAGCACACCTACATCCACGCCATCGTGCGGGACAAGCAGGGTCGCAAGATGTCCAAGTCCCTGGGCAACGGCATCGACCCCCTGGACATGGTGGAGAAGTACGGCGCGGACGCCATGCGCTTTACCCTTGCCGCCGGTTCCGGATACAACCGCAACCTGAACCTGGACCCCGAGCGCATCGAGGGCTACCGCAACTTCATGAACAAGCTGTGGAACGCCTTCCGGTTCATCGAGCCTTCCCTCGCCCTGGCGGACAAGGAGCTCAGTGACCGCTCCCAGTGGCACCTCCACGACCGTTGGATTCTGGCCGAGCTCAACCAGGTCGCCCAGCGCATGAACGAGGCCCTGGACGAGTACCGCTTCGACGACGCCAGCTCCGCCATCTACCAGTTCGTGTACGAGAAGTTCTGCTCCTGGTACATCGAACTCTCCAAGAACATCCTCAACGGCGACGACGAGAAGGCCAAGCGCCAACGCGCCACCATTCTACGATACGGCTTCCGCCAACTTCTGGTTCTCCTGCACCCCATCGCGCCCTTCATCACCGAGGAGCTATGGAGCCATCTGGGCGAGGAGGGCATGGTCGCCACCCAGGAGTACGTGGAGTATGATCCCAAGCTCGAGGACCCCAAGGTCGCCGAGATGATGGGCAAATTCATCGACGTGGTGGTGGGCGTCCGCAACATCCGGGCCGGCGTGAACATCAAACCCAAGGACCAGCTGGACGTGCGGCTCTTCACTGATGAGCCGGAGCTGGCCAAGTTCCTCTACGACTCACGCCATTTCCTGGGTGACCTCGCCGGCGTGAAGTCAGGCACCATCCGTTCCAAGAAGGCCGATCGTCCCAAGAAGAGCGTCTCCATGGCCACGGCCCACACTGAAGTGTGGATCCCGCTGGAAGGCCTGGTAGACATCGGGGAGCAGGTGGCGCGAGTCCAGAAGGACATCGCCAAGACTGAGGAAGAAGTGGGACGCGTGAAGGCCAAGCTCTCCAACGCCAACTTCGTCTCCAACGCCCCGGAAGAGGTGCTGGCCGAGGTGAAGGAGAAGGCCCGGCTGGCGGCGGAGAAGCTCGAGTCACTACGCACAATCCTCAATCAGTTCCAGTAGGTCTTGCGCGCAGGCGTAGAATTCCCCACCTGTGAACCAGCGTTTCGCAATACCTGACTCCGGGGATCCGGTGTCACGCCCTTTTTACCGTTCTTCCCTTCTCCTAATAACCTGGCACAATGGGGGCACAAGGAGCCGTCTATGAAATACATCGCCGTTTTGGGCCTTTTGCTCGTGGGCCACGCCCAGGCCCAACTCCGCTGCCTTTCCAAGCTGCTGCCTTTGCCCCGTCCTTCCTCCAGCCACATCCTCACCACCGCGGAGTGGCGCCCCGGCACCAACGCGTCCTTGATGCCCGAGGACGCCGCCCGCGCCCTGAACTCCTTCCTGTTCGGGAAGCTGTTGTGCCGCGGGGAAGAGATCCGCTTCGAGAAGGAGCCGGTCTGCGCCGTGCTGGATCCCCAGACCCCCGACATGGTCATCTGCTCCGCGGTCTCTGACCTCGGCTCGTTCATCGTCACCCGCGACAGCGGGCAGAACGTGAACATCATCTTCCAGAAGGCCCCGCGCCCGGTACCCATGGAAGAGTGACCTCCCCAACCACGACCAACGAAAAGGCCCCGTCAGGGGCCTTTTCATTTGTGCTTGGGATGGGGGATCAGAAAATCCTAAAACGGGTTGTCACGCGGCAGAACATGCCTTTGCGGGTGCCGTCGACGGTGACCGCGCCGTTGAAGTCGAAGTTGTTCCGGTCATCATGGGGAAGGGTGAAGGAAAACTCCTCGCCCGCCACCAGACGGCCAGAGTAGGTGCTGCCTTCCTCGCCGGAGGTGAGGAGCAGGCCATTGATCGACACGTCCTCGCCACGGACCCGGAGTGAGTTAGGGGCGAAAGGGCTGATGGAAGAATCAAAAGTCATGTACACCTGCGCGTCGGAAACGGCGCTGGCGCAGTTCACGGTGGTCAGCCGCTGGATGAGGGCGGCCTGGGATTCGGAGGCGGCAAGCAACGCGAGGACGAACAGCAGGCTCTTCATGGGTGACTCCGGAGTAGGGTTAGAGCGTCCTTATACCACCTCCCTGGAAACTGGGTTCACGCCCTGTAAATTTGACTGGTTTCCCCTGGAGAAACCAGGGGCGTGATATGAGCCATCCCCATGAAGATGCTGATTTGGGCCTTTGCACTCTCCACAGCCCACGCACAAGTCTCGACCCGGACGACGCCTCCCCCTGCCGCGGCAGCCGGGCCTGCCGTGGTCGCCCCCGCCGTAGTGGCTACCGTGACCCCTGACCCGGCCGCCCCCGCCCGCTGCTATGCCACCGCCCTCCGCACCACCTTCCGCTCGGGCCGTGCCCAGCTGCGCACCCTGATCAATTACCCCATCGCCCGCAAGCTCTGCATGGGCGCCACGTCCAACGCCCCCATCGAGTGCTTCCTGCGCGCCACCCAGACGGAGTACAACAACGCACGGGTGCGCGAGATCCAGTTCATGGGGATGGAGTTGGCCAGCGACCTGTGCGCGGGTGCCACATCGGACGCGCCCATCGCTTGCTACCTCGCTGCGGTGATGACCGAGATCCCGGTCCACCACGACAACACGTGGAGCACCATCAATCCAGGCACGGCCGTAGACCTATGCCGGGCGCGGACGATCCCTTAAGGTTCGATCTCCGCGGGCCGGATGTCGCACAGAATGCTGATGCGGCTGAGGTTATTGAGGATGTACTGGTTGGCGACAAAGGCGTCGCCGCAAGGGGAGTAGGCGCGGAAAGGGACCATACTTACCATGCTCCGGCTGGCTTCATCAGCGCGCAGGGCCCGCATGATGTCGCAGGCCTTGCGCTCTTCCTTGGGGAAAGCGGCGGCGCGGTCACAGCTTCTCGGTTCATCCTCGCTGCTGGGCACCCGAGTGGCGTGAGGAGTGTTCCCGGCGAAGACGGGCAGGGCGATGAGTGCGAGCAAACACAGCACGGATTTCATGGAAACCTCCAGGTCCCCACCTATCGGATACCCGATTATTTTCCTTGAACTCGTCTCTTTTCAGCGAGTTAAAACTTAAACATCTCGAGGGTACGTTTGAACAGCACCGCTGGGTCCACGGTGGCCTTCAGCTTTAAAACCCCCTGCAGGGCCTCCCCCCCACTCACACTGGGATCGCGCACGTCCAGCAGCTGCCAATTGGCGAAGTTGTAGAATGGGGCGTCCCTCTTGGGATCCCCGCGCTCATACATGATGAGGGCGTCAGTGCCCAGATAAGTGGCGTAAGTGGCGCTGGAGCCCGCGCGGGTGACCAGACCCTTGGCGTGGGCGAGCATCTTGCCCAACTCGATCCAATTCGGATTGAGGAAAAGCTCGTAGCGGTTGCGGGGAGGGAGGCGCTCGATGAACTTTTCGGCCAGCAGCGCCCCCTTGGCCGCTTCTTCGCTGAAGAAGAGCACGAAACGCTTACCCTCAAAGAGCTCGAAGTACTCCTGCCAGAATCCATCGAGCTTACCCGGGGAGAAAGGCCACAGGTCCACCGCAAGGTAAGGGGGAACGTCCTCCCCCTCCGGCAGCACCGGGGGGAGCTCTCGCCCCATCACCCGCAGTTTCTCCGGCACGCGTTGGTTGGTCATCTCCTGGAAGAGCGCGAAGAGTTCCTCGCTTACGTGGTGGCCAACGGGTCGCTTGACCGCCAGGGAAGTGAACCACGCCTTCCAGCCTTCGGCGAAGGCCACACGTTTCTTCGCGCGCAAGAACGTTCCGAGCACCAGCTCATTCACGGACTCGCCGAGTGAAACGTACAGGTCCACCTCCGGGATGGCCAAGGTGGTGGCGTAACGGTGGACGTCGAAGGGAGTCTTGATCTCGCCTTCGTCCCATTCGTGCCAAAAGCAACCTTGGAAAGGAAGCGAATACAAGACCTCAAGCCGGTGCTTGGAGCACACGAAATGCAGGTCAGCGTCCTTGTAAGCCTCGCGTACCAAGTGCACGAAAGGGAACGCCAGCAACCGCTCTTGCAGCAGATCTGGCATTTTCAGGACGATGGTCAGGCGACGGGTGGGAGCGTCTGGCGTTTGGTCCATAATACCGTGTAGTAGGCGGTGGCCAATCCGGGCACCAGCGCGTTGAAGAGCGGGATCGCGATCAAGCCGAGGAACATGGCCCCCGCCACGAAGTTACCCCAGAAGTTGCCCACAAGATCCTTGAAGCAGCGGCCCGCCCCCCAGCTGTGGCGTGACCAGGAATAATCCAGGAATTGGGCCGACATCAGAAGAGCGAGCAACACCAAGGCGATGGGATAGAGCAAAGGAAAGAAGTTCAACCCCACCGCGACAACCGTGACCGCCAGGATGCCGGTGATCTTTTTCAGCTCGTTGAGGATGGTGCGCCCCATCCCCGTGAAGGCCGCCGAGAAGCCACCCTCGCTCCTGGGAGGCGCCATGCCGCCCAGCTTGCGCTCAATGCGCGCGCTCATCAGGTCGTTGAATGGCGAGGCGAGCACTCCCACCAAGAGCACGAAGGTCCAGCTCACCAATAGGAAGAACAGCAGGGTCATGAGGCCCGTGACGAGGTAGTACAGCGCGCTTCCCACCTCTTTGCTCACCACGTATTTGAGTATCAAACCCTCAGTAAGCTCCGTGCCGTTCTTAAGCGCATACGCTCCGACGATGAGGTAGAGCACCATTGCCACCACACCGGGTATCAGGAACAGCATCAGGTTGACGGGATCCTTGAAGACCATCCGCAGGGCCACGGGCCAGGCGCCCAGGACATGCTTCATGCTGCCTCCATGGGGAAACGGGTGAATCGGAAGTCGTAGAGGGGAGCGAACGGAGTGATGTCGGCTGGCTGCTCGGGAACCGCGGCTACCAACGCTTCGAGCCTTTCCCACTCCAGTTCCTTCAGCGCCAGCGGCGTCAGCACGCCCAACTCGCGGCAGCGTCGGAACTTCTCCCGGGACTTGTTGAGCATGCCGGTGGCCCCCACCAGGTTTTTCTCGCGGTAGTGAATCATCGCCGCCGCCACCTGGATGACCGCCCAGTATACGTTACGCACGGGATCCTGCCGGTCCTCAAGCCAAACTTCTTCGAGGGACTCATGGCACTCCCAATAGTGCTGCTTATTGAAGAGCCGCAGCCCCTCCCGCATCTTGTCCAAATGCTCGGGGCCGAAGGGCATCAGAAGCCGCCGAGGATCGAGAGGCCCGAATCCACGTACAGCACCTGCCCAGTCACGCCGCCAGAGAGGCCGGAGGCCAGGTACACGGCCGCGCCGGCCACGTCGTCCTGGGTCACGCCCTTCTTCATAGGGGCGATCTGCTCGACCTGATTCAGCAGCCCGCGGAAGCCGGCGATGCCTGAGGCAGCCAGCGTCTTGATGGGACCGGCTGAAATGCAGTTGACCTTGATGCCACGGGGGCCGAGGTCCTCCGCTAAGTAGCGGGTGGAGGTCTCCAGCGCAGCCTTGGCCACACCCATAACGTTGTAGTTCTTCACCACTTTCTGGGAACCGTAGTAGGTCATGGCGATGACGGAGCCGTCATCGTTCATGAGCGGCTCCAGGTGCTGGCACAGTCCCACGAGAGACCACGCAGAGATGTCGCACGCCATGAGGAAGCCCTTGCGGGATGTCTGGATGAAGGGGCGGCTCAAGTCTTCCTTGTCAGCGAAAGCCAGGGAGTGCACCAGGATGTCGAACTTTCCCCAGCGCTTCTCCACTTCGGCCCGCATGGCTGGATAGTGGTCGTCGTTGGTGACGTCCATCTGGAAGATAAAATCGGCGCCGATTTCCTGGGACAAGGGCTCGACGCGCTTATGGATGGCATCGTTCATGTAGCTCAAGGCGAGACTCGCACCCTGCGCTTTGAGGGCCTTCGCGATGCCCCAGGCGATGGAGCGGTCATTGGCCACTCCCAAAATCAGGGCCTTTTTTCCGGCGAGCAATCCCATGTGTCCTCATTTGTTCGGTTGACCCCGGTATGGTAGTTTTTCCTCTACGAAAGCGCAAAGAGGACACGATGCAGAAAAAGCTGGTCCCTGACTATATCGAACGCCTTGAAGTGTACCAGGCGGGCAAGCCCATCGAGGAACTAGCCAGGGAAAAGAACCTCGCGCGGATCTCCAAGATTGCCAGCAATGAGAACCCTTTGGGGCCCTCACCTTTCGCCATCCGGGAGATGACCAACATACTTTGGGACGTACACCGCTACCCGGATATGGCGGCACACCAACTCAAGGGCGCGCTCTCCAAGCTCTACCGCCTCAGGCCCGAGAACATCGTCTTGGGTAACGGATCCGAGGGGATCATGGGCTACATCTGCCGCGCTTTCCTGCGTCCCGACGAAGAAGTGGTCACGGCGGAGAACACTTTCATAGGCTTTCTTATCCTCGCCAAATCGCGAGGGGTGAAGCTCATCGAGGTTCCCCGCCGGCCCGACTACAAATACGACGTCGAGGCCATGGCCAAGCGGATCACCGAGAACACCAAGATCGTCTACATCGCCAATCCGGACAATCCCACCGGCACCTACCTGACCAAGCAAGAGTTCGACTTTCTCATGAAGCATGTGCCGGAGCACACCATCGTGATCCTGGACGAGGCGTACTTCGAGTTCGCGCGCGAATGCGGCGACTATCCGGACTCAATGGACTACCGCTACGACAACGTGGTGACCCTGCGGACCTTTTCCAAGGCCTACGGGTTAGCCGGCGTGCGCGTGGGTTACGGGTTTGGCCACGACAAACTCATCGGCGCCCTCCACAAGGTGAAGCTCCCCTTCGAACCTAGCTTGGTGGCCCAGAAAGGCGCCTTCGGCGCGCTGGAGGACCGCCCGCATCTGGAGCGCACGCTTCAGAACAACCGAGAGCGCTATCCCGAGCTGCATGCCTTCCTGCTCAAGCATGGGTTCAAACCCGTGCATTCCGTGTGCAACTTCATCACTTTCAAGACCGGCTCTGAGGCCGCTAGCATGGACCTCTTCAACATGCTGCTCGAGCACGGCGTGATCATCCGTCCTCTGCGCGCCAATCTCATGCCGGACCACGTCCGCGTCTCCCTGGGCACCAAGCAGGAGATGGAGCACTTCTACGAAGCCATGGAGAAAATCATGCCCGCCTGGGCGCAAAAGCACCGGAGCCGCCCATGAGAGTCCTCACCTACCGCCGCCCCTCACCCACCGGCGCCGTTTCCCGCCTCGGGATCCTGTTCAACGAACACCTGGTGGTGGATCCCAATTTGGTCATGCAGGCATACTACGAACGTGAAGGGTGGTACGACGCCGTTGGACGGGCCCGCCACCACTGCCCGCCCTCCTTGGCGGCTTTCTTGCGGCAGAGCGACCATCCCATCGAGTCATTGCAGCACGTGGTGGGAATGTACGTGAAACTCACCCAGGCAGGGATGATCAAAACCGTGGACGGCGGCGATCTGGCCTTCGACCTGCGCGACGCCAAGGACGCCAAACTCGCCGCTCCCCTGGACGAGGTGGGCGCCTACCGGGACTTCTTCATCCACGAACGCCACGTCAAGAAAGGCTTCGAGAAGCGCGGCGAACCCGTCCCGCCCTCCTGGTACGAGATGCCCGTGTACTACAAGGGCGGCACCACCGGTTTCATCGGACACGATGAGATGATCCCTTGGCCGTACTACTCCCAGCAGCTGGACTACGAACTGGAGCTGGCCTGCGTGATCGGGCGCGACGGCAAGAACATCAAGGCCCAGAACGCCCTCAAGCACGTCTTTGGCTGGACCATCTTGAACGACGTCTCGGCCCGGGACATTCAGAAAAAAGAAATGGCGGCCCGCCTTGGCCCCGCCAAGGGCAAGGACTGGTGCTCGGTGATCGGGCCCGTCATCATTACCGCGGACGAATTCGACTTCAAGGATCCAGATCTCTTGATGACCGCCTCCGTCAACGGCGAGGAGTGGTCCCGGGGCCGCAGCTCTGAGGGCCATTGGAGCTGGGGCCAGATGATCGAGCACCTCGCTAAAGAAGAATGGGTCCGCTCCACGGACCTCCTGGGCTCAGGTACCGTGGGCACCGGCTGCGGGCTCGAACTCGACAAATGGATCAAGCCCGGTGACAAGCTGGAACTTTCCATCGAGCGCATCGGTACTCTCAAGAACATCGTGGGCACGCCCAACCCCCAACCCTGAGGACGCGCATGGAAAACTTCAAAGCCTCGGGCCTTCACACCAAACAGGCCCACGTCAAAATCCCCGAGGGCCACTACGAGGAGGAACACGGGCGCAAGGGCTTCTTCGGCCGCGTCTCCCACCTCTACCGCAAGCACATGCCCACCAGCTGGACCAAGATCGAGGGCGACCTGCTTCCCCGCAACCTCCCCCCGGTCTTCGGCGATAAGGCCCTCAAGAACACCTTCACCAAAATCCTTTTCAACGCCGACGTCGAGATCTCGCTCGGCGCTTGGGACCAAAGCTTCCCCCATTTTTTCCGGAACGCGGACTTTGACGAGATGTACTTCGCCCACGAAGGCACCGGCCGCATAGAGACCGTCTACGGCCCCCTCGACTACAAGAAAGGCGACTACGTCATCATTCCACGGGGGACGACCTACAAGATCTACGTCACCCAGCCCTCGCAGTTCCTGAAAGTCGAAAGCGCCAGCGAGTTCGAGCAACCCACCCGCGGCATCCTGGGCCCCAACGCCCTCTACGACCAGACCGCCATCGCCACGCCCGAGGCGGCCCTTGGCTCCGAGCAGAACCTCCCCGAGTACACCGTGGAGATCAAGCGCCTGGGCAAGATCACCCGAGTGACCTACCCCTTCAACCCGCTGGACGCCTCCGGCTGGAAGGGCTCGCTCTACCCCTGGAAAGTCTCCATCTATGACTACTGCCCCATCAACAGCCACAAGTACCACGTACCGCCCTCCGGCCACACCACCTTCGTGTGCCAGAACTTCGTGGTATGCAGCTTCGTGGCCCGCCCGTTGGAGCACGAGTCCGAAGGCGTGCTCAAAGTGCCCTTCTTCCACAGCAACATCGACTACGACGAAGTGCTCTTCTACCACGCCGGCGACTTCTTCAGCCGCGACAACATCGGGGCGGGTGCGATCACCTTCCACCCCCAGGGAATCAACCACGGCCCGCACCCAAAAGCGTTCCAGAAGGGCGCCAAGCGGGAGTTCACGGATGAGTATGCCGTGATGGTGGATACGCGGCGGCCGTTGCAGATGACGGAGGCGTTTGGGCGGCTTGAGAATAAGGATTATTGGAAGTCATGGATGAAAGCGGACGCATAAGCGGCTTTTCCTTTCCGTGACTTAGTCTCTTCCCCGGGATCCCTAGGACTTGGACTTACGCGCTCCGGCTCAGGGCTTGCACAGCCTCCCCTAAATCGGGAGGTTATGCATGTACAATGCCTTGAAGTATACTCAACAGCTAGAGAGCGCGGGCTTCACACGTTCCCAGGCTGAAAGTATGGTCACGCTGGTGATTGAGACGATGGAACAACATTTCGCGACAAAGAACGACTTCACGGAAATGAAGGGCCATATGACGGCCGAGTTCAAAGCCGTGCGCAGCGAGATGGCGACCGAATTCCAAGCCGTGCGCAATGAGATGGCAGTCGAGTTTAAAAGCGTTCGCCACGAAATGCGCGAGATGGAGTCCCGAATCACGCTTAAACTTGGTGCTATCATGCTTGGTGGCATAGCATTGCTCCAGTTCTTAGATTAAGAGTCTTTGCCAAGGACGGAACCATGAAACGCCCCCTACTGATCTGCTTATTCACACTCACTTGCGCCATCGCCCACGCCGACCCCGCCCTCGACAACCTCTCCCAGGAAGACCTCGAGGAAGTCTCCAACGAGATCGCCGCCAACTTCTCCCACACCGCGGTAGCCGCCCCCGAGACCAACGGGCTGTGGGGCATTGAAGTGGGTCTAGTGGGCGGGACCACCAACAGCTCCAAGTTGAAGAAGCTCATCAACGAGGCGGGAGGCAACGGCAAAGACTATGGCCGCATCCCTCACGCGGGTCTCATGGCGCGCGTGCACATCCCCTTCGACTTTTTCGCCGAACTGAGCTTCATCCCCGAGTCCGAAGTGGAAGACATGGACATCCAGAACGGCACCATGGCCGTGGGCTGGAACGTGGGGCGCTTCTTCGACTGGCCCCTGGACGTGGCCCTGGGGGTGCAAGGCTCGGCCTCCGAACTCTCCTTCAAACAAACCCTCAACAACGCTTCAACGGGCAACACCGACGTGGACGCCGACGTCAGCTTCAAGTCCAAGACCAGCAGCGCCTGGATCGGCGTGAGCAAGACCTTCCTCTTCGTTACCCCCTACGCCAAGATCGGCTCGTTCAAGTCCGAGTCTGACGTGGAAGTGGACACAGCCAGCGGCAACGGCGACATCTTCTCCTTCACCAACCAGCAGAAGGAAGACTCGTCGGCCACCGGCACCTTCACCGCCGTGGGCGTGAATGTGCAGCTCCTGCTTTTCCGCCTGGGCGTGGAGCTCTCCCGCTCAGCCGACGTGGGCCGCGCCAGCGGCAAGCTCGCCCTCTCTTTCTAAACCCCACCTCAAGGGCGGCCCGGTTAACCAACCTGGTCGCCCTGTCTTTTCAAGTTTCTGAAAGTCTGTCCTTCATCTCACTTCCTCAATTCACTCCAGTTGGACACCAGTTGGATGTGTGTAGGGAATGTGCACGGGATGTTCTCGACGCGGCACGCCGGGTGTAGGATGGCTGCAATTCATCAACCCTCTCCCCAAGGTGGTTCTTATGAAAGCTGTCCTTCTCGCCTACGCCCTCCTCTCCGCCCTCAATGGGCTGAGCTAACTCCTTGCTGACACTTGAGGCCATGGGATAACCTGCACCCATGCCCTACCAGACCTTCGAAACCTCCGGCGCCTTCCCCGATAACTATAAATACCTGATCGGCAGCATCCTCCCCCGCCCCATCGCGGTGGTCGGCACCCGCAACGCCGACGGCTCCCACAACCTGGCGCCGTTCTCCTTCTTCACCGCCATCAGTGCCAAGCCCATGATCATCGCTTTCTGCCCCATGATCCGCAGCAAGGACGGCTCCAAGAAGGACACCGTGCTCAACATCGAGCGCGAGCGTGAATTCACCGTAAACTTCTGCACTGAGGACAACTACGCTAAGGTCAACCTGGCCTCCACCGAGCTTCCCTACGGAGACGATGAGTTCAACTTCGCGGGGCTCACCGCCTTGCCAGGAACCATAGTCCGGGCGCCACGCATGGCGGAATCCCCGATTCACTTCGAATGCCGCCTGCGGGACATCCTTTGCTACGGCACCACGCCAGGTTCGGGCTCGCTCATCACTGGCGAGGTCGTGCGCGTGCATGTGGATCCCACCATCTTGGAAGAGGGGAAAATAGTCACATCGCGCTTCAAACCCGTTGGCCGCGGCGCCGGCAACGATTGGTTCCACACGGACTCCGTCTTCCAGGTAGAGCGTCTCATGAAGGCCCAGATCCAAAAGTAATTTGCCGCACCACGCGATGCAGGGCCGTCATTAGACTTCCGCCCGGGCTTTGGTAAACTGGGGTCCACGGAGACCCCCATGACTTTCCTGCTCAAACAAATCTTCGGCTTCTTCAAGCTGCTCCACTCTGAAACCGGCAACAACCAACTAGCCTGGGGCGTGGCCCTCGGCTTCATCTTGGGCATGACCCCGGCGCTCTCGCTGCAGAGCCTGCTGGTGTTCATGTGCCTCTTCTTCTTCCGCATCCAGATCGGCGCGGCTTTCCTGGCGGCCTTCTTCTTCAAGTTCGTCGCGTTCCTGCTCGACCCGGCCTTCGACGCCGTCGGCAGCTGGGCTCTGGAACTCCCGGCCCTGCAGGACACCTACACGGCCATGTACAACATGCCCATCGTGCCCTTCACCCGCTTCAATAACTCCATCGTGATGGGCTCGGGCATCCTTTCCATCGTGCTGGTCCCCTTCGTGCTCGCGGGCGCGAAGTTCCTGATCATCAAGTACCGCCAGACCGTGGTGGAGCGCTTCCGTGACACCAAGCTCTTCAAGGCCTGGAAAGCGACCTCGCTCTACCAGTGGTACTACAAGTACGACACCTACTTCGGTAACTGAGGCTACGCCATGGAAAACACCCCTCCCCCGATCCCCGAAGAAGCCAAGGCCAAGAAGGCCCCCAAGAAGAAAGGCCTCATCCGGTGGGAAGCCATCATCCCGGTGCTCGTCCTCTGCCTCCTGGGCTACGGCTACTTCACCAGGTTCTTCGACAACCATCTCAAGCACCTCATCGAGCACGTGGGCACCCAGGCCAACGGCGCCGAGGTGAACGTGGCGGGCGTGCGTACCAGCTTCCTGAAGGGCAGCTTCGACCTGGACGGCCTCGAGGTCACCGACGTCGAGAAGCCCTCGCGCAACCTGGTGTACATCGGCAACGTGCACTTTCAGTACCTGTGGGACGCCCTCCTCCGCATGAAGTTCGTGGTGGAGGACGCCAGCATCAACGACATCCGCGCCCTCTCCCCACGCAAGACCCCGGGCCGCGTGCTCCCCCCCTCACCCGCCACTCCATCCAAGATGGAGGCGCTCCAGAAGGAAGTGATGGCCCAGGTGAAGGCGGACTACGCCCAGAACATGCTGGGCGACCTAATCGCCATCCTGGAAGGGGCCGACCCCAAGGACCAGCTGGAGAAGATCCGCGGAGAGCTCAAGTCAGAGAAACGCGTGCTCGCCATGGTGGAGGACGTGAAGGGCAAGAGCGCCAAGTGGGAGGCGGAATCCAAGCGGCTCACCGACACCTCCAAAGTGAAGGAAATCGAGGCGGACATTCGGGCAATCAAGGCCGAGAAGAATTTCCTGAAACAGACCCAGATGGCCAAGGATGTGAACGACAAATTCAAGGAAGTCCAGAAACAGGCCAAGGAACTTCAGGCCGCAGGCAAGAAGCTGGAAGGTGAGATCCACGCCGTGGCCTCGTATCCCTCCGAGCTCCAGACCCTGGTCCAGGAAGACCTGTCCTCCCTCAAGTCACGCTTCCAAATTCCTCAGTTCAACGTGAAGGACCTCGCCATGGGTCTTTTCGCCAAGGAGTTTGGCTCCTACCTGGCTAAGGCCCGTAAGTACCAGGCTTTGGCCAAGCAGTATCTCCCCGAGAAGAAAGAGCGCGAGGAAGTAGTGCCGCCTCCTCGTGAAGTAGGGAAAACTTTTGAATTCCCCATCACTGTGAGCTACCCCCTCTTTTGGCTCAAGCGCGCGGCTATCAGCTCCAAGGGCACCACCGACAGTTACACCGGCGATGTCACGGGCGAGCTCACCAACGTCTCCACCTCGCCTAAGTGGGTGAAGAGTCCCATCGTACTCGATCTCCGCGGGAATTTCCCCACAGCCGGCATGGCGGGAGTGCAGGCGAAGGTCAGCGCCGACTTTGCCAAACAGCCCCACAGCCAGAGCGTCGATCTCAAAGTGGGTTCGTTCGCCATTCCTGAACGCATGTTCTCCGACACCGACAAGCTCCGCTTCGGCATCAAGGGCGCCACCGGCGCCAGCACGCTACATGCCACTCTCAAGGCGGGCGGCGTGGACATGCGCTGGAACGGCACGATCGCCAAGCCTCAATGGTTGGTGGAGGCCAAGAACAACCTGGCCCAAGAAATCCTCTCCGGTGTTGTCGAAGGTATTCCCGTGGTCACCATCAGCGGCCGCGCCCAGGGCCCCTGGAAAAATCTCTCGCTGGCGTTGGAGTCCAACCTTGGAGATGAACTCGCTAAGGGCTTCCAGGCCCAGGTGGGCCGCAAGATCGCCGAGGCCGAGGACAAGATCCGCGGCTTGATCGACGATAAAATCAAGGCCCCCCAAGCCGAGCTGATGTCCCAACTCAAGGGTAACGGCACTCTCCTTGACCAGATCAAGAACGCCGACAAGTTCTGGAAGGCGAACGAGGGTAAGATCAAGGCCGAGATCGCCAAGCTCCAAAAAGGTGGGAGTAAGGGCCTCGAGGAGCAAGGGAAGAAGCTCTTAAAGGGCATCAAGTTCTAACGCGCATTCACCTCCGCAGCGGAGGTGAGCTCGAGTTAGTACTAATTCCGGCAAAGGCGGCGATCAATAAGCGGTGAGCTTCCTCAACGCTTCCACAACGTCAGAAACCTGCGGCAGTATAATCTCTTCCAGATCCGGGCAGTACGCCACATGCGTGTCCTTCGAGGCCACCCGCAAAATCGGCGCGTCCAGCAGCTCGAAGCAATTCTCGTTCACCAGGGCGCACACTTCGCCGGCGAAACCCGAGGTCTTATGCTCCTCGTGCGCCACCAGCAGGCGGTGGGTCTTGGACAAGGATTTCTTCACCGCCTCGAAGTCAAACGGCGCCAACGTGCGCGCGTCGATGACCTCGATGCTGAACCCGTCCTTCTCGAGTTCCTTGGCCGCCTCCAACGACTTCTGCACCAAAGCGCCCCAGCACAGGACGGTGGCGTGCTTGCCCTCACGGACCACCCGCGCTTTCCCGAAGGGAATCATGTACTCATCACCCGGATCGGCCGAACGGTTGTATCCTTGGTAGTACAGGTGCTTGTGCTCCAAGAACAGCACTGGGTCGTCGCAGCGGATGGCGGTCCTCAAAAGCCCGATGGCGTCCAGAGCGTTGGAGGGATAGACCACCCGGATGCCAGGCACGTGGGTGTAAAGCGACTCCCCGGATTGCGAGTGGTACATGGCCCCACCACGCAGATACCCTCCGATGGGCACGCGCACCACCATGGGACACTTGAAGTCGCCTCCCGAACGGTAGCGGGTGGTGGCCATCTCGTTTTTGAGCTGCATGTAGGCGGTCCAGATGTAGTCGAAGAATTGAATCTCGACCACGGGCTTGAGCCCTCGTATCGCCATGCCGATGGCACGGCCGATGATGTTGGCTTCCGCCAGGGGCGAATTGAACACCTGGCCGGGTTTGCCGGCCTTCTGCACGCCGTGGGTGACCTTGAACACGCCGCCCTTACCCTTGAGGTCCGGGTTGTCGTATTTCTCCACCTCGGTGAAGTCGGCCACGTCCTCGCCGAACACCATCATGAGGGGGTTGCGCTTGATTTCGCTCTTGAGGGTCATGTTGATGGCGGTGGCCAGGGGGATGTCCTCCTTACCCGTCATCTTGGCGTCCGAGGCGAAGTCCTCGGAGGTGGGATCCACCTCGTGGGAATAGAGATGGTCCATGTAGGTGGACTTGTCCGGCCAGGGCGTGTTGATGGCCTGGTTCATGGCCTCGCGGACTTCTTTGGTGGCCTCCTCCAGGACGCCATCCACCTCGGCCTGGGTGAAGAGTCCCGACTGGACCAGGAAACGCGGGAAGGAGTTGAACACGTCCCGGTAGGCCTCGTCGGCCAAGTCTTCTTTGGTGCGGTAGTAGCCATGGTCGTCTGAAAGCGAGTGAGAGTACGGGCGCGTAACGGAGGCATGCACCAGCACGGGCCCCTTGCCTTCGCGCAGGAATTTCTCCGCCTTCACCATGGTGTCGTAGCTGTCGATGGGACAGTTGCCGTCGCACTTGAAAATGGTCAGCCCGGGGAAATTCGCCAAAGCCACCGAGATGGAGCCGCCGGGGGTCTGGACGCTCACCGGCACCGAAATGGCGTAGCCGTTGTCCTCCACCATGAAGAGCACGGGAAGCTTGTTCACGCAGGCGGTGGTGAGGCCTTCCCAGAATTCGCCTTGGGAGGTGGTGCCATCCCCGGTGGAAACGTAGATGATTTCCTTGTCCTCATAGGCAGGGCTGTCCTTGAGCTTGTTCTTCTTGAGGTGGCGTCCCGCTTCGGCCAGGCCCACTGCCTGCAGGAACTGAGTGCCCGTGCAGGAGGATTTGGAGACGATGTTGAGTCGCTTGCAGCCCCAGTGGGCGGGCATCTGGCGGCCGTGGGAAGCCACGTCGCCGGTGTTGCCGTTGGCCTGGCAGAGCATCTCGTAGGGGGTCATGCCTAGCCCTAAGCACAGGGCGCGGTCCCGGTAATAGCTGATGAACCAATCGTGCGCCGGCTTGAGCACGCGGGCCGCGGCAGAGAGAATCCCCTCATGGCCCGCGCCGGAAATCTGGAAGAAAGCCTTGTTCTGCTTCTTCATGGTGATCTCGGCGTCGTCAGTCTTGCGCGAGAGGCAGACATTCTTCAGAAACCAGCGCAGGTCGGCCTTGCTCAGCTGGTGCTGCTTGATCAGGGCGAGTTTCTTCTCCATGGCCTCTGAGCCTTTTTGGATGACGGGGGTGGCGGTGGCTCCCGGGGTCGTGGCGCGCATCGTTACTCCTTGCGAACGGATGCCCCCATCCTAATCAAGACAGAGGGGAAAATCCACGCATGCGGGGGGTTATTGGGCCTTCCTCACGCCCGCATTCCAGATGGTGCGCGGCGTACCCTTGCTTTCCGCCTGTCGGCGGGCCCGCAGAGAAGCCTGGCGCAGTTGTTGGGCGAAGTCTTCACGGGGTTTGTCTAAGACTGGCAGTGCGATGCAGGCGGGTGATGAGAGAAGGGCGAGGTACTCGTCGGTATCGCTTTCCGACGGCGTCACGAGGAGGCCATAAGCGTCGACCAGACCGGCCCCCAGTCGTGCGAACTCCTGCTCCAGCGGTGCGCTGGCGTCCACGTCTAGATGGGCCTTGGCGGCGATGCCCTCCAGGCACGCGTTCACATCCGAAGGCACCGAAGCGGGTAAACGCCCGCTAGCCGCGCTTTCGGCGGACACTTCCACCTGTTTCCCCAACTGCTCGCCATCGAGAAGGAGTTGGGCGGAGACCTTGCCCGCCTTGAGCGGAATCAGCACGAAATACATGCCCGTGGTGGACGAAAATGGACCTTCCACCCTGGCCTTGCCCTGTACCACCTGCAGGCGCACGTCGTAATCGCTGGTGCGATAGACCGGGAAGTTGCGCGCGTCCTTGAGGTGCAAGTAGATGCGGGCGGCGTCCTTTCCATCGGCGCGGACGCGCGGTTTATTGGCGTAAACGTTGGAGTTGAATGGGTCCACCTCGTGTCTCAGCCAGTGGACGCGCTGAAACCGGTCGAAGGTGTGTCCGTGCTGACGGAACCCCACGTGGACCACCGCCTGGTCGTTGCTGAAGGAGAGGCGCACGCGCCATTGGTGGGCGCTATCACCCGGCAGGACGTCCAAGAGGTCGGCGGCTCCGTCCAGGAGTATTTCTGGGGCTTCGCGAGACGGAACGGGACGCCCCTGCTCGTCTTTTACGGTGAGCAGGAAGGTGCGCACGGAGAAGGCGGACTTCTCCACCAGCTTCCACTCGCTCTTCTTGGGGCTAGGTGGGGCTGCCGGCTTTTCCGGTAACAATGCCTCGGCCGGGCGTCGGAAGGCGTCCACGGGCCCTTTGGCCGTCTTCTGGGGGACGTTGAAGGACTTGGGCCAAACGTGCGGATGCATATGGGCCCGCATGTGGGAGCACCCAACGGAGGCAGCAAGGAGAAGCAGAGTAAATAGACGAAGACCGACCATACTGATCCACTGATCGGCATGGTCGGTCTTTTAATGAGTCAAAAAGAGCGGCTTAAGTACTTCCGGCTACCTACGAGCCGCGTTCAGTGCCTCCACGGCTTGCCGGACGTCCACGATGGAGCCGGTGACGGAGAGGTCCGAGAACAGGGTCCGCGCCGGGACGCCTTCCGGGGTGTTCACGCGCAAGCGCGGGTAGCGGCGGCCGGTGTCCACCAGCAGGGAGCGAACCTCGGCCATGGGCAGGTCCGGTCCGTACGACCAGAGCAGGGCCGCGGCACCCGCGGCGGTGGGTGAGGCCATGGAAGTGCCGCTGAAGGTGGCGTAGGTGTTATCGGGTGTAGTGGAAAGGATGTCCACGCCGGGGGCGAAGATGTCCACCGAGTTCTTACCGTAGTTGGAGAAGTCGGCGGGCAGGGTCTCACCGCGCTCGAAAGAAGACGCGCCGATCTCCAACCAGTTGGTGGCTTGGGTGTTCCCACCGCCGATTCGGCGGTTGGGGAAGTTTGCTGCGGTATCGTTGTTCTGATTGGAGTTACCGGCCGCGTGGACCAGCAGCACGCCCTTGCTCTCGGCGTAGCGCACGGCTTCGTCAACCACGCGCTTGTAGGGAGAGAAGGCTTTGCCGAAACTCATGTTGATGATTTTGGCGCCGTTGTCCACGGCGTACCGGATGCCGTTGGCCACGTCCTTGTCGCGCTCGTCGCCGTCTGGGACCACCCGCACTGCCATGATCTTCACTTGGGTCGCGACGCCCTTGATGCCGAGCTCGTTGGCGCGGTCGGCGGCGATGATCCCGGCCACGTGGGTGCCGTGGGAAGAATCGGGCCCGATCACGTCGTTGTTGCCGTAGACGCGCTCGTTCTGGTCGGCGTAATTGTCACCGACGCGGGTGCGGGGGTTGAACTCGGTGTTGTAGTAAAATTCACTACGAGATCCGTAGGCGGCCACCAGGCGGGTCAAGCGCGCGGAATCCAGGCCCTGGGCCAGGAGTTGCAGCACGGAGGTCCGGGCGGCGGCTACCGTGGCGTCGGTGGTCTGGAAGGAGCGCACGCTCTCGAGAGTGATGTCGGACAGGCCGGCGGCGCGCAGGACGGCGATCCCGGCGTTCAGTCGGGCCTCTAGCTCCAGCACGCGGTTGAGGGTGGCGCGGGCGGATTCGCGCTCGCGCGTCACTTCGGCCTCGATGCGGGCGAGTAGGGCGGCTTGCTCGGCGGGCAAGTCACCGCCGACTTCCTGCAAACGTGCGCGCAGTGTGCGCAGGCGAACGACCTCGCGGGTGATTTCCAGGGTGTCGGCCTCGATCTGGGCATCGGGGTTCCCTTTCACGAGGCGGATTCCGTTGCCGAGGGTGGCGTCAGTCTCGATGGTGGCCATGCCGTTGGCCCCCCCGATGAAGTTCCAGCCGAACACGTCGTCCACGTAGCCGTTGTCGTCGTTGTCCACGCCATCGTTGGCGATTTCGTCGGCATTGATCCAGACCTTGCCCTGAAGGTCCTCATGGTTGACGTCCACGCCTGAGTCGATGACCGCAACGATGACTTCCTGGGGAGCGGTGGGGATGCCGAAGGCCGCGTAAGCGGCTTCGCTGGAGATGCCCTCGGACCCATCGGCAGGAGATAGGTTGAACCAGTTATCGGGGGTGACTGCCTTATGGGCCTGGAGGATGTCGTTCTTGGCGCTCTTGAGCACGAAGCCCTGGCGCATGGTCCGGATGGCCTCAAGATCGCGCAGGTGCTTGGGGATGATCTCTACTTTGGCGTGGGCGGTGGAGATCACGGCGAGGGCCAGGGGAAGCAGCGCTTTCTTCATGTATCCTCCGGAAAAGGGTCTAATGCCGATGGGGCCGGCAAAATACCTTGAATCCAGGGCCACCGCAGGGGAAAACCCGGCTACGGGAGAAAATTACAGGGTCTACACCCGCAGCTCGGTGCCTACCTTGACGGGTCGGCCCACACGCCATCCCCTTGCCCCCAATAATTCCATGAGTTCCGATGGTCTGAGACCGGATCCGCTCTGAACGGCGGTCTTGACCAACACGCCGGCGCCCGTGCCCGGGGAGACAGATTGGATCAACTCCCGCACCTGCACGGGAGCGTCCAGCTCCCCCACTCGCACATCTAAAAGCAGGGGACGCACGTCCTTCTCCACGTCACGTTCCTCCTTCTTGGAAAACGATAGGATGGGGAGGCTTTTCTCGGCCAAGAGCGCGTCCACCCGGGCGGAGAGGTCTTCGGTGCCTTCGACGGGCACGAAATAAGTGAAGGCGGAGGCCTGGTCTTGAATGGAAGGCATCTTGGGCATCAACGCCTCGATGCGCTTGAAAAGGAGGCCCGGCTCCGCGTTCTCCTGGAGCCGCGCCAACACCGCATCTGTGTCCTCCCACGCGTCGGGCACGCGCACGTCGAAGGCTTCGCAGAGCGAGCTGATGCCAAGGGGAAGCGCGGGGCCGAATGAAAGGAGCGGACGCAGCTTGTACCCTTCGGAATGCAGGGTTTCGAGCCCAGCGCGCTTGAACACACGGGCCATCACTTTCTGCAGGTCCAGGTGGGAGATGAAGGTGATGGGACCCACCTTGGCGAATTCCACGCGGTACTTGTGTCCCACGTTCTGTCCGCGTTTGTCGCGGAAATCCAAGATGTCCTTCCTCAGGACCTCGGGCGCCACATAAGGCACGTGGTCCGTGGCTCCCATCTCGCCCAGGAAATCACGGCGCTCTTCCACCATCCCCTTGAGGTCGCAAGCGACGCCGCAGTGGTAACAAACGAGCTTCTTCTTATCGATGGAGAATGTTTTCTCCAGGGACTCGAGGTCGGAGTGGTGCACCACCATGCCCGCGACCTTACCGCAGGGGGGGGAGAGGCGGTTCTTGGTCGCCTTCTTCCATTCAAGCTCGAGAAACCGGTCCGTGAGGCCCACGTCGATGTGATCCCAGCTCAGCTGCCCCTCGAGGGGGATGGTGCCCAGGAAAATGTCGGGGTCCAGTCCGGACTCCTCAACGCACGAGAGCCACAGGTCGTACTTGAACTCGCTGTCCCACCCATCGAAACGGGCGCCCTTGGCCCATGCGGAATGAATGATGCCCGCCACGCGGCGGTCGCCACGGGAGACGATGCCTTCCAAATGGCTGATCCGCGACACGTGCTTCTTGAAGCTCAGTTTATACTCGCGGGAGAGCTCCAGGAGCATCTCCTGCTTTCGGACGATCTCCGCGTGGGTGATCATGGGTGCCCACTGGAAGGGAGTATGGGGCTTCGGCACGAAGCTCGAGGCGGAAATGGTCACGGTGGGATTCTTCACCCCCATCTCCCGCGCGGCCTCCCGGGCCTTGCGGCCGGTTTCCATGATCGCCGCGACGTCGGAATCCTCTTCCGTCGGCAACCCGATCATGAAGTAGAGCTTCATCTTGCTCCAACCCCGGGCGAAGACGTCCCGGGCGGTCTTGAGCATGTCCTCCTCGGAGATGTTCTTATTGATCACGTCCCGCATGCGCTGCGATCCCGCCTCAGGGGCGAAGGTCAACGAGCCGTTCTTGACCTCGGCGAGCTTATCAAAAATGCGCTCATCGAGACCGTAGGCCCTGAGAGAGGAGATCCCGAGGGTGGCGTTCTCCGCTTGGAGTTTTTCCAAGAGCTCCAACACCAAAGGCGTGACGGCGGAATAATCGGCGGTGGACAAGCAGGTCAGGGATGCCTCGTCGAAACCACCGTTCTTGAGTCCCTGCATGACCATGTCCACCACTGAGGAAGGCGAACGCTCCCGCACCGGGCGGTAGATCATTCCCGCCTGGCAGAAACGGCAACCCTCCGTACAGCCGCGGGAGAGCTCGACGGAGAACCGGTCGAAAATCGCAGTGAGGTGGGGAATGGGGGATTTCGTGGGGAAAGGGTAGTCGCGCAGGCTCTCAACGAAGTAGCGCTTCACCTTGGCTCCCAAGGCGCCCGCGAACTCAGGTTTGGGGCCTGTTACGACTTCCATCCTGGTCATGGAATCGATGGCGGTGTCGTAGAACTTCGGCACGTAGATGCCGGGCATGCGGGAAGCTAATTCGAAGAGGATTCTGTCCCGGGGCATGCCTTCGGCCCGCTTCTCCGCGATGAAGCGCAACATGGGGGCCACGAATTTCTCCGCATCGCCGATGACCACGAAGTCCAGGAACGGGGCCAGGGGCTCCGGGTGGGTGGCGCAGGGGCCGCCGGCGATCACGAAGGGATCGGCCTCGGCACGCTCGTGTGCCCATAAGGGTATCCCTCCCAGGTCCAACATGTTCAGGATGTTGGTATAGCTCATCTCGTATTGCAGGCTGAAACCCACCACGTGGAAATCCCGCAAGGGGCGGAAGTTTTCGAGCGTGACCAGCGGCGTCCCGTGCTGGCGCATCCTCGCTTCCATGTCCACCCAAGGGGCGAAACAGCGCTCGGCCAACAAGTCCGGCTCTCGGTTTACCTCGTCGTAGAGCACCTTCATGCCCAGATGGCTCATGCCGATCTCATAGGTGTCGGGAAAGCACCAGGCGGCCCGCCCGGCGACGGCGTCCCAGTCCTTACGCACCATGAAGTGCTCACCACCGATGTAGCGGGCAGGTTTCTCGACGGAGTCCAGGAAGGCGGAATAGGGGTTTTGCGCCACGGCCATGGCTATTCTCCAAGTTGTTCATGTCCCACGGATCGTGGGGAGGGAGTCGAACCCTCAAAAGATGGGGGGGGTTGTATCAGATGCCGGAAGAGAGGGAAAGCACGAAGCGCCGGTCTTCGTCTTCCCTGAAGCCGTCCAAGCTGCGCTCGACGGCATAAGTGCTGAAATCAAAGATGAAAGTGCGGGAGCGGACCCCGATCCCGCCGGAGCCCCAACCGTCCCCGTAACCGCCACGGATAAAAATGCGGCGGTTGAAATCCAACTCCAGCCCCGCGCCGATGCGTCGCTTGGTGTCCGTGCCATAGGCGTCGTTGAGATCCTTAAGATTCACTTCCATGTGGAGACGGGTGATCTTGCCGATCTGGGGCGTGAGGGAGAAACCCACGTCGAAGGTTTGGCGGATTTTGGCGGGAGCCTCATCCGTCTCGACGTTTTCCCAGTTCTTGTCGGTGGCGTTACGCAGGACCGCTGAGAACGTGGGCAAGAAGGCCACCGGCAACGTCAGCCTGGCTCCCGCGGTGAGAAATAAGCCGCGGGCGATTTGGTAGTCCGCGTCCTCGTCGATCTCGGCCACCTCGTCGGACTCGAAAGTCTTGTGGAGCTCGCGCCGGAAGACATACGCCGCCGAAGCCCCCACTTTGAAAACACCGCCGAAGAGCGGAAGGTTGAGCGCGAACACGGGGCCGTGGTCACGGCGCTCGGCTACCTCGTAGTCGCCGGTGCTGGCGGGCTTCTCCACGATGGCGCGGTTGCGTTGGCTGAACAGGTAACCCAACGTCATTCCGCGCACGGTGATGTTGGGGAAAAACTGCGCCCGAAAGTGGGACAGCTTCCCCTCTTCTTCCACCAGCTTTTTTCGCATTTCTTTCACGTCCCAGGAGTCGGCGACGTTTCCGGGCAGGTCGCTTACATGACCACTGCCCACGGCGCCCAGGTAGGCGTTGCTCGCTTCCAGATGCATGTTGGCCAAGTGGAAGGAAGGCGCGCGGACGGTCCCGAGGCCCGCTGGGTTGTAGAACGCGGCCCACGCGTCGTCGACTTTACAAATGTAGGCGTTACCCATCGCCAGCGCACGCGCGGAGGTGACGAATTCGGGGAATGAGGCATCCTCGAAATCCAGGTCCGCCCGCGCCAAGGCGGGCAAGAGCATTAAGAGGAGCATTATCAGGGGTTTCGACAAGGACGGGACCTCCTTCCCTATTCTAGAGAGGGGGTGGGGTCCCCCTCAACCGGGGGCAAGGATGTCCCGTCTCAGAAGGAGTAACCCAGGGAAAAGGCCAACGATGAGATCGTGCCTGATTCGGCCCCTGACCATTTCGCTTGGACATGGGCGTACTCCAACTTCAGCTTCAAGGGACGGAAATGGAGGGCCGTGCCGGCGGCGAAAGTCAGGAACTTCCCGTTTTCCTTAAAATCCCCACCTCCGGCTCCTTTGAGATCGCCTTGCACCGAGTGGGAGGCGTAAGCCAGCGTCTCAAAAACCTGCCAGAACGGCGTGATCCAGTAACCATGGATGAGGGAAGCATCCCAAGAAGCGACCTCAAACTCGATTTTAGGGCTGGAGTCCGTTTCATGCTCGTTTCCGCCGATGGCGGCGGTCACCGCTAACGAGTTCCCCGCCCCCCCTTGGGTGAGACGATTGCCGATGAACTGCCACCGCGCCCCGAACATGGAGGGGCCACTGGCGGTGTGCTGCCAATACCCGTCCATACCATCGAAGAAAGACAAGGCAGCGAACCAGGACATCGCCATTTGCTGCTTCACCTCAAGGGGGAAAGGCTCCTCCTCGGAGGCGTCCACCTTGCCGTTGGCCTGCCCCATGCGACCAATCTCCACCTCGCCGTTCATCACCCCTCCGACGGCCTCGGGGGAAACCATCCGGTTCAACGGGAAACGCAGTTTCGTGGCGCAACCGGCGGAAGCCAACGCCACCAGGGCGAGGAAAATACGGGAAATCAGCATATCCACTATTTTACCCCCGAGCGGAACGCTCGCCCACGGGCGGATTTTGCCGCCCCCCGGGAATCGTTATCCGCACGGATTCCTCTCCCGAAAAGCCGTCATGGCCAGGATAGCCTACATCCTATTGCTCCTCAGCTCATTTGCCTGCCAATACAAGGGCGAGGAGGAGTCCGGCGCGCTCATTGCGGGCAACCAAGAGGTCACCAACAAGTTCACGGTCACCCTTCCCGCCAGCAAGAGCTACCTGGTGGGCGAAAACCTCGACTACACGCTCTCATTTCCCTACGCCGTGACGGTAACGGGGACCCCCCGACTGACCCTGACCGTCGGCAGCACCACCCGCTACGCCAATTACGTTTCCGGCACGGGCACCACCGACCTGCTCTTCCGCTACACCGTGGTCGCCACGGAACTCGACACCAACGGCGTCGCCCTCGCTTCGACGGTGGGTCTCAACGGCGGAACCCTGACTTACACCGGCACCAATGGTCCCGACAACTGCTCCACTTCGTTCTCGGTTCCCTCCGTCGCCGGCGTGAAGGTCGACACCGTGGCTCCCACCGTCTCTTCCATCCCCTCCCCCACCGCGGGAACCTATTACACCGGCTACCCCATCAACTTCCTCGTCACCATGAGCGAGAAAGTCGCCGTGACAGGCACTCCGCGCCTGACCCTCACGGTGGGAGCGGCCACGCGTTACGCCACCTACGTTTCCGGCTCGGGAACGACGACTTTGCTGTTCCGCTACACGCCCTCCGCTGGCGACGTGGACACCAACGGCATCGGCGTCGCCGCGGCCATCGACCTTAACTCCGGCACGCTCAAGGACATTGCGGGAAACAATGCCACTCTTACCTTCGCCGCTCCCAATACGGCGGCCGTTCTGGTGGACGGCAACAGCCCATACGTGACCGCGGTCACACCTCCTGCGAACGGGAACTATGGGATGAACGACAATCTCGATTTCACCTTCACTTACAGTGAAGCTGTGAACGTTACAGGGATTCCCACACTGAACGTCACGATCGGGAGCACCGTTCGGGCAGCCGCTTACTACAGCGGTAGCGGATCCACCCAACTGACGTATCGATATGTGGTTCAGGCCGGAGAAGTGGATTCCAACGGAATAGCCACGGGCGCAACGTTCAACATGGCAGGGGCCACCGTCAGGGACGGATCGCTGACCAACGCCGTGAATGGCTTTGTCATGCCCACGCTCACGGGCGTGAAGGTGGTGGACGACCGGCCGGTGATCAACTCGTTCCTGGTCAACAATGCCACTTACTACATCGGCCAGAGTTTCACCTTGACCGCCCTCTTCAACCAGGCCGTGACCATCACGGGAACCCCCCGAATCATGCTCACGCTCAACACCGGGGGCCCCGTCTACGCCACCTACGTGTCAGGATCCGGCACATCGAACATCGTTTTCTCCTATACGGTCGCGGAGGGCACCGACGACAACAACGGCGTGGTGATCACATCCCCGGCTGACCTTAACGGTGGCACGATTAAGAACGCCGAAGGCGTGGACGCCAACCTCGTTTTCACGCAGCCATCCACGGCCAACCTGCGGGTGAGCGGGATAAAACCCACCGTCTTGTCCGTTACGCCCCCGACGGACGGGAGCTACATGACCAGTCAGAACATGGACTTCCTGGTGAACTTCAGCGAGACCGTTGTAGCCGGCAGCACGGCCAACATCAAACTTAATTTGGATATTGGCGGTAACGCGCGACAGGCGAACTACGTTTCGGGTTCGGGCACGAGCACTCTGCGTTTCCGATATACTGTCACCGTTGCCGATTTCGACAACGATGGTCCCACGGTTGGCACAATCGCGCTCACAGGCGCCGGCTACATCTCTGATGGAACCTCTACGCATAATCTCGCGGTACTCACTCTCACGCCCCCTGACACTGATGGGGTTCTGGTCAATGTGGACGCCCCCCTCATTACGGCCGTCACCCCGCCGGGCGACGCAACCTACGTCGTAGGCCAGGACCTGGATTTCACCCTCACCTACGACGAAGCCGTTAACGTGACGGGTACTCCGCGCCTGCAGCTCACCATCGGCGTAGTTACGGCGTACGCTACCTATGTCTCAGGATCCGGTACTACAGACTTGGTCTTCAGATACACCGTGGGATCGGGTGACGTTGACTCCGACGGCATAAGTGCCTCGACCACCCTCGACAACAATGGTGGCAGCATCATCGGCGACGTGGGCGGAGTAGCAGCGTCACCGGGCGTGCCCCTCATCGACCTCTCCAACGTTCTGGTGGACGGCCAAGGCCCCAGCATCACCACTGTCACACCTCTTTCAGACGGCGCGTACACGATCAACGACACCAGTCTGGACTTTACCGTCCAATGGGACGAGGACGTCTCGGTGAGCGGCACGCCTCGGCTGGAGATCACGGTGGGGCAAAACACCCGCTATGCGGAGTATGCCTCTGGCGATGGTACGGATACTCTGACCTTCACCTACGCCCTCGACGCAGCAGACCTGGCGCTTGACGGTCTCGTGCTCGAAAATTCCAACGAAATCGACCTCAACGGCGGTACCATCCAGGACGCGAGCGGCAATGCCGCCGAACTGGACCTCGGCGCCCAGGACCTCTCGGGCATCATGGTTAACTTCCCCGGCCTTGAGACCTGGTGGGACGTGGACCACGTGGCTTCCATCACTACAGCTACCTGTGGGGGCTCTGACTGCGTGAGCATGTTGGCAGCGCGAGGTGGTGGCTCCATCCACGCAACGGCGGCCGGGGCAGCACGCCCCGAGTACATTTCATCAGGATTCGGGGGGGGGAACCGGGCCCACCTGCAATACGACGGCACTGCGATGGTTATGGGATCTGGAGCTATCAATCCCGTGCGTACGGTATTCATAGTGTTTGAAAGCGGCAATATGTCCATGGATGAGGACATCTTCTACGAGTCCGGATTAAGTCCCCGCATACGCGTGGCCACCTCCGGTGACCTCAGCCTGGGATCTAGCGGACGCTACTCCCTCAATGGCGGGGGCATGTCCTCTTCTGACACCGACCATACGGCCGGCTTGTCTGCCACCACTCCCTACGTCCTGGCCGTGCAGTATGATTCAGACGAAAACTTCAGCTCACCCGGCCTTGGCGCCCCGGATTTCGACGGCAAGATCGCCGAAATACTCGTGTACTCGAGCGCCCTGAGTGACACCGAGATCGACGCCATCATCCAGTATCTGAACGGAAAACACCAAATCTACTAGTGAAGGGGCCGAACTCGGCTACAATGAAACCATGCCCAAAGTCGTGGTTGAAGACACCGGTCAGACATTCGAGGTGGCGGAAGGCTCCATCCTCTACGATGCCGTGGCCGATCAAGGCGTGGAACTCCCTCATGGGTGCCTGTCCGGTTCCTGTGGCGCTTGCCGCATCCATGTCTTGAAGGGCGCGGAAAACCTCGCCCCAGCTGGCCTCATTGAGAACAATACCGTCGACTGCATCCGCCAAGAGTACGCCCAAGGCCCTGAGTCACTGGCGGGTAAGACCGTCCGGCTCTCTTGCCGCGCCAAGGTCATGGGCGATGTCACCATCGTACCGCTTAACCGGAAAAAGTAGCTTCACCCCCGCGCGCGGTATTCCGCCAGCGCGGCGGCGCGCTTGGCTGCTCGCAGTTTTTGGTTGATGGCGTCCATGGCATTCACGGCCGTGTCCCATGCGGTGTAGACCTGCTTCTTCGTTCCCGCTATGACATCACCGGCGGCGTAGAGCCCCGGAACGCTGGTCAGGCCCTGGGCGTCCGTCACGACGAACCCTCGGGGGTCCAAGGTCGCGCCGGCCTGGGCGGCCAGTTGGTTATAGACCCGCATGCCCAGGGAAACGAAGGCGATGTCGGCCGTCACTGTCTCAGCGCCCAGCTTGAAGCCTTCGAGCTTTCCCGCCTTGGGATCACCCAGGACGGCGCTAAGCGCCTCCCCGTGAACACGAATGCCGTACATCTTCAGCAACTCGGCCACCTCTCCGTCGAAAGCGGAGGCTTCACCGTTGAGCAACAGGCGCGTCTCCGGCGGCGCGTACCGTTCATGCAGCATCACGGCCACCCATGCCGCTGCCGTGGTGTGGCCGATGACGGCCAAACGCTTACCTAGCACATGGTGCCCATCACAGCGTAGGCAGTAGTCCACGGACTGTAGATTGGCATAAGGGAGGATGGGGGCCATATCGCCGCCGATGAGTGGTTGGACGTCCATGACCCCCGTGCACAAGACTACATACTGGGCATGGTGAGTCGCTCCCTTGTCGTCAACCAACGTAAACACGCCGTTCTCGTCTCGGCTGAGTCCGGTGATACCAGTGTTTTTCATGGTCGTGAGCAGGTGCCCAAAGGGTGAGCCCGCGATCCAGGCGAGCGTCTCTTTGTCGGGATCCTCGATGCCTCGGGCATAGCCGAAATGGGCGGGCATGTTCTCGATCTTGCGGACCCACGCCGCGCGGGAGCGTTTGCGGTCCTTGGGCGATCCGGGGAAAAACAGGCAGGGAGTGTTGTTCAGGACGCAACGTAGGACGGCCATCGTACCGGCCGAACCTCCGCCGATCACCGCGACCGGCGCGGTCATTTGCCCGATACGGAGGCGGTGCGGGATTCCTTGTCCCTGTCTTCCACAAGAGTGACCTCATCCTCCTCGGAAGTCTTACGGTAGAGGTGCTCCCCGCCCACGGTTTTGATCTTCACTTCCTTGATCTCGTAGTTCTTCACGCGGGTGAGCTCGAAGGAATAGCCGTCCCAGAACACCATTTGCCCCTTGCGCGGGAACGTGTTCCCTAGGTTTTCCAGCAGGAAGCCGGTGAGGGTGGAGTAGTTGTCGTTGAGCGGAATCTTGATGTCGTATTCGTTGTAGAGGTCGCGCAGCGAAATGGACGGGGGTACGATCACGCCCTCCTCCGTTTCCACCCCGGGCACGCCGTCGTCCTCGTCGTCATGCTCGTCCTGGATCTCGCCCATGATCTCTTCCATGATGTCTTCGAGGGTAATCATGCCAACCACGATGCCGTTCTCGTCCTTGACCAGGGCGAGGTGCACCTTCTTGCGGTTCATGTGGTCGAAGACCGCTTGGATCTTCATGTGCTCATAGACGAAGAAGGGGGGCTTAATGAACTTGGTGATGTCGAAATTGCGCTCGTCCTGGTCGGAGGCGAAGGCCAAATCCTTCACATGAAGGAAGCCGAGGATGTCGTCCAGGTCCTCACCGAAAACTGGGTAGCGGCTGTGGGCGAGCTCGCGGATGGTGCGCTTGACCTGCTCGAAGTTCGCGTCGCGTGGGAGGGCCTCGATGTTCTGGCGGGTCACCATGATGTCCTTCACCTTGATGGTGGGGAACTCCAGGATCGAGCTCAAAAGGTCGAGCTGTTTGGAGTCCATGGTTTTGGCCTCTTCCGCACGGCCAACCATGAACTCGATGTCTTCCCGGGTGACGATGCGCCCTTCTAGCTGAGCGTTCTTCCCGAGGATCCTCTCAATGGTCCACACGCATGCGTGCACAACCGGGTAAAAGAGGTAGTACATCGCTTTCAGGATCACGATGCACGGAAGAGCCAGCTTCTCTCCGTTGGCGCGGGCGAAGGTTTTGGGAGTGATCTCGCCGAACACCAAAATGAAAAAGGTCACGCTCGCCACGGCAATGGCGATGGCGTCGTCAGCGAAGTGTCGGGAGGCGATCGCCCCGGCCTGGGCCGCGATGAAGGCGTTCACGAAGTTGTTCCCCACCAGGATGGTGGTCAGGATGTGGTTGGGCCGCTCGGCCAAGAAAACCAGAGCGCGTCCCCTGGCTCCCCCCTCCTCGATCAGCTGACGGGTGCGGTCCACCGAAATGGACATCAAGGCCGCCTCAGAGGCCGAAAAGAAAGCCGATGCCGCCAAACCTACGACGAGGGCGAGCCACTCTTGCTCGGGGCTCATGGGCGGGACCTCGCGCGCTCAATAAAATTCAAGGAAGGGGCTTTCGGAACAGAGGCAGCTGGGGGTTCGATGGTACTCTCCTGTGGACGATCCATCCTACCACGAACACCCGAAAAGCGTCCAAGTTGAACCTTATTTCAAAGACTTAACAATGGATGTGGTTTCAATGAGATAGCGGCTTACCCTTGAAATCGTGGTCCGCGTAAACGATCCGATCATTCATCTCATGATTGAAGTCGGGTATTGCAGCGATGTTGGCGACGCCCCGGTAAATGGTGCGGCACTTGTAGCAAATGGCGATGGGTTTAAGGCGCCTGAACAAGAAAACGTCCACAAGGTAGAGCACGATGAGGCTGATGCCGTAGGTCCAGATGGACAGGATGGCGGCGATCACGAACAAGACGACGCCGATCTTCCGGTTGAAGTCTTTCTGCTGGTAGAAATCCATACGCGAGCAAACCGCGCAATCCTTCAACTCCCCCGCCTCGTGCGCAGCCGTGAACTTCGTCACCGTCACGTGCTCGCAAACGTCGCACTTGGCTGCGGTAGCGCTGGCCTTGGGGTGGACGTTGACGCCGGAGCCGCAGCCCGGGCAGGTGATGTGAACGGTCATCATATGGCGAGCCCGTGCTTAAGGAAGAGGTAGCCGGAGAGCAGCTCTCCGACGAAGACAAAGAACACCATGATGTAGAGCACGCCGGTGGCGCTCTGGATGGAGCGCATGCGGCACAGGCGCCAAGCGAACCAGGAGAGGATCGCAAGGGCCACGTAACCCCACAGCCAGCGCATGGATATGACCAGCCAGTTGAACATGTAGCCGTCGCCCAACACGGTCCCCTCTTCGAGGAAAGGTGCCGACTGCCAGGTCTGCCACGCTGAGAACAGAAGCTTGGCTGCGAGGAAGGCCCAGAATAACCGCAACGCCACGAGCAGGGGGCGCTCGCTCAGCTTAGGCACCACGAGATAGTAGTGGCCGAGCAGCATCGAATAGTGGGTGACCCCCAAAAGGAGCAAGGAAGAAAGTAAGAACGGCAACGCCAGGGCCTTGTCCGCAGCGATCAAGGCGACCACGGCGAAGGACAGTGCCACTTGCGCCCCAAACGCCACCCACATAGTGGGCGTCTTACCGTCGGGATGAAAGCGCCACTGGGCCGCAAAGAGCAAACCCAGCACCGCGTACAGCGCTGCCATGACTGGCGATGGCCCACCCAGGAAGACCAAGTCCACTATCACTGCACAGGCTAAGGCGATGAAGCCATGGCCCGTAATCAAGCGCACGAATCCTGCCCCCGTGAGCTTTGGATCTGCGATCCATGCGAAAGCAGCCGTCCCAAGGGAAAGAGACACTAGAAAGAAGTGCGCGAGCGAGGGCAAAGTGGGGGTCATTCCGCCCCATCATAGAGGGCACGGCGGAGATGTTCAACCAACTGGTAGTTGGCGGGGAGGAGGGGGACGCGCCATTCGTGGCCGGTAGTGATTGGAGAAACGGGTACGATCATGCCATTTACCGTCTCCAATCCATCCACCCAATCTACTAGGTAAACATAGAGCAGAATTCGCTTGGCACCATAGTCTTTCTCGAAGATACCAAGGCAGGGCCCACCTCCCCCCACCGCCAAGCCAACTTCTTCGAGGATTTCGCGCAAAAGAGCCTGCCGAGGAGTTTCGCCGGCCTCGATCTTCCCCCCGGGAAATTCCCACAGTCCTTGCAGTAGACCATAAGTGCGTTGCTGAATCCATGTCTCGAAGCCATAGGCTCCGTGCCGCCAAAATATGGCCACAGATACGGGCACCAATTCCATGTGGATCTTTTTAGCACTGCTCGCAGCCACGGGTAAATAGCTGATTTCACGGACAAGCTATCCATAAGGGCAGTTTTTAACTCCGTTGATTTCGACCACCAGTGTGCTCCAATCAAAGGGACTCATTGAGGAGGCTTCATGCAATTCAAAGTTTTCGGTTTGTTGGTCGCGATGGCGGGGGTACCGAAGGCGTTTGCGGCTTGTCCGGCGCAATCGACGATGGGCACTGCCGACCAAACTAGTGCAGCTGGAAATGTCATGGAGTACACCTCTCAAGACGACCGGCACCACCAATCTGCACGACTGGTTCGCAGCGGAAATAGATACAACTTAGAAGTCACTACCTCCACCATGCCTGGTTGCGGCTCACCAACCACCGTGACGATCAACAACGTCGGTCCCGCCTATGGAAACGTCCGGCTGGGTTACAAGACGGGTTCACTGACTGTCGTGCAATATCTACCCAGCAGCGACGGCTTGGAAGTCGGTGAAGTGGTTTCCCTGAGCTACCGCAACAACGGCTGGCGCGCAGCGGGCGTGGAGGTGAGCCTGAGCCGCCCTGATGGGGCACTTCCTGGCTTTAGGGTCCCCCGTTGCTCCATCAACCTGCTGGGTGGCGGTGTAGAACAGTATGGCGTTGCCCGGGCCAGCATCCCCTCCGCCCAACGTACTACCACGCTCTCCAGTGGCGCAGACCTAACAGGTCTTCTCTCTGGCATCAGGAGCCATCACTGCAGCCCCAACTTCGCGTATGAAGCCTCTCTCCTCAACGGCACTCCCTCCGCGCCGCCTTACGGCTGCACCGGAAGCGGCGAGAGCAATTCGATCAGCCCTAATGGCTATACTTGCACTGGCGCTACCAATGAGTCTCTTCCCACCTTCAATCTGACAGCTGATCAGGTACGGCTCTTTGGCGGCCGCCCCCAATGCCGCGCCCCCTATGTTAGCCTGGGCGACGGCCGCTACCTCGCTGGTTGGGGAGATGACACCATGTTCAGGGGTAAAACCGTCCGTCTCTTCACCAACCGGAGCCAGCAGGACTACCTCTGCGTCGAACGTGAAGGAGCCAACGTCATCACAGGGCAGCGCGCTCCCGGGCCGGCACGGGACGATGCTGTGGTTCCAGCCAGCGCCGCGCCCGATACACAAGCTGAGTGACACCAAGGAAGCCCCACAAGGGGCTTCCCGTTCGTGCGGCTCGGTCAGGTTCCTCACCGTAACCGGCAGACATGGGAGTAACGGCACCACCTGCCCATGGCAGCACGGCTGCGTGCTTGTGCGCAGTTAACGCAAGAACCTACAAACCTTCGTCACCTCATACTCCTTGATCTCCTCAAGGGGCACGATCTTCAGCCCTTCACGGTCCGCGTAGTCCAAGAACATCTCAGTTGCCTTCAGGGTCTTGGCCTGGATGTCATGCTGGAGCACGACGCCGCCACCAAGCTTGGCTTGTTGGTAAGGCACCTTGATATAAACGGTGCGGCCGTTTCGAACCACGCGCTGGGCTGCCCACCCGCGACCCCCTTCGTTGGCAGCCTGGATGTTTTCGAAAACGTTGGCGCTGGTCATGTCACCCAGCCAGTCGTTGGTGTCCACGTCCCAGAAGGCGAACTGGATGCAGTTGTCGGCGAAGAGCTCCTGCGACACTTCCTTCATCGCATTCATGTGGTGGTAGTCGCGGCGCTGGCCGTAGGCGCCGTAGGGGAAGCGGTAGAAGATCTTGTCGAAGGTGTGGCCCGCGGCATCGTAGGCTTCGTTGAGCTTGCGCAAGGAGAGGCGGAGGTTGGCCTTGAAGGTGGCTTCGTCCACTTGGTTGCTGTTGTCGTGGGCGTGGTGGTGGCTTGCCACTACGTGGCCTTCGTCCAACATTCGCTTGATGAGAGGCTGTGTAGCCGGCGTGAGCTTTTCGGTGAGAACGAAGAACGTCGCCTGGACCCGACGGGTTTTGAGCAGGTCGAGTAGCGCCGGCGTTTTCTGCAGGTCAGGGCCGTCGTCGAAAGTCAGGGCGTAGGTGCCGGTGTTACGCGTGCTCAGGGCCCAGTACTGGGCGAAGCCACGGTCGGATGAGCTGTAGCGGCGCTCAAGCGGGTATTGGTCGATGCCACTCACGTCAGCGAAGACTGGGCCGAAGATGAAGAGGGAGCAAAGGGGTAATAACCAGCTTTTCATAGGTTCTCCTTGCCGCCTTCATGCCCCAAAAGTCGCGAGGTTGCCAAGCGAACGGGGAACCCTGTAATTCCTACACGGTTCCCCCCCCATGCGCCCTACCCGTCGATAATAGGAACATGCGAATTTTCCTCTTTTTGGCCTTACTGGCTTGCCATGCCCAGGGGGGGGTCAAACCCCGTCTTTCGTCTGCCGCTCGTGTGGAGCTGGACGCCCTCCTCGCGGCTGGGATGCCTCCTGCGGCTGCCCAAGCGGCCGTGGAAGAGGCGCTCGCCGCCCACCGCCTAGGCCTCGGATGGTCTCCAGCCGCCCTGAGGGCCATCGCCCAGGCGATGGGCGTGCGTTTGCTGGCTGGGGTGGATGCTCTCCCTACGAACCTGCTCGCCAACGCTCTTAACGAGTACAGCAAGCTCCCCTTGACGGTGATTCAGCGCCTGCGTGAACGGCGCAAGGCCATGGACATCGTCACCGGACGCCTCAGCAACCATCCCGCGCTCGCCCATCTTCGCGGCGGGAACGTGGAACGCTCCACCAATGGAGATGGCTGGGACGATCTCCCCGCGGTGGGCGCCAACGGCGATTACCGCACCACCGGAGAGCACCCCACGGTGCTTGTGCTAGGCCGCCCCCAGGGCGAGCGATCCGTGAACGTTATTCTACATGAGATGGGGCACAGCTTTGACATGTACTACCACGAGGCCCGGCTCACGCCGGACTATTCCTCATCAGCTGCGTTCCAAGAGGTGTACCAGTCCGCACCGTGGAATCGTTTCTATGAAGAGTATCAGCGTGCATACCATCGTGATCATGCGGATGAGCACTTTGCGGAGCAATTTGCACGGTACTTCCATTCAGACCAAAGCCGTGAACGGATGCGCGTGGTCCATCCCGATACACACACCTATTTCCAACGCGTGTTCCCTGAATAACTACTACATGGCTGCGCGCGGGAGAGGACACTCAATAGGACGCCCGTCAGGGCCCCGTCGTGCCCCCAATGCAGCCCGCAGGTCATCTCCGCGGGCACGGCGCGTCCGCAGCCACTGCTGATCATACTCAGGAGTTCCGCGCGTGAGCAGGACAGGCTCGTTGTTCCTCATAACAACAGTGCGACCATCAGCCTGAGTAAGACGCAAGGTAGGAGGGGGATCCGCTGCCAGGTAGTTTCTGAATAGAACTGCTACTTCGCCGTCCGAGAGTTCTGCCCGTAAAGCAGACTGCAGCTCAGGGGTGTTAGCAATGTTCCTGAAAAATCCCGGCTCATTTATTTGGATAAGCCTGCCTAGGCTGGGAGCCCCGCCTGGTCCCGGTTGATCCAAGAGACGCGCTAATCTCTCCTCCACTAGGCCATCGAGCTGGTATGTCATCGTGGGTTCGATGGCGACGACAGGGTTACGACTTAAAGGCTGATTAGCTTGTCCGGGAGTCCTGTAGCCCAAGGGGGGTGCTGACCCGTCGGCAAGTCGCAAGGTTTCATCGGCGTTCACCATGTAGTAGCTAACCTGGCCAGCCTCGTTGGTGGATTGCACAATAAATGCGTCCTCCCCGGCAGGTTTGACTTGTTGTGTAGGAACATTGTCGAACATAGCCGTATACACGAAGGGTTGATCAACGGCGATGCCTAACTGGCTCGCGCGAACCATCTGTGTAGTACCAGGCCGCTGCAGGACTATTAACCCGTCAGCACTGCCAAGAAGACGGATAGCAGGACCGAGTTGACCCTCGGAAGGTTCCACATGTCGATATCGGGCCATGGCGTCGTCACCAATAGGATAAATGTCCCAAACTCCATCACCGCGGCGTTGAAGGGCGATGGCATTGCCACGCAGGGATCGTAGATATGCTTCCGAATAAGTGATGCTATCCTCGCCCCCTATAAGTGCCCTGATGGCAGCAGGTAAATCCTCCGAGCCCCGGAAATCCTGCGGTACCCGCCAAGCGACCACAGGCTCCCGTTCAAATCCGGTGAAAAGAGCCCTCCCTTGGGCATTCTCTGTCGCCTCCTGAACTAGCCTTACCATGGTTTCGTCATTACCGATCATAGCGGGGGTAAGCTCTTCAACTGGGGGAACAGGTGCTCGCCTCGGTCCACGAGCGGCCTCACGTGCGGCGATAGCGGCGCGAGCATCATCTGTCAGCTCTGCTTGGGAAGCCAATACCCTCGTGACTGGAGCACGCAAAGACCTCGTAGCTGTGCCAATCACCAACACTGCTCCGTCCACTACTGGTGCGGCCGCTGTTGAAGCCGTCGAAACAGAGTAGTCTTGCTGGTCTCCATCCAATCTTCGAAAGTCCCTTCTCGATTGTGGATCAGCTGGGTCGAACGCGCTCATCGTCGCTTCTCCCGTCCTGCGCAACTGTACTCCTGATTCCCTTGCGTCAAGGGCCAGCACCGCTGTCACTGCGGCGGAGGAACAAACCAGTGCTGCCGGACCGCAGACCAAAGCCGCACCGACGCCAGCCGCAGCCGCCGCGATAGCATATTGGGCGTGCCGACCGCCGGTGGCCCAATCACGAGCGTTCCAACCATCCACCACAAATTGACAGCACTCCTGGTTCTCACGGAGCCATTCGTTAACTACACCGCTATAAAGTAAGTAATTCCAATACTCGATAGGCATGTCACAGCTAGCCATGCCCATGGGACCCGGAGTACAGCGAGGGGGGGAAGTGATCAGCGAGAGTTGATTTTCAATATTCAATCGGATGCGCTCCAGCGCCTGCCCCATCTGAGCGTTAGTCGGATTTCCAGTCTCAATGTAGACCATCAACGGGTTCTGACCTACGATCGCAAAATAACGATCTCGCTGAGCCTCACGAAGGCGGTTCAGGTTCCCACCAACGTATGTCTGACCAAACACGTTGCGAGCGATCAGCTCGACTCCCCCTCGGCTTCGATGGAACTTTTGGAGATTGGACATCCCGGGTTGCATATCACGACGAGGAAATATGGCTTGCAAGGCTGTTTGGAACTGTCCAAGAGTACGAGGCATGGGCCCATTACGGCGATAATTCTCGATTTGCCTACGCGCCAAGCAAGCCGTGAAAACTTGGGGATTCTCCCGGACAGTGTCTACAAGTGGAAACGTGAAGACCGGAGCGCGGTTAGGGTTGCCTTCCTCACGTACATAGGTAGTCTCTGGCTGCGATGGGCATCTCCATCCCACCGGTCGATCAGTGAACAATTGGGTCCGAGTTGGCGGGAGTATGGTGGTACAGCGATACTGCGGAATCTGAACGGCACTTACCCTAATGCTACCGTATCGGGAACGCCAGTCTGCATAATCCAACCCGTTTGCCTGGTCAGGGCATTGAGACACAGCCATCTCATAGTATTGATCTATTGTGTTGCTGATCAGTTGGGCCGTTTCGCTCTCGGAACGTTCCGGCAAGTCAGCAACACGAGCCGACATGCCGGTTTCACGCATGAGACGGTCGAGTGGATCCATACCGCTCCCTTCGTGAGGATGGCGTATGTTGCCTCCCCCCCAACCGGCTCGGGGGATCGCCACATCGTACACAGAACCGTTTTCGAAACCGAATCCGCGCGCAGTAGCCTCCCGCATGGGTTGCCAATTCTGATTTATGAAACTCTTGGAGGCGAGAAAGCGCTCATAGTGGGCAGTTGTGCAGCGTCGCAAAGAACAGGCTTCCCCCTGACAAGTTTCCGGAATGTTGGCACAGTCCATCCAAATCTGAATTTCTCGCTGCTGGTTACGAAGATAATCCGCAACCACTTGCCGGATGCCTCCATTCTCCCCGTGCCCGTCACGGCTGAAGCAACGGTTACCTAAAGCCGTGATTCCAACGCTACTGACCATAGACCCTGTCCAACGGGTCAAGCCATTGGCCAAGCCTTGTACATCTGAGCTGAGTTGCTCGATCCGGTTGCACTCCTCACAATCCCGAGGGACCTCGGGGCAATGATTGAAGGGATGCCTGGAGTAGGCAGACAAAGAATGGATCATGGATAGGAGTGCGAAAGCGGTAAGGCGCATAACCCTCCCCGGGTTTGAGAGGCTTATCGTTTTACACGAAGAAAATTTGACCTATGGAAGTAGTCGGCTCTTTGGAAACAAGCTGTATGTCCTAACCAGGAAAAAGGCAAAAGATCCTAGAAAGGTTGCTTCCCAAGGGACACTTGACTGAAATGCCCAGACAAAAAAGCCTGCGATTAGTCCAGCGGGTACCACCTGAGCAAATCTCACTACATGTGGCCACTTTTGAAGAGGCCTCAGGAGAGCAGCATTTAATCGCACGACGCCTTTAAGCACCGAAAACCGATACTCCCTCTCCTCCACCCTCTCCTGTACCCACCCATTCAACACGGCCCAATTCCAAATGAACCCCAGGGCAAAAAACGCGCTCCACCCCCAGGACTTCACCAACCACTGCAAGCCCGCCACCATCAACGCCAGGGCCAGGATCTCCAGGCCTTCCTGGCGCGATGGCAGGTGACGCTTGAGGTCCGACATCTTCATTCGAGGAACCCATCCTTGTGTAGGAAGGTGAGATCGGCGATGCGGATGTTCTCCGGCGCGTTCACCACGAAGTCGAACACGTAGAGGAAGTCTTCCAGGGTCAGCATACGCTCACGGGAGAATTCCTTACCGACCCCGTCCCACAAGGGGGTGTCGATGGCACCCGGATACAACGGCGTAAACCGCAGCTTTAGGTCTTTCCATTCTTTCTGAAGCGACTCCAGCATCCCCCGCTGGGCGAACTTGGCGGCGCTGTAAGCGGCCACGTGCGGGTAGCCATACTTGGCGGCAGTGGAGAGCACCGACACCACGTGGGCCCCAGGGCGCAAGAAAGGCCGCGCCCCCTGGAGCATGAGGAACGGACCGAAGGCGTTGACTGCGTAGTGCTTCTCGAACCACTCCGCGGAAGCCTCCGCCAAGGCGCCCATCTCGATAGCGCCGGCGTTCTGGACAAATAGGTCCACTTGGCGCGTAAGTCCCGCAAGCGTGCGGTAGAACTCCTCCACCGCCGCGGGGTCGGTGACATCCAACTCGAGATCATAGAAGTTGGGGTGCTCGATCTCCGTGCCCGAGCGCGATCCGCCCGCCACGTTCCAGCCCTGTTCCAGCAAGCGTGCGGCCATCCCGTAACCGAGTCCCGAAGAACTCCCGGTGATGACCGCCCATTTTGCCGTCGCGGCCATCTTACTTCGCGATCCCCACCGCGCGGGTCTCGCGGATCACGGCGACCTTGATGGTGCCGGGATAGCTCATCTCCTGCTCGATCTTGCGGGCGATGTCGCGGCTGAGCATGATGGTCTGCTCGTCGTTGAGCTTCTCGTTGTCCACCAGCACGCGGATCTCACGGCCCGCGGAGATGGCGTAGCTCTTGGTAACGCCGTCGAAGCCGTTGACGATCTTCTCGATGTCAGTGAGGCGGGAAACGTAGCTTTCCTTGAGGGCCTTACGGGCTCCAGGGCGGGCGCCGGACAACGCGTCCGCAGCTGCCACCAAGTGGGACAACACGGACTCGGGCTTCTCGTCGTCGTGATGGGCGCGGATGGCGTGCACGATGTCCGGGCTCTCGCCGTACTTCTTGGCGAAGTCCGCGCCGATGACGGCGTGGGAGCCTTCGGCGGAGGCGTCCAGCACCTTGCCGATGTCGTGCATGAGTCCCGCGCGGCGGGCCTGTTTCACGTTGAGGCCCAGCTCGGCGGCCATGTTGCCGCAGATGAAGGCGGCTTCCAGGGCGTGTTGGTACTGGTTCTGGGTGTAGCTGGTCCGCCAGTTGAGGGCGCCGATGAGCTTCAGAATCTCGGGATGGATGCCGTGCACGCCGATCTCCATCTGGGCCTTCTCGCCCAACTCGCGCAAGCGTGCCTCAGCCTCATGCTTGCACTTGTCGTGGAACTCCTCGATTTTGGCGGGGTGGATCCGGCCGTCGGCCATCAAGCGCTCGATGGTCATGCGGGCGATTTCTTTGCGGACCACGTTGAAGCTGGAGATGGTCACGACCCCGGGTGTGTCGTCGATGATCAGGTCCACGCCGCAGATCTGCTCGAAGGCGCGGATGTTACGGCCCTCGCGGCCGATGAGACGTCCTTTCACACCGTCGTCGGCGAGCTCGACCGTGCTGATAGTGCTCTCAGCGACGTACTCTCCGGCGAAGCGTTGGATGGCGATGCCTACCACGCGCTTGGCGCGCTTCTCTGCTTCTTCTTTGGCCTCTTCCTCAATGCGCAGCACGCGTTTGGCGGCCTCCACCTTGGCCTCTTCCTCCACCGCGGCGATCAGCTGGTTCTTAGCCTCTTCCTTGGTCAGCCCGGCGATGACGGTGAGCTTATTGGCCAGCTCATCCTGCTTCTCGTGGTACTTCTTGATTTCCTCGTCGACCTTGGCAAGCTTGCCCTCGTATTCGACTTCCTTCTGCTTGGTGCGCTCCGTCTGCTTGGTGAGATCCTCCATCTTCTGCTCGAGGGCGACCTCTTTCTTGGTCAAGCCGCGCTCCAGGTCGGCGAGGCCCTTCTTCTTCTTCTCCATCTCGGCCTCGAGCTGCTGGCGCTCCTCGCGGACGATCTGCTTGGCGTCGTTCTGGGCGCGGCGCTTGATCTCCTCGGCTTCCTGCTTCGCCTTGGCGGTGAGCTCCCTGCCGGTTTGGTCCGCCGCGGTTTGCTCTTTCTTGGCCTTGGCCTGCATGGCCACCCAGCCGATTACGATCCCTACCACCGCGCACACGGCGCCGATGATCAAACTGTTCATGGGAAATCCCCCTTCTTGTTAAGCCGTGACTCCCCGCGGGCAATGCCTCACACGGAGGTCTGTCACGATCACGTCCATCTTTTGGTCGTGCGCTTCGGCCTCCCAGCCTCCCCGCACTTGTTCCTCAAATCCCACCCCGATCCGTCCCCTAGGGGGACTTCCCGAAGCCAGCAGCCGGTCATACCAGCCACCTCCCCTGCCGAGGCGCCAACCGTCTTCGGTGAACGCCAGGCCGGGCACGATCAAAATGTCCGGAGCCGTTTTTTCGCCGCCGGCGCCCAACCAGGGCCCTTCCGTCGGCAAGGCCCCGGAAGGCAGGTGGAAAGCCGGAGCGCCCTCATGTCCCACCGGAAACGCGAGCCGCCAAGGGAACGTGGCCCAACGGGCGAAGTTCCAAAGCGGCTCTCCCGGCAAGGGCAGGAAGAGGCCCACGACCGACAAAGGAGTTGCAGGGGTATGGAGACTGGAGAGGAATTGGAGAACGTTGGTTTCGATCTGCTTCGAGCGTCGCTCCCGCTCCTCTGGCGTAATCGCCGCGAGGACGCGTTTGGCTTCTTTTCTCAGCGTCTCTTTGGTCAAGCCTGGTCCTGGATCCTCGCCACGGCCCGTTCCAAAGAACTCTCCGCGCGCAGCAAGGTGGTCCTGAACTCTTGCTCCAACTTCACTTTATCCGTCGCCATTTTCAAGGCGACCAATACGGCGACATCTGTGTCCCCCAAAGCCGGCCGCACTTTTTTCAACGCCGCCACCTCGGTTTGCACGAGTTCGACCACCGCTTGGGCCACCTCTCGTTCCTGGTCGGCGGGGCGCAGTTTCACCTGGCACCCCAGTATCTCGACCCCTGTTTCCTGACCTTGGTCAGTCATTGTCCAAGCCTAGGGGAGCCCCCCCAGTAAGTCAACGAAAGTGCCGAAAATTACTCGTTTTTTGGTCAGTTGGCGCTGGGGCTGAGGCCCACCAAAGCCTGCACGTACTCATCAACAGAAAAGGGCTGCAAATCCTCCACGCCCTCCCCTACGCCAATGTAGGTAATGGGAACTTGGAGTTGGTCCACGATGGCCACGGCGCTCCCGGCCTTGGCTGACCCATCGCATTTCGTGAAAACCAGGCCAGTCAGCCCCAAGGCCTTGTGGAATTCTTGGGCCTGCTTCAGCGCGTTCTGGCCGGTGATAGCGTCAATCACCAGCCAAACTTCCTGAGGACAAGCGGGATCAACCTTTGCCATGACGCGTTTAGTCTTAGCCAACTCCTCCATCAAGCCAACGGCGGTGTGGAGGCGTCCGGCGGTGTCCACCAGGCATACGTCGTGGCCCTCTTTGTGCGCACGCGCGACGGTGTCATAGGCCACACCACTGGGATCCGCCCCGTCTTTCGCACGCACCATGTCCGCTCCCGCACGCTCACACCATACTTGAAGTTGGTCCACGGCTGCCGCGCGGAAGGTGTCGCACGCGCCGACCAGAACCTTGGCCCCTTGGGCGCGCAGCTTTGCGGCCAGTTTACCCACCGTGGTGGTCTTGCCCGCTCCGTTCACCCCCACGATCATGATCACGCGCGGTTTAGCCGCGGGGCCAGTGAAAGCCAGCGGGTCCCGCTTAGTCTCGGGATGGAAAGGGGACATCTTGCTCCTGAGGAATTCTGCCAAGGCATGCTTGAGGCTTTCCTCGTCTTTCACTTCAGATTGTTTTTTTGCGAGAGCCGCGAGGAGCTCCTCCACCAGCTTCGGCGGAAGGTCCGCAGTATAGAGGATCTCCTCGGCCTCTTCGCTGGCCTGACCCCCTTGCCCCAGGGTTTGGAGCAACTTGCCCCAGACGTCTTGCCTCGCCCGCGAGAGTCCGGACGTGAGCCGCTGCGTCCACGAAGGTCCGACAGCTGGTACCGCACAGGAAGGCTCCAGAGGAGCTTTGGCAGGCGGAGGTGGAAGGCGCTGGCGCTTACTCCACCACAACGCCACCACGGCGGTGATCACCGCCAGCAAAAGTCCGAGCCATAATACGGGGTCTATTTGCATGTTCACTCCGGGACGCGAAAGCCCGCATCATAGAGGGCGAGAGAGTCCCAAGCCATACGCGCGGTGGCACCCCAGAGAAAAAAAGCCTGGTCGGCCGATCCAGTCTGATGCAAATGCCGCCCCGGCAGGATGGGAAAAGCCAAGATCTTGCGTTCCACGGCGCCCCGATGCCACCCCCACTCCCACCTGTCGCGGTCGGCGAGGTCTGCCCAGGGAACGGCCAGCAGGTCTGTCCATTCGCCGTTGGAGACCGCACGACGGAAAAATTCGTCGAGCGGCAACCTCAAGCGGCCCACCACGGGAACGATGTGCACGCCGCGGGAAGTGGCGATGGGGCGGAGCATGCCCAAGGGCTCCACCGCTTCGGCGGACACGCCGCTTTCCTCTTCCAGCTCGCGTACGACCACTTGGAAGGGGTGGGACTCTCCTTCTTTGCGATAACCACCGAAGCAGGCCATTTGCCCCGGATGGGTGGGCATGGTGAGGCTTCTTTTGGTTAGGAGGAGGTGGGTGCCCGTGGTAAGGAGGAGGGACGCTCCCGCCCACGGCGCGGAGACGTCATACGGGGGAAAGGAAGGCGCATGCGGCGTCGTCATCAATTCGAGCTTATACAGACGCTCCGGCGCTTCTTCCAGGACAAAGGGTTCATGGAGGCGCTCACGCCCCCCATGGTGCCCAATCCCGGCATGGAGCCGCACATCCACCCGTTCCAGGTGATGTCGGCGAAAACGTCGCGTGCCTTGCCCCTCTACTTGCACACCAGTCCGGAGTTTTGTCTAAAGGAGCTGCTAGCCGATTCAGGCGAGGAGGGCCTCCAGAACATTTATTCCCTGTCCTATTGCTTCCGTGACGAACCTGAATCTCCCATTCACCGGCCACAGTTCCTCATGCTCGAGTGGTACCGGTTGGGCGCGCGCTACGAAGCGATCATGGACGACATGGATGAGCTGGTGCGGGCGTGTCTAACGGGAGTTTCGCTGCCACCGCGCGCGGGATTGGCAGAAGCCCGTATGGAACGCGTGACCATGCGCGAGCTGTGGCTCGAGACGATCAAAGTGGATCCCCTCCTTCATCTCCAAGCCCCGGCCATGCGGGAGCTCATCGAAGGAAAGTTCCCGGATGTACCTTTGCCCAAAGCCGATCTACCATGGGACGATCTTTTCTTCATGCTCCACCTGAACAAGGTAGAGCCCCACCTGGTCCACCATCCCTTGTTGTTGGTGAGCGAATTCCCCGCTCCCCTGGCGGCCTTATCCACGCTCAAGCCGTCCGACCCGCGAGTCTGCGAGCGCTTCGAGGTGTATGTGCACGGTGTGGAACTATGCAACGCTTACAACGAGCTCACCGATGCCCGGCTGCAACGTGCGCGCTTCGCCGAGCAAGCCTCGTTGAAATCATCCCTGTATGGCTACTCGCTGCCAGCGCCCGAGCGTTTCCTGGCCGCGCTGGAAAAAGGGCTTCCCCCCTGCGCGGGCATCGCCCTCGGCGTGGACCGCCTCCTGCACTCCCTTTACGGCGTGGAGAACCCTTTCTTCTACTGAGCGTCCTGCAGGCGGTTCATCACGAGGTGGAGCTTCACCAGAGCTTCCGACTTGATGTGCTGAAGAGGGGCCCGGCGCGCCCATGCCACGTGAACCGCGGGATCAACCTGGCCGCGAATGGGACCGTTCCAAAGTTCCGGGAATTCCTGCGCCAGATAGGCGGAGAAAACGCCGTACCAACGGCGAAAATCGTCGGGGCGGGCCTCAAGAGCGTCCATCATCTCAAGCATCTTCTCCGCGATGTGACGCTTGAGAAAGAAGAGGTTGGCTTGCTTAAAAGCGTCTTCCTGGAAGGCAAGACCGAGAAAACGCCGGGCAAATCCCACGGTCCACTTCACCAGCCCAGGCGAGAGCGGATCCTCGTAGCCCTCCAATGAGGAGTAAACTTCATCCAGTACCAGGCCGCGGTAGACCCCTTCGCGCGTGCCTCCGTTCTCCAGGACATTAATCCACTTGGCGAGGTCATCCGATTTGGCTGGCGCTCGACGCGTGGCCTCGAAGAGTTCGCGGAGAAACGCCACGTCGAAAGAACGACGTTTATCCGCCGGAAGAGCGGCGAATTCCGCGCCCTGGCGGCCAAGTTCGGTATCCCTTTTGTAGACGGAAGTGTCGGTGTTTTGCTTTTGCAGTTCGGGGAGTTGTGGGAGGGCCATGTCGGCTTCGGCCACCGGCTTCGGGCCCAGCAGCTTCGCCGCTCGCTCATTCCCGAGGATTCGTCCAAGGCCCTGGCGCAGGGAGGCTTTCCACCCGGGTTCGGTCGTTTCCGCCTGCAAGGGCGCGGAGAGCGCGAGTAGAATCCCGACCAAAGCCATCTGTCTTTTCATGAAAACCTTCTGTTTGGTGACTTGTCCTCCCAATTCTAAGGGGCGGCCGGTGAGTGGCGAAGGAAAAAAAAGCCCCCGCCGCGCGGGTGGCCGGATCCGGTTAGAATGGGGGATGCCAGGAGGGCAGGATGCTCGACCTCTTCCGCAGCCGCAAGACGCCACTATCCACGTCGCAACAGGAACAACTCAAGCAGATCGAGACCATTCTCGGAGATATGCTGGGGAAGATCGATCTGCGTTTCAATGAACTCTCCGCTCAGATCCGCGAAGTGGAGTTGGGCCTGGAGCAGTTGGAAGTGAAGCTCCTTACCAAGGATCTGCGGGACAAGCAGCAGCTTGGCGCCATCCACTACAAGCTCCACGAGCGCACCAACGCGAAGCTCGAAGGAGAAATCAGTGGCGTGGAAGTGGAGTTGTCCTCGAAGAAACGGCCCCGCCCCGATCAGTAGCCCCTACTGGACGGTGACGATGCGGCCGACCAGGTCGTAGTCAAGTACGTCGGTGATCTCCACCCGTACAATATCCCCTGCCTTCGCCATGCCGTCGTTGATGATGACTTTGCCGTCGATGTCAGGCGCTTGACCCGCGTGACGGCCCTGCAGCAGTAGCTCCGTCTCCTCGTGCTCCCCTTCGACCAGCACGTCGATGGTCCGCCCCAGATAAGCCTGGTTGAGTTCGCGCGCGATCTCGCGCTGGAGCTCGTACAGCGCCTCGAAGCGCGCGTCGATGACGTCCTGGGGGACCTTGTCCTTCAATCGCAGGGCGGGCGTGCCTTCCTCATCGGAGTACTTGAACACGCCCAGGTGGTGGAATCGGGCGGCGCGAACGCCATCCATCAGGGCCTGGAAATCCTCCTCGGTCTCGCCGGGGAAGCCCACGATGACCGAGGTGCGCAGGACGATGCCTGGCACGTGCTCGCGCAACCGTGCAATCTTGGAATGGATGAGCTCACCGGTGGCCCGGCGGTTCATGCGACGGAGCACGCCGTCGGCGAAATGCTGGATGGGCATGTCCAGGTACTTGGTGATCTTGGCTGACTTAGCCATCAGCTCCATCACGTCTTCGGTGAGGTCGTCAGGATAGAAATAGAACACGCGGATCCAGTCGATTCCCTCGACCTTCTCCAGCTCCGAGAGGAGTTGGTAGATCATCGGGTTTTTGCCATCGCGCTTGCCCCCGCCTTCCAGGTCCACGCCGTAGTCGGAGAAGTCTTGGGAAATCAGATTCAGCTCGCGCACGCCCTGCCCTGCGAGGTTGCGGGCCTCGGCTACCAGTGATTCCACGGTGCGGGAACGCAGCTTGCCCCGCAGGGTCGGGATGATGCAGAAAGTGCAGTTGCGGTTGCAGCCTTCGGAGATTTTCAACCAGGCCATGTAACCAGGCGAAGTGTTGAGGCGCGGGTCGAATTCGGTATGGATGTAGCGGGGGATCTCCACGAAGCTTTTCTTCTCGAGTTTGCCCTCATCCAGCGCGCGCAGCAACGGTACGATCTTGTGGTATTCACCAGTGCCGATAAACATGTCGATCTCAGGCATCTCGGCCTCGAGTTCACCGTGATAACGCTGGGCCATGCACCCGCTCATCACCAGGGCCTGGCATTTCCCGTCTTCCTTGTACTGGGCGAGGTCGAGCACGGTCTCGATGGACTCGGTCTTGGCCGCTTCCACGAAGGAACAGGTGTTCACGATGATGACCTCGGCAGTGGCCGGGTCCTGCGCGATTTTGAAGCCGTCCAACTTCAGGTGCCCAAGCATCACTTGGGAATCCACCAGGTTTTTTGAGCACCCCAGAGAGGTGAAATAAAGCGACTTTTCCTCGAATGACATGGCGGGGTTATGCCCGCCTTGACGCAGAAAGTCTAGTCCTGGAGGTAGAAGCACCCGCTGGAATGTGGGTTTCGTAGGGAAGCATCCACTACCATGTGGGCCACCTCAATCCCGTTGCGCAGGCCGATCAAGTCGTCATGTAAGACCGCGTTTTTATAGAATTTGCCGACCTCATCATGGAGTTCCCGGAACATGGCCCGGGCTCGCATCAGCCGCTGCCGAGAACGGATAATGCCAACATAGTTCCACATGCTCTGCTTAAGGGTCATTTGGTCTTGGGCGACCAAGGTGAGGTCCACGTCCTCCCGGCCCAACTCCCAATCCTTCACCCGCTCGGGCGCATAGTCCGGAGTGTCCGCCGCTTTTTCCAGGATGTCTTCGGCGGCCATGTAGCCCCAAGTCACGCCCTCGAGAAGTGAAGTGGAAGCCAAACGATTGGCCCCGTGAAGGCCCGTGCAGGCTACCTCACCCACGGCATAGAGGTGCCCGAGATTCGTGCGGCCGCGAAGGTCGGTCTTTATACCGCCACAGGTATAATGCGCGGCCGGAACCACGGGGATGGGGCCTTTCGTGAGATCGGCCCCGTTTTCCACGCAGTGGGCGTGGATGGTGGGGAAACGGTTTTTAATCCAATCGGCGGGTTTCTTTGAAATATCCAGGAACACGCAGTCCGTCTTTGTGGCGATCATTTCGTCCACGATGGCCCGTGAAACCACGTCCCGGGGCGCGAGGTCGGCATCTGCGTGGTACCGGCGCATGAAGGCATCACCTGATGCGTTCAGCAGGACTCCCCCCTCCCCCCGTACGGCCTCGGAAATGAGGAATCGACGGTGGGAGGAGCGGTCGTAAAACGTGGTGGGATGGAACTGGACGAACTCCATGTTCGTCATGAACGCGCCCGCCCGGCGGGCCATGGCGTGGCCATCTCCGCGCGCGCCCTCCGCGTTGGAATGGTGCAGGTAGAGTGCCCCGATTCCTCCAGTGGCGAGTACGGTGTACTTGGCCATCACCTTCACGGTCTGTCCCGCTTTCTGGTCCCAGAGGTACGCCCCGAGCACCCGATCGGCCTCGTAACGTTGGCGGATGTCCACGCCGTGGTGGGTGGGGGTGATCAGGTCGATGGCCGTGTGGGCGGTCAGGAATTCCACGGTGGGGAAACGTGTCTTATCGTCCAGGTGGTTGAGCAACGCTACCTGGATGGCCTTGCCCGTCATGTCGCCCTGGTAGATGATCCGGTCGCGGGAGTGGGCGGCTTCGCGGGTGAACAGGAACCCCCCGTCCTCACCTTGGGCGAAGGGCGTCTTCACCTTGCCTATCAAGACTTCTTCAAGGATGGCGCCCGAGCGCTCGGCCAAGAGCTCGGCTGCGGCGACGTTGGAGGTGCCTCCGCTCGCTTTGAGGATGTCCTCGACCAGCGAACCGCTTTCTTCCTTGCCACTTCCGCTCCAGATGATCCCTCCTTGGGCCCATAAAGTGTTGGTGGCTTCAGGACGCTTCTCGCGCGTCACCACCGTCACTTTTATTCCGGCTTCACCGAGTTTCATGGCGGTGGTTAGTCCAGCGATGCCTGTCCCGAGAACCAGGACGTCCGTGGCCTTGGCGTTCACGCGCCCACCGCCTTGAACTTGAAGGAGATGTCCACGCCAACCGGAAACTGCGTGATGGCGCCCGAACTCACGGCGTCGATGCCGGGCATGAGGACGCGCGCAATGGTGGCTTCGTTGATCCCACCTGACACTTCGAAAAACTCGCCCGGACGCTTGCCGGCGCATGCAGCGCGCAGTTGTTCCGGCGTGAAGTTGTCCAGGAGGAAATGGCGCACGCCCAAGGCCCGTGCCTCGTCGATTTCAGGAGGCGCGTGAATCTCCACGATGATGTTCTTATAGGGCTGGCCCAAGGCACGGAAATGCTCCACCGCGCCCCGGAGGCCCCATAAGGCCTTATGGTTGTCTTTCACCATCCAGGTGTCCACCTGCGTGAAGCGGTGGTTGTGGCCACCTCCCACGGCTACGGCGTACTTCTCCAGTTCGCGCAGGCCCGGGGAAGTCTTTCGCGTGTCGAGCACCTGTACCCCATGGGGTTGAGCAAGTTCCACGAGACGGCGGGTGGCTGAAGCCACGGCACTGGCACGTTGGAGAAGGTTCAGGGCCAAGCGTTCACCACTCAAGGCGAAACCCCAGCGCAAGCCGGCCGGAAGGGGAATCTTTTCTCCGCCGGAACACGGGCGCCCCTCCCACTCCAGCATCGGACGCAGGAAATCCCCTGCTCCTGGTTGAAGCCGTTGGAAAACTTCCACGAACCAAGGCAGGCCCGCCAAGACCATAGAGGATTTGATGTTCAACCAAGCGTCGACGGGAATATTGGGCAAGCCCTGCCAGTAACTAAAAGACTGCCCAAAGCCATCCTCAGCAAGCCAACGCTCGATGTCCGGTCCGGAAGGGCGCAAGGGGCTTTCCATAGGGCACCTAGCTATCCAATTTCTCCCTGAATGGCCACCAACGGCGCCTCCCAGGGCAGCGAGGCCCTAACCGTTCCGGGGGGTTGCGGGTAGAAAAGCAGGCACGCCATTTGCGAAGCACCCCCCATGCGCCTTCCCCCCGCCATGGTGCTGGGATCCTCTCTCCTGGCCTTCCTCGTTTTCCTTCCGGGAACGCTCCCCCGTCGCACTCCCCCCTCACCACTGGCCAAAGGGTTGCCGGGACTGCCGACTCGTGGAACCCAGTCTGAGGCAGTCTGGGTCGCCCTCATCACGGGGGAAAGCCGTGGGCTTTCCCCTTCCACCAAGAAGGCTTATTACTCCCTCGGTTTAGGACACTTTTTTTCCCCTTCTGGCGTCCATCTTTCCGCCATTAACCCACTGGTGCGCTGGATTCCCTACGGACGCGCGCTGTATCTTCCGCTGGGACTCTTGGCATTGCTGACGCCAGGACTGCTCGCTCTCTCCCGCGTGGCATGGGTCAAGACAGTTGGTCAGCGCTGCTGGTTGCCCACGCTCCTTGCAGAAGGCGCCCTCCACTCCTGGAGGCACTCGCCTCTCAGCTGGACTTGCAGCTGGCTCTTCCTGGGGTTGGGGGCATGCCGGGCGCGCCCACTCTTCGCGTGGTTCCTAGCCGGTCAACTCCTTCTCTGCTGGGTTTTCGGCCAACCGTTCTCATGGCTGGCGCCGCTGGCGGCTTTGTCGGTGGGGCTGCCCCTGGCCCTGCTTTTCCCTGCCCTGCTGGCGGCTTCGTTACTCCCCTGGGCTCCACCACACGACTGGCTCCTCGCAACGCTGAGGGGCCTGCACCAAGCCGTACTGTACATGGATGGCCTACACCATCAGCTTCCCCCACTCTCCCCTCACGCCGGTCATTTGTGCTGGTCAGTCGCCATCCTGGCCCTCAAAGGAAAAGCCAAGATTCTGGGAACGGCGACCCTCACCCTGCTTCTCTCTTCTCCAATCGGACCGGCCGCGGCCCCGCCCTATTCGCCCACAGCCTGGTATGTTCCCGCCCCGCGGGCACGGCTTGCATCAGCCGCACAGAAAGGCAAATCTTCGCGCTCCGCATGGGATGACGGGACGAAATGCCGGCACATATTGAGGGATGGGGATTGGGTGGAAAACTGCCGGGCCCCGAAGAAGGCCCGGCAGGCGGGGTTCAGGAAACTTTCATTTCAGAGATGAGCTTCTCGAAAGTCTTCTCCTCACGGATCGCGTACATGAGGTTGCGCTTCATATTGGCGTTGGACTTGTAGAAATGGGCCAGCTCCTCGCGCTTCATGCCGGACTGCGCAGCCATCTCGTCAAGCTTGGCATCCAGGTCGGATTCCTTGGCCTCGATATTGTACTTCTTGCCCAGTTTGTCCAAAACCAGTCCTGAACGGACCTGGAACTCGGCTTTCTTCTGGATATCGTCCGCCCAGCGCTCGAAATACATTTCAACCATCTCGGCATTGAACCCCTGTTGCTGGAGGGTCCGCCCCAAGTCCTGACGGACGCCTTGCTTTTGGTCCTCGATGAGGGCCGCGGGCACGTCAAACTTATTCTCCTCGATGAGCTTCTCAAGGATCTGCTGCTGCAACTTCGCTTGGACTTCACGCTTCTTTTGCACTGCCAGGCGAGCTGAGGTTTTTGCCTTGAAATCTGCCACACTTTCATAGCCCATTTCTTTGGCCAGCTCATCCGTGAACGCGGGCAAGCGGCGCTCCTTGATCTCCAGTAGATCGACCTTGAACTTCACGGGTTCACCACGCAGCTCGGTCTCATGGTAATCGTTGGGAAAGTTCAGCGCGATGGTCTTGGACTCACCCTTCTTCATGCCGGTCATGCCATCCTCGAAGCCAGGGATGAATTGGCCCGAACCGATTTCCAGCATGTAATCGGTGGCCTTCATATTGTCGGGTTTAGAACCGTCTCGACGCTCGCCTTCAAAGTTCAGGACGGCGAATTGGCCCTTCTTGAGGGTCGCAGCGGCGTCGGTGACCTCGCTAAGCTCTGATTTAGAAGCGAGGTACTGGTCTTTAACCTTTTCCACGTCAGCGTCAGTGACTTTGTCATCGTCGCGCTTGAAAGCGTATTTGGAGTAATCCTTGAGTTCGAAGTCAGGGATGACTTCCACTGTGGCCTCGAAAGCGACTTTCTTCCCCGCTTCATACTGGGTCTTGCCGAAGGTGGGATAACCAACGGCGCGGATGTTCTCTTTTTTAATGGCATCGTAGAACTGCTCGGATACGAATCGGTAGAGGGCGTCGTTTTCCACCTGCGGCCCGAACAGTTTGCGTACCATCTCCAGGGGGGCCTTACCCTTGCGGAAACCGCGGAGGTTGGCCGTGCGCTGTTTCTCGACTAATGCCTCTTGGATCTGGCGGGTGAGATCGACTTGGGGGAAGTCAAAGCTGATTTTTTTGGTGCAACCGTTGAGCGTTTGTACGGTGTAAGACATGGGTGTCCTTTAGATGGCGGGAAAAAAGTCCACCCAAGCTAACACAGAGGGAAAAAAAGTCAATTTGGGGGGTAGACCACCTGCATCAAGTAAAGCCCTTCAGGAGGGGCCACCGCCGCCACTCTCGGACGTGGATCGGGGACAAGCGTTTCTCGGATGAGGGAGACCGGAATTTTCCCCCTGGCCACGTTCCAGACGGCGCCCACCATCATCCGCACCATTTGCTTCAGGAAGCCTTGGCCGTGAACGCGTATCTCGAAGTAGGGGCCATTTCCCAAAAGAGGTCCACTGCTCGCTCCATGCTCGTGGAGGCTGCAAGCGTAGATTTCCCGGACTGTCGTGGACGTGTCCGTCCCTTCCGTGTGGAAATTCAAGAAATCATGCTTACCAACGAAGGCTGCACAGGCCGCGCCGGCAGATGCCACGTCGAAGGAATAGGCGAAGTGGGCGATGGTTTCACCCACCAAAGGGTCGGGATATGGAGCCAGCTGGAAGAAGTACGAGTAGTACTTGGACTGGGCCTGATAAGTGGGGTGGAAATTCTCTGAACTCTCTTCGCATGAGAGCACACGAATATCGTGAGGCAGGTTGGCGTTCAGGGCCCTGGTAAGGGCGTCGGGAGCTATTTGCAATGGAAGCTCCAGACGGGCCACCTGACCTAACGCGTGTACGCCGGCGTCGGTGCGGCCAGATCCAAGGGACCTCACTCGGGGATTTTGGGCGACCGCGGCCATGGCTTTGTTCAATTCGCCCTGGACAGTCGGGCCAGTCGGTTGGACTTGCCAGCCCAGGTAGCGCGTTCCCCGGTAAGCCAGGACCGCACGATAGAAGAAGGTTTTCAGCCTTCTTGCTCCGGTTCATTGCGCCAGTCGAAGATACCCGCGAATTTTTCCTTGTTGAAAGCCACGTAGGCCAAGGAAGACAACACGTACACCGTGATGATGGCGGGAATCATGACCTCCTCCCATATGAACATGCTGCCGATGATGAGGAAGATCAGCATCAGCGCCTGTTTCTTGTGGGACTTGAGCCACGGTGAGTTTTTGAAGCTTGGGAAGGGAATGCTGGAAATCATCAGCAAGGCGTAGAAAAGTATGTAGGCCATGACGACCGGCTTGAGAGCGGCAATCTCGGGGAAGTTGACTGAAATGAGCACTAACCCCACCACGGCGGTGGCTGCCCCGGGGATGGGCAAGCCCTGGAAGTAGTCGCTCTTCACGCGGTCGATGTTGGCGTTGAATCGGGCCAACCGCAAAGCCCCGCAGAGCATGAAAAGGAAAGCCAAGACCATGCCGGCGCGGCCGGAATCTTGGAGGAAACGGAAGTAGTAAAGGATGGCCGGGGCTACCCCGAAGGATAGCAAATCCGACATGGAGTCGAACTGCTCGCCAAAACTGGATTGGGTCCCGGTCAGACGGGCCACTCGCCCGTCGACGCTGTCGAAAACAGCGCCGAGCACAATGAACATGCAAGCTTTGTAGAAGTCACCGCGGAAAGCGTGCATCATGGCGACGAAGCCGCACCCCATGTTGAGAGCGGTAAATATATTTGGAAGGAAGAAAGCGAGTCGGCGGTTATCAAAGACCATGAGATTCCTCTTGGGCGTGGCGAAACACCGCCAACACGGTTTGTCCGGCGGTGACACGTTCCTGATTCACCACAAGGATGTCGCTTGGTTGTGGGACATAAACTATCAAACTTCCCCCGAAAGGGTAATGCCCAAAACAGGCCCCTCCCCTCCCACGGTCCCCTGACTTCATCCAAATGCGGGGTGACCTGCCGTTCACGCAGGGAAGGAAGCGCATGCGCACCGCCAGGCCGTTTTTGGGTTTAAGCACCATGTCCGTTTTGGCCAAGGAACCCGTTAGCTCTGTCGTGAGCCGCTCCAACTCCTTGCGCGGGTACCGTTGTCCGGGAAAATCCCTCAAAAAGGCCATCTCAGCCGAAGACGGCAGATGCAGTCCCCAACGGTCTGAGTACCCCATCCTCAGGCGGACTTCGGTGAATGTCCGACCTTCTTCAGGGTCCTCGTAGCTCCCTATGTGCACCACCTCGCCGTCAATAGGTGCGAGAAAGACCTCACCGTCGTTCTTGAGGAGGTCCTGCCAAGGTACGTTTCCGCGTCTGTGAAGCCATAGCCATACCGTGCCACAGGCGACGACAAGCCAATTCCATGGGTATGAGATGGCGAAGAGAGACACGATCATGCACAAAACCGTCAGCCTCACCCACTTGGCACGAAGGAAGAACCAGCGGCGAATCATGGGTTGGGCCTAAACTCGTCTTCGGGTGGGCGGAAGTAGTGCAATGGAAGCTCGCCCCTGCCCCGCAGTTCGTGAACTATCCTCGGCATACCCTTCTCGAGCAACTCCTCGGTTAGCCCAGCCCCGACCAGCTTGGCGGACGTGACCTCATCGAGGGCGGATGGGTGATGAATGAACACCTTGCCTCCAAGAGGCAGGGCAAGGAAGTCTGCTTCTGCATAAAGTGTTGAAGCTGCCGCGCCTTCGGCTCGGCGGTGGACGAACACTTCACCCCGGTAAGCCTTGGTGACCCAAGTGTAATCCCCAAGCCCCAACAAGGCGGGAATCTCATGAGCATGGAAGCCTCGTAGAACCGCTCCCCCCAGTCCTATCATCCGGGCAATCCCAAAGCCGATGCGCAAGCCCGTATAAAAACCGGGGCCCGCGGAGTAGAGGACTTCCTTGATATCGGAAGGAGCGGTGCCACACTCCTCGCACATGGCGTGCAATGCTCCATGCAGCGTTGCCGACCCTCTTTGACCGGGTAGTACTCTCCTTCCTAGCCAAGTCCCACCCGGGCCCAAAAGGCCCAGGACTTGGTTGTAGGAGGTGTCCAGGTACAACGTTTTCAAGAAATCAGACGGCTAATGTCGTTGAAGAGCGCGATGAAAATGAGGAGGAAGAGAAAGGATACGCCGAATCGCTGGGCGAGTTCGAGTTTGCGCCGGGAGAGCGGACCCCGGTTGAGCAACTCAAAACCTAGGAACATGATATGCCCCCCATCCAATACTGGAATAGGGAACAGATTGATCACACCGAGGTTGATGGAGATGATCGCCATCAAGCGAAAGAACATGGAGAGACTGATGTTGAACGAGTCGCTTGCCACCTTTCCAATGGCAAGCGGTCCCCCGATGTTATTGAGACCTACTTCGTTGGTGATGAGCTTCTTGTAGCCCGAGAACGTTTTCACCACTCCGTCCACAGTCCGGCTCCACGCCTGCTCTATTGCGTCTACCACGCCGGCAGGGCGGGTCTCCAGCATCCGGGGTGTAACAACCCGCAGCCCGCTGAAAACGCCAATGGTCATGGTCTTTCGCTTATCCACCTCGCGCATTTCTGGACGCAGCTGCACGTCGTGCGTTTTTCCGTCGCGCATGAAGGACACCAGAAGGCCCTTGCCCGCCTCCACCTTCTGCACTTGGCTTCGAAGGTCTTCGAAGCTTCGGACGGGTTGGCCGCCTACGGCGGTGATCAGATCCCCTTTACGCAGGCCGGCCTTATCAGCGGGAGACTGCATCACAATGCTTCCCACGGTGAGATCCAACGGGAAGAGTCGGCGCCGGGCAAGCTCAGCCCAAAACGCAGCTTCACTATCGAAGGGCCCCAAACGTTCCGCGCCGACATGAAGCTTGGGCTCAGCATTGTCCGTCCATTCCCCTTTGACTCTGTGGAGCCATACCTGCGCCCCGGGGAGGGAAGCCTCTTCCAGGGCAAAAGAGACGTCATAAATTCCTTCTCTAGGCGAAAGGGCCCAAAGCCCCCCTTGAGAATCCACAAGGGCGGGAGCGCGCAGCGCTCCCGAAGAATGCTCCACCATGAGGTCGGCAAACTGCTGAGGGGTGAAGGACGTGGCGAGGGAAACGTCAGCACCCCGTCGGCGCACTTCCACGGATTCGACCGTGGAATCCGTTGAGCCTAAATCGTCATAGGAAGCCAAGGGGCGACCGTTAAGCGACCGCAGTACGTCGCCGCTGCGGAAGCCAGCGTCGTAGAGAAGCGTGTTGGCCGGGACCGGCCCTAAGCGCATTTCAGGGACTTTCTCCCCCGTCGTGACCAAGGCGAAATAAAGAAAAAAAGCTAAAACGAAGTTAGCCAGCGGGCCACCGAAGACGATCCAGAAACGGGCCCACTTGCTCTTATGGTTGAAGGCGACCGCCTTCTCCGCATCCGTCAACGGCTGCTCGCGGAAAGGATCATCACCGAACATCTTCACATACCCGCCCAAGGGGATGACGGAGAGGGCGTACTCTGTGTCCTTTCGACGCCATTTGAGTATCTTGGGGCCGAATCCAATTGAGAAAACTTCCACACGCACGCCGAAGAGCCGAGCGAACATAAAGTGGCCGAGCTCATGAAAGAAAATGAGCGGCCCCAGGAAGAGGACGAAAATCAGGATGCTTTGAAACATGGCAACTCCGTCAGTGGAATTGCACGCCCAACAGAAGGGCGTACAGGGGGGCTACGAAAAGCAGGCTGTCCACCCGATCGTAGACTCCGCCATGCCCAGGTATGAGCGACGAACTATCCTTGATGGAGAATTGCCGCTTGAGTTTGGATTGTACCAGATCCCCCACTTGGGCGCAGCATGCCATAAAAAGGAATGCGAACAACAAAAGTGCGTCCACTGGCCCGACCAAGTTATGCCAGTACAAAGCCGTGCAAATGACTGATACGAGTACTCCACCAACAGCACCTTCTACGGTTTTCTTGGGACTCACTGCTTCCCATAGCTTGTGTCGCCCGAATCGCTTGCCCGAAAAAAAGGCTGCTGTGTCGACCATGAAGTTCAGGATGAAGAGGGCCCCCAGGAGTAATTGCCAGCGCTCGTGGTGGACTACAGAAGCCAGGCATTGGACCGGCACCAGTACCAAAAGGCCTACAAGCCAGGAATAACGGACAAGTCCGGACGACAGCATCGGTTTTCTTGAGTCGACCAGGAAGAGATAGGCGGCTAAGCAAGCGTCCAGAACCAAGCCCGCCGCTACGGCCACCACAAACGCCTTTCCAGCATAGGCGCCAAAGTTACAGGCAGCATAGCCGGCTGCGTAGGTCGACTGGGCGAACAAGTATCGCCGGCTGGAGCGCTCAAGGGAGAAGAAGTTTGTAATGATCTCGTCGTTGATGAGAAGGCCAAGTAGCCCCAAAGCCACCAATGTGCTGGCCACGCCGTAAGCCATGCACAAGGCGACGATGAGGACCAGTACGGCCCCAGAAGCGATGCGCACGCTAGTGTTAGACATTTAGGGACCGCGCTTCCTGGCGGGCCAATAAGCCAAGCGCGGATGCTGCCGGGGAAACTCCCCCGAAACGCCGCTCGCGCTTGCCTGCCGACTCAAGAATCTTGGAAAATTCGCTCGGGGTGAAATCCGGCCACTTCGTGGGAGTAAAATGTAACTCGGCATAAGCAATCTGCCACAGCAAGAAATTGGAAATCCTCTGCTCGCCACCCGTACGGATCAAGAGATCTACGGGACCGGTCTCCGGTCTGAAGAGGTGCGAGTCCAAGTCCTCAATCGTTAAAGGCTTGCCCGGATGACGGGCCATCCAATCGTTTGCCGCAGCGACAATTTCGCTGCGTCCCCCATATCCGAAGCAGAACGTTAACTTGAGCCCCTGGGCGTCCCGCGTTTCGTCTTCGATGGAGGCTATGAGGGCCCTGACTTCCACCGGCAAAGGAGTGGTATCACCGATAACCCGAAAGTTGACACCGTTCACCAGGATCCGACGGCGTTCCCGAAGGAGGAACTTGTGCAGCAGGCGGAAAAGAACGGAAACTTCCTCGGCGGGACGGCTCCAGTTCTCCGTGGAGAATGCATAAAGGGTCAAGGCCGTGATACCGGCGTCGTCCGCCGCCTGGACGATGCCTGAAACGATCATGGAACCGCGTACGTGTCCCCACACACGAGGGCGCATGCGTTGGGTGGCCCAGCGCCCGTTTCCGTCCATAATGATGGCGACATGTTTCAAGCGGCAATCCCAGTCAAACGGTCATGACTTCTTTTTCTTTGGCGTCGACGAGCTTGTCGACTTCCTTGATGTAGTTGTCAGTAACCTTCTGAATTTCATCCTGAATCTTCTTGGATTCGTCCTCTGAGACCGTTTTCTCTTTCTCGGCTTTCTTAACGCGATCGTTTTGATCCCTGCGAGCGTTGCGCACGGCTATCTTGGCATCCTCGCCAAGCTTCTTCACATCCTTGGCAATGGCCTTACGCTTGTCCTCGGTCAGCGCCGGGAAATTGATCCGGACGAAATTACCGTCGTTGGCGGGTGTAATTCCGATGTTGGCGCCGAGGATCGCTTTCTCTATATGGGGAATCATGGTCTTATCAAATGGCTGAATCTGGAGCATGCGGGCCTCTGGGGTACTCACCTGCCCCACCTGCTTCAAGGGTGTGGGGGTGCCATAGTAGTCCACCATGATTCCTTCGAGCACATTTGGTGACGCTCGACCGGTGCGCACTTTTGACATCTGCGCCTGCAACGACTTCATAGTCTTCTGCATTTGGTCTTCCAGGGCTGCTTTGATTTCTTTCATCATGGGGTCACTCCTTCATTCACTTGCTAACCAACGTGCCCACCTTCTCGCCTCGGACGACCCGGGCGATGTTGCCGGACTCAAACATGTTGAACACGACGATGTCCATTCCGTTGTCCATACACAAGGTGATGGCGGTGGAGTCCATGACCTTGATTTCTTTGTTGAGGACGTCCATGTAGGACAAGCTTTCAAACTTCACGGCATCTTTATGCTTCATAGGGTCTTTATCGTAGATTCCGTCGACTTTCGTGGCCTTCATGATCACTTGGGCGTGCATCTCATTGGCGCGCAGGGCGGCGGTGGTATCGGTTGTAAAGTATGGGTTACCAGTACCAGCGGCGAAGATGACGACACGCTTTTTCTCCAGGTGGCGCACGGCTCGGCGTCTAATGTAGGGCTCGGCAACTTCCTGCATGGCTATCGCGCTCAATACGCGTGTACTCACACCCTTGCGTTCCATGGCATCCTGCAACGCTAGACTATTGATCACGGTGGCAATCATCCCCATGTAGTCTGAAGTGGCCCGATCCATGCCCGCAGTGGCGCCTGCTACCCCACGATGGATGTTGCCGCCCCCAACCACAACCGCGACCTCACACCCTGTTTCACACAGCAGGCGGATCTCGGAGCTGATCTTGTCGAGAATGTCACCAGAGACCCCATAGCCCTGGTCACCGGCGAGGGCCTCACCGGAGAGCTTGAGGAGTACTCGTTTGTATTTCATGCCATACCCCAAAAAAAAGGGGGACCGAGGCCCCCCCTAAAGGACGGTTCTCAGTTCTTGGCCCCGCCAGTCATCTTCGCGACTTCTTCGGCGAAGTTGTCCACAGCTTTCTCCACGCCTTCGCCCAGATTCAGTTTAGTGAACTTAGTGACTGTGAGTTTGGCACCTGCTTTCGCGGCAACCTCGGCAACCACCTTATTGATGGTGACGTCGGGATTCTTAACGAAAGCCTGCTCCATGAGGCACACCTCGGAAGCCAGCTTGTTCAGCTTGCCCTTCACGATGTTGGGAATCATCTGCTCGGCTTTACCCTGCTCACGCAGTTGGGCGGCGTAAACCTCGGCTTCGCGAGCCTTGAACCCTTCGTCGATGTCGTTGGCATTGACGAAGGTCGGGTTGGCGGCGGCGACCTGCATGGACAGATCCTTGGCCAGTTCGGCTACGTCTGCGTTGCCCGTCACGTCCTTGTCGGACTCGATGCGGACGACCACGGCGATCTTGCCGTTGTGCACATAGCTACCGAATACGCCGTTGCCGGCGAGGGTGAGGAGTTCCATGCGGCGGATGTCGATTTTCTCGCCGATCTTGATGGTGAGCTCGGAGACTGCGTCCTTCACGGTACCAGAGGCGATCTTGGCGTTTTGGAGGGCAGCGACATCAGTGACTTTCCCGTCGACCGCCGCTTTAACCACGGAAGCGGCAAATTGCTGGAAGTCGGCGCTCTTAGAGGCGAAGTCGGTCTCGCAGTTCACTTCTACCACGGCGGCGGTCTTACCGCTCACTGCGGCCAGCACCATGCCTTCGGCGGCGGTGCGGGACTGCTTTTTGGCGGCGGCGGCGAGGCCCTTGGCCCGGAGCCAGTCCACGGCTTTCTGGAAATCCCCGTTCTCGTCCAGGGCCTTCTTGCAATCCATCATGCCCGCGCCGGTTTGTTCGCGGAGGTTCTTTACGTCGGCAGCTGTGTAAGCCATGTGCGTGTTCCTTCTACCTGGGGTTGCTCTTAGTTCTCTTCTTCCGCGCCTTTCAGGTCGATATCTTTCTCGTATTTCTCGAGGATCTCCTTCTCGAGGGCGCTGTCCATGCTACCGCCTTCCTCGCCGCTGTCACGGCGGGCCTTGGCGCCGCCTTCGGCGACGGCGTTTCCGAAGTACTGGGTGAACAAGCTGATGGATTTGATGGCATCGTCATTGGCGGGAACGACATACTCGATACCGGTGGGATCGCAGTTGGTGTCGGTTAGGGCCACCACGGGAATACCCAGGACTTGCGCTTCCTTGATTGCGATGTGCTCGTTGTTCGGGTCGATCACGACAATCGCGCCGGGCACTTTGCGCATGTTCTTGATGCCGCCGAGGTTCTTCTCGAGCTTGGCTACTTCTTTCTCGATGTTGGATTGCTCTTTTTTGGTCAGCAGCTTGAAGTCACCTGTCTCCTTCATCTTCTCGACCTTGCGGAGCTTGTCGATGGAGAGGGCGATGGTCTTGTAGTTGGTGAGCATGCCGCCCAGCCAGCGGGAGGTCACGTGGTAGGCGCCGCAGTCCTCGGCAGCCTTCTTCACCATGTCAGCTGCTTGGCGCTTAGTGCCCACGAAGAGCACGGAGCGGCCCTGTTGGGAGGTTTTCTTCAGGAAGTCGTAGGCTTTTTTGGCCATGGGAACAGTTTGCTGAAGGTCGATGATGTAGATGCCGTTACGCTCACCGTAGACGTACTTCTTCATCTTGGGGTTCCACTTGTGGGTCTGGTGACCGAAGTGGGCGCCGGCGGCCAAAAGGTCTTTCACGTTCAACTCGGACATATGCACTCCTTGGTGGTTGTTACAAATCACTCCTTACCGCTCACGCGGACCAGCCAAATGGAGTGACTGAAGTCCCCCCGTTATGGGGAGCCATAAATTAGTCTGAAGTTGATAACACAGGGGGACGTGAGCGGCAAGAAAAGAGGAAGAGAATCAATCCGTTACGTCATCCGGTGGTGGCACGAGTACCTGTCGCGGCTTGGATCCATTTCCGGGTCCTACCACACCCTTGCGCTCCAATGCCTCCACGAGTTTAGCGGCACGATTATACCCTACATTCATGCGGCGCTGCAGCCAAGATGCGCTGGCTTGACGCGTTCTGGCAACGACGTCCCGGGCCTCGGCAAAGAGGGGGTCGTCAGGCAGGTCCTCCCCGTCCTCGCCCCCATACTCGGAAGTGGACTCCGCACCTGTCTGATTGTTCTCGATGAAGTCCAAGGCTGCCTGGGAGTACTGCACGGGCAGGGTGCCCAACTTATTCACCAGCTTTTCGATCTCCGCCTCATCCACGTAGGCGGAGTGGACCCGGATTAGGTCCACGCTCTGCTTGAACAACATGTCCCCTTTCCCCAGCAGCTTCTCGGCGCCCTGGGTGTCAAGGATCACGCGGGAATCCATGTTGGTGATCACTTTAAAGGCGATCCTGGTCGGGAAGTTGGCCTTGATCACGCCGGTGATGACGTCCGTGGAGGGACGTTGGGTGGCGAGCACTAGGTGGATGCCCGCAGCACGGGCCTTAGCCGCGAGACGTGAAACGTTGGTCTCGATCTCTTTTCCGTGCTTGGACTGCATGAGGTCGGCGACCTCATCGACGACGATGACCAGGAACGGGAGCTTGAACTCCTCTGTGTCGTCTTCAAAATGGGGCTTAACCCGCGCAAGGAGCATGCCGTCCGCGTCCGCCATCTTGCGATTGTAACCGTCGATGTTGCGGACCCCGACCTCCCGCAACAGGGAGTAGCGGCGCTCCATCTCCTCCACCGCCCACAAAAGCGCCACGGAGGCGGTGCTAGCGTCGGTCACCGTGGGCATGATGAGGTGGGGCAGGGTCTGGAAGAGCGCGAGCTCCACGGACTTCGGGTCGATTAGGATGAGCTTAAGGCGATCGGGGGAATTGCGCACGATCAGAGAGACAAGGAGCGTGTTCACGAACACGGATTTCCCCGAGCCGGTAGTCCCCGCCACCAACATGTGGGGCATAGATGTCAGATCCACCACGGAAGGTTCCCCGTAGGCGTCTTTGCCCATGGCGATGGGCAGATTGAAATTGGACTCGCGGAACATACGGGTGCGCAAGACGTCGTCCAAATAAATGAAGTCGCGGGGATTGCGGGGAACCTCCACGCCAACGGTGGTCTTCCCCTTCATTGGGTACACGATCCGGATGGGGGCTCCCGAAAGCGCCAGGCTCACGTCGTCAGCGCGGTTGGACACGCTGGAGACTTTAACCCCGGAACCTAGGTTCAACTCGAACGTATCGACGACGGGACCCTTCATGACGTTGACCACCGTGGAGTGGATCCCGAATTCCTTGAGCTTGTCCTCGATGATGCCCGCGATGTGGCGGAAGTATTCATCATCGGGATCAGCAGCCTTCACCCGGTGGGAAGTGGAAACGCAGTCAATCAGGTCATCTGAGGCGAAAAAGGGTGTGCTCTCACGTGCGGGGATTGCATACTCAACAGCCCCGCCCACCACGTCTTCGTCAGACTCAGTCGCTTCCTCATCACCATCTTCACCCATGGCGTCTAGGTCAGCCGTATCGTCTTCAGCCTCTTCCTCGGCCCGTTCTTCCCACTCCCCTTCCGAGGTTTCAGCCTCGACGGATTCCTCCATTGGCAAAGTCACCGCTGGAGGCGTAGTTGCGGCAGGTGCGGGGCTCTGCTCAGCGCTAGAGCGACGGACGGACACCGGCAAAGCAGGAATAGTCTTCGGTTGGAACTTCCCGCGCAACCTAGCCCAAGCCTCATGGGCCCGAGCACGAAGCACGGCTATATCGAGCTCCGGCAGGGACCATTCGCCTTTTTTCACGCGTTGGGCGAGGGCGAGTATGGTCTTGCCCAAACGGCGGGTCTGCTTTCTGAAGGATTGAGGAGCGATCAAGTAGTACAGGGTAAGGAGGTGGGCCATGAGGGCCAGGACCAACACGAAGCTGGAAGCCTCCGCCCGGACCCATTCAGCCAGACCATCACCCACGGTCTCCGGGAAGACCAGGTAGCAGAGTACCAGCATTCCAGTAACCGGAAGCACGGCGAGCAACCCACTCCAAGGGACATTCTTCTTACTCAAGACGAAGGAGTAGACCACCGCGAAGGCCACAAACCCGGCGAATACCCACAAGCCAGTGTAGAAGCCCACATGCGCGAGGGCCGAAATGATGTGGTACGAAAAGAAGTTAACGCTCTTATTAACTGATGAGATTTCGTAGAAATTGTCTGGTAGATGATCCCGAAAGTAGAAGTAGGTAAGATTCAAGAAAGCGACAACAAACAAGCCAATCAGCTGAATTCTGAAGATTTTTTGTTTCATTCTGTAATTGTAGGGGGCGTCAAAAAGAAAAAGCAACCGCTTGAAATAAGAAAGGCCCTCTTTCGAGGGCCTTTCCAAAAAAAGGTGGGTGCATCTTG
>CAYNPO010000019.1:0-67388 GCA_964399165.1 uncultured Bacteriovoracaceae bacterium | reverse complement strand
TGCTCGCGGACGGTCCGCCCGTCTTGCATGCGGGTCACTTCGAAAGAACACTCCAGGTGACGGCTTTGTAGGCTGGCGAGGTAAACGGCATCAGTCTGGTCGGCACGCTTAGCCGGAGCGCCGGCGACGGCACGGCAACGGGACACGTCGGGACGCGTGACCTCGATGGACACGGCAAATTGGCGGGAGCTTTGCGTGGGCGGCTCCATGTTGAAGTCCAGCATGGTCACGCAGTTCTGGGCGAAGCCTTGCTGGCGAGCCAGCACCACGGAGTTGCGTTCGTGGTCGAGTTCCACTTGCAGGTCTTCAGAAGGGTTCTGTAACAGCATTCGCACCATCGCCAAAGGCAGGCGGGTTTGGAGGTCGTCACCGCAAGCTTGACCCGTAGGAGCGGCCCTCACGACAGGAGTAGGGGTGGCGGTGGCGTCACGGCGGCGACCGCCGTTAGCGTTTGCTGCCTGGATTTCCGCCAACGAGGTCAGCGCCGACACCGGCGAGGCCGCGGTGAGCAGCAAGGTAATGATTGCGAGACGTGTTTTCATCATTGGTGACCCCAAGGCTCTGCCAGTCTTTCTCCTTGGGCCTTTCGGATGGAAAAACAGGGGTCTTGAGGATTCTTAAGCTAGGTGTTGGGGGTCTACGTCGATCTTGGTGGAGATGCCTGAAACTACGGGTAAGTTGAGCTCAAAGCTCCGCAATAATCCGTGCAATTGGTTTAAGTCCTTCGACTTGAGCAAAACGCTCCAGGTATATTGGTTCGCCTTCTTCTCGACCGTGGCTGGACGCGGCCCCAAAAGGCGAACCTCCGGGAAGTGCTTCGTGACCAGGCCCCTCAAAAGCGGTTCAACGGTGCCGGTCATGTGGCCAACGAGTTTGTCCTGGAAACGCCCGGTGAAATAGAGGGCGGCTAGGCGGAAGAAGGGTGGACACTCGCACATCTGCCGCAGGGGAAGTTCCATCCGGTAGAACTCATCGAGACCCTGCGAGGCCACGACGTCAAAAAGCGGGGACTCCGGATTCCCACTTTGGATGTGCACTTCGCCGTCGCGGGAGAAACGGCCGGCCCGGCCCGCTACCTGCACGACCGTCTGCCAAACCCGCTCGTTGGCGCGAAAATCGGGATAATTGAGCTGGTTGTCCATACCCAGGACGACGACTTTTTTTACGCGTCGAAAGTTGTGGCCCTTGGAGAGCATTTGCGTCCCGACCAACACATCGATTTTCCCCTCGTGGAAGTCATCAAGCCGCTCCTTCAGGGCGGTAAAAGTACGGATCTCTTCGCGATCAAAGCGCTCCACACGGGCGGCTGGCACCAAGCGGGAGAGCTCCTCCTGCACGCGCTCCGTCCCAAAGCCCTTGTTCTGGAGCGTGAGGCAGTAGCATTTGGGGCATGAAGCCGGGGTGGGTTCCTTGTACTCGCAATGCTGGCAGCTGAGCATGCCCTTCTGTCGAAAAAAGCGCAGGGTCACCGAACAGTTTGGGCAGTGGAACTGGTGACCACAGGCACGGCATTGGAGATAGTTGGCGTAGCCAAGGCGATTGATGAAGACCAAAGCTTGCTCACCGGCGGCTACGGCGCCACGAACGACATCAACCGTCGCTGGTACGAATGGCCAAACGTCCTCCTCCGGTGCCACTGCGGGCTGGCCTTTTTGGGGAGGGCGACGCGTGTCCACGCAGATGACCTTGGGCAGGGTGGCGTCCGCCACGCGATCCGGCAGTGGATGGTAATGGAGGTGGGGACCGCCTTGCGTGTGTTGGTACCAGGTCTCCATGGCGGGCGTGGCAGATCCGAGCACCACCGGACACCCCTCGATCTGCGCTTTCTTGGCGGCTACGTCCCTGGCGTTGTAAGGACAGCGGTCTTCTTGTTTGAAGGAAGGATCGTGTTCCTCATCCACCACGATGAGGCCAAGCCGGCGCACCGGCAAAAAAACCGCGCTGCGTACCCCAATAAAAATGGCGGGGCGTTCGGCCCCCGCAGCCTCTTTCCAGATGAGGAATTTCTCGGAAGCCGTGACTTCGCTGTGGAAGGCGTGGACGGGGACGTCTGCGTGGCGGCGAAAAGTTTCCACGAATTGAGGGGTGAGGTTGATCTCGGGCAGCAGGTATAGCACGCTTTTGCCCGAGGCGAGGACGTCGCGGATGACTTCTTGAAAGACGAGAGTTTTCCCTGATCCCGTCACACCATGGACCAGATGTTTGGCGTAACTGCCGAGGGTTGACCTCACGGCTTCGACCACCTTGGCCTGAGCCGCGGAGGGGGCGTGCGGTGAGGTCTCACCCGTACCCACCATGGATTTAAGGGGGCGCGGGCGCTTTTTTGAAGCTGGCAAACAGTCAGCGATAAGTTGCCCCATTCCATAGTGGTAGTAATCCGCCATCCATTGAAAGAGTTTCAAATCCTCGGTACGCAGTATGGGGTAGTCATCGCGCTTCCCCGCCACGGGCTTGGCGGCCATCTCCGGGGCTGGCACGCCAATCTCGAGCACGCAGCCCAGCTCCGTGCGCCTCCCGAGAGGAACATCCACCATTTGACCAGGCCCCAACTCCATCCCGTCAGGAAGGGCGTAGGTCAAACCTTGGTGGCGGGAGGGATAGTTAACGGCAACACGGCAATACATTCAGTAGATGAATGAGGGGCGTGGCAGCGCCTCCCGGCGATGCATGAGGTATTGGTCGGTGGCACGCAGGCGCGCGAGCATTTCGGCCGGGGATTCGTTAAAGTGACGCAGTCCTATCACGTCGACCTGGTAGTGGAGGTCTTGGGAGGTTTTCACCAGGATCTGGCGTGGAAGCCGGTGTGTGCCGTTGTAGAGCGTGGGTTCCACGCACTGAATCTCCATCTCACCAGCCCCTCCCCTGAACAGGATGTGGCGCACTTCCCGATCTGCGTCCCCGACCCAGGCTTCGAACTGATCGACCTTGGCTTGCCACGCGGGCTCACCCTTGTGTCGGGTAAGGAAAACCTGCTTTGCGTCGTGGTACATAGGCGTCGCCAGCAAGCGCTCCACCTTGGATCGTTCATCGGGATCGGCGGGGGCCAAAGGTGAGTCGGCGGATCCGCGCCCGCCCTTGTTTTGGGCGAGCCAAGAGCGGTAGCGCTCGAGTAACGCTTTCTTCTCATGGTTGATAAGCTCTTCGTTATGGCGCGCAGAGAGGCCCAACTGTTTCAGCAGGTCGACCATGAAAGATCCGTCGTTGATGAGGGTCGAATTCAGGAGCGCGAAGAAGAGTCCCCGCTCAGCTGTGGCGGTGGTGAAGGATGAGGGATTCAAATCTGCCACGTAAGTCTTGTCGGCGAGCACAGACTCGTTCATGGCGGGGCCCCTGTACACTAGCTGGGTCAGCTTGAGCTTTCCCTGGGCGGTGACGTTGTAGACCCATTTGACCCAGAGCGGCTTCCCCGGTGCCTCATCCTTTTCGGCGTAGGGATTGACCGGAGTCAGCTTCACCGACAATGAGAGCGCGTTGGTAGAAACCTCCGGATTGGCCCCGTGACGGAAAAGCGCTTCCACCGTGGGAACGTAGGCTGCGGCGGACATGGAGGCGGACAGCAAAGCCGTGATCAGGACGTATTTCACAGTTTCACTCCGTGTTTGGCGATTTTGGTGCGCAGGATGTCCACGAAGCCATCGCGCAAGGCTGGGTCGCGCAAGGCAAAGTCCACGGTAGCGTCGAGGTACCCATGGACGTTGCCGGTGTCGAAGCGCTCTCCCTCGAAGCAGTGGGCGTACACATCACGGCGCCCGCACAGGACGTTGATGGCGTCGGTGAGTTGGTACTCGTTCCCCGCTCCCCGGGGAATCTCCCGCAGGATCTGGAAGATTTCAGGGGAGAGGATGTAGCGGCCCGGAGTCGCCAGAGTGGTGGGGGCCTCGGAAGGCTTGGGCTTCTCCACCATTCCCTCCATGCGCAGCGTGCGGGCGTCCCCGACCACGGGAGTACCCCGTACGATGCCATACTTGGAAGTGTCGACCCGTGGCACGTCCATCACGCCTATGACCGAGGCGCCGCCGTGCCGGGACGAGATGTCCATGAGCTGCCTGGTACAGGGGACTGGGTTCACGACGATGTCGTCACCCAGCAGGACCGCGAATGGGTCATCGGCGACGAGTTCCTCCGCCATGAGCACGGCGTGGCCGAGGCCCAGCTGCTCCTTCTGCCGAACGCTGGTCACGCCCACCATGGTACCGATCTGCCGGATCATCTCCAGCTCACGGGTCTTGCCATTTTTCTCCAGGAAAGCTTCGAGTTCCTGGTTGCGGTCGAAGTAGTCCTCCACGGCGAACTTTCCGGAAGAAGTCACGAAGATGATCTGCTCGATGCCCGACTCCACCGCCTCGAGGACGATGTGATGGATCATGGGGACGTTGATGATGGGGATGATTTCCTTGGCGATCTGCTTGGTCGCGGGAAGGAAGCGCGTGCCTTTGCCGGCGATGGGGATCACGGCCTTTTTGATTTTCATGAAAGTCCTTGAGTTCCTCGCGTCAAATGGATAGCGTTGGAGGTATCAGCCTATCACAAATGCCTGGTTCCATCATGCGCATCGTATTGATCCTCGCCTTCACCAGCGCCATGGCCTTTGCCCAGCCGCGTCCATTTCAAACCGCCCGCCTCCAGTCCACGGCAGGGGCCGGGGTAGCTTCGCTACTGGTCAATGAGGCCGCCCTGCTTAATCCCGCGACACTGAGCTTTTTCACGGACACTTTCGCCTCATACCAGAGAACCACGACAGAGGTAGAGAAAAAGAATCCGGAGCGACTGGCGGACGGCAGGCGTGCCGCTGCCTCTCAACACTCCGAAGGTTACTTTCTCTTCGACAACACGGGCGTGCTCAAGGGAGGCTTCAGCTTTCAGCGACAAAGCGAGGATGCGTTTAGCCGTGAGCGCATGACTGTTACCTTGGCGGGCCCGGTTACGCCCGAGGTTTCCCTTGGCGTAATTTACCGGCATACGACGGATTCCCGACCACCGCGCTACAGCAGACACCGTCACCACATCAGCCATCCCCTGGTTCTGGGTATGAGCTGGGTTCAATCGGAGAATTTTATCCTGGGATTGGTCTGGGAAGACCCGAGCCGGGCAACCCCGGGGGAGTCTCGTGCCATTGCCGGGCTACAGTATGGCTTAACTGATGCCTTGTTGCTCATCGGAGACGCGGGTGGAGATCCTACGGCTGATTTTCAAGATCGCCACCTTTGGAGGGGGGCCCTTCAGATGAACGTGTTCTCGGACTTCTTCGCCAGGGCCGGGTACTATGAGGACAAAACGGTTAACCTAAGGGGTTTCGCCTGGGGGCTTAGCTGGACGGGCCCGAAGCTGGGGATTGATTTCGCCATGAAGGATTCCCGCCAGATTGATGATGAAAAAGACTATCTTTATCCCAAGGAGCGGGTCAGAGACCTCTCCTTTGCGGTGAGCCTGCAGTTCTGACCGCCTAACGAGGGCTACCGCCAATGACTGAGGATTATAAGAAGCAGGTCAAGGATGCCAAGCAGGACCGCGAGCGCAAGCTGGTCCTTAAGCACAAGTATGAGAACCGCATCACGCAGGCCCGCCTGGGGAAAGAGGCTTTTGCGGCTGGCGACTATGTGACGGCTATCCGAAAGTATACAGACTACTTCGAGACGCTTTCGGAGTTACACAGTTGCGGTAGCATCTTCGAGCTGCGGCCGGAGCATTTTCGTAAGGACAAAGACCTCACGGAAACCATGATGATAAGCCATCTCTATTTTGAGTTGGCTCGGGTTTACGACGCCACCGGCAAGTTCCAAGAGGAGTGCGGCAAATGTCTTGATCAGTTCGTGGTTTTCACCGCCAACCAACCATACCAAGTTGTGAACTCGGAGATGGCGCGAAAGCATCTTCGCAAGTACCGATTTCGCAACCACGATAAATTCTTTCACGCCTACCAACAGATCTTCGTTCAATCCCGGAAATGCTTCATAGCAACCCTCTGCCTGGGTGAGAACCACCCGGGTACGGAAAGGCTCAGGGGGTTCAAGCGTTGGCTGATGCTCACGCCCGGAGGGATGGCATTCGTACGTTCTTACTACCTTGTTTCCTCTGCGCTAACAGACTGGATGCAAGCCCACCCACGGGTACGTGACATATTCACCAACGCTATGAAGCCGGTTCTGTTGTGGCTCTCACGCGCGCTTCCGAGCATCGGGAGCCCATGAACATCCTTTCTCGCATCTTCATAAACACCTGGTTCAAGTCCCTGGTCGCGTCCCTTGTCGCGTTAATCATGCTTGTGACTACCGCCGATATTATCAACGGCTTCTTGCGGGGGAAGGCCGGGAGTCAGGTCCTGCTGGAATGGGCCCTCAAAATGCCCGACTTGGTGGGAAAAATCATTCCCGTGACCTGCTTGCTCGCGACCCTGTTCTCTCTCCAGCGCCTTAAATCCCACAATGAGCTCATTGCTGCCCTGGCCGCTGGCCTTTCCCACCTGCGAATCACGCTTCTGCTTGGCGCCTGCGCCCTGAGCATGGTTATCCTGCAGTTTGCGAACCTCGGTTTTGTGGAGCCACTTGCCAACAAAGTGAAGCGTCAACAGATCAAGAAAAGCCAGGCTTCCGAAGGGCGCTACCTCACGAGAGGCGCATTGGATGGTGGCCAGTTCTGGTTCAAGTCCGAGGATTATTTCGCCACCTTCCTTTCATTCGACAAGAAGGCTGGCGTTCTGGCAGACATTCGCTTTTATTATTTTGACAAGAGAGGCGGCGCCACCCACATACTCAAGGCGAGACGCGCCTCCCACCTGGGGGGTTCTAACTGGAGGCTTGAGGGGGGCGAAGAAATCTCTGATCTTCAGGGACCCACCTTCCCGCGGGTCACACCCTTCCAGCAGCGTGAAATGTCACTGGCGGAAACGCCAGACGACTTCAAGGAATTCGAAGCCGACCTCACCACACTCTCTTGGTTCGCATTGAGCGATTTCATTCAAAAGATCGCTCCAACGGGAATAAACACGGCCGAGTACAGAATTTTGCTTCATCAAAAGCTTGCCCTGTCGGGCCTATGCCTGGTTTTCGCCCTGCTCCCCATGGGGGGCCTCTACCAACCTAACCGCCGCTCAGACTCGTTCGGGAAGAGCGTTGGTTTCGCCCTAGTCCTGACCGTATTGTTTTGGCTCCTGTTTTCAGCCTCTTTGTCCTACGGACAAAGTGAGAAGCTGCCGGCATGGCTCTCCGCCTACCTTGTTCCAGGACTTTTTCTCTGCCATAGCGGCTGGACCTTCTGGCGCCACCGGAAACTCGCGTTTTAATACCCCCCCGGCCATGCTATAACGCTGCTATGCAGCTCGAAAATTTCCGACTGGAAGGGGAGCATCTCCCCATCTACACCTATCCTGAGCCGGTGCTCTCCAAGGTCGCCGAGCCAGTTACGAAGTTTGACGCCGAGCTAGCCCGCCTAGTTCAGAACATGCTTTTCACCATGTACCATGCACCCGGCATTGGCCTTGCCGCTCCCCAAATCGGCGTTTCCTTGCGACTCTTCGTGGTTGACGTAGATTTCGAGCGCGAGGAAGTAACCCGACAAGACGGCAGTGCGGACATGGAGTTTAGCAACCTGAACCCCATGGTTTTCATCAACCCCGTCTTCAAGACCAAGGAAGGCTGTGTCCTCAACAAGGAGGGCTGCCTCAGCGTCCCCGACGTCTATGAGGAGGTGGAGCGCGCCGAGCACGTAGTGGTCGAGTACCAGGACCTGCAGGGCAAGCCGCGCACCATGGAAGCGGACGAGCTTTTGGCTATATGCCTGCAGCATGAGAACGACCACCTGGACGGCATCGTGTTCATCGACCGCCTGAGTCCCCTCAAGAAGAAGTTCTTCAAAACCAAGCTCCTCAAAGACAAGCGCCGCATCTGAGGCAAGCATGAGCAAGCTCAGGACAGTCTTCTTCGGAACTCCGGACTTCGCGGTCCCCACGCTGGACATGCTCATGCACCATCCCTCCATTGAGGTCGTGGGCGTGGTTTCCATGCCCGACCGTCCCGCCGGGCGGGGTCAGGAGATGAAGTCCCCCGAGGTCGCCTCTTTCGCCATGAAAAACCGGCTCCCGCTGCTTCAGACCGCCGACGTCAACCGCGAGGAAGAGACGTTGGCGCGCTGGCGCGCCGACGGCGTCGACGCAATGGTGGTGCTGGCTTTCGCCCAATTCCTGCGCGAGCCCCTGCTCGCCCTCCCCCGCCTGGGATGCTTCAACATCCACACTTCGCTGCTGCCCAAGTACCGGGGTGCGGCCCCAATCCAGTACGCCTTGTGGAACGGCGACGACCGTACCGGCGTCAGCATCCAGAAGATGGTGCGCAAGATGGACGCCGGCGACATTGTCCACGAACACCCCGTGGCCATCTCCCCCGCAGAGACGGGAGGCCAGCTCACCACGCGGCTGAAGTTCCAGGCCGCGTTGGCGTGCAACGACTTCATCCATAAGTTGCTCGCGGGGGATTTCACCGCTCGGGCCCAAGACGAAGCCCAAGTGAGCTTCGCTCCCACGCTCAAGAAAGAAGACGGTTTCCTGGACTTCGCATCCCAGACCCGCGCCCAGATCACCAACCGGGTCCGCGCCATGGATCCCTGGCCGGGCACCTACTGCTTCCTCGGGGGCAAGCGCCTCAAGGTCCTCTCCGTGGAAGCGAGCCCGGAAAAACTTCGTGCCGGCGAAGCCCTAAATAAGTCTGGCGCGCTCCTGGCAGGTTGCCAGGACGCCAGCCTGCGCCTGCGCATGGTTCAGCTCGAGGGGAAAAAGCCCTGCAGCGACACGGAACTGCTCAACGGACTGCGCGGGGACCTCACCCTGACGCCGCCCCCCAAGGAGTGAATATGGCCACCATCATCGCCCCGAGCCTTTTGTCGGCCGACTTCATGGACCTGGGCACTGACGTCGCCCGCCTGAACGGCCAACAGGATTTGTGGCTCCACCTCGACGTGATGGACGGTCACTTTGTCCCGAACCTCACTTTCGGTCCCACGGTACTGAAGAACCTCAACAAGTTCTCCCCGCATCCTTTGGACGCCCACTTCATGGTCACCAATCCCGATGACCACCTGGAGTGGTTCAAGGACGTGGGCCTGCACAACTTCACTTTCCACTGGGAAGCCCTGGTCCACCACGACCGGTTCATCCAAAAAGCCAAAGGGCTCTACCCTTCGGTGGGGGTGTCCCTCAATCCCTCCACGCCCGTGTCCGCAGTGCCCGACTATATCTTTAAAAAAGTGGACCTGGTGCTGTTGATGTCGGTCAACCCAGGCTTCGGTGGCCAATCCTTCATTCCCTCCGTCATAGACAAGGTGCTCCATCTGGCTGAGATCAAAAGACGCTTCGGCCTGCAGTTCCACATCCAGGTGGACGGCGGCGTGACCGACCAAAACGCCAGACAACTCATCCAGGCGGGCGCCACTAACCTAGTGGCGGGCTCCTTCGTCTTCGGCGAACCCTCCAAGAACTACGGGGCGCGCGTCGCCCTCTTGCGCTGAGGACGGCATGAAGCACTACGAACTCACGGGCACAAACCTCACCCTCCATGACGTCGCATCCATCGCGCGCGCCACCCCAGGACAAGTCGCCCTGACCATCGCCCCCAAATCCTGGGAGGCCATGCAGCGCTCGCGCCAGGTGGTGCTGGACATCGTAAAACGCGGCAAGCCCGTGTACGGCATCAACACCGGCTTTGGCGCCCTGGCATCCAAGCAGATCGAAGCCAATGACCTCGCCCAGCTCCAGTACAATCTGGTTCGCTCCCACTGTACCGGCGTGGGAAGCGCGTTCTCCCGGGAAGCCACCCGGGCCATCATGGTCGCCCGGGCGAACTGCCTCATCCAGGGTTTCAGCGGTGTCACTCCCGACGTGGTGAAGCTCATCCTCGACATGCTCAACCACGGCATCACCCCCGTGGTCCCCGAAAAAGGTTCCGTGGGGGCTTCTGGTGACCTGGCTCCTCTCTCCCACGTTGCCCTGGCGCTGATCGGCGAGGGCGAGGTGGAGTGGCGGGGGAAACTCGTCCGCGCGGACTTCGCCCTCGACCAATTGAAGCTCAAGCCCGCTCAGCTTGGCCCCAAGGACGGCCTGGCATTGATCAACGGCACTTCCGTCATGCTCGCCCTGGGCGCGTTGGCGGTGGTGGACGCCGAACGCCTGATGAAGCAAGCGGACGTGGTGGGCTGTCTCACCCTGGACGCTGTCCGCGGAACGCCTTCGGCGTTTGATGAGCGCATCTCTCGGCTAAAGCCCCAGCCTGGCCAAGTCGAGGTCTCATCCAACCTACTAAAAATCATCCACGGCTCCCAAATCATCCACTCGCACCCCGAGGACGGGAAGGTCCAAGATCCCTACTCCCTTCGCTGCATGCCCCAGGTCCACGGTGCCTGCCGCCAGACCCTCCGCCACGCCAAGGAAGTTCTCACCACTGAACTCAACTCGGTGACCGATAACCCCCTGGTCTTCGCGGACACTGGTGACGTAGTCAGCGGCGGGAACTTCCACGGGGAGGCCCTCGCCCTGGTTCTGGATTATCTCGCCATGGGGCTCGCCGAGATCTGCAGCATCGCCGAGCGCAGAGTCGAAAAGATGATGAACCCGCACTTCTCGGACCTACCCGCCTTCCTGACCGCGAACTCCGGCCTCAATTCGGGCCTAATGATCGCCCACGTGACCATGGCGGCCCTCGCCTCGGAGAACAAGGGGCTGTGCCATCCGGCCAGCGTGGACTCCATCCCGACCTCCACGGACAAAGAAGACCATGTGTCTATGGGAGTCACCGCGGGCCGGAAGCTCCTCGAGGTCGTGCGCAACACCGAGCACTGCCTGGCCATCGAACTCTTATGCAACACCCAAGGCTTGGAATTCTTGCGCCCCCTGAAAACGTCCCCCGCACTTGAGAACGTCATCTCCCTGGTCCGTCGCCACGTCGCTCCCATCGGACAAGACCGCGTTTTCCACAAAGACATCGAGTGGCTGACCCGGCTCATGCAGTCCGGTGAGATCCTCGCCGAAGTGGAACGCGCCACCGGCCCCCTGAGCTAAGGAGTACCCATGAGCACCATTCCCTTGCCCCCCACCGGCGACAAGCTCACCTGCAAGGGTTGGCACCAGGAAGCAGCTCTCCGCTGCCTGCTGAACAACTTGCACCCGGACGTGGCTGAGGACCGCGATGCGCTCATCGTTTATGGGGGCAATGGGAAGGCCGCGCGTAACCTGAAGGCCCTTCAGGACCTCATCCGCACCCTTCAGAACCTGGGCAATGACGAGACCATGCTGGTGCAGTCGGGCAAGCCCGTGGCGGTTTTCCCATCCAATCCCCAGGGTCCCCGCGTCCTCATCGCCAACTCCAACCTCGTCCCCAAATGGGCGAACTGGGAGCACTTCAACAAGCTGGATGCCGAGGGCCTCATGATGTATGGCCAGATGACGGCCGGATCGTGGATCTACATCGGATCCCAGGGCATCATCCAGGGCACCTATGAAACTTTCATGGCCGCAGCCTGTAAGCATTGGGGCGAAGGCCAAACCCTAAAGGGACGCCTGGTGCTCACCGCCGGCATCGGGGGCATGGGCGGCGCCCAACCCCTCGCCGTGAAGATGGCAGAGGGCGTGTGCCTGTGCTGCGACGTGGACCCTGCCCGCATCGAAAAGCGTCTCAAGACCAAATACCTCGACGTGCTGGCAAAGGACTTCGGGCAGGCCCTGGCCATGGCCCTGGACGCCAAAGCCAAGGGCGAGGCCATCTCCATCGGCGTGGTCGGCAATGCCGTGGACTTCTTCGAGTTCGTCCTCGACCGTGGCATCTTGCCAGACCTGGTCACGGACCAGACCTCGGCTCACGACCCCCTCAACGGTTATGTCCCCGCGGGCCTCTCCCTCAGCGAAGCCGCTGCCCTCCGAAAATCCGATCCCAAGCGCTACGTGGACATGTCCCACGCCAGCATGGCCCAGCACGTAGCCGTGATGGTGGCTTTCAAGAAGAAAGGCTCTCACGTTTTCGATTACGGCAACAACCTGCGTGAAGGCGCCAAGATCGGTGGCAACAAAGAGGCCTTCGCTTTCCCCGGCTTCGTGCCCGCCTACATCCGCCCGCTCTTCTGTGAGGGTTCCGGCCCGTTCCGCTGGGTAGCCCTCAGCGGCGACCCCGAGGACATCCGGGTCACCGACCAAGCGATCAAGGAGCTCTTCCCCGACAACAAGCCCATGGTGAACTGGCTGGAGAAGGCCGGAAAGATGATCGCTTTCCAGGGGCTCCCGGCACGGATCTGCTGGTTGAAATATGGTGACCGGGAGAAAGCCGCCCTGCTCTTCAACCGGTTGGTCCGGGAAAAGAAAGTGAAGGCCCCCATCGTTATTGGGCGTGACCACCTGGACTGTGGCTCCGTTGCCTCTCCAAACCGCGAGACGGAGTCCATGCGGGATGGCACTGACGCGGTTTCCGATTGGCCGCTCCTCAACGCCATGATCAACATCAACAACGGCGCTTCCTGGATCTCGCTCCACCATGGGGGGGGCGTCGGGATGGGCTACTCCCAGCACTCCGGCATGGTCATCGTGTGTGATGGTACGCCCGAGATGGACGTGCGACTCTCGCGCGTCCTCAATTCCGACTCCGGCATGGGCATCGTACGTCACGCTGACGCCGGATACGACATCGCCCTCTCCGTCGCCAAAGCGCCGGGCACCAAGATCCGCTTTCCTTCCTTGGAGGAGTGAATGAAGTTACTGGCGCTGATCCTCTTGGTGGCTGCATGCGGCCATAAGCACCGCTTCGGTCCGAAGCCCCCCGCGGATGTCTGCGCCAAGGCCTTCCCTGCCGCTACCGTCCCCAAAGCCTCCCCGAAAGTGCGCCAATCGTTCCAGGAATACATGAACGCGCACCTCATACCGAAGCTCGCGACGACGGCCAACTCCTGCTTCACCGCCCAGACCAACTCAGGATATTGGAAAAACGTCGCTGCGTGCACCAGGTTCACGGTGGCGTTTGCGGGCATCCGTGGCGTGAAGTTCGGTGACGCCGGGGCCTTCCAGCCACCTAAAGAGACTCTGAATTGCCTGGCCGGCGGATTGAAGGCCATCGACCCCTGGCAGGGAGTTTCCCCTCAGACAGCGAAGCAGCTGGGGGCCCATGAGTGGGACATCATCCTGCCCATGAACCTGGTCAGCTACCAGTGAAAGTCTACCGGCGCGTCTCCCAGGTCCTCACGCTTCAAGGCGCCGCGGCCAAAGGCGGGCGCCACCTCGCTCCAGCGGACCTGGGCATCATCGACGACGCCGCCATCGCTTTCGACGCCGAAAGGATCCATTGGGTGGGCGCGGACGCCGAGCTTCCGCCCGAATTTAGGCAAGCCAATGCCTATGACCTGCGAGGCCATGTCCTCACTCCCGCGCTGGTGGATTCCCACACCCACCTCCTTTTCGGCGGTGACCGCGCCTCCGAGTATGCCGAGCGACTTAATGGCGTCGACTACCAAGCCATCGCCGCCCGGGGGGGGGGGATCCTGTTCACCATGCAGAAGACCCTCTCCCTTTCGGAAGACGAACTCTTCGAGCTCGGCAAAGAACGCTTGGAACGCATTTCGTCCTATGGCGTTGGCGCCCTGGAGATGAAGACAGGCTACGCCCTCACCCTGGAGGGCGAACTTCGATGCTTACGGGCCATGAAGCGCCTCAAGGCCCATTTCCGCGGCAAGCTTCGTCTTTTCTCCACGTACCTTGGAGCCCACGCTGTCCCCAAGGATTTCGCCTCTTCGGCGGACTTCTTGAAAAAGATGGTTCTCCCCACGCTTGAGCAAGCTGCTGGGGAGAAACTGGTGGATGGCGTGGATATCTTCCACGAACAAGGTTACTTCTCCTCGGCCGACGCGCAGGAACTTTTCTCGGCCGCCCAGAGGCTTGGGATTTCCACGCGCATCCACGCCGATGAATTCCAGGACAATGGGGGGGCAACCTTGGCGGCTACCCACGGCTCACTCAGCGCCGACCACCTCTTGCGAACAGGAGCAGAGGGGATCAAGGCCTTGGCTAACTCGGGAACCGTCGCCACGCTCCTTCCGGGCACGGCTTTCTTCCTCGGAAAGCCCTTGGCCAACGCTCGCGGGTTGCTGGATGCAGGTGCCAAAGTCGCTCTGGCTTCGGATTACAATCCTGGTTCCTGCCACTGCGACAATGTCCTCATGCTCGCGGCGCTCTCCGCCCCTTCACTCAGGCTCAACTTAGCCGAGCTGTGGGCGGCCATCACACTCAACGCCGCCCACGCTCTCGGCTTCACGGACCAAGGCGCCCTCGTGGCTGGACATCGGCCGGCCTTCAGCCTCTTCAAAGCCGACAACCTGGCGCAGATTACCTATGCTTGGGGCAGAAACTTGGCCGTCACGGCGCCTTGAGGGCCGCGTCCACCTTCGTGAGGAATTCCCTCCCCATGAAGTCATGGGCCTTCTCAGCCACGTGAAGTACGCGCCCGTTGTGGAAAACCACCGAATAGGGCAGCGTCTCCACCTTGAACTTGTCGCTGATCTCGGAATGGGGGTCTTGGACCTGCGGGAAGTCCAATCCGTACTTTTTGGCGGTCTTTTGGATCTTCTCCTTGGGGTTTTCCTCGTCCCCGTTAATGCCCACCACCGCCACCTTGTCCCCGTACTTCTTGGCGAACTCCACCAGCGACGGGAACTCCTTGAGGCAGGGCAAGCACCAGCTGGCCCAGAAGTTGATGACCACAACCGGACTTTTCAGCTTTTTGAGCTCCAGGGGGCCGCGGTCGGAGATGAAACTCGACTGCTGGAACAAATGGGCGAAAAGCTGGTCTTTCTGGCGCTCAGGCTCGATTTGCCGAGCGTTCGACTTGGAAATATCCCACGCCAGCTGCAGGGCCAGGAAACCGGTGAAGCCCAGGGCGAGCAAAATGGCGGGCAAAAAACGTTTCATAGGGGCTATCATAGGGGGAGTTGCGGGAGATGGAAATGGAAGCGCCATCCGAGACGGAAAAGCACGCGGAAAGCGGCCAAACCTTGGTCGAGTTCATCCTGTTGTTGCTGGTTATCACGACCATCTCGTTCACCTTTATGCGCGTCACCAACGGCAACCTGGCAAAATTCTGGATGAGTTTCGCGCGCATCATCGTGGACGATCCCTCTCAAAACGGTATCCTCACCCTCTGAACACCCCTCCAAGGAAGACCCATGGCCTCTTTCGTCCTCGCCATCGACCAGGGCACCACCGGCACCACCGCCCTCCTCATTGACGCCGATTCCCTCAAGATCGTGGCGGACGGCCAACAGGACTATCCCCAAATCTACCCAAGGCCGGGGTGGGTGGAGCACGACCTCAACCAGATTTGGGGCACTGTCCGCCAGACCGTCCAAGAAGCGCTTGCCAAGGCGAAGGCCTCACCAAGTGACATCCTCGCCATCGGCATCACTAACCAACGCGAAACCACCTGCGCCTACGACAAGACCGGCACCCCGCTGAGTAACGCCATCGTGTGGCAGGACCGCCGCACGGCCGCCTTCTGCGGCGACCACCGTGACACCTTCAAGAACAAGTACACCCCCCGCACAGGCCTTCCATTGGATCCTTATTTTTCCGCGACCAAGATGAAGTGGATGCTGGAAAACGTCCCCGCAGTGAAGGCCGCCGCGGACAAAGGCGACCTCCGGCTCTCCACCATCGACACCTTCGTCCTATACAAGCTGACCGCGGGCACGGCCTTCGCCACCGAGCCCTCCAACGCCTCCCGCACGCAACTCATGGATCTCGAAAGCTTCCAATGGGACGAGGAGCTCATCCGCTTCTTCGGCGTACCCAAAGCCGCCCTCCCGAAGATCCAAGACACCTTCGGTGAGTTCGGCAGGACCAAGGGTTTAGACTTCCTTCCCGACGGCATCCCCGTGAGCTGCCTTTTCGGCGATCAACAATCCGCCCTCTTCGGCCAGGCTTGCTTGGAGGAAGGCGACATCAAGTGCACCTACGGCACAGGCGCGTTCCTGCTTGTCAACACCGGCACCAAGCGCATTGCTTCCAAGCGGGGACTCCTCACCACCGCCGCTTACGGCCATAAGGGCAAGCAAGTCTACGCCCTCGAGGGCGCCTGCTACATCGCGGGGGCGGCGGTCCAATGGCTGCGCGACAACCTGAAGCTCATCGAGTCCAGCGCGGACGTCGAGGCCCTCGCCCGAAAGGTCACTGACTTGGGCCAAATGGAGCACCTCCTGTTCTTCCCGTTCTTCACCGGCATTGGCGCGCCCCACTGGGTAGCCGAAGCCAAGGGCGCCATCATCGGCATGACCCGGGACACTGGCGCGCCCCACATCGCCCGCGCGTGCCTGGACGGCATCGCGCTCTCCGTGAATGACTGCGTGAACACGTTCCTCAAGGATTTGGGCAAGATCAACGACATCAAAGTGGATGGCGGCGCCACCGCCAACAACCTTCTCATGCAGTCCCAGGCTAACTTCTCCGGCAAGAAGATCCTGCGCCCCGAGAACATCGAGACTACCGCTTATGGAGCGGCCCTGGGCGCCTTGGTGGGCCAGGGCAAGATCGGCCTGGGGGACGTCGGCAAACTGTGGAAGCTGGATACGGCCTTCACCCCCGACAGCGGTGCCCTCTACTACTCCCGCAAGGCCACGCAGTGGTCCCAGACCCTGCAGCGGCTGTACCTATGAACCAGTTCCCCCAGAGACGAGGGGGCAGCGGCATTCCCTGGTGGCTGATCGTCGGCGCCCTGGGCTTTCTCGTGTTCGGGGGCTGGAAAGGGTTTTTCGGCGCCATCTTGGGCGTGATGCTCATCCCCGTTCTTCTTTTCATGGGGATCACGGTGATCCTGATCCTCGTGAGCCTCTACCTCTCCAAACGTGGCATCATCAGGCGCGGACCCGCGGTTCCTGCGGACATGGGCTACCGCCAGGACCCGCCCCCGGGTGGCGAGGTGATCTCCACCGAGGCACGCGTGGTCCGGAGCGAGGATGAGCGCTCCTAGAACAGCATCCCCTTGAGGTCGCTGGCCCGCCTCAATCCCTGCAGCTCCACCTTGAACTTGCCCGAGTACTCCCGGGCGGCCCGCTCTGACGTGATGACCCTTTGGTAATTCATCTGGGCCGCCTCCCGCAAGCGGGCCTCCATCATGGGGACGGAGCGCACTTCACCGGTGAGGCCAACCTCGCCCAAGAAGAGGGTGTCCTGGGGAATCACCTTTCCATAAAAGGAACTTAGGAGAGATGCCACGATGCTCAGATCCGTCTCGCGCCCTTGGAGCTTGAGACCTCCGACGACGTTCACGTAGATGTCGTTGTAAGACAGGGGAATGCCCACGTATTTGTCGATGACGGCTACTAGCAGGGCGACACGGTTTGAGTCTAGGCCCTGTGTCACCCGGCGGCCGGTGGCGAACTTGTTCTCCACCACCAGGGCCTGGATTTCTACAAACAGGGCACGGGTTCCCTCCATCACGCAGCTCAAGCTCCGTCCGAAAGAGTCCGGAAGCGTTTGATCGAGAAAATATTGTGAGGGATTTTCTACTTCACGTAGGCCATCGTCCCGCATCTCGAAAATGCCGATCTCGTTTGTGTTCCCGTACCGGTTTTTCATGGAGCGCAGAATGCGGTACTGCCCGTGTTGGTCTCCTTCAAAGTAAATGACGGTGTCGACCATGTGCTCAAGAACCTTGGGTCCGGCGATATTCCCTTCTTTCGTCACGTGGCCGATGATGAAGCACGTGAGCCCCAAGGACTTGGCTTGATTCATGAGTTCAAAGGTCACTTCACGGATCTGGGTCAAGGTCCCCGCCGGTGAGTCCAGCTGGTTGGAGACGGTGGTTTGGATCGAGTCGAGGACTAAAAAAGCGGGCCGGATGTCTTTGAGCGCTTCCAAGACCGATTCCCAGCGGGTCTCATGATAGATGTAGAAGTCCTCGCTGCTGATGCCCAGCCGCTTGGAGCGGCCAGCGACCTGGGCCTCTGACTCCTCACCGGAGACGTACAGGATCTTGTCCGCTTGCTTGTTGGCCAGTAGCTCGCCGCAGACTTCCATCAGCAATGTCGATTTGCCAATGCCGGGTTCACCGCCAATGAGGGTGAGGGAGCCCCGGGTAATCCCGCCTCCCACCACGCGGTCGAACTCCTTCCAGCCGGTGTTGAGCCGGGCATACTGTTTCAACTCTATCTTGGAGATGGTTTTGGGCGTAGAAGTCGCGGCCCCCAACTTTCCCGACGTCTTGGAAGCTTTTGCAGCGGTTTCGCCTTCCTCGAAGGTGTTCCAAGTGTTGCAATCCGGGCAGCGCCCAAGCCATTTAGCTGACTGGTATCCGCAGCTCTGGCAGGTGAACACGGTTTTAATCTTTGCCATTTATCCCCCGATCATGCGCTGAAAATCCTTTTCCGTCAGGACGGGGGTCTTCAGCTCCAGGGCTTTTTTATACTTGGAGGAGGCGGGATCCGTATCGTTTGTAAGCAAAAAGTCGGTGTTTTTCGAGACTGAACCAACCACGGCCCCACCATGCTTTTTGATGAGCTTCTCAATCTCCTGCCGCGGGGCCGAAAGGGCACCGGTGATGCAGACTTTCTTTCCGGAAAAAACGCCTTCGCCGTAAGTCTCAGACGCTGAGATTTCCAGACCCACTTTCTCCAAGGCCTTGATTAACTTTTTCTTCGACTGCAGGGAACGTACGATGTCCGTAGCGCTCTTCTCGGCGAAGCCGTCTATGGAAGCCAGGGTCTCTGCATCGAGGACGAGGATCTTTTCCAGGCCGTTGTGGCCGTGGGCGATGATCTTTTCCGCCTTTGCGGTTGAGACTCCCTCCACGCCCAGGGCGGCCAGGAAAACCACCAAGTCCAGCTTCTTTGTCTTCTGAATGTTGGCGTGGATCTTCGTGGCGAGCTTGTCCTTCACTTTATCCAGCGTGAGCAGATCCTCAACCGACAGTTTGTAGAGGTCAGGAATGGACTCCACAAGGCCTTTGCCGATCATTTCCTCCAAGCGTTTCTCGCTCAGGTCCTCGATGTTGGCCTGGCGTATCCAATGAAGGATGCCCTCCATGCGCTTGGCGGGACACTCGTCATTCGGGCAGAGAAGCCAAATGTCCTCGGGAACCACGCCTGTTCCGCAGGAGGGACATTTTTTGGGGAGTGCTGGCTTGCCACCCTTGCTTTCGACGACGGAGAGGAACTTCGGGATGACCTCCCCCGACCGAACGATTTCTATTCTGTCCCCGGGCTTCAGGTTGAAGTCCGCCACCACACCCATATTGTGCAAAGTCACACGTCCGATAGTGGCGCCTGAAAGTTCCGTTGGCTCGATTTCCGCTACGGGAGTCAGCACTCCGTTGCGGGAAACCTGCCAGATAATGGCGTTGATCGAGACGGTTTTGGTTTCACCCTTGAACTTGAATGCGAGCTTATAGCGTGGATGGTGGCTGGTATACCCCAGCTCCTCGTGCATCCGCAGGTCGTTGTAGACGAAAACCAGGCCATCGATGAGGTAGTCGCCCTCTTCGATAAATTTGCGAGCCTCTTCGATCCGCTCGGCAATACTCTCGGCGTCCTTGTGCAAAACCCACTCTGGCACGGAGAAACCCAGTTTCTTAAGTTGCTTGAGCTTGTCCTCCTCAGTTTTCCCGCTCAAGCCGATGGCCTCGAAGGCTTGGAAGTTAAGGTGTCGCACGAACGTGATGTGCTCTTTTCTAGCGAGAAGGCCCGCCACGACGTTCCTCTGGGAAGTGGGCTTCTCCAGCTTCTGGGCGGCCATTTCCTCGGCGATAGCGTGAAAAGCGGAGGCGCGGCAGAAGATCTCACCCCGCACCTCAAGCGAGACCGGTGAAATGAGCGTCTTCGGTATGTCCGCGATGTAAGCCGCTTTCTTCAGGATGTTTTCACCCTGGACGCCGTCTCCACGAGTCTTCGCCATGATCAAGTGACCATTCTCATAGATCAGCGAGCAACTGGACCCGTCGATCTTGAACACGCTCACCAGGTCCCCCCTTCCGAGGAAGTCCTTGATATCCTCAGGGTCATAGCTCTTATCCAAGGACAGCATTTTCTTCTGGTGGGTGACCTTCAAGACGGTGTCATCCACAGGGCTGCCAACGAGGTTCAGGACGGGGTTCTCCGGGTCGGCCCTCCTCAGCAGGTCCTCAAGCTTGTCATAGGCTTCGTCCGAAATCTCGGCCTTGCCCTGGTAGTAAAGGGCCTTGTGACGCGTGACTTGTTCTTCGAGCTCACGGATGGAGGTTTTTTTCATCTACGCGTCGCCGGTTATAGTCTTTCAATGCCGCCACCACTCGGGGGGCCATGACCACCGTCACGACGATGTTCGGCACCGCCATGAGGGCATAGGCGATATCTACCAGATTCACGACGTTTTGTGCCGCCAAAACGGCACCAACAAAGACCGTGCCGGCATACCAAACTTGGTAAGTCGTGGCGCCAAACCCGCGCCTACCGCGGAAAATGTAATCCCAACACTTCTGATTGTAATTCGCCATGCCCAGAATGGTGGCGTACGCGAACAGGAGCACGCTTGCGCCGAGCAGGAGGCGTCCGGTTTCCCCCAGGGGAATCGAGAACGCCTCTATGGAAAGGGCGATCCCCGATAGGGGTGGGACTCCGTCTGGGAACACCGCCAAAATAGCCAGGGCGGTGAGAGTGCAGCCCAGCAGCGTATCGATCATTGGCCCAAGCATCGCCACGAGACCCTCGGAAACTGGCTCGGGGGAAGACGTGTTGGAATGGGCCATGGGAGCTGTGCCAAGTCCCGCTTCGTTGGAGAAGGTGGCGCGCTTGATGCCTGTCACCATGATGTGGGCGAAGCCGAAGGCAGCGGCCCCGAAACCCGCGGCGGCTGGGTTCAAGGCTTGCTGAAAGATCAACGAGAGAACCCGGGGCAGAACGTCCCACTTTTGCCACAGCACCACCAAGCAAAGCACGGTGTAGAGAATGCCCATGAAGGGCACGATGAGGGCGCATGCATTGGAAAGCCTCCGCAAGCCCCCCCGGAGCACCCACAAGGTCACCCCCGCGAAGAACAATCCGCTCGCCCACCCGGGTACGCCGTGCTGGGCCTGGAGGAAACCTCCCAGCTGGTTGATCTGGAAGAGCGAGAGGGTCCCTACCAAGCCACAAATGGCGAAGAGGGTGGCGAGCCAATGCCAACGCCGGTGCATCACGCGGGGGATCGTGTACATGGCCCCACCCTGGGTGTCGCCGCGGTGGTCTTTTCCCCGTTCGAGCAGGGCGGCGGTGCATTCGAAGAACTTGGTGTTCATCCCGATGAGCGCGGCCACCCACATCCAAAAAACGGTTCCCGGGCCGCCCTGGGTGATGGCCACTGCCACCCCCGAGATGTTGCCCATGCCGATGGTCGCGGCCATGGCGTTGCAGAAAGTTTTGAAATGCGGGATCTCCCCGGGTTTTCCACCCTTGTCCACGTGCCCGAGCAAGCGGAAAGCGTGCCCCATGCTTTTGAGTGGTAAGAGCCCTGAGTGCCACATCAGGATGAAGTTGGCCGCGAACAGGAATATGACCAGGGGCAAGCCCCAGGCCAAGTCCACGGCGTTCTGGAGGAACTCCGTCACCGGCCCCTCAGAAGTTGAAGCTCGCCCCGGCTTTCAGGGCGGTGTCCTGGGCGGAAACGGACTTCACGTCACCTTTGAACGTGGCCTTCGCGCTGGTCATTTCCACCAGAACGTCGAACATCAGGTTTGGGCTCCATTGGTGGCGCATTCCCAGTTCCAGCTGCAGGAACGATGTGGTTTTGCTGCCGCCATAAACGGAGTCTTCGTCTTCGAATGACGGAAAGGGAATGAATTCCGCACGCAGGATACCCCGGTTGGAGGGGCCCACGGGGAAATTCGTCGCGACACCGGCCATGATGCCGTTGATGCCGAACTCACCCAGACCGTCTTCTTCGGAGTAGTCCGCCTTGTAAACATGGGAGCCGTACCCCGCGTAAAGATCCACTTGCGGGCCGTAGAAAAAGCCCAGCGGAAGGTATTTCCATCCGCCGCCCAGCTTGAAGCTCCCGCGCTGGTAATCGGACTTGGAATCGGATAACACGCCAGAAGATTTTTTGAGCGAACCCAAGGAGCGCCCGAACTCCAAGAGGCCAAACCAGTTGCGGGTGACCCAGGCTTCGGCTTTGCCCTGGAAGCCGTAGGTCAGGCCGCCCAGGCGCTTGTTGCCGTCCTTGGACGCGCCCAGGGAAGACTTAGCCAGCACCAGATAGGCGGAGGCGAGTCCCAGCTTCCCGAAGGAGTCTTTGTCTTTCTCCGGATACCGCAACTCGTCCAAGGCCGTGTCGGCTTTGGGCTTCTCCAGGCGTATCCAATCGCCAACCTCAAGCTTCGCGTCCGAGCGATACACCTTCACCATGCCGACGGCCTGGGCCTCGGAGAGGCTGAAGACCTTCCCATTGGCGAGGGGACGTGATTCCCACTCGACGACTTTCTTCAACAGGGGATGCTTCTTAACTCCCCGGTAGCGTTTCACTACGAAGTCCTGCCCGATCTGGACCTGGTGGTTCTTGCCGAAGTCCATGGTGACCTGGTCACCCAGGATGCCGGTGATCTTGCCGTCATAAGGGAGCGAGCGCCCGTGGAGTTCGAGCCAGTTGCGGAGGGTCTCGCCCACCAGCTCAAGGTCGTCTTTGGGCAGGTTGGTCTTTTCGGCGAAGATGATGGTCTCCCCGTCGGGCCCCACGACCTCCAGCTGTACGTCCATGCCGTTCAGCTCGGAAACCAGGTTCACGCGGATGATGGATCCCGCCTTCAACTTGTCGGCGACGACCTTGACCACCGCGGGAGTCTTGAGGTGCTGGGGGAGGTTTTCGCGGTAGCGGCTGAAAATCCCCAAGAGCTCGGAGTTGGACTGGTACTGGCACCAAGTGCCTTCCTTCAGGTCCAGCTCGAGTTGCGTGAAAACTTTTCCGCCAATGGCGCCGCCCACGCTGTCGGTGATGGGGAGAAGCACACAACGCCGCAAGGAATGCCCATCGGTGGCGTGGGCCGAGAAGGTGGCGACGAGCAGGAAGATAAAAAGGGCTTTCATGTGGGGAGGGACTCCGGGGGAAGCGAAGACGCGCCTTCTTCGTACAGGCGGATCAGCATGCGGGCCTCTTCTACTTCTTGGCGGAGGCTGCGGTTTTCGCGGACGAGGCGGCCTATTTCAAGTTTGAGCGCGAGGACTTCGCTTTCGCGGCGGTTTTCGATGTCCTGGGGCGCGGCGGCTGTCCAGACGAGGTACTTCCCGTCTTCCTCGCGCCACTTCACCAGGTTCGCCTTGATGTGGCGCCTTATGGTGGAGATGGAAACTTTTTTGAAGTGTGAGTAGTCAAGAATGGATAACCACGTGCCGTCGTTGTTGGCCATGACCCCTCCGTTTTCCTATACTTTATGATAGGGACCTCCCGTAAGAGTGTAAATTCAGAACTCCTATGAACCTTGACCAGTTTAAAAACAAGAAAATCGCCCTGGTGCTCTCGGGGGGTGTGGTGAAGGCAGCTGCGTGGCACTTGGGCGTGGCCCATGCCTTGGAAGAAGTGGGTTTTACACTTAAGGGCAACAGAAACACTCAGGATCGCGGTCCTGGCTCCAATTCCCTCGAGATCGGCACCTACGTAGGCTCCTCCGCCGGGGCCATGACGTGTTTGTTCCTAGCCAGCGGCTTCACCCCGCAAGACGTGATTCAGTCCACACTGGGATGGAAGAACACCCGGCTGAAGCCCATTGGCTACCGGGACATGTTCCACGTGCGCCGCGTGCGCGCGCACCCGCTTAAGAGCGAGTACTGGCATCCCTTCGAGGAATTTCCCGTCCTGTTCCGCAACATCCTCAAACCCTTCGTGGGCTTCTCCGGTTTCTTCACCACGGAGGGCATCCGCCAGTACCTCCTCAAGAATGTTTGTGAGGTGGACCGCTTCGAAGACTATGCCGCCGACCTTTTCATCGTGGCGACGCAGTTGGACCACTCACGCAAGGTGATCTTCTCCAAGTACAACTATCCGAACCCTTCCCACGACAGTACGTCCCAGTACGCCACGGGCGTTCCCGTTTCCGCGGCGGCTGCCGCCAGCATGTCCGTGCCCCCTTTCTTCGTCCCCTACCCGCTCCAAAACCCCCAGACCGGTGAGACCGACTACTACATCGACGGGGAAATCCGCGAAACCCTCTCCACTCACGTGGCCGAGGACAATGGCTGTGAAGTCATCATCAGCTCCTGGACCCACACACCCTACCACTACCACGACGAGATCGGCAGCCTGGTGAACTATGGGCTCCCCTCCATCGCCATCCAGTCCATCTACTTGATGATCCAAAAGAAGATCGTCGCCCACCGGGCGGAGCGGGCCAAGGCCATCGACATCCTGGACACCGTGAACGACTGGATGAAGGCCGAGCGCCTTCCAGAGTCCCAGCGCCGCAATCTCATGGCGATCCTCCAGCGCAAGCTGCAGGTGAACCCCAAGGTTCGCCTCATTGACATCTTCCCCGACCATGACGACTACAAGATGTTCTTCGGTAACCACTTCACCCTGAGCCCCAAGACCGCGGGTCACGCGGTGGAGGCTGGCTACAAGAAGACCATGCAGGTGTTGGGACGCCTGGAGCGCTGATGCGCCTCCTTCCCTTGCTCGCCCTCATCCTACTGCGCGCTTCAGACCCGCTCACCGGTCCCGTGCCCGCCAGCGGCCGTCCTTCCGCTGTGGCCAAGGATGCTCCCGTGGCCGCCGTGGTCACCCGGTCCATTCTGAGGGATGAGGAGAACCGCGTCCCGGCGGCTTTCAGCATCTCCCCGTACTTCGAGCCCCATGTGCGCTTCTGGTTTTCAATCTACACTCGCTACGGGTCGAGAGAAGCCGTTCTCCACGACCGGGATAACCCCGGGATCGTCTACGGGGTCGTGGGCTTGATGAGGACCGAAGGTGAAGATGAGAGTGCCGGAAGGCGCCATGTCCTGCTCCAGCGCAGGGCCGGGGCCAGGATCGCTGAGGTCAAGGAGGCCCTGCTGGGCCTTGCCCGGGGCCTGCCAGCCGAGGGTGACCGATTGTTGGTTCTGAGAGCGTTGAGGGACGCCGGACGCAATCCCCCCCCCCGGGGCGCCGCGCGATCCAACTACTTCCGCCATCTCACCAACGGCGTGCGCGCCCAAACGGGCCAGCGCGACCTCATCGAGGCGGGCCTGCACAGGGAAGCGCCTTTCCGCCCCTTCCTCACCAGGCTCTCCCATGAGTTCCACCTGCCACCCCAATTGATGGCGATCCCCTTCCTGGAATCCAGCTTCAACAATGCGGCCCACTCCAGCGCGGGCGCGGCGGGGGTTTGGCAGTTCATGCCCCTCATCGCTTCCTTCTTCATGCCTAAGCGCGAAGCCAGGTGGGACTATCGGCTCAATCCGGTGGTGTCTTCCGTGGCGGCCATGCATCTCTTGCGCGAAAACCACCGCATCCTCAAGCGCTGGGACTTGGCCGTGACGGCCTATAATTCGGGTACCAAGCACCTTGTCCGCGCCCGCAGGGAAATCGGTCACCCCGCCCCTTCCCTGGAGCGGGTTTTCCGGTCCTATAGGGGCAACCACCACGGCTTCGCTTCCAAGAACTTTTACGCGGAATTTCTGGCACTTGTGCATGCCATTGCCTACCAAGACAGGACTTTTCCCAGGGTTTCCACGCCCCGGGAAGGGGCCGCCGACAAGCTCTTCCTGACCGTCGCCCGGTGCGCTTTCATCCCCCAGAAGATGGCGGCACGGCTGGGAATCCACGGAGAATCCTGGCTCGACCTCAACCGTCACTTGCGGCGTCCAGCCAGCACCTATCCTCGCGGTACTATCGTAGCGGGCTCCCTGTGGCTTCCGCCGGGGACTTTCCAGCGATTGGAATGGGCCGAAATGGTGAAGCTTCCGCCTAAGCGCTGGGCCTCACGGCTGCGGGGTCAGAGCTGCTCGACCAAGTAGGCGTGGGGGGAGCAATAGGTCTGGAAGCTCCGGAAGGTACCGTCTTGGTATTCCAGCCTGATGTTCAGGCGGGCGTTCTCGGATTGGCGAGCTCCGCCCTGGCTCTCTGACATCAAGAAGAGACGCCGGGAGTTCTCACCCAGCGAATCGTAGAACTTCCCATCCTTGTCCAAGACTAGCCCAAAGCTGACGTGGGCCTGGTCGTGAGACTCTGCAAGGACGCGATAGGACTTGGCCGGGCGGTCAAGGTTGACCTGCACGACGCAAGACTGGGAACCCGATGAAAGCTTGAAGCGCCGGATGACCTCGCGCATGAGTTCTTCCGAGGGCACGTCCACTTCGCCGTCGCGGTCCACACCCACGTAGATCTCCTCTTCCAAGTGGGAGAGGGAAAGGTAGTGCCGTGAGCCTAGGAAGCGCGGGGCGGGCCGGAACGCGTAGCGGTCAGGCGCCGTTTTTTGCGCCACCGTGCCATCGAAGAAGAGCTTTGCTTGCTCGGCCGGTACCACCAGCGGGGTGGGTTCGTTGGAGAGCAGGTCTTCCTGGCGCAGAGTCACGCTCAAGCGCTCATCGCGGCTGAACAACCCCGGATCGAATGTCATTTCTTCCTCGTGCACGTGGATCACGCGCCGTGCGCGGCGTCCGTCACCCAACAGGGCAGTCAGAGTCCGATTGCCTGTCTCAACGCCAGAGAACAGCAGGTAGCGGTGGTCCTCACCCTTGGTTTTGCGGAAGTTAGAGTCGAGTTTCGTCACGGTGGGCTTCACGCCGTCAATTTCTACGGTCTCAGTCTGTTCATCAAGGTCCACCAACACGAAGCCCACGGGGACTTGGCGCGGGCGGCGAGAGAAACTTTCCAGCTTCTGCATGGTCAACACGGGTATTTCCACTTGGCCGCTACCCTGGAGGACCGGAATGTCCACGTGGGTGGGAACATGATCCTTGCGGAGGACGGTGGCCCCGCGTGAGTGCGTTCCGGGGACGACTTCTTCGCGCCAGAGCACGGTGCCCTCACCATGGTCCTGCCAGGTCTCGGCGTCATCGTCCTTAGCGCGAACTTCGAAGTTGCGCAGCGGAGATGTCTTCGTCATGCCCACGGAAAGTGGGGAGAGAACGATTTCTGCGACGGCGGCTTCGCCGGTCTCTAACTTCTTTTTGGCGTCGGCTTTTTTGGTGAAGCCTTCTTCGCCCCCGTCATGTTTATCCGCTTTATCCACGTTGTGAGTATTCACGCTAGCTTTAGCGGAGGGGGCTTTCTGAGTACCCATCGCAACCTTGGGCAAAGACTTGGAGGGTAACCCGGTGGGCACAGTATAGCTGAAGGTAGTGATGCCCTCCTCAGCCTGGGGGGTTTTGGGTGAGTCCGCCATGGCCCGCTGAGTACCCACAGGAAGGTCCCAACCCTCGGGGGGTGAGTATTCATCCGGAGGCGAAGGCACCTGGGGCTCCACCGTGGGAGCCTCAACGGCGACCTTCTCGACTTCGGGTTTGGCTTCGTATTCGAAGAACTCCGGCTCAGCCGAAACCACGTCCTGGCTTTTTGCCTGCGTGAGGTTCACGGCGTCGGCGACGGCGGTGGCAGGAACCTCGGGCGCGGGAGCCGCGCCTTCTTCGGCCTTCGCCTCGGCTACCATGGTGCCCTCTTCGTGGGGCAGCTTCACGGCGTCCATCAAGGCGACGAAGTTCGTGGACTCCATATCGCCCACATGAACGGCCTTCAACTCAACGGGACCTTGGGTCGGAACCTCAGTGGAGCCTTGCAAAGGGCGCCACTCACCCGCCGGACGTTCATCCAGCTCCTCGGAGAAGGCCTCGTCGAGAATGCGCACTTCCTTGGTCACGCGGAGGAACTCCACCGGAGGATGGCGGAAACTGCGCGCAGCTGAGGCCACCATCTGTGTGGGCAAAGCGGGCAAGGTGACTGCGGCGTAGACGTCGTCCAGGGCCACCGAGGTAGCCACGGCGCGGTTTGCGGCGGCCGGAAGATGGAACGCTTCTGGAGCGGTGAAGGACACGAGGGAGCGCTCATCGCCCCAGGTGTGGAGACGCACGACGACCGAGCCCACCCAGAGCAGGGCGATCATTGATACCGCGGTCAAAAGACGTGTTCCTAGAACTCGCATGCGTTCTGAAATGATAGCGGTTTTGTACCTGGCCAAGGCGGTTTGCCCCCGTAGGGGCGCACGATTTTAAGTACTCAGGGGTTTTTTCTGGCTATTCAGCTAGTGGATAGTCACGGAAGGTGGTCCTATGGGGGCAAAAAAAAAGGCACCCGAAGGTGCCCCCATAGGACCAGCTCAAAATCGACTTAGCGCAAGTTCCCCAGGCGCAAGCGCATTTCGGCCCGCTCGAGTTTCCGGCGGAACTTCACCAGGTCTGCATCTGTTAGGGAGGTCTCGCCCGCCAGGCGCGAGAGGGCCTTTGCCCGGGCGGACTTGGCGCGCTCTATGTCCACTTCCTCGGGCCTTTCCGATGTAAAAGAGAGCACGGTAACAGTGGACTGCATGACCCGGCACAGGCCCGCAGTCACAGAGAAGTGCCGCACGCCATTAGCGGTCTTGGCGGTGAGGACGCCAGTACCCAGCTCCGTGAGGATGTGGGTGTGGTCGGGGAGGATGTTGATCTCCCCGCGCACGGTGGGAACCACGATATCGGTGCACTCGAGGTCCCGCACCACCACGCCTTTGGGCGTGTAGACGTTCAGCATGAAAGCGGCGGCCATGGATTACTTCCCTTCAGACAGTTTTTTCGCCTTCTCGTGCACCATCTCCAGTCCGCCGACAAGGTAGAACGCCTGCTCTGGCAGGTGATCCACTTCGCCGGCGAGGATCGCCTTGAACGCCTTGATGGTGTCCTCGATCTTCACGAACTGGCCCGGAATACCGGTGAACTGCTCGGCTACGAAGAACGGCTGGGACAGGAACTTCTGAACCTTTCGCGCGCGGGCCACGAGCTGCTTGTCTTCCTCGGACAACTCGTCCATGCCGAGGATGGCGATGATGTCCTGGAGTTCTTTGTAGCGCTGGAGGACAGCTTGTACCTGGCGGGCGACGGTGTAGTGCTCTTTCCCCATGACTTCCTCGGAGAGGATGGTGGAGGAAGAGGACAGGGGATCCACAGCCGGATAGATGCCGAGCTCGGCGATCTGGCGGCTGAGTTCCGTGGTAGCGTCCAAGTGGGCGAAGGTCGTGGCAGGCGCGGGATCGGTGTAATCGTCCGCGGGCACGTACACGGCTTGGATCGAGGTGATCGACCCATCCTTGGTGGAGGTGATGCGCTCTTGCATGGCGCCCATCTCGGTAGCCAGGGTGGGCTGATAGCCTACCGCAGAAGGAATACGCCCGAGCAGCGCGGACACTTCCGAACCGGCTTGGGTGAAACGGAAGATGTTATCCACGAAGAACAACACGTCCTGCTTCTCTTCATCGCGGAAGTATTCAGCAACAGAGAGGCCGGTCAGCGCCACGCGGGCGCGTGCACCGGGGGGTTCGTTCATCTGGCCGTACACGAGAGCGGTTTTGTCGATAACGCCCGAGTCCTTCATCTCGTGGTAAAGGTCGTTCCCTTCGCGAGTCCGCTCGCCGACGCCGGCGAACACGGAGAAACCGCCGTGTTGGGTGGCGATGTTGTTGATGAGCTCCATGATGAGAACGGTCTTGCCTACGCCGGCTCCACCGAACAAGCCGATCTTCCCACCCTTGAGGTAGGGAGCCAGCAAGTCGATGACCTTGATGCCGGTGAAGAAAGGCTCTTTCTTGGTGGACTGGTGAGAGAACTTGGGGGCCGCGCGGTGGATGGGATAGCTCTTCTTGGACTTCACCGGGCCGGCTTCGTCAACGGGCTCACCCACGACGTTAATGATCCGGCCAAGGGTCTCGCGACCAACGGGAGCCTGGATCGGAGCGCCAGTGTCTTTCACCTTTTGCCCTCGGGCGAGGCCCTCGGTGGCGTCCATGGCGATACAACGAACGGTGTTGTTGCCCAAGTGCTGGGCGACTTCGACCACCAAGTTGTCTTCCCCGCCGGGGAGGGTTTTGTTCGTGAGGCGGAGGGCGTTGTAGAGGGCGGGGAGCTTGCCGTTGGGGAACTCCACGTCCAGTACCGGGCCCATCACTTGTCGGATTACACCAGTGTTTTCCATCAGGACTCCTATTATCCGTTCAGCGATTCAGCCCCGGACACGACTTCCGCGAGCTCGGTCGTGATCTTGGCCTGGCGCAGTTTGTTCATTTTCAAGGACAGTTTGCGGATCATGTCTTTGCAGTTTTTGGAGGCGCTCTCCATGGCGCTCATTCGAGCGCCGTGCTCGGAGGCAATGGCGTCCAGGATGCTGGTGTAAACGGAGGTCACAAAAACCTCGGGAACCAGGGTGTCCAGAATGCTTCCGGCTGAAGGCTCGTATTTATAATCGTACGGGAACTTGCCGCGGAGGATTTCCTTCTCCTCCTCCGTGACCACCAAGGGAAGCAGCTGCTTGAACTTGGTGTCGAAGGCAATGGCAGAAATGAAGGAGTTGTAGAGGACGTAGACCTTGCCCACCTCTCCGGAGGTGAACATCTCGGACAGCTCAGCGGCTACCTTGCGCACCTCCTCGAATGTGGGGTCTGCCTTGGCGAAAGTGAACGTCTTGCCGGCGTTCACTTCCTTCTGGACCAGGTCCCGGGCTTTCTTGCCGATGAAGAGGAACTTGAATTGCTCGCCAGTCTTCTCTTTCATCATGCGGCGGACAGCCTTCACGATTGCAGAATTGTAACCGCCGCATAAACCCTTGTCCGAGCTAAGCACCAGCACGATGGACTGGCGGTTTTCAGGGTTTTCCTTGAAGTACATGGAGGTGTACTCGCGGTTCAGCGCGGATACAGTGCGGACGGTCTGCTCGAGCTCAGTAGCATATGGGCGCATGCCCACAATCCGCTGCTGGGCTTTATTGAGCTTCGCCGCGGACACCAGCTTCATTGCCTTGGTGATCTTAAAAGTACCCTTGGTACTTTTGATCCGCTTTTTAAGGTCCTTGATGTTGGCCATGGTTGGCTCGTCCCTTCTTAGGTCTTAGGCGCTCAATGTTTGTAGTTGGCAACGAAGCCCTTAATGGCTTCGGTCAGCTTGCCTTCCGCTTCGGCGGAGATTGCTTTCTCAGAGCGCAGGTTTGCCATGAGGTCGGCATGACGGCTGGTCAAGAAATCGAGCAGGTCTTTTTCCAGGGACTGGATGCGGTTCACGGGGACGGCATCGTAAAGGCCCTTAATGGCGCCGAAGATCACTACAACTTGGTCTATCACATCCATGGGTGCGTACTGGCCCTGCTTCAGCAGCTCCACCAAGCGCGAACCGCGGTTGAGCTGGCGCTGGGTTGCTTCATCCAGGTCGGAGCCGAATTGGGCGAAAGCCGCAAGCTCGCGGTATTGGGCAAGGTCGAGGCGCAGGGTGCCGGCTACTTTCTTCATTGCTTTGGTCTGGGCGGCACCGCCCACGCGGGAAACAGAGAGGCCCACGTTCACCGCCGGGCGTACGCCGGAATTGAACAGGTCGGTTTCCAGGTAGATCTGGCCGTCAGTGATGGAGATCACGTTGGTGGGGATGTATGCGGACACGTCGCCTTCCTGAGTTTCAATTACGGGAAGGGCCGTGAGCGAGCCCGCTCCCAAGGCGTCGCTCATCTTGGCTGCGCGCTCGAGTAGGCGTGAGTGAATGTAGAACACGTCGCCGGGGAAGGCTTCGCGGCCCGGAGGGCGGCGGAGTAGGAGAGACATCTGGCGGTAAGCCTGGGCTTGCTTGGTCAAGTCATCATAGACCACAAGGGCGTGCCTGCCGGAGTCGCGGTAGTACTCGCCCATGGTGCAGCCAGTGTAGGGAGCGAGGAATTGGAGTGGCGCAGAGGCGGAGGCGGTGGCAGACACGATGATGGTGTACTCCATGGCCCCGGCTTCCATCAGTTTCTGGTAAACCTGGCGGACGGTGGACTGCTTCTGGCCCACAGCTACGTAGATGCAAACTACGCCTTTGCCTTTCTGGTTGATGATGGTGTCCACGGCCACAGCGGTCTTGCCGGTTTTACGGTCGCCGATAATCAGCTCGCGCTGACCGCGACCGATAGGGATCATGGAGTCGATCGCCTTGAGACCGGTCTGCAGGGGCTCGTGCACGGATTTCCTGCCGATGATCCCGGGAGCTTTAATCTCCACGTTGCGGAAATCCTTAGACTGGATGTCCCCATTGCCGTCGATAGCCTCGCCGATGGCGTTGACCACGCGGCCCAGGAGGGCGTCACCCACGGGCACTTGCACGATCTTCTCAGTGCGCTTTACGGTGGAGCCTTCCTTCACGCCGGAATCGTCACCCAACACTGCGATACCAACGTTGTTGGTCTCGAGGTTGAGAACCATGCCCTTCACGCCGGAGTCAAACTCGACCAGCTCGCCTGAGAGGACGTTCTTGAGGCCAAAAACGCGGGCCACGCCGTCACCGATGGTGAGGACGGTCCCGATCTCGTTCATCTGCAGGCGCGACTCGAAGTTCGCGATGCGGTCCTTGATGATTCCCGTGATTTCTTCCGGACGGATGGCGGTGGTCATGGCGTTTCCTCTCTTCAGTTATTCGCTGATTACGGATTTCTTGAATTGTTCGAGTTGGTTATCCAGGGAGGCGTCCAGCTGGAGGTCATCCACGGTGACGCGGTAACCGGCGCTGATGTTGGCGTTCTGGGAGTAGCTCAGCTGCGGCTCGCGACCCAAACGCTTCTTGAGGAAAGCCTTGATCTGCTCTACCACCTTGGGATCTGCATGGGCTTCGGCGCCCTCGACCACCCCGCGGAGAAAACCCCGGCGGTCATCGTCCAGCACTACGGCCTCCTTGATGATCAAGGGAAGAAGACCGGCGCGCTTCTCCTCGATGAGGAAGAAAACGGCGTGCTGGAGCAGGGGGGAAAGACCAATCTTTGCGGCGATGTCTCCGAAGACGGCTTTCTTCTCGTCGATGGTGAACACGTCCATGAAAAGGACGTTTTCCAGTGCGCCAGAGGCGTTGATGGTTTCCGTGAGGCGGACCATCTCGTCCACTATCTTGGTGCCCTTGTCCTCCCCGAGTTCGAGGATGGAGCGGGCGTATGCCTTGGCGACTTGTTGCTCTTTCATTGTGCGATCTCCCCGAGCATGCGGGCTGAAGCGCGGGACTGGTAGTCCTTGTTGCCACGTATGGTAGTCTTGGCCTTGGCGACGACCTCGTCCAGAAGGGCAGCGTGGAGCTCGCCCTTCATGGCCTTGCGCTCGGCTTCGATCTTGGCGGTGGCGTCGGTCTTAAGCTTGAAGGTTTTCTCTTCCGCTTCGCGAGCGGCTTGTTTCTCGAAGTTGCGGACCTCATTCTCGCTGCCGCGGAGGATCTCCTTCACCTCATTGTCGAGGTTGGCGATTTTCTTTTCCTGGGCCGCGAGCATGACCTCGGCTTCTTTGGATTTCAGGCTGGCGCGCTCGAGGGTATTAGTTACTTCCTCAGCCTGCTTCGTGAAGTGGGCGGAGAGGGGACCCTTGAGTTTCCAGACGAGGAAAGCGCCTAGGACTACGACGTTAACCAGGGGGGCGATGAGGTCGGAGAGGTGGCCGTGGTGGCCCCCATTGCCCGCGGCATGGACGTCGCCGGTGATGAGGAAGATGACGGTGGTTGCAAGGATCTGTTGCATGGGCGCCTCAGCTCACGATTTTTTTGACGAGGTCGTTGGCCAAGGAATCCGTTTCGGCAAGAAAACGCGCACGACTCGCCTGGATTTCGGCCATGGCTTGCTGGCGGGATTCCTCCACGAACTGGCTTATTTCCTTTTCGGTTTTCTTCAGCTGTTCGGCGTGGCGGTTCTGGATCTCGGCTTTCTTGGTCGCAAGAGTCTTGAGAGCGTCTTTGTTGGCCTGGTCAATGCGAGCCTTGTACTCGCGGGACAGGCGGCTGACTTTTTCCAGCGCTTCGTCGGCATGGCCCTCAAGTTTCACCGTCTTCTCTTCACGGTTTTCGAGCACGAACTGAAGGTGGTTGAGGAACAGGAACTTTGCGATGAGGAAAAGGAGAAAGACGAGGATGAATTGCGGGAGCAGGGAGGAGTCCACACCCAACTGGGCGAAGATAGCCTTGACGGTGTCCATGAAAAGGGTCCCGATGGTTAGATAATTAGCTGTAATTAAATAGACGGGGGGGGGCAGTTACGTCAAGGGCGTTATTTTTTCTCTTTCATCTTCGTTACGCCGTGGAAGATCACTCCTTCCTCCACGATGAGGGATGGTGAAAACACTGTCCCTTCGAAGCGCGCTGGGCGTCGAATCTCCACACGGGAAGACGCCTTTACGTTGCCCTTCACGGAACCCGAGATAATTACGACGTTAGCGTTGATGTCGGCGTTGATTACCGCGCCTTCCGAAATGATCAGAGTATCGTTAGAGAAGACGGAACCGGACACCACGCCCGCGATACGCACCACGCCACTGAAGGAGAGGTTGCCTTCAAACTTGCAGCCTTCTTCGATGATGGCGCAAATTTCGTTCCGCTTCGCCACGATGTCCTTACTTCAGCAGATAGCTGTAAATGTCGTTGAATTCCGCTTCGTTGCTGAATTTAATTGTAATCGAACCCGAGCCGTTTTTCCCGGTTTTCAGGCCGAAGTGAAAGCCGGTCTTTTTCTCCAAGCGCTCACGAAGCTGAGCGTAACGCTCGCCTACGAACGGGCGACCATCCTTCGCCGGCCTAGCGGGCACGCGGCTCTTCTTGGCGAGTTCTTCGAGTTCGCGCACGGACAGGGCCTTGGTTACCGCTTCATTGGCGAGGCGCTTCACAAGCTCGTCGTCGGAGAGGCCCACCAGGACTTTAGCGTGGCCGAAGCTGAGCTGCTCCTTGTTGAGGAGGATGATCACGTCTTTGGGCAGCTTTAGGATGCGCAGGAAGTTGGCGACGGTGGAGCGCTCTTTGCCGACTTTTTTCGAAACCTCTTCCTGGGTCAAGCCGAATTCGTTCATCAGCTGAAAGTAGGCGAGGCCCTCCTCCACGCAGTTCAGGTCGGAACGTTGCACGTTCTCGATGATGGCCATGACCATGCCGTCTTTCTTAGTCGCACGCTTGACCAGCACAGGCACGCGCTCTAAGCCTGCCAACTTGGCGGCGCGCAGGCGGCGCTCGCCGGCGATCAGTTCGAAGCGGCCGTCACCCGACTCACTCACCAGGATCGGCTGGATGATGCCGTTCTCTTTGATGGACTCGGAGAGCTCCACCAGTTCTTTCTCCTTAAAGATCTTGCGGGGCTGCCCGCGATTGGGGATTACGTTTTCCAGCGGCACCATAAGCGGCTGGCTTTCGCCCACGGCTTTCTCGGCACGAGCGTCGGTTGGACGGGCCAACGATTCCGGCTGAGCGGCGGGGATGCCCCCGAGGAGAGCGGCCATGCCTTTTCCAAGTTGCGGCTTCTGTTTCATGCTGTCTCCTCTCATCGTTGGATCTCGTAATCGTCAAAAGACGGGATGGCGGGCGGCAGTTCGCGTGATGGGGCTTTGGGAGCGGCTTCCGCGACACCCCCCAGGGTTTTTGGGCCCTCTGTTTTCAGGATCACCTCTTTGGCGAGCGACAGATAAGCCTCGCTGCCCTTGGAGGCGATGTCGTACAGGATGATGGGTTTGCCATGGGAGGGGCACTCCGACAGCTTCACGTTGCGGGGGATGATCGACTTCATAATGTCGTCTTTGAAGTGGTTCATCAGGTCCTGTGCAACCAGCTTGGAGAGGTTATTGCGCGAATCGTACATGGTGAGCAGGATGCCCTCGAGCTGCAAGCCGGGGTTGAGGCTGGCGCGGATTAGGCGCACGGTATTCAACAGCTGAGAGAGGCCTTCCATCGCCAGAAACTCAGTCTGCATGGGCACCAGGAAAGAGTGGGCGGCGTTCAGGGCGTTCACCGTGAGCAAATTCAGGGAAGGAGCGCAGTCGATGATAATGTAGTCGTACTTATCCATCAGCGGCTCAAGCGCGGACTTGAGCTTGGCTTCCCGGGCGAAGGCGCTCACCAGTTCGATTTCAGCGCCAATGAGGTTGTTGTCGGAGGGACAGATGTCGAGGCCCGGCAGCTCGGTCCTATAGAGGCAGTTTTCGATCGACTCTTCGCCGATCAAAGCGTGGTAGATATTTAGTTGAGCAAATTTGTCTTTTTCTAGGCCCAGCCCGATGCTGGCGTTGCCCTGGGGATCTAGATCGATCAGCAGCGTCTTTCTTTCTGCTGCGGCGAGGCATGCGCTGAGGTTGATGGCCGTAGTGGTTTTGCCGACGCCGCCTTTTTGGTTGGCGATCGCAATAATTTTAGCCATTTGAAGCTCCACATCCGAAAGAAAACGTGGGTTCAATTGTTAGAGAGATCGGCTGAGTTTGACAAGGTTTTTGGTTGTTCCACGTGGAACATTTCGAAGTCGAAAGCCAACCAGGCGGCGCTCTTCAGTGCCAGGCACATCGAGTTTTTTGTTGAGCGTTAATTCCCATAAGTCCGCGAGCTTCCTTTCAAATTCAGGCTGCTCTTTCTCAGCGTATGAAGGGCCCTTATAGAAGAAAACATCCGTAGATGCCGTTATGGTAAGCGCAGGCAAATAATCCATCACTGTGCCCACGGCTTTAAAGGTCACTACACAGGCCTTATCGATCTCGAATTCTTCTGCCCGCAAATGGAAGACCTTCACGTTGGGTAATTTTAGCTCTGCTGCCAGCTCGCGGACGGCATCTACTTTTTTTGACCGGGACTCTAGTCCTACAAACCGGTGCTGGGGGCAGTGAAATGCCATAGGTAGCAATGGAAAGCCGCCTCCAAAGCCAATATCAACCATCAACCCCCTTTGATCGAGCAGGGATCTAAATTCAGGGCACTGCTCGTAAGGTAAAATGGAGTCGAGAACCTGTTTTTCGTAAAATTCCTGCTCGCCCAAGATCCGAGTGAGGTTCAGACCTGCGAACTTGGTTTTAAGAAGGTGCAAGTAGCGGTAGGAGAAGTCCAACATTACAGGGCCCGGGAAGCCACGACAGCTAGAGTGGCGGGACGAATGCCTTCAATGCGCTTCAATTGCCCAAAAGTCTCAGGACGAACCTTAGCGATTCGCTGACGACACTCAAAAGAGACGTTTTGCGAACCTGTGATGGCTTCCCAGTCGACGCGGAGGCCATCCATTTGGCGCACTTTCTCGAATTGCTCGTCGAAGCGCTTTATGTAGCCCTCATACTTTTTCTCGATAGCGACCGTTCTGACGATGTCCGGGTAAAACTCCAGTTGGTGAACGGCCAAGACCTCTTCCAAAGTGCGAACAGGATCCAGCCAGGCTTGCTTCAGGAGCTCGGCCAGGGAGATGCGACGCTGCAAGCGCTGGGTCTCGCCTCTGGAAAACCGCTCCAGGAGCGGCGAATCCTCCGGTAAATGAAAATCATCACAAAGCGTTGAAAGAACCCGAGATTGGGTCTCAAAGAGCTCCAGGTAAGAGTCCAGCTCGCGCCGAACGAGTAGCTGCTGGCGGTAAGGTGCCATCCGCAAACAAGAGTTGTCCTCCCGAATATACAGGCGGTTCTCAGATCGGGCAGTGAACAGGCGGTAGGGCTCATCCCGGGTATTCCCTACTAGGTCCTCGATCATGACGCCAATGTAGGAGTCGTGACGAGAAAGCCAGACACCAGGGCGACCCAAGAGCGAAAGGGCAGCATTAGCGCCTGCCACCCAGCCCTGCCCGGCAGCTTCTTCGTAACCAGAGGTGCCATTGACCTGACCTGCGAAGAAAAGACCTGGCACTGCCCGATATTCCAGCCCCAAAGAGAGCTCAGTCGTATCCACTACGTCATATTCAACGGCATAACCCGGCACCTTGATCTCACAGGACTCTAAACCCGGGATAGTGCGGACAAACTGCTCTTGCACCTCAACGGGAAGGCTTGAACTGATGCCACTCGGGTAGAAGGTGTCCAACTCAAGCCCTTCTGGCTCAACAAAGACGTGGTGTGAGTGACGATCAGGATACCTGTAAGCCTTGTCCTCGATAGAGGGGCAGTAGCGGGCGCCAGTCCCCTGGATCTGCCCATTGTAGAGAGGGGAGAGATCGCGGTTACTGCGTATGATTTCGAGGGTTCTTTGGTTCGTATGTGTCAGATAGCAAGCCACCTGGGGCAAATAGCGCTTCTGGGGCTGGTGAAGGCAGTGAAAGTTCCGCGTTTGCGGATCGGAGGGTTGCTCTTCCATCTTGGAGAAATCGATGCTGCTGCGGAGGATCCGGGGCGGGGTTCCCGTCTTGAAACGCACCGGCCGCGTTTTGATCTCTTGGAAAACGTCCGCTAGAGATGAGGAAGCCTCCACCCCAATTCGCCCCCCCGAGGACTGCTGCGGCCCCATATGGAGCTTCCCGTTGAGGAAAGTCCCAACAGTCATCACGACCTTTTTCGCGGTGAAGACGAGATCTCCCGCCTCGAGCCTAAAGCCCTCTGAAATGCGGGTCAATCGACGCAGCTTGAAGCGCAGAACGGTAATCTGCGGAGTCTCGGCAATGACTCTTTCTGCTTCCGCGGAATAGCGGTCCTTATCGATTTGAACACGCGTCGACTGAACTGCGAGACCCTTAGACTCGTTGAGGGTCCGAAATTGAATCCCTGCACGGTCAGCGAGGATTCCCATCAATCCACCGAGGGCATCCAACTCTCGAACGACCTGACCCTTCCCCACTCCACCCACCGAAGGATTGCACGGAGCAGAACCCAAACCCACTTCGGGTAGCGTGAGAAGGCCAACACGCAAATCGAACTGCGCGGCGATCCATGCGGCTTCAAGGCCAGCATGTCCCCCACCTACAACGATGATGTCGAAATTCGTCATTGTTCCACGTGGAACACGATCATTTGCCAATGCAGAAATGGGCAAAAATGTGGTCCAATACCTCGTCGGTGGAAACTATCCCTAAAAGCTCTTGGAGGCAATGCCCCAAGGCATTCAATTCATTGGAAAGAATGGCAATATCCGACTCAGACTGCCGGATATTGTGGTACGATGAAGCAATACTGTAAGATGCTGATATCACTTCCTTGTGGCGGTCGAGGAGGAGGGGCGCCTGGCACGATTTGTCTAGGTACTTTTTGTTTATTTCGTTCTCCAACTCACCGATATTACATTCGTGGATCAACGCTTTTGGTGTGTGCCCCCATAGGACCACCCCGGCAGCTTCGAGCTCTTGAAGCTTAGTCTGAAACCCCGGCCGGTCTTGGTGGGTCACCCAGACGACATCAAAGGGGTGCTGGAGCAATGGCTTAATCTCATCCACATTCGTCTCAAATGGATTCACTAAAAGCACGGAGAAGAACGCGCGCGCCAGGCGCTGGCGTGTGAAGACGATTCCTCGCGCCTCGATGGCGTCCTCCGTCCCACGCAAGCCGGCCGTGTCCACCAGACGATAGACCACATCGCCGATTTGCACGTCCTCCGCGATATAGTCACGGGTCGTGCCCGCGGTTGGGGAGGTGATGGCACGCTCCTCCCCTAAGAGCAGGTTGAAGAGTGTGGACTTGCCAGCGTTGGGCTGTCCCGCCAAAACGATCTCGGGACGGAGCAAGCGTGAAGACTCGGGGTCGAGCCGCCGCTTCAGCGATGACAAAAGCTCCCAAACTTCGTTCCAGGAGGCGTTCAGCTGCGCACGGCCCACCTCCTCCCCCACATCCTCGTGGAAATCCAACAAGAGCTCCAGGGAAGCCTTGTGGCGCTTATAGGCGTCCAAGAGCGCGAGGTAGGCGTGGTGGAGCTCCCCTTGCAACAGTCCCATGCCTTGCTTCAGCGCCAGGGGCGATGAGGCGTTCAGCAGCAAGTCCAGCCCCTCCACTTGGGAAAGGGTCATTTTCCCGTTCTGCAGGGCCCGCAGAGAGAATTCCCCGGGCTTCGCCCCGCGCACACCCGGCTTCCGCTCGAAAAGCGCCAAGATTCGGCGCACGTTGAGAGGGTTGCCGTGGACGTATAGCTCGAGGAGATTTTCCCCCGTATAGCTATGGGGCGCCTTGAAGAAACACAGGCAGACGTCGTCCACGACTGTCTCCCTGTCTATCAAGTTTGCGCGCACCATCTGCCGGGGCGCCAGGTCGGCTATCGGACGGGAAAATAGGTCCTGGAAGGCCTCGAGGGAGGCAAAACCTGAAACGCGGACCACCGCCATGGCCACGGGGGTTTGGATCCCCGTGGCACAGGCCACGATCGTCGCGCCATCGGAGATCATGCGACGGCGGGCTTATCCCCGATCATCCGGAACACGAGGAGCTGCTGCCCGATTCCCAACAAGGTAGAGACGAGGATGTAGAGGGAGAGGCCCGACGGCAGGTCTTTCATGATGAAGCCGAAGATCAGCGGCATAAACATGAAGACTTTCTTCTGGACGGGGTCAGTTACCGTCGCAGGGGTCATCTTTTGCTGCAGGAACATGGCGCCGGTCATGAGGAGCGGTAGCACGTAGTACGGGTCCTTGTTGGAAAGGTCGTGTATCCAGCCATAGAAGGGCGCGTCCACCAGCTCAACCGCGGCGTAAAGGACCTTGTAGAAGGCGAAGAACACGGGGAGCTGCAGGATCAGAGGCAAACAACCTCCAAGAGGATTGGCCCCAGAGCGCTTGAAGAGCTCCATGGTCTCCTTCTGCATCCGCATAGGATCGTCCTTGAACTTTTCCTTTATACGGTTCATCTCCGGTTGCACCAGCTGCATCTTCTTCATGCTGACAAAAGATTTGTACTGCAGGGGAAACGTCAAGAGGCGCACCAGGAAGGTGATCAGGATGATGGCGATCCCGTAGTTTGGGATGAGGGTGTAGAAGTACTGGAGCCCCTTGAGGATCCACTCGGCAAAGATGCCCCACATGCCGAAATCCACTGCGTGCTTGAGATTGTTCCCGAGGGACGAGAGGAATCCATATTCCTTTTTCACGTATAGCAGGTCGAACTTAAGCTCGTTCACCGTGCTGTTCTGGAACACCTGAAGCTTACGGTCGGTAGTGCCCTTGGTGAGTACGCTGGTGGGCTTGGGGAAAACGACCCCGAATAGGTGGTAGTTGAAGTCGATCCCGGCCCAAGAGACGGTGCTATCGGAGGTTTCCTCGTCACCAATGGTCCAGTGGCGGAGACTGTCGTCATAGAAGGCAAAGGTGCGGGTTTGACCATTCTCGAGTTTCTTGTCTTCGGAAGCGAAGCTCAGGCGGTATTTGAAGGGCTGGGGCGAAGACAGGTGCACGCCCACCATCTCGTGCCCGGTGAACTCCACCACCGCCTTCACGCGACTGGCAGGCTCCTCGCCCACCCAACGGGTGGCGCTCTGCTCAAGCGTGACGAAGCGGGCAGGACGGAATCCCTGCCCACCGGCCGAGATTTCTACCTGGAAGGGGCGCTCAGCACCAACCGTCTCCTTGAAAGGAAAACGGGTTTGGGCGGGATTCATGTGTGTGAAGGCCAAAGTATCTGTAAACCCCAGGTTGAGGTCGCCCTGCGTCAGAGCCAAGGCGGCTTCACCCGCCTGTGGTTCTATAGGACCAGCCGGATTGGCTTCCGCAGGAGGAATCGGGGCGGGAGCCGCGCCTGTGGAGCTTTCCAGTGGGGCGGGGCTGCTCTGGGGGGCGAAGTAGAACTGCCAGCCGAAAAGGATCAGACCGGAAAGGACCACGGCGATGAGGGCGTTTTTTTGTTCTGAAGGCATGGGGCGAACCTCAATGGTCGGCGTCCGGAACGGGATCGTATCCGCCGGAATGCCAAGGGTGACACTTAGATAAACGCGTCAGGGTGTACCACATGGCCCGAGGGAAGGAAAAGCGTCCAAAGCAGGCCATGGCGTAGTGTGAGCAACTCGGATGGAAGCGGCAACGGGGAGGGAGAAAGGGAGAAATGAGGAGCTGGTACGCGCGGATAATGGCACGGGCCAGAATTCTCAACGCACCCTCGCCGCACACGCAAGGATCTCGCGTAATGCTTGGCGCAGCGATGCCATGTCTTGCACCGGCTGGGCCGCCACAACCATTAAGTCCACGTGGAGGGATCGCGCCTCCTGACTCAAACGGAATTCATCCCGCAAAACGCGCTTGATACGGTTTCGCCTCACTGCGCTCCCTTGCTTCTTGGAAACGCTCAAGCCCAGACGCGCGTGAGCGGCTCCCATTCGAGAGTCTTTAACATAACCGATGAGAGGCGGGGCGGAGCATTTTCTGCTCCGCTCGCGCATGTACTCAAAGTCTTTCTTTTGGGTGAGGCGGAAGGTCTTCGGAAAGCCGAGGGAGGGCCCTGGGGCCATTACTTCGTGCCGGTCGCTACCGTCAGGCGCTTACGCCCTTTGGCGCGGCGACGGTTGATGACTTCTTTTCCGCCCTTGGTGGACATGCGCTTCAGGAAGCCGTGGTCACGGAGACGTTTTTTCTTTTTTGGCTGCCAAGTTCTGATTCTCTTCATTTGGTCCTTCCAAGTGGAAATAGAGGTCCTTATGGGTACCGGAAGATGCCGTGCTGGTCAATAATTTTTATGCTCTCCGTTGCCGCTCACTCAGAGCGAAATGTTTACGGGCTCGGTTGAATTCCAAGAGGGGCGGTGTTACGAAACCCCCCACCCAAAAATTGACCCGAGCTGAATGACGCCAAAATTTCCTTTTGATCAATTCTTGAAGTGGGATGAGGAGAATACCCCCCTGGGGGGTCCCCTCGAAGCCAGACCCACCCCCGAGAAAACCGCCGGCACCCCCGCCCGCGATCCAGCTCCCTCTGGGGAAGCCCCGTCACAAATTGGCGCGGATGAGTTGAAGCTTTTGGGCCACGAGATCAAGGAAACCCTCCGCGCGCTGGTCCCTCCCCAGGCTTTCAACACCTACTTCAGCGATACCTTCAGCGTGGTTGACTGGCGCGGAGACACGGTGGAGTTTCTCATCACTACCAATTTCATCCGCCGCATCATCGAAACCCAGTACATAACCCAACTGCGCAAAGCGGTACTCGATACCCTCGGGCGCGACTATAAGCTGGAATTTCGCACTTTCGGTGTGCGGACGGCTAGTTTGAGTCCCAACACCAACAGCATCCTCAAAGAACTACCCCGCCAAGAGGAATTCTCCCCGCGCAAGCTAACCGCCAAAGAGAACACCTTTGTTCTCTCAGACCTGGTTCCGACGGCGGAAGACAGGCAACACGCCGCAGATAGCAGGGTGATGGAGCAGATGGCGCCCGCCTCCGCCGTGGGCATGGACCCCCTTAAGAAGTTCAGCAATTTCGTGGTCGGCCCGTCCAACAACCTCGCCCACGCCTCCGCTCTCGCGGTGGCGCGGGATCCGGGCAAGATCTACCCGAGCCTCTACATCTACGGAAACTCCGGACTGGGCAAAACTCATCTGTTGCACGCCATCGTGAACCACATTCACGAGCACCGCCCCCACCTTAAGGTGTTGGTAACTTCAGGCAATTCCCTCATGGCTGAATGGGTGGAGGCTACCCGCGAGAACCGCAGCATCGATTTCCGCAAGAAGTACACCCAGAACGTCGATGTTCTGGTGGTGGATGACATCCACGGACTACGTGGCCGTGAAGGGACCCAAGACCAGTTCTTTCACATCTTCAACGAGCTCACCGACCGCAAAAAACAGCTGATCTTCACTGCGGATAAAACTCCTCGGGAAATGGACCGCTTGGAAGAGCGCATCCGGACCCGACTTTCTTCCGCCCTCGTGGTGGAAATGCAGCAACCAGACCTTGAAACCCGTATCGCCATTCTAAAAGCCAAGGCCCAGGAAAAGGACTTCTTCCTGAGCGACGAAGTGGTCAACCTTATCGCGAAGTGTGTGAAGTCCAGCATCCGCGAACTTGAGGGCTGCCTCGTGCAGCTCAAAGCCTATACCGACTTCATGAAAGTCGACATCGACCTTGAATTCGCCAGAGAGCACCTCAAGCTCAACGATCAAGTCGAGAGCCAGAAGTTACTTACGCCCGAGAGCATCACCAAGGCCGTCGCCCAATACTACCGAATCCCTCTCGGCGACATTCGTGGCAAATCCAAATCTAAAGACATTGTCCTCGCACGCCAGGTCGCCATGTATTTCATCCACCAGCACCTGCGCAAAACCCTGCTTGAGATCGCGCACTTCTTTGGAAAGAAAGACCACACCACTCCCATGTACAGCTTGGAAGTAGTGAAGAAGCGCATCAAAGAAGACCAGCCGTTTGCCCAGCAGCTGCTCGATATCGAAAAAACCCTCTAATTTCCCGTTTTCCCCATCCATCCTAGTGGATTACCGTGCAGCCTCGGCCAATCCTCACTAACTGCCCGTGCAAATGGGGATATCTTCGCGTTATCCCGGCTTCCTAGAAGGATACTTACCCCTAGGCCCAGCGCGCAGGGGAAGTGGCTGGGGAAAAGCACCCCATTGGGCACAAAAAAGGAAAAACCTAGGCTGATATACGCACAACCTCGGATCTCGCTTCAGCCTTATGGGGGATTGCCGGGGAAGCTTAAGCAGCAACTTCCGTGCGATTCATAGTGCTTACGCGGTTTGCACGGTTTCCTCGGCCCATCATCATTAGTATTTTTAAAAAGAATATATAAAGGGAGCAAACGGCCTTCTTGGCCTAGAAGGCCGTTGCCTTGAAAAACGTAGGTGGGAATGGTTAAGTGGACCCTCTGAGAATCCAGCGAGGAAGTATGAAATTCGTCATAGATGCCCAAGTCTTGCGTGACGCCATCGGAAAGGTGTTGACCGTCGTAGACCGCAAGAACTCCCGGCCGATCCTGACGAACTGTCTGGTGCGAGCAGAAAAAACGAAATTGGAACTGATCGCCACTGATCTGGAGGTTTCAGCCAAATTAGTCCTTCCTGCCCAAGTGGAAACCCCGGGAAGTTTCTGCATCAACACGAAGAACATTGCTGACATCCTCCGGGAACTCCCCAACGAACAGGTTCGCCTATCGGTGGATGGGGGAAATCTCCTGAAGTTGAATTGTAAGAACATCGATTATGCACTCACCATAACCGGCCCAGAGGAATTCCCCCAGCTGACGTTCGGGAACAACTCGACCGAGTTCCGACTCAAAGCTAAGCAAGTAGCCACGATCATCGATAAGGTTTCCCACGCCATCTCCACCGATGAAACTCGCCTCTACCTCAACGGGATCTACCTCCAACAACTGGACGGCAAGTTACGTTCCGTGGCAATTGATGGCCACCGCCTGGCCCTCCTAGACACCCCGGAGTTCCTCGGTGGCAATAAACACCTATCCGACGGCGTTATCCTGCCCCGTAAGGCCGTGGTGGAGCTGCGTAAACTCGCCGACACCCACCAAGACAAAGACCTCGTTATTTCTCTGGATGAGTCTTTCATGTTTGTTCAGGCAAACAACGACTACTTCCTCTCGGTTCGCCTTATCGCCCGCGAGTATCCCAAGTACCAAACCGTGATCCCCTCCAAGACTGCTTTCCATTTCCACATCGACCGCAACGCCATACTTAATGCCGTCAAGCGCATTCGTATCCTTTCAAACGAGAAAACCCACGGGGTTAAGCTGGCCGTGAAGGAAGGTGAATTGACCATCTCCACGAACCATCCCGCTCTGGGGCATGCCACCGAGAAGCTTCCCGTCACCTATGGCGGCAAGGCCATGGAGATTGGTTTCAACGCCAAGTACCTGGTTGAGTCACTCTCTGTCCTGGATGAAGGCAGCGATGTCCTGTTCGAGTTCAACAACGAGCTCAGCCCCGTGGTCATCAAGACCGCCGATCTGCCGGACTTTCTTGGCATCATCATGCCCCTAAAGCTCTGATCAAGGCATGGCGGGCGCGCACATCCGCCGCTTGCGGGCGGAAAACTTTCGCAACCTCGCCGAGGTGCCCGTTGAGTTTTCCCCTGGCATCAACTGCATTTTCGGGCCAAATGGAAACGGCAAAACCAACTTGCTTGAAGCCGTACACCTCCTGACCAACCGCCGCTCTTTTCGCAAGAACACGGGCTTCGCTCAAATGCTCAACATTGAGGGGCAGGACACAGAGATCAAGATCTCGGCGGTTTTTGCGGATCCAGACCGGGGCGACCTGGCTGTTTCCGGCCGCCTGCGCGAGGTTGGGGATGAGTGGTGGCTAGAAAACCGCCCTGAAAAGGCCAAATTCGGCGCAGAATCGGTTTTTTTGAATCCCTTTGACTCATACGCCTTCCACACCTCGGCCAGCTTCAGGCGCCAATGGCTGGATTCACACCTGGGACAGCTGGATCCAGAATATCGCAAGGCCCTGAACAAGTTTGTGAAGGCGTTGCGTCAGCGTAATTCTCTTCTCGCTGGCTCTTCGGGCTCTAGCGCCCAGTTGCAGCTCATGGCACTAGACCGGCCCTTCTCCGAGCTTGCTGCATTTCTGGTGGGGCGGCGCCTCTATTGGGCGGAAGAGCTCAACCGATTCATTACACCGGCCTTTCGTGAGATTTTCGCCGAAAATCACGAGCTCCTCTTAGGAATAGATACGAGATTCCGCCATGCTGACGCGGCAAAGATCTATGACCACTATCGGCAGAGTGAAAAAACGGATTTTTTGGCTGGTTTGACCCGCTCAGGAATACATCGCGACGACACCCTTTTTTCATTCGATGGACTCAACTCTTTCGAGTTCTGTTCGCTCGGCCAACAAAAGGCTGGATTCCTCTCCCTGATGTTTGCCTTTATAGAGCTTTTTCGGTACAAATTTAGCTTCTATCCCATTGTTTTAATTGACGATGTTTCGGGTGAACTGGACAGCGACAGGTGGAAGAATTTGATTCACTACCTGCGCGGGAAAACCTTCCAAGTTCTCATCACAACCGCCAACGAAAACTTCAGGATGGAACTGGAAAAGATTCCCCATGCCCACAGGATTTTCATGGGGCATGGAAGGCCCGAGACCCAAGGATAGGAGCCCGCAATGACCACCACCACCGAAAGCATTTCCAAGGTCCACACCGAGTACACCGCGGACAAGATCAAGGTGCTCGAGGGACTCGAGGCCGTGCGAAAGCGCCCCGGCATGTACATCGGCGACACGGGCGTGCGTGGGTTCCACCACTGCGTTTACGAGATCGTTGATAATGCCGTGGACGAAGCACTGGCCGGTTATTGCACAGAGATCAAGGTTTTCATCCACGTTGATAATTCTGTGAGCGTGGTGGACAACGGGCGGGGCATCCCCGTGGACATGCACCCCACGGAGAAGATGTCTGCAGCCGAGCTTGTGTACACAAAACTTCACGCGGGCGGGAAATTCAACGAGGACGGCGGCGCCTACAAAGTTTCCGGTGGCCTCCACGGCGTGGGCGCATCGGTGGTAAACGCCCTCTCTAAGTGGGTACGCCTCGAGATCAAGAAAAACGGCAAGCTTCACAAGGTGGAGTTCGCCAAAGGCGTTTCCAAAGAGCCACTGAAAGTCGTCGGTGATTGTGACCCGAAGGATACCGGAACCGCGGTTACCTTCAAGGCCGACAGCGAGATCTTCGAGGTTCACGAGTACAACTACGATACCTTGGCTAACCGCTTCCGCGAGATGGCTTTCCTCAACAAGGGGCTCAAGATCGTTCTGAAAGACGAGCGCTCTGAGAAGGAAGAAACCTTCCATTATGAGGGTGGCATCGGGGAATTCGTCAGCTATCTCAACCGGGCCAAGAGCCCGCTCCACCGCGAGCCGGTCTACCTTTCACAGACACGCGAGGATTACGAGGTCGAGTTGGCCATGCAGTGGACGGACTCTTACTCCGAGGTACTGACCTCCTACGCCAACAACATCAACACACCTGAGGGCGGTACCCACGTGTCGGGCTTCAAGACCGCGCTCACCCGCGTCCTGAACAACTACGCAAAAGACAACAACATCCTCAAGAATGTGAAAATCGCCCTCACCGGTGATGATATGCGCGAGGGCCTCACGGCCATCATCTCGGTCAAACTCAAGAACCCACAGTTCGAAGGACAGACGAAGTCGAAGCTGGGCAACTCTGAGGTAGAAGGAATCGTGAACTCCCTTGTCGGGGAAAGGCTCAAGATTTACTTGGAGGAAAACCCCAACGTGGGCAAAACCATCCTCAAGAAGTCCATCGACGCTGCCGCTGCCCGCGAAGCCGCCCGCAAGGCCCGTGAACTTACCCGCCGGAAAACGGCCCTGGACTTCTCCGGCTTGCCCGGCAAGATGGCCGACTGCCAGGAGAAAAACCCCGAGCTGTGTGAAATCTACATTGTGGAAGGTGACTCGGCCGGTGGCTCGGCCAAGCAGGGTCGTGACCGCCGCACCCAAGCTGTACTTCCGCTCAAGGGAAAGATCCTCAACGTCGAGAAGGCCCGTTACGACAAGATGCTCTCCAATGACGAAATCAAGATGCTGGTACAGGCCATCGGCACCGGCATCGGAAAAGACAGCTTCGACGTCTCCAAGCTGCGCTACCACAAGATCGTCATCATGACCGACGCGGACGTGGATGGTGCGCACATCCGGACCCTGTTACTCACGCTGTTCTACCGTCAATTCCCGGAGATTGTTGAACGCGGTCACCTTTTCATCGCCCAGCCGCCCCTGTTCAAATACAAGAAGGGCAAGAACGAGCGTTACCTTAAAGACGAGAAGGAGCTTGAGTCTTTCCTGGTTTCCAGCTCCCTCACTGAGTGTGAAGTGACATTCGACGGGAAACCCGTGGACCTTGAGCAAGCCAAGGCCCTGGTGAACAAGTTCCGCAACTACAACAGCATCCTCGACTCTTATGACCGCCATTACGACGCCGACTTCTTGCGCACCCTTCTCGAAGGAACGCGCCTGACCGCGGACGTCCTGAAGAACAAGCCTGTCCTTGAAAAGTATGCTGAGGAACTTAACGCTCGCCTCGGTGCGCGCGACCCTGCCAGTCTGAAGCGTTACAATCTCCGCGTGGAGGAGGATGGCAAGGCTCTGGGATGGCAAATCCACGTCCAAGTGCTCTCGTCCCTCAAGACGAAGAACTTCCGCATCGGCATGAACTTCATCGACTCCAGCGAGTATGAGGACCTGGTCAACCACCAGGAGGGCATCCAGCGCGTTCTAAACGCGAAGATCGCGTTCAAACGCACAGACGGCAAGCAGGAGTTCTGCGGCTTGTCGGAATTCGCTGGGTTCGTCTCCCAGGAATCCCGTCAGGGCGCCTATATCCAGCGCTACAAGGGTCTGGGCGAAATGAACCCCGAACAACTTTGGGAAACCACCATGGCCCCGGTCAACCGAACCCTTTTGCAAGTCAAGATCGAGGACACCATCGATGCCGACCAGGTGTTCTCCGTACTCATGGGGGATCAGGTGGACCCTCGCCGGGAGTTCGTCGAACAGAACGCCCTCAACGTGCGCAATCTGGACATCTGAGGACCGACTATGAGCAACGACACCCAGGCCCCCAACCACGGAACCATCGCCCCCCTACTGATCCAGGAGGAGATGAAGAACTGCTACCTCGATTACGCCATGTCGGTGATCGTGGGCCGCGCTCTCCCCGACGTTCGCGACGGATTCAAGCCCGTGCACCGGCGTATCCTTTACGCCATGCACATGCTTAACAACTACCATAACCGCTCCTACCTGAAGTCCGCCCGCGTGGTCGGGGACGTGATTGGTAAATACCATCCCCATGGCGACTCCGCGGTCTACGGCGCGATGGTGCGCTTGGCGCAGGACTTCTCCATGCGCTACCCCATCATCGACGGCCAAGGGAACTTCGGCTCCATCGACGGGGACAATGCCGCGGCCATGCGTTACACCGAAGTGCGCATGCAGAAGATGGCCAATGACATCCTCGGCGACATCGACAAGGAAACCGTCGACTGGCAGGAGAACTACGACGGCTCACTCCAGGAGCCCACCGTCTTCCCCACCAAGATTCCCAACCTGCTGATCAACGGCTCCGCCGGGATTGCGGTCGGCATGGCCACCAACATCCCACCGCATAATCTGGGCGAGGTGATGGACGGCCTCCTCGCCTTGCTAGAAAACCCCGGTACCACCGTACACGAACTCGTGCGTATGATCCCTGGGCCGGACTTCCCCACTGGGGGCGCCATCCATGGTACCGCCGGCATTCAGCAAGCATACCACACCGGCAAGGGCGTGATTCAAATCCGCGCCAAGGCCGAGATTGAGGTCGGAAAGAACGACCGCGAGCGCATCATCATCACAGAGATCCCCTACCAGGTGAACAAGGCGAAGCTCATCGAGCGGATCGCTGAGCTTGTGCATGAGAAAGAGCTCGAGGGCATTTCCGACATCCGCGACGAGTCCTCCCGCGAGGGCATCCGCGTGGTGATCGACGTAAAGAAAGGTGAGAACGGCTCCGTGCTGCTCAACCGTCTCTACAAGCAGACTCAAATGCAGGTGTCCTTCGGGATCATCTTCCTGTCGATCTATAACGGTCAACCACGGGTCATGAACCTCAAGGAACAACTTGAGTGCTTCATCGAACATCGTCGTGAAGTTGTCATCCGCCGTACCACGTACGAACTCAAGAAGGCGCGCGAGCGCGCCCACATCTTGGAAGGACTCAAGATAGCCGTCGAGAATATCGACGCCATCGTGGAGCTGATTAAGAAAGCCGAGGGACCCCAGCAGGCCAAAGACCAATTGATGGCCAAGTTCAGCCTATCGCAGATACAGGCGCAGGCCGTCCTCGACATGCGCCTGCAGCGCCTCACGGGGCTCGAGCGCGACAAGATCATCGCTGACTACCAGGCGGTCATGGCCGAGATCGCCCGTCTGGAAGGCATCCTTGCCAGCGAGCAGCTCATCCGCGGTCTGATCCGCGACGAGTTCACCCAAATCCGTACCGACTACGCCGACCAGCGCAAGACGGAGATCGTGGCACAAGCCGACGAACTCCAGATGGAAGACCTCATCGCCAATGAGGAAGTCATCGTCACAATCACCCACAAGGGTTACCTGAAGCGCATGGCGATCGACACCTACCGCTCCCAGAAGCGCGGCGGGAAGGGCGTGAAGGGCGCGGACCTGGAAGAGGATTTCTACACCACCATCTTCACCGCCGAGACGCACGATACGCTGATGATCTTCACCGACAAGGGGACCGTGTTCACGCTCAAGGTTTACCAGATCCCGGAGGGCGTGCGCACCGCCAAGGGCCGAAACGTGGTGAACTTGCTGAACGTGCCCGCTGGCGAGAAGGTCCAGCAGATCATCACCGTGCCGAAGGACTGGGAGGGCAAGTTCCTGGTCATCTCCACCGAGCAAGGAGTGATCAAGCGCTCCGAGCTCAACGAGTACAAGCACGTAAAATCCAGCGGCATCAAGGCCATTAAGGTCTTGGATGGCGATGCCGTGAACGCAGTTCGCGTGACGGACGGGAAGAAAGACATCCTCTTGTGCTCAGATGGCGGAAAGACCATCCGCTTCGCCGAGGACGACGCACGTGCCATGGGACGGGTGTCACAAGGCGTGAAGGGCATGGCGCTAGAGGAGGGCGAGAAGGTCATCGGGATGGAGCTTCTCGAGCCCGGTGTAGAAATTCTCACGGTCACCGAGCGTGGCTACGGCAAACGCTCCGAAGAGACCGAGTACCGCACGCAGTCCCGCGGGGGGAAAGGCATCCTTGCCATGAAACTCACCGAGAAGACCGGAAACATCGTCTCCATAAAGCCCGTTACCGAGCGTGACGACCTTATGATCATCACTGACAAGGGTCAGGTTATCCGAACCAAGATCTCTGGCATCTCACTCCTGGGTCGCAATACCCAGGGTGTGCGCCTGATCAACGTGAAGCCGGATGAGAAAGTCGTGGCGGTGGAGAAAATCGTAGACCCCGACGACGGCCCCGAAAGTGCGGAAGGGGGCGAGGGTGGCCCTGAAACCCCGCAGTAGACCATGGGCATGGGTCCTGTCCTTGGTGGGGCCCATGCTGCTAGCTTCTTGTGACTTCACTTCGGGGCTCAACCGGGAAATCCTCACTGCGCAGGACCATGTAGAGCGCCAGGAGTACGCCAATGCTGCCGAGGCGTATGAGCGTCTTCTCCGCAAGAGTCCCGCCAAGGACTTGCGAGCCAAGATCCACTATCAGCTCGCAGAGATTTACTACCTTTACTTAAACCAGCCCGCACGGGCCCTCGGCCATTACCGCTTTATTGTGGAGAACGACGAGACTCCACGCAACCAGGTGAAGGCATTGGAGAAGATTGCTGAGATTAGCTTCAGCGTAAACAAGGATTACCCGGCTGCCATCAGGGCTTATCAAACCCTCATGGCCTTTAAGCCCCGCTTGAAGAGTGCAGACGATTATGATTTTCGTATTGCCGAGGCTCAGTTCGAGGCTGGCGAGCTAGCCAAGGCGGATGCGCGCTTCGCCCGCTTTGCCAGCGACACCAACCATGCCCATCACATAGACAGCTTCTATTACCAAGGCTTGATCCGGTTTTACGGCCGCAGGTGGGAAGAGGCCGTGGAAAAGTGGTTCGATTACATGAAGCGCGAGAAGCGCAAAGACCTCATCGTGAAAACGAAGTTTCTCGTGGCGAATGCCTATGAATCCGGTGAGAAGCTCAAGGAAGCCTACAACATTTACTACTCGCTTCTAGATGACCATCCCAATCCACAGGTCATCAAAGACAGGCTGAAGGCACTATATGCCCGCCGGGTAGCGAGAAAGCGGTGAAGCAGGCTTGGTGGAAAGTTATGGGCCTCGCCATGGGACTGCCTTCGTTGATTCTAGGGGCTTTCTTTGGGATCTACGCCTTGGTGCAGAACGGAGTTTTCGGTTGGGGCTGGGGACTTTTCATCCTCATCGCTGTTATCGTGAACACGCTCTTCTGGATGGTGCGGCTTGGATTGGTCGGAAAGCGTCGACAATAAGAAATACGTTTTTGGGACGGTGACCGCCCTGCTGCTGGCGGGCCTTGCCGCCCGTTGGGATGCTTTGGACTGGATGCTTCTGTGCGCCATTGTCCTCAGCTCGGCCCTCAACCAGTGGCTCATGGTGCTCATTTTCGGAGCCGCCTTCCGCAAGATGGCGGGATCAGCGGAGGAGACCAGCAACCTTAAGCTTGCGGGCAAGATGGTGCTGAAGATGGCCGTGATCTTAGTGAGCTTTTACGCACTGATAAAATTTGGGCGCCATCTCGTGCTGCACGGGATCATACTCTACACATTTCAATTGATTATCCTCGTGATGAGTATTAAAAAAGGAAGCGCTTTTTCCAAATAAAGGTACCTTCATGAAGCTCTTTGGCTCCCTTTTGGCTGGCCTCTTCCCCGCGCTCGCCCACGCCAGCGGCTACACCTTCCTGGGCCAGCTGGAGCACACCCTCCACCAGCCCCAGCACGTGATGACCTTCTTCGTGATCGCTACGGTTTTCTTGCTCGTTGGCGTCACCTACCGCTCCAAAATCTCTGGGGTGAAGAACACCGCCATCCCCGACAAGGGCATCACCTTCCGCAACGTCGTGGAGGCCCTGGGCCAGTTCGTTTACAACCTGGCCCGCAACATCATGGGCGAGGAGCAGGCGAAGAAGTACTACACCGTCATCATGCTCCTGTTTTCCTTCATTCTGATCAACAACCTCGCGGGCTTGATTCCAGGCTTTCTTCCTGCCACAGACAACTTCAACACGACCCTCGCCCTTGGGATTTTTGTGTTCCTGTACTACAACTACCAGGGCATCAAAGAGCAGGGGCTGTGGGGCCACATCAAGCACTTCATGGGCCCAGTGTGGTACCTCGCAGTGCTGATCTTCCCCATCGAGATCATCTCCCACGCTGTGCGCCCGCTCTCCTTGGGCCTGCGCCTCAAGGGCAACATGGAGGGCGACCACTTGGTGCTCTCCATCTTCTCCGGGCTGGTGCCCTACATCGTGCCGATCCCCTTCTACGTGATCGGCCTCTTCGTATGTTTCATGCAAGCTTTCGTATTCACGCTTTTGACCATGGTCTACATCAGCTTGGCGACCGCCCATCACGATCATGATGAGCACGCCGCCCACCACTGATTGGAGCACGGGCAAGAGTCACTAACCGTCCCCAGAGCGGGACAAAGGAAAAGACAATGGAACTGAACGCATGGCTCGCTATCGCTTCTGGTGTTTGCATCGCTGCTGCCTCCATCGGCGGCGCCGTCGGCCAATCTAAGGCCGCCTCTGTTGCCCTCGAAGGCATCGCCCGCAACCCCGCCGCCGCCGACAAACTGTTCACCCCGATGATCATTGCCCTCGCTCTGATCGAATCCCTGGTGATCTACGCCTTCGTTATCGCCTTCTTGATCAAGCCCGCTGTCTAATTTGGACTCCTTGGGACGGGGATCCTCCCCGTCCCGATTATTCCCCTCGGTAATTTACTCACTCCGATAATCCGATAGATCTTCGTGGTCTCCCGACTGCTGGGCTCTATTCTTTTGGCCTACTCCCTAATGAACTGCCCAGTCGCGGCGGCTTCATGTTTTGAGCGCCTGCTGAATCAGTTTTCAGGCCTGAGGTCACGTGCCATTGTGGCCGAGACTCAGGCGCGTCAACTGGAAGAGATCAACGGACTAATACCGGAGTACCTGCGCCTAGCGCGCTTAAATGACCTGCGAATTGAAGAGAACTTTTGCCGGGGAGGAAGTGCCTTGTGGCAAAGATTGCTGGAGGCGAGGGGCTATGTCGTCGAAGCAGTTAAGAATAGGGGCCATACATTCATCCGGGTACCAAACTTTTACGGTGCCGGGCAACACCTCTACGTGGACGGAACCATTCGTCAGTTCTTCCGCCCAAGGTGGCGAGCTCCCCGTGTCTTTGTAGGAACGGAGGAGGACCTCATGCAGCTGATGCGAGGATCATTCGTAGGCGACCAGAACTTGAGAGACTGGATGGTGCTTCAACCGGACAATGTGGGTCCGGGCTCGGTCAGTATCAACTTAGGGTCTTAGCCAGGAATCGCCCGGTATGCGAACGTTTCACCCGCGCCACCTGCTCTGGCGTCCCCTGCGCCACGATCTCTCCGCCGCTCTTCCCGCCTTCAGGACCTAGGTCCACAACCCAGTCCGCGGTCTTGATCACATCGAGGTTATGCTCGATGACCAGCAGCGTATGACCCAGGTCGACCAAACGGTTGAGGGCCACCAGCAAGATACGGATGTCATTGAAGTGAAGCCCTGTGGTGGGCTCGTCTAGGACATAAAGCGTGCTGCCCTTCACGGACTTGGAGAGCTCGCGGGACAGCTTCATCCGCTGGGCCTCGCCGCCCGAGAGCGTGGTGGCGGGTTGGCCGAGCTTTATGTAGCCCAAGCCCACGTCGTTAAGCACGCGCAGGGCGCGGGCGACCTTGGTGTGGTTCTCGAAGAAGGGCAAGGCCTCCTCGATGGTCATATCCAGCACGTCGGCGATGTTCTTGCCGCGGTAGAGGATGGATAGGGTTTCGGGGTTGTAGCGCTTGCCGCCGCAGTCCTGGCAGGTCACGTAGACGTCGGGCAGGAAGTGCATCTCGATCTTGAGGCAGCCGTTACCCTCGCAGGTCTCGCAACGCCCGCCCTTCACGTTAAAGCTGAAGCGTCCAGGCTTGTAGCCGCGGACCTTGGACTCGTTAGTGTTGGAGAAGATGTTGCGAATGTCATCGAAGAGCCCGGTGTAGGTGGCCGGGTTGGAGTGGGGTGTGCGGCCGATGGGGGATTGGTCCAACTCAATGATGCTTTGGAACTTGTCCACGCCGGTGATGGCCTTGTAGTTGGCGCCGGCGGGGCGGCGCCCGCGGGTGAGGTAGTTTTTCATGGCGGGGATGAGGACTTTGTGAACGAGGGTGGACTTGCCGGAGCCGGACACGCCGGTGAGGCAGGTCATCACGCCCACGGGCACCTCCAGTGTCACGCCCCGGAGGTTGTGCTCTTTCGCCTCGTGGAGGACCATCTTGTCCGCTGACTTGCGGCGCCTCGGTGGTACGACAATCTTCTCTTTGCCAGAGAGGAAGAGACCCGTCATGGACTTGGGGTCCTTGGCGACCTCGGCGGGAGTGCCGGCCGAAACGATTTCTCCCCCGTGGACGCCGGCGGCGGGGCCCATGTCGATGAGCCAGTCAGCGGAGCGCATGGTATCCTCGTCGTGCTCCACCACCAGCACGGTGTTGCCGATGTCGCGCAGGTTGATGAGGGTCTGGATGAGCTTCTCGTTGTCCCGTTGGTGGAGCCCGATGCTGGGCTCGTCCAGCACGTAGAGCACGCCTGAGAGGGCGGAGCCGATCTGGGTGGCGAGGCGGATGCGCTGGGATTCGCCGCCGGAAAGGGTCATGGCGTCGCGGTTGAGGGTCAGGTAGTCGAGGCCAACGTTCAGGAGGAAGCCCAGGCGGTCGCGGATTTCCTTGAGGAGCTTCTGGGCGATGACGGCCTGGTTTCCCTGGAAGCGCAGGCTATCGAAAAACTCGTGGGACTCGTTCACCGGCAGGTCCGCCACGTCCATGATGGACTTGCCGGAGATGGTGGCGGCGAGGGCGAAGGGGTTGAGCTTGCGGCCTTTGCAGCCCAGGCACTTCTGTATGATCATGAACTCTTCGAGATCCTGCTTCACCTTGTCTGAGCTGGACTCGTTGTACTTCTTCTCGAGCCACGCCGTGACCCCCGGGAACTCCTTTTTGAAGTTGAAGCTGGAGTTCTCGGATTCGAATTTGTAGGTGTAGACCTTGTCACCGCCCTCGAAGAGGATCTTCTTGAACTTCTCGGACAGCTTCTTGAGGGGCTTATCCATGTCGGCCCCCTCGGCGGCCGCCACGCTGGTGACCATCTGGAGCAAAAAGGAGCTGCGCTTGAGCGGGGCTAGCGCCCCGTCGTTCAGGGAGAGGTTCTCGTCGGTGACCAGGGACTCCTGGTCGAAGCGCTTGGTTACGCCCAGGCCGTTGCAGGCGGGACACGCCCCCAGGGGGGAGTTAAAGGAGAAGAGTCGCGGCTCGAGGTCGGGATAGCTCTTGTTGGCCTTGAAGCTGAAGTTCTTCTCGGAAAAGAAAAGCTCCTTCTCGTCGGCGAGGACCACTAAGAAGCCATTGGAGAGCTTGAGGGCGTACTCGACGGAATCTGCGAGGCGGGAACGGACGCCGTCCTTCAGGACGATGCGGTCCACGACCAGGTCGATGTCGTTGAACTTGGCTTTGGGAATGGAGACCTTGTCGTCCAACGTGACCATCTCGCCGTTGAGCCGTATGCGCGAGAAGCCCAGGGCCTGGAACTTGGCCATCTCTTCCTTGTGTTCGCCTTTTTTCTGGCGGATCACCGGAGAGAGCAGCTGGAGCTTGGTGCCCTCTTTGAGCGTGAGCAGCCGCTCTATGATCTGCTGGGGCGTCTGCCTTTGCACGGGCTCGCCGGATTCCGGGCAATGGGGGGTGGCGAGACGCGCCCAAAGGAGGCGCATGTAATCGTAGACCTCAGTGATCGTCCCCACGGTCGAGCGAGGGTTCTTGGTGGTGCTCTTTTGGTCGATGGCAATGGCGGGGGAAAGCCCAGTGATGGACTCCACGTCCGGCGGCTCGATCTGGCCGATGAACTGGCGTGCGTAGGACGAGAGGGACTCGATGTAGCGGCGCTGGCCCTCAGCGTAGATGGTGTCGAAGGCGAGCGAGGACTTGCCGGAGCCTGAGGGGCCGGTGATAACGGTGAGCGTGCGGCGAGGGATCGCCACGTCGACCGATTTCAGGTTGTGAACTTTCGCCTTAGAGACGAGGATTTTTTCCAATGAGCCGCTCCCGGTAGACCATGGCCTTGCGGAGGCAGTAGGTGGCCCCGCTCGGGTCGGCGATATTTTTACCATAGAGTGGGAAAGCCGTCCCGTGGTCAACGCTCAGACGCAGGAACGGAAGGCCCAGTGTGATGTTGGCGCCCAGCGTTCCCTTTAAAGCCTTGAAGAGCGCGAGACCCTGGTCGTGGTGGGTGTAGACGAGTAAATCACTTTCTGATCGGCGCTCCCGGTAAATTGTATCAGCGGGAAAAAAGCCCTCTATGCGAAAGCGCTTTTGCAGGCGCTTCAGTGCAGGGGCAAGGCGCAGTTCCTCCTTCCCCAACAACCCACCTTCCCCCGCATGAGGGTTGATGCCGGAGACCAGCGTACGACGGATGGACGGCTCCAGAACCCGCAGTGACGCGAGAGCAGGACCTAGCTTGTCCTCAAAAACTTTAGGTGTAATAGCCTTGGGGACGTCTTTCAAGGCGACGTGGTCGGTGAGTAGAAGCATATGGAGGTCGTCAGCGGTGAAGAACATGCTGAGATGGGGCGCCCGGAAACGTGCCCGTAGATACTCGGTGTGGCCGAGAAAGCGCCTTCTGGGAGCGCGAGGATCGCGCAAATCGTCTTTCGTGGTGGGAAGAGTGAACAAGACCCCGCCCGATCCCATACTTTCTCGAGCCTCCAGGGCGGACTCCATGCAAAGAGTGGACGATGGAAGCCTTCCGGGACGCACCCAACTGCAGCGGAGGGTCCCCTGTAGAAAGGAAATGCCATCGGCCGTGACATCGGCAGTGAGCTTGAGGGCCCGAATGTGCTTGGCGACGGTGGCCCGGTGGGCGTGAAGTTCAACACGCCCCCACCATGCGCGCGGTCCTCTCTGCAGCGCTTTGAAAAAAACCTCGAGCCCAATGCCGCATTCGTGGCCCTGGGTTACGAAAATCATAAAGTGCGACTGATATAATAGTTTGGATACTCGCGCTCGAACCAGTTGCGCGTGAGTGAGGCGCTTTTCTCAGCGAAAATCTCTTCACCGAGCCTGTCCTTCACCTTGGTGAAAGCCTGGGATTCCATGAGGTCTTTCTTCTTCACGTAGAAACTGCGCAAGCGACCCCCGAGGACCACCGGAGGGGTAAAGTCACCCTCAGGGGTTTGGGACAGCGCCTTGGCAATTTCAGGATGGATGCTGTCCTCCCGGATACCCTCCAGCGGGTTAGCCTCGAGACTCGTGAAGCCACCGCTCAGGCGGCCCGTAAGTTGGTAGTCACGCAGGGCCTGGACGTACCCGGCTTTGCGCTTGCCATCGCCTTGAGAGCTGGGCACGGAGAAATCGACAACGTCATAGGTAAAGCTCAAGGCTTTGTCCATTGCATGGCGTCGGTAGAACTCGTTCTTGAGCTCCTGCTCGGTGACGGTCACGAGGGGGGCGATCACGCGTGTGTTGAAGACGTTGTACTCCATGGCTTCACGGATGATTTCGAAGTACTCCTCATAAGTAAGGCCCCTCGATTTGAGGAACTCGAGCAGACTGTCGCGGTTCAGCCCAAGTTTTTCTTCGGTCATGCGGATGCGGGACTCCACAGCGTCGTCGCCGATGACATAGCCTTGCGCCCCGATCTTGTCTCGTACGATGTAGCCTTTGATGAGAAGCTCCAACAAAGCCGTCTGGGAATACTGCTTATCGGTGTAGAGAAAGGGAGAGATTTCCCTTCGAGCCGCCATCGTCTCCTCAACCCTTTTCAGCTCCGATAACGTATAGACCTTGCCGTTGACCACGGCGACGATCTTGTCGAGGAGCTTCTCCTGGGCGAAGGCAGTGGGGGCGAGGCCCAAGAGGGTGGAAAGGACGAGGGCCAACATATCAGGGCTTGGCGAGAATCTTGACGTCCGCGCCCTTCTTGAGGCCCTGGAAGTAAGCGTTCATCAGGGCGTCACGTTTTTGGTCGTAGATGATCTTCTTGTAGAGGTTTTTGTCGATTTGGTCGAAGTCCTTTACGCCAAGCACGCGGACGACGTGGTAGCCCATCTGGGTGCGGACGGGGCGGGATATGAAACCGACTTTCTGGCCCTTGATCGCCGCATAATACTCGGGCGCCAGGCGAACGGGGGGTTGGTAGCCAAGGTCGCCGCCGGCCGGGGCGGTGGTTCCCTGTGAAGCCTTGGTGGCGACGGCCGTGAATGTGTCGGGGTTTGCCGACACCTCTTGATAAGCCTTATCCGCAGCCTTCGCCGCTTTGTCGACCTCATCCGGGGTGGGCTGAATGGGTAGGCGGAAGAGAATGTGGGCCGTGCGGTACTCCTTGTTGTCGGCGTAGTACTTGGCCACTTCGTCATCGCTCACTGTGATCTTGGAGAGGGGGCCCTCAAGGTCCTTAGAGACCTGTGCATGGAAGAGGATGTCTTCCATCTTCGAGACAACCATGGGGTCCTTGTCGAGGCCAGTTTTGCGAGCACGTTGAATCCCGAGGGCGCGGTTAATGAGGTCATCAAGGGAAACTTCGCGGGTAATCTTACGCTGGGTGACGAAGCGGAGGTTCTGCTGGTGATACTCCTCCAGCTGTTTGCGAGTGATCTTTGTGCTCCCGACGGTGGCCACCACCTCATCAGGCTTCGGTTGTGCCCAAGCGGCTTGGCCGAACAGGGCGAGCGCCAGGAAAAGAGCTTTCATGTGGGTCCTCGTCGTTAAAAGTCTTGAAAAAACGGTATCATGGCGCGATTTGGCCCGCAATATGTTTCGCGAATTCCAGGAGAACCTGGGGGTCCACGGGGTCCTTGAAAAAGCACAGCACAGAAGCGTCAGGATTAATCTTGTAGAGTTTGGGCTTGCCCAGGAAGATTCCGAGTACGCGGTCGCGCAAGGTCTCGTCCTCGCTCAAAGCATCCTGGTCAAAGAACACCGTGATCTGCGCACCAGCTACTTTCACCAACCGTACGGCTGCCGGTTGTAGCCAAAGGCGGGCCCGAAGGATGCAGGCGAGGGCCTCAAGCTCTCGGGGAGCGAGACCAAAAACGTCGGCCATCTCGCTGGTGATTTCATCCAGTCGCGCCTGCGTCTGGGCGTTGGAAAGTCGTTTGTAGTATTTGAGCCTCGTGGAGTGGTCCGCGATGTAGTTGTTCGGGATGTAGGCGTTGAAGGGAGCCTGTACTTCGATGTTCCGAGAAGCCGCGCGCCGTTCGCCCTTCAATTCTTGAATCGCTTCCTGGAGTAGGTCCAGGTACAGCTCCAACCCGATCTGGTCTATTTGGCCGTGCTGTTCGGCTCCCAGGATGTCGCCCGCACCACGGATTTCAAGGTCACAGGAAGCGAGGGCAAAGCCGGAGCCCATGTCTGCATACGTCTGTAGTGACTGGAGGCGACGGGAAGCCGTGTCGCTCAGCAATCGGTGTTCCGGGACCATGAAGTAAGCATACGCCTTGCGATCCGAGCGTCCTATGCGGCCGCGGAGTTGGTGGAGTTGGGCCAGGCCATAAGTGTCAGCGCGATCGATGATCATGGTGTTGGCGTTGGGTATATCGATGCCGCTCTCTATGATGGTCGTGGAGAGGAGGATGTCGCTCTTGTGCTCGTAGAAGTCATTGATGCGCTTCTCGAGTTCCTTCTCGGGCATCTGTCCGTGGGTAGTCGTTATCCTCGCCTTCGGCGCGAGCCGCTTGAGCAAAATTTCGTGCTCCTCGATGTCATGGACGCGGTTGTGGACGTAGAACACTTGGCCTCCACGCGCCAATTCCTTTTCCAGGGCCGATTTCAGAGTGGCTTCGTCCTCCTTGATCAAGTAGGTCTTGATCGCCTGGCGGCGCGGAGGGGCGGTCTGGATGATGGACATATCCCTGATGCCGAGAAACGCCAGTTGAAGCGTGCGTGGAATGGGCGTAGCCGTCATTGTCAGGACGTCGACGCCCTGACGTAGGACCTTGAGTTTCTCTTTGTGGTTCACCCCGAAACGATGCTCTTCGTCGATGATCACCAACCCAAGGTCATGGAACTCCACCTTGTCGGATAGCACGGAGTGGGTGCCAACCAGGATGTCTATCCTACCATCTTTGAGGTTTCGCGTGACCTCGCCGACTTCCTTGGCGGTTTTAAACCGGGAGAGCATCTCCACAGTGACTGGGAAGGCCTTGAAGCGTTCGCGGAATGAGTGGAAATGTTGAAGGGCCAGGACGGTGGTGGGCACCAGCACCACAACTTGCTTCTTGTCGAGAACTGCCTTGAAGGCAGCTCGCATCGCCACCTCGGTCTTTCCAAAACCCACGTCGCCGCAGACTAACCGATCCATAGGGTACTGGGCTTGCATATCCTCGAGAACATCGTTGATGGCCTTTAACTGATCGGGTGTCTCCTCGAACGGGAAAGACATTTCGAACTCACGAAAGAGATGATCCGGCGGGGAGAAGGGAAATCCGCCGCGCAGCTTGCGTTCAGCCTGCATGCGCAGGAGATCGAAAGCGAGCTTCTTGACCGACTGTCGGGCCTTGTTCTTCTGCTCGGCGAACCTCTTAGAATTAAGACTTGCCACCTTCACGGCCGCAGTAGCATCGGCATGCTTCTGCACGAGATTCAGGCGGTAGACGGGGACGTAAACCTTGTCGCGGTTCTCATACTCGATCACGAGAAAATCCGACTCCTGGTCACCGACCCTGAGACTTTCCAGTCCGCGGTAAAGTCCTACTCCGAAGTCCCGGTGGACCACATAGTCCCCCCCCTTGAGCGTCGCCAGTTGTTCCGCGAAAAGATCGGGATTTGAGACGGGGGATTTCTTGGCCTTGCGCTGCTTGGCCGAGAAAAGATCGGATTCACCAAGCACCCATAGATTCTCTCCGCGGTAATGGAAGCCCTCGGCAAGTGTGCCTTCGGTCCAGCTGACCCTACCGCCGTCAAGCTGGATATCATTTTCGCGGAGAATGAATTCCAGCTCCTGTCGGGTGGAGGAGTTGCGGGTGACCACCATCAGGTGGGCACCGTGGCGCATCTCCTCCCGGAGCGCTCCCATCATCGCCTTGATCCACTCGTATTTTCCTTCGGGGATCGCGCCATGTCGCGACTGGATCTTCGTCACCAGCTGAGACTTGAGTGGCGCCAGTCCCAGGTGGAGTTCGTTCACCATGTCGCCCTCGAGATCAATGGTCACGTCTAGGGCATCCACCACCAAAGTCGGGGCCGATGGAAAGCGGGGTAAAGACAGGGCCAGCTTCTCCGGTCCGGGCAAGACGAGGGAGGAATCCTTGCGCTCGGCTTCAGCCGCATAGTCGTCGGCCCACCGCTCAAACCCAAGCTCCCACTCCTTGTGCCCTTGTTCCCTGTTGATCTCAGTGACAATGGCGTCTTTCCCGAAGTAGTCGCCTAGACATGCAGGGATTGCGAAAAACAAGGGGGCGTAGACCGGGTAATTCTCAAACAACTGCCCCTGGCCCAGCTGCTGGAAAATACCCTTTCGCACGTCGTAGCGGTTTTTATGTTGGGGGCGTGGTTGGGGCAGGTTCTCACGAAGTCGTGAGACAAACTCTTCCTGCGTGAAGACGCCAGGGGCCGGAGCCAGCAACAATGTTGTGAGGACTATATCCGTCAACGTCTTCTGAGTCTGTGGATCCACCGCATGAATTTTTTCTACCAAATCGTCAAAGTAGTGCAGGCGCGCGGGTCTCCCACCTACAGGAAAAACGTCGAAAATCTCCCCCTTTCTTGTGAAAGTTCCCGGCTCCTCGATCGAAGGAGTGGCACGGTAGCCCAGCTGAACTAGCTTTTCGGCCATGGCATGGGGCCCCATGATGTCGTCCACGGCCAAACGAAAAGACTGATGGCGGAAAAAATCTGGCGGTGGAACCAGGAGGCCCGCGGCTTCACGGGAAGTGACCACCAACCAAGGCCTAGGGTCGTTCACGAGGTTTGAGAGAACCTGGAAACGCTGCAGCAGTGCTGCCTCGGATGACTGAATGCTTGTGAAGGGGGAGTGTCCTAGTCCGGGAAAGAAGAGGGCATCTGGATGTGTGCTGAAATCATCCCACAGTCTTTCGGCCTCGTCGGTCGTGGAGGCCACGATGAGTTGACGACGCGAGGCGAGAAATGGTTTTGCCGCAGCAGAGTAAACAAAGCTCCAAGCTGAGGCAGACACGCCGCGAAGAAATAGTTCCGATGCGCCTTGTTCGACCCACAGGCGTAGGCGTGTGGTTAGGCTGCTGAAGGGAGTCATGGGCGAAAAATTTCCTGTGGTGCTGAGGCGAATGTGAGACGCAATCTACCCCAGGCCTTCCAAAATAACATCTTTGCTCTTTTCAACATCTTTTGTATCGTAAAGGTGTTTTTTTACTAAGTTTTTCCTCTTCGGAGACCTTCATGACATCCACCCAAATCGATGGATTGATGCCCATTGTTATCTTGATGGGAATTGTGGTGTTGCTGTTTTTCGGCGGACATTTCGTTTCGCTGCTTCTGAGCAAGAAGAAGCCTTCCCACTTCAAGCAAATGCCCTACGAGTGCGGTGAAGAGCCAGTGGGCACCGCCTGGTCCGCCTTTAACGTGCGTTTTTATGTCGTGGGCCTGATCTTCATCATTTTCGACGTGGAGTCGGTGCTACTATTCCCGGTCGCGGCTGTTTTTAGCGATTTCGTGGCGGAAGGTAATGGCCTGTATGCCCTCCTCGACCTTCTGTTCTTCGTCGTCGTGCTGGTGACCGGTATTGCCTACTGCTGGAAGAAAGGTGACCTGGACTGGGTGAAAAGCTTCCAGGTCTCCCGCACCCGTCCCTCCGGCAAGAAGGTGGCCCAGTGAACCAAACCGTCGTCAGCTACCTTTCCGAGTACCAGTTTTTCGACTCGCTGGTGGCACTATTTCAGAACAACACTGGCCTTCTATCCTTTTTGATCTTCCTTGGCGTTGCCCTCGCGCTCGTGGTTGTGGCTGCCACCATTGGCGGCTTCGGCACATATGCCGAACGCAAGATCTCCGCCGACATCCAAATGCGTATGGGCCCCAACCGAGTGGGTCCTTACGGCCTTCTTCAAGTCCTCGCCGACGGAGTGAAGATGCTCTCCAAGGAAGACGTCATGCCGCGGACGGCAGACAAATTCCTGTTCTACCTCGCGCCATTCCTGTGTCTCATGGGCGTTTTCTGCACTCTCGCGGTGCTGCCGATCTCCAGTGGCTTCATCCTCACTGACCTCAATGTGGGTGTGTTCTACCTGATCGCCATCTCCTCGCTGGTTGGTGTGGGCGTGTTCCTCGGCGGCTACGCCTCTAACTCCAAATGGTCCATGCTCGGCGGCATGCGCGGCGCCTCGCAAATCATCTCCTACGAGATCCCCGTAACCATCTCCGTGCTGGCCATCACGCTGCTCGCTGGCGGCATGTCCTTCGGCACACTCGTGGGCAAGCAGGCGGGCATTCCCGCCAACTGGTTCATCTTCCACAACCCCTTTGCCTTCATCGCCTTCTTTGTCTATTTCGTGGGTGCGCTGGCCGAGACCAACCGCGCTCCCTTCGACCTTCCTGAGGCCGAGTCCGAGTTGGTGTCCGGCTACCACACGGAGTACACGGGGATGCGCTTCGGCTTCTTCGCATTGGCTGAGTACGTGGAAGTGTTCGTCGTATGCGGAGTCGCAGTGGCCCTTTTCCTGGGCGGGTACACGCTTCCCATGAACGTGAAGATCGACATCCTGCCCATCCAGTTCGTGCAAATCGCCATCTTCACCACCAAGACCCTGATCCTCTACTACGTTGTGATCTGGGTTCGCTGGACCTTCCCCCGCTTGCGCGTCGACCAGCTCATGTCCATCTGCTGGAAGTACCTGACCCCCATCGCGATCTTCAACCTGCTCGGTTGCGCCATCTGGATGGTCGCCTTCAAGGGCCAATCCATGTTCCAACTGCTCACCGGCCACGGGCACTGAGGTAGACCATGTTTCTCCACCTGCTGTTTCTCCTTTCCGCCGCGCTCACACTTACGGGTGCCGTTCTGGTGCTCACCACCCGCAACATCATGCACTCCTGCATTTACCTGCTGGGCTGCCTGATCGGCATCGCCGGCCTTTACGCCACCCTGGGCGCAGACTTCGTCGCCGTCACCCAGATTATGGTCTATGTGGGCGGAGTTGTGATCCTCATGCTCTTCGCGGTCATGCTCACGGGCGGCAAGGACTTCGTCTCCCGCGCCCAGCAGCTCCTCGGGCTTGTCCCCACCATGGGGAACGCCTGGACTTACGGCGTTGGCGGTTTGGTGGCCCTGGTGTTCGTTTTCACCAATGTGCACCTCTTCAGCCGCCTTGGGGTGTTCGCCGCCATGAAGAACGACGGCAAGCTTGAGTCCACCGTGGACCGTCTTGGAAACTTGCTGGTGAAGGAACACGTGCTCGCCTTCGAGATCTCGTCGGTGCTCCTGCTCGGGGCCCTGGTCGGAGCCGCGATCATCGCGCGCCCGCGGAAGCAGTAAGGGGGACCTATGATCAGCCTCGCGTCTTACCTCGTCATCTCCCTGGTCCTATTCGCTGTCGGCCTCATGGTCATGCTCGTGCGCAAGAACATCGTTGCCATCTTGCTCGGCATTGAGCTGGTGCTGAACGCCGCCGCTTTGAACTTTGTCGCCTATTCCAAGTTCGCGACGAACAACCTGGATGGTCACGTTTTCAGCCTTTTCATCATCGTCGTGGCAGCCGCCGAGGCTGCCGTGGGGCTCGCCATCGTGATCCGCTTCTTCCAGCTGAAGGAAACGATCCACATCGACGAAGCCACGCAATTGAGGAACTAAGAGGCGCCCATGGATTACACCGTCACCACAGTAGCCCCCATCTTCCTCTGCCCCTTCATCGCGTTCGTGATCAACGCCTTCGTGGGACATAGGCTGCCCCGTCACGGCGACTGGGTCAGCGTCCTAGGCATCCTGGCGTCCTTCTTCTTTGCGGCACGCATATTCGGCGACTTTGTAGGCGGCAACTTCGCTACCGACTACTACATCCACAAGGCCTTTACCTGGTTTGACCTCTCAGCGGGAGGCCAGAACTTCAAGGTCGACATGGGCGTGTACATCGACAACATGGGCGCCATTATGCTGCTCATGGTGACCGGCGTCGCTACCATGATCCATCTTTTCTCCACTTGGTACATGCACGATGATGCCCGCTACGGCCGCTTCTTCGTCTATATGTCCCTGTTCACCAGCGCCATGCTCGGCTTGGTGCTATCCGACAACCTGCTCTCCTTCTTCATCTTCTGGGAGATCATGGGCTTCTGCTCCTACTCCCTGATCGGCTTCTACTACGAAAAGGACAAGGCCGGGGACGCCTCACTCAAGGCTTTCATGACCACACGGGTGGGCGACGTGTTCTTCCTCCTGGGCATAGTGGCCATTTGGCAGGTGGTCGGTAACGTGACTTTCGTAGACATCTACGCTGCCATTGCCGAGGGCAAGTTCGCGGGCCAGCAGGTGCTGGGCATTGGCCTCGCCACTTTTGCCGGCTTCTGCATTTTCATGGGAACCATCGGCAAATCCGCTCAGTTCCCCCTACAGGTCTGGTTGCCCGACGCCATGATGGGCCCTACCCCCTGTTCCGCGCTGATCCACGCGGCCACCATGGTCGCCGCGGGCGTGTACCTGTCTCTGCGGATGTACCCGCTCATGGAAATCGGCAACCTAACCCATTTCATCGCCTTGATTGGCGCCATCACCGCTTTCGGGGCCGCGACCATCGCCTTGGTCCAGACGGACCTCAAGGCCGTGCTGGCTTTCTCCACCATCTCCCAGTTGGGGTACATGGTGATGGGCGTGGGCGTGGGTTCATATAACGCCGCCTTCATGCACCTGATCACCCACGCCGTGTTCA
>CAYNPO010000018.1:0-70620 GCA_964399165.1 uncultured Bacteriovoracaceae bacterium | reverse complement strand
TCCACTAAGAAGAAGAACTGGCCCTCGCGGGTGGATATCCATTTCGCGGGGAAAGACGGCCAAGCGCTTTGCGAGCAGCTCCGCGTGGTCAGCAAACAAAGGCTGGCCACCCACTTGGGATCTTTGGCCATGCAGGAACTCGCCCAGATCCGCATCGTGCTTAGATACATGTTCTTCGACTGATCAGCGTAGCTTTGTCGCCAACTTGGCCATGCGCGCCCGATCCGGTTTCCAACCCCTCCGCACCCCGCCTAGCGCACTCACGATCGCCTGCAGTGTACGTGCGCGGGCATGGGCCTTGTCATCGGAGCGGATGAGTGTCCAGCCAGGGCATTTAGACAGCGCCAGGTCGCCGGCCGCAACATAATCGTTCCAGCGCCGTCGGTTACGCAAGTCTTCCTCGGTGATCTTCCACTGCTTCACAGGGTCCTCCAGCCTCGCTCGGAAACGCTTGAGCTGCTCGTCTTTGCCTACTGCCAGGAAAATCTTCACCAAGTGGATGCCGTCGGCCTTGAGCATTTTTTCGAAGGCGTTGATTTCACCATACGCTTCCGTCAATCTCTTGGCCGGCGCCAGGCCTTCCACCCGCTCCACCAGCACCCTTCCATACCAGCTGCGGTCGAAGACGGTGATCTGCCCCGGGTCGGGGAGGTCCTTCCAAAACCGCTGCAGCCAATGCTGCCCACGCTCGATCTCGGTAGGGGCAGAGACGGGAACCACCCGGAAGCCCCGCGGGTCGAGTCCCTCGGTGAGGTGACGGATGCACGTGCCCTTGCCGGCGGCGTCGAAGCCCTCGAACACCACCACCACCCGGGCCTTGGTGGCCCAGACGGCTTGCTGGACGGTCAGCATGCGCGCCTGCAAGGGCTTGAGGTCCTTTCCCTCTTTTGGAACGGGAGCGCGGAGGATGGTGGTGAGACGTTTCATGGGATGAGCTCCCGCAAGGTTTCCGCCAGCGCGCGGCCGCGTTTGGTGAAGTCATACTCGCCCCGGATCCAAGCCGCCGCCGCCCGGGAATAACGTTCGAGGGTCGCCGTGTCCGCGGTGATTTTCTCCACCGCAGATGCCATTTTCACCGGATCCATCGGCGAGGGAGGGCGCAACTTCTTCTCCAGGGGGTCCCACACGAAGGGTGGGAGCTCCCCCAAGGAGGGATCCAGCGCCCGCAGGTTTTCCACCGGCCAATCCATGGGCAAGAGCTCGCCGGTCTCACCGTCGCGGATGATCTCGGGATTTCCGTCCATCCAGCCACCCACTACGGGACAACCCAGAGCCTGGGCCTCCACGGCCACGTTGCCGAAGGGTTCGCGGAGCGAGGTGTGGAGGAACACGTCGGTGCGGGCGAAAAACTCGCGCATCTCCTTCACCAGGCCCATGTCCTCCACGTGGGCGGCGAGCCCCCACTCGGAGGCGAACTTCTTGAACAAGTCCTTCTGCCGGCCCTCGCCGCCGATGACGAGGGCGTAGCCGCCCGGCCTGCGCTTCAGGAGCTCGCGCAAGGTGAGGAGCGCCAGCACCCAGCCCTTGAGCGGCACGAAGCGGCCGGCAAACCCCAGGCGGACCACGTCTCCCTTGGTTTTCACGGGCGCGGGCGTTTCCGTGAACTGCGGGTTCACGCCGTTGTGGCAGACGCGCACGGGCAGGGGAGGTAGCCCCCAGCGCCCTTCGAGGATTTTCACTCCGGCGGCCGAGTTGGCCAGGATGGCGTGGCAGCGGGAAAGGTGTTCTTTCACACCTTTGCCGTCGGCGAGCCAGGCCGAGCCCCGCTCGAAGTGAATCAGGGGAAGCCCTGCGGGGAAGTGCACGGGGAAGTACTCGAGCTTGTTCCACAGCACCAGGGCCTTGACGCCGGTGCGTTCGACCAAACGTTCATGGAGCTTGCGCCGGAGCACTTCCGGGTGTTTCGGCAAATAGAGGGGACCCCACTTGCGCAACGAGTGGGTGCGTATCCCCGCTTCCTCCAGCTTCGGCCTGAAGAAAGGATGGATCTCATCGGTAGAGAGGAAAACGTGGTGCTCGAACTCCTGCCCCGAGCGCGTGGCGAAGTTGGTGAAGAAGCGCTCCACGCCACCGACGGTAGCCAAGCTCACCAGATGCGCCACAGGGATGCGGCTCATGCTTGCCCCAGCAGAGGTTGGAAGACCTGGTCAAAGCGCGGGGCAAGAGTCGACTCAGCGGCGGCTTTCGCTCCTTGCACGGACAAGGCTGACAGACGTTTGCGGCGCTCGGGATCGGCAAGGAGTCGGCTCATTTCCCGCGCCAATGCGTCCGCCTCGACAACGGGGAGGATGTGCTCCCGGGCCTCGCCCAGCAGCAGCTCGGACGCCCCCACTTGCGCCGTGGTCAAGACCGGACAGCCACAGGCCATGGCCTCCAGCTGGACGCGCCCGAACTCCTCCACTCGCGCGGGGAGCACGAACAGGTCCAGGGCGCGGTAGTAGTTCTCCACGTCGGATCTGACCGGCAGGAATTCCACCTTCACGGGAACGTCTTCCACAAAAGGTTTGTCCTTGCCCACAATCCACACGCGCAGGCCCCGGCGGGACTCTTCCGGTAAGCGGCGGAGTGCTTCCAGGAAGACGTCCACCCCGCGCTTCTTGAAATTACCAGAAGTGATGAGGCCCACCACGGTCTCATTCTCCGCGACACTCAGCTCTTGGCGGATCTGGGCCCGCTTGGCAGCGTCCACGGGAGTGAACTTGTGGTCGTCATAGGCCGGATACACCACGGTCACCATGTCTCCGGGGATCCCGAAGCGCTTCATTAAGTCATCCCGCATGAGGTGGGAGTTGGCGATGAGGTGTTTAAAACGGCGCTCGCGCAGCTGGGGGGTGTGGATGGGCCACATCTCCGCGCTCTCAGGCAAGGGGGTGTCGTGGATGAGTTCATGGGCCAGGTGCACGCTGTTGTGCAGGCACAGCACGTCCTGGTCCATGAGGTCGCCGTGCCCCACTACCAAGTCGGGACGGTTTTGGCGCACCCACAGTCGCGCTTGCCAGTCATAGAATTTGCGCCTGAAGGTCCCGGTGGAGGGCCATTTCAAGGTCACGTGCGGGATGGCGCCGGCACGCAGGACCGCCTCCTTGTCCATCAGGTCGGCGATCACGTGGACCTCATGGCCCTGGGCCTTGAAGTAGCGGATTTGTTCGAAGGTATTCCGCATGGCCCCCGCCGCGGTCTTGTGCAGCTGCAGGATGGAGACGAGGATTTTGCGCGGGCGTGGCATCCCGTTATTCTACGGCGACCGTTGCACGAAGGGGAGCGGTCCCAGAGGATGTTGCGGCGCGCGTAAGTGACAGTGACGCCCTCTCCGGTTAGACTGGAGCCCTCAAGGAGCCACTCATGAAAGTCGCCGTCATCGGAACCGGGTACGTGGGCCTCGTTACGGGCACCTGCTTCGCGGAAATGGGCCACACCGTCACCTGCATCGACATCGACGCCGGCAAAGTGGCGCGCATGAAGGCAGGCGAATGTCCCATCTACGAGCCGGGCCTGGAGAACATGATGCGCTCGAATATCGAGGAGAAGCGCCTGCAGTTCGACACCGGCTACGGCGCCGTCGCGCTCAGTAAGACCGTGTTTCTGGCCGTGGGCACGCCTTCCTCCGACACCGGCAAGGCCGACCTGAAGTACCTCTTCAGCGCCTGCGACGGCATCGCTCCCCAGCTGCAGGACGGCAGCGTGGTGGTGGTGAAGTCCACCGTGCCCGTGGGCACCGGCCACAAGGTGCGCGAGTACCTCAAGGGCAAGACCAACAAGAAGTTCTACGTGGTCAACAACCCCGAGTTCCTCAAAGAAGGCTCGGCGGTGGAAGACTTCATGAAGCCCGAGCGCATCATCATCGGCTTCCAGGAAAAGGAAGCCGCCGACATCGTCGAGGAACTCTACGAGCCCTTCAACCGCCAGGTGAAGCGCACCATCCGCATGTCCAACATCTCCGCCGAGATGACCAAGTATGCCGCCAACTGCTTCCTCGCCACCAAGATTTCCTTCATGAACGAAATCGCCCGTCTGTGCGATCTGATGGGCGCCGACGTGGAGGAAGTCCGTCACGGCATCTCCACCGACTCGCGCATCGGCAGCCAGTTCCTGTACCCGGGCCCAGGCTACGGCGGCTCCTGCTTCCCCAAGGACGTGAAGGCCCTGGTCTACACCGCCAAGGAGCAGGGAATCAGCTTGCAGATCGTGGAGGCCACCGAGAAGGTGAATGCCGAGCAGAAAATGTACATGGTGGGCAAGGTAAAGAAGCACTTCGGCGGGGACCTCAAGGGCAAGACCTTCGCCCTCTGGGGTGTCGCCTTCAAGGCCAACACCGACGACATCCGCGAGACGCCGGCCATCGACACCGCCCGCGAGCTGGTCAAGGCCGGCGCCAAAGTTCGCTTCTACGACCCTGAGGCCGGCGACAACTTCCAAAAGCACATGAACACCCTGGAAGTCCCGGTGGACCAGTTTGAGAACAAGTACGACGCCCTGAAGGAAGCCGACGGCCTCATCGTCCTCACTGAGTGGAAGCAGTTCCGCGCCCCGGACTTCGAGGAGATCAAGTCTTGCCTGCGCCAGCCGGTGATCTTCGACGGGCGCAATCTCTACAACACGCAGAAGGTGTTGGAGATGGGGTTCAAGTACTATGCGGTGGGGAAGCGGATCTAGGTCGCTGCTTTGAACCGAATGACTGTTGTGCCTAGCTTTTCGAATTTCTCGAAAGCTTCAACACTAAAATGTCGCATCGTCGCAACAGAGCGAATGGGGAATGAAATCTCCAGATTCTTGAGATTTTCTTCTTCGAACGCATCAGCTGAATAAAGATTCGTATAGATCACTTCATCATACGCGCTACGGAACCCGCTCATGAGTGGAACTAGAGTTATCAACCCATCAGGATTTTGGTCGTTAATCGGAGCTTCTGTTACTTTGCCGACGTATATCTTGTTATTCACCAATTCAGTGAAGATAAGATCCTCTCGCAGGAAATCGGCGTAATCTTTTCCCTCCGCATTCTGAAACCAATCTTCTGGCAAGAAATTAAGTGCCGTGCCAGTGAAAGTGGCGATTACGAAAGAGAAGCTATATATGCCCGCCTGGAGAAAAGGTGGATTCTCATTGGCGATGTGGGCAATGCTTGAGTCCAAGACTTGAAAAAGGCTTGCTATTTGTTCAAGCGAATCCCAATGATTCAAAACGACCGAATATCTCAAGAAGTATGACCATCCCAAACTCCAGGCGCTAATGAGCAGTCCAAAAGTCGTGAGAATCCATTCGCGACCTGGCCACGGCGTTCTACGAAAAACAAAACAGCCAAGCCCAATCAAGCCAGGGAATGCAAAAAGTATTTCAGCCATGTGGGATTATTATTTCTTGAGAATTCTTTGGATCTGCTGAGAAGCCTGCCGTAATTTTTCAGAAACCAAATCTTTGTTCTTAACGACAGCTCGACGCGAAAGAGTGGGATAGCGAAGCTCGTATCTCTCCGGCCTCATGTCTTGCTGTTGCTCTTGCTTTGGCTTTTTAGACATGCACCCTCCAAGTCCTTAGCTTAGCACAGATTCCCTGATGATGCGTAAGCCGCTGGCCTGAAGAGCCTATTATTCCGCTTTTGAAAGAGTCGAGTTTTCAGTGGGTTATCAAGACCGATATATCTCTAGAGTCTTCAGCCCTGTCTTTCTGAATGAAAAAGCTTCAACTGCTGAGCGCCCATTTAAGATGAGAGATTCTCGCAACCCTCCAGTGACATAAACGAGATTCTCTATATGGGTTGCGAGCATGGGAGCGTCACCTATCCGGGCTAGCAACCCTGTTTTTCCGTGGCGCACGATTTCGGGAATCCCTCCCGCCGCGGTAGCCACCACGGGCAACCCCACCGCGAAAGCATCCAAGATGCTCGTGCCCAGACCTTCTTCCTTGGAGGTGATCAGGAACGCGTCGGCGGAACCCAGGAAGTCAGGGAGGTCCTTACGGAATCCGATGAAGTGCAACTGGCCTTCAAGGCCCTTGGACTTCACCATGTCTTGAATTTCTTCCAACGAAGGCCCTTCCCCGCAGACCACAAAGTGCAGGTCAGGATGCCGGTGCCGCAATTCCTCGGCCACTTTCACGAACGTCCCATAGTCTTTCTGCGGCGACACCGCCGCGGTGGACACCACCACCCGCGCGTCCTTGCCGATGCCTGCCACGTCGCGGATGTCCCGCGAGGGAGTGGCCGGGAAGCGGGCGGTGTCGATGCCAGAGTAGACCGTCACCGCTTTGGACGGATCCACCAGATCCTTGGACACGATCTCGCGGATCTTGTTCGACACGCACAGGATGCGCTTGATGCCGGGATAGTTGAACTTCCAACGAGAGAAAGGATTGTCTTTCACGGGATAGTCGGTGCGCTTGGAGAGGATCAGCGCCGCGGAGTGGCCCAGTCGGTGGGAGAGCACCCCCAGGGTGTGGCCGTGGCCCGAGTGCATGTGGACCACGTCGATCCCGCGCTCCCGCACCAAGCCGCGGATCTTCCAGGCCGTGTACAGGTCCAGTTCGGAGGCGAAGGGAAGTTCCACGATCTCCACCTGGCCCTTCATGCGCTCCACGAAGGCGGAGCCGGCGCGGGCCGCCACCAGGTTTTCCACTCCTTGGGACTTCAGCACGCCGATGAGCGAGGCGATCTGCTGTTCGCCGCCACGCCAGGTGCGCTCACTGGAGAGATGCAGGACTTTCATGGGGTAGTATTCCTTTGAGATCGAGAGGGTTCGTGTTCGATACGCCTCCTTCCAAGGGGAAGGAGCGGCCGCGGGAGAGCACCACTTTAGCCAGGATGTTCTGGGGGAGAAGGAAGGCTTCCGCTTGGCCCATGCCTATTGCATCCCGCGGCTGGGGAGTTTCAGTCCATTTCGCTTCGGCCAGCACGAAACGTCCGCCGCGATGGATGACGAAATCAACTTCTTTTGTGCGGTCACGCCAATACCAAATCTCCTCCCCGCCGGCCGTGACGTTGAGACGCTTGCGCATTTCGCTGAAACAAAATGTCTCCCAGATGGCGCCGACTAAAGGGGAGCGCGTGAGCTCGTCGGTAGTCCGGATGTTCAGCAACGCGCATAGAAGACCGGTATCCGCGAAGTAGAGCTTGGGCGTTTTCACGATGGACTTGGATTTGTTCGAGAACCAGGGTTCAAGCAAGCGTACGATACCGGAGGCTTCCAAGACATTGAGCCAGATTCCAGCCGTGGAGGGAGCGATGCCCGTATCCCGGGCAAGTTCGGATTTGTTGAGCATCTGCCCCGTACGCAGGGCACACAGCCTGAGGAACCTCTCGAAGTCGCGCAGGTTCTCGACGTTGAGGACATCCCGCACGTCGCGGTCCAGGTAAGTCCGCAGGTAATCGCGGTAGTAGTCCGTGGCGCTGAGATCCCCATTCGCCGCAACCTCCGGATATCCTCCCCTGAGAATCAATAGCGGGTAGTCCAAGGATTTGGGCGAGATCTCGTAAAGTGAAAGGCCCTCGAGTTCCATCACCGCCGCCCGGCCGGCCAGAGACTCAGTCACACCCTTCATCAGGGTGAAGCGTTGGGAACCCGTCAGGATAAAACGGCCCATTTGCCCGCGATCCTCATCCACCAGTATTTTGATATGGCGAAAGAGATCCGGCGCGTACTGGATCTCATCGATGATCAGTGGGCCCGGATGTTCCCGCAAGAAAGCTTCCGGCTCCAAGCGTGCTCGGGCGGCTTCACTGGGCAGGTCCAACGTGACATAGTGGTGATCCGGGAAGAGCTTTCTCAGAAGACTCGATTTCCCCACCTGGCGTGCCCCCGTGAGCACAACAACAGGGCGAGTAATCGAATTCAGTTTAATTTTTTCGGAAATTTCCCTTTTAAACCACATGCTTGCATATCTTACGATCTAATCGAAAAATATGCAAATAGGCGTAAGGTATGGAAAAAGCAGCTTATATAGCCGTCGTCGTGCACTCGGGAGGCATGGACTCTAGTCTGTGTCTGGCCCTGGCGGCCAAGGAGTTCGGCGCGGACCAGGTGCTCTCCTTGTCCTTCGACTACGGCCAGCGGCACAAGGACGAGTTGGCCCGGGCCGCTCGCATCGCTTCCCACCTCGGGTGTGCCCACGTGGTCATTCCCCTGGAGTGCCTGAACCAAATCACGGACAACGCCCTGACCCGCCCGGGCATGGCCATCGCCAAGAACGCAGATGGAACGCCCAACACCCTGGTGGTGGGCCGCAACGGTTTAATGGCCAGGATCGCGGGCATACACGCCCACTCTCTTGGGGCCAAGTGCGTTTACCTGGGAGTGATGGAGCTGGAAGGTGCCAACTCCGGTTATCGGGATTGCTCCCGCGCCTATATGGATCTGATCCAGTCCGCGCTCCGGCTGGATTTCAACGACGTCACTTTTGAGGTGCGCACTCCGCTCGTGCGCATGACCAAGGCCCAGACCATGGAGTTGGGGGACACCCTGGGGGTGTTGCCATTCCTACTGGAAGAGACAGTCACCTGCTACGAGGGCAAGCCCCACGAGGGTTGCGGCATGTGCCCCGCCTGCAAACTCCGCAACGATGGCCTGCGGGAATTCCTCAAGAAGCACCCACAGGTGGACTTCAGCTGGAAGTCGAAACTCTAGATGTGCGGCTGGAGCTCGCTCCAGAGCTCAAGGAACTCCCGGCAGTATTTCTCGCCGTCCTTTGTCCACGCCTCGTGGTCGGTGACTTCGTCCTGCTGGGCGAGCCAGTCGTCCATCAGCAGCACGTGGTCTTCCATCTCGTCCAAGAGGTCCGCGGCGTCTTCGTTGTCGAGGTCCTCAATGTCCGTGCCGCTCAGGATGAGGCCCGAGAGGAAGAGGTCGCCCAGGCGGGAGAAGTGCATGACCCGTTCCACCAGGGGCATGTTTTCCATGGCGAAGAGCTTCTTGCGGTTACCCGGCACATCCTCGCGCAGGTTGTCCCACAAGGGCTTGAGCTCGGCTTCCTCACCCTCCACTTCGTGGCAGACGTCGCGGAAGGGCAGGGGCTTTTGGGCCGAGAGCACACCCAGGAAAAGGGCCTTGGTCTCGATCTGGTTCATTTCCATCTCACACCTCTTTGATGAACTGACTTGAAGGGAAGCGTACGCGGGGACCGTAAACGCCGTTATCGGCGCGCTTGCCGGCGCTGATGACCATCACGATCTCGTCGGAGCGTTTGAGTCCCAGGAGTTTCTTCACGCGGCAGGAGTCATAGCCTTCCATGGGGCAGGAGTCAAAACCGTGGGCCGAGAACCCCAGCATGATGTTCTCGCAGGCCAGTGCCGCGGATTTGGCGGCCCACAGGCGCATGCCCGCGTGGGAAACCGGCTCCCGGGGGGTGACCGCAAACAGGCCGCGGACGGTGTAGAGGACGCGCTTGACCAGCCCCAGAACGCCGAGAGGGCCCTGGGTGTACACGAAGGGGGCGAGCTTGGCGTAGTAAGCGGTGGCGGAGGAGGGGACTTTCACATCCGAGGATGAAAAGACCTCCAGCATCTGTTTGGCGTGCTTTCTCCAGTGAGAGGGGCGGCCCACCACCACAATGAGCTCGGCGGCGGTGCGGGCGGCGGGTTGATTGAAGCAGGCTTTCGCGAGGGCCTTTTTCTTGGGCTGATCCCGCACCCAGAAGAACTCCCAACATTGGAGGTTGGAGGAGTTCGGCGCCAAGAGGCCCCACTCCAGCACTTCCCGCATGACCGCTTCGGGGACGGGGCTACCGTCGTACACGCGCACGCTCCGGCGGGCCTCCAGGATGCGCCGGAACGCCTCGGGATCGGTCACCGGGGCGGTTTCCCGGTAGTCCATCTGAGGGATTTTGCTGAAAACGTCGGCGCCCGAGGACATGCAAGCTCCTGGAATTTTTACAGGTCCAGGCGGGTTTTTACCCTCATTTGAAGCGGGGAGTCTAGGATGGACAACATGAAAAACTGGGTGTCAGCGTTTTCTCTCGTTTATTACGCCTGTAAGGCCGCCCTGGTGATCACCCTGTTCCAGTGGTGGTTGAGCGGCGGCGACGTGGCTGGACTCCTCAGCTTTTGAAGGGATCCACCAGCTTCTCGCCCGCTTGAAGGCGCCAAATCTTGAGCGCGCGGATGAAGATGTTGTGGCTGGCGAGCAGCGAGACCACGAGTCCGTGGGTGCCGTCTAAGAATCCCAACCGCCAGAAGTAGTGTCGCAGGAAGCGCCCGAGGGGGCGGAAGAAGAGGTAGGCCCAGCCGATGCGCTTGCCGCTCTTCTGGAATTTCTCGTAGCGGTCCAGGGCGCCCCATGTGGTGTAGCGGTCGGCTTTCTTCAGGTATGACGCCAGGTCCGTATACGTATAGTGGACGATCTTTTCGCGGAGTTTTGAGACGCCTCCGGCGGTGATGATCTCCGCATGCACCTTGAGGTCTTGGTACTTGCACGTGTCGCGCTTGAAGAGCCGCACCACCTTGTCCGACTGCCAGCCGGAGTAGTTGATCCGCTTGCCCATGAAGTGGTTCGCGCGGTGGATCCAGTAAGCATGCGGCACCGGCTGCATGGCAAGGATTTGCTTAATCTCGCGCTCCAACTCGGGCGTGCACCGCTCATCCGCGTCCAAAAGAAAAATCCAAGGATGCGCCGCCTGCGGGATCGCCCAGTTCTTCTGCGAAGCCGAGTACCCATACTCCCGCTGGATGACCTTGGCTCCCTTTTCCCGGGCGATCTCCACGGTGCGGTCTTTGGAGAACGAGTCCACCACCAGTACCTCGTCGGCCCACGCGACCGAAGCGATCGTCTCGGCGATGTGCCGCTCTTCATTGAAGGTGGGGATGATGGCCGTGACTTTTTCCATGGTCTCGCCTAAAATGCTATCTCATGGGGGCGGACACGGCAAAACCTATCCTGGTCATCCAGACCGCCTTCATCGGCGACACCATCCTGGCGTCCGCCTTCGCGAAGTCCGTCCACGAGCGCTTTCCTGACGCCCCCATCCACTTCCTGCTCCGGAAAGGCAACGAAGCCGTGAACCAGGGCCTACCCTTCGTCCACAAGACATGGGTTTGGGACAAAGGGCAGGGCAAGGCCCGGGCCTTGTGGGGCATCATCCGGGAGCTAAGAAAGTACGAATTCCGGGCCGTCTTCAACCTGCATCGGCACTTCAACTCGGGCCTGGTCACCATGCTTGTGAAGGCGGACGCCAAAGTCGGTTTCAAGCAGAACCCACTTTCCTTCGCCTACACCCATAAGGTAGATCATCAAATCCCCCATATGGTGGAGGGTATGGCCTGGCATGAGGTTCAACGCAACCACCAGCTGCTGCACGCCTACGACGCAACAGTGCTCTTGGAGGAGAACCCCAAGAAGTTGCGGCCCGTGCTACCGATACTGGCTAAACACCGGGAGAAAACTGCTCCATTCAAAACGGCGCCCTTCGTAGTGGTGGCCCCTGCTTCCGTGTGGTTCACCAAGCAGTGGCCGGAGGGGCGTTTCACCGAATTGGTGGCAAAGCTTTCTGCCACACACAAAGTTCTGCTGGTGGGTGGACCCGGGGACAAAGACCTGTGCGATCGGGTGAAAGGCGCGTCTCCCGCCGTGAACCTGTGCGGCCAGCTGAACCTGCTTGAGTCCGCGGCTTTGATGGAAGGAGCGGCCCGCGTCTTCGTGAACGATTCAGGCCCACTCCATTTAGCCAGTGCGGTGAACGCGCCCACGACGGCGGTCTTCTGTTCAACCGTCCCGGCCTTCGGCTATGGGCCGCTGGCTACCGACGCGGTCGTTCTGGAGTCCCCGGAGAAATTGGAATGCAGGCCATGCGGCTTGCATGGCCATAAAGCGTGTCCGTTGGGGCACTACAAATGCGCGTGGAACGTCACGGCGGATTGGGCATCATCGGGAGTGACTGGCGATTACTTGCGGACTATTCCGCCGACGTAGTGGAGTTCGTAGGCTTCCACTCGATCCCGGATGATCGTTTCCCGGCCAGAGAAATTATTGAAATCACCCTGGTTCGTGTCGAGATAGGTAAACTCGGCCGACTTGTGTTGGAAATGCCCCAGGAATCTTCCTTCCTGGTAAAGAGCGCCGAGCGCGGCTCGCAGGATCTCCACGACTTGTGCCCCGTCGATGAGGTCAGCGCGCATGATACGTCCACGGTAGACCATGCTCCAGACAGCTTCACCCTTGAAGCAGACATGCTCCTGGCCGCAAAAATCGGAAAGACCAACGAACGTGTCTTGATAGAAGAAATCCCCATCCTGGTATGTGATATCCATTGAGCCCAGCCGGGAAGCCGGGATTTTTGTGCCACCGGTTTCGGCGCCCACCCATCCATTTTTTTTGGCCTTCAGAATAAAGCGCTCAAGAGCATCCATGGTGCGTTACCCCAACAATGACTGGAAGTCTTCCTTCGTCAGTTTCCCGCTGAAGTACTCGTCGTCATCCTCGGCCATCAAGTCACGGAAGAGCTCGCGCTTGGCCTGCTGGAGCAACAATACCTTTTCTTCCACCGACCCCTTGATGAGAGGCCGGTAGACGGTGAGTTTGTTCTCCTGCCCGATCCGGTGGGCGCGGTCCACCGCCTGGCGTTCCACCGCTGGGTTCCACCACGGGTCCATCAGGAAGATGTAGCTGGCTGCGGTGAGATTCAGGCCCACGCCCCCGGCCTTGAGGCTGATCAGGAACACCCGGGCGTCGCCGTTCTGGAAGGACTCCACCTGCTCGGCGCGCTTCTTCACCGTCTGGGAGCCGTCGATGCGGGCGTGCTTCCAGCCCCGCTCGCGGATCTTGTCTTGGATCAGGTCCAGGTAGGTGGTGAACTGGGAGAAGACCAGCACCTTGTGGTTCTCCTCCATGAGCTGCTCCAGGTTTTCCAACAGGAACTCCACCTTGGTGGACTGGAACGAGCCGCGGCTCTTCTGCCACAGGCACAGCTGGCGCAGCTCCAGCAGGGACTTGAGCACCTCGCCGTAGCGCTTGGTGAAGGCGGGGTTGGCCATCTGGGAGCGGACCGTGTCCAGGCGCTGCTGGTAGGCCTCCCGCTCCTCGGGGCTGAAGTCCAGGAACACGTGGTTCTCGATCTTCTCCGGCAATTCCTTGAGCACCTGCTCCTTGGTTCGGCGCAGGATGAAGGGCTTTACCGTCTTGCGCGCGAGGAGGCGGTTCTTCGCCTTGGAGCTCGAGCGCACCAGGCTCATGTCGCCCCACACACCGGGCACGCACAGGTCCATGATGTTGTAGAACTCGGCCAAGTCGTTCTCCACCGGCGTGCCGGTGAGGCAGATGCGGAACTTGCCCTGCAGCTGGCGGGCGGCGTTGGCGCCCAGGCTGCGGATGTTCTTCAAGTGCTGGACCTCGTCGAAGACGATCACGTCGAAGTTTTCCTGGGCGAAGGCCCCGAGGGATTCCTTCTTCATGAGGCCGTAGCTCGTCAGTACCACCTGGGTGTCTGCGGGGATCTCGCGCTCCTCGCCGTAGAAGATGCCGTACTTGAGGGTGGAGAATTTTTCTAGTTCATTGCGCCAGTTGTAGAGGAGCGACACGGGGCAGATGACCAGGGCGCGCTTGATCTTACCTTCGTCTACCAGGGCCTGCAGGAGCATGATCGCCTGGAGGGTTTTACCTAGGCCCATGTCGTCGGCGAGGCAGGCCCCGAATCCGTGCTCCCAGAGGAAGCGCAGCCACTGGTAGCCTAGGCGCTGGTAGGGACGGGCGGTCTCGGCGAGCTTTTCCGGCAAGGGGTACGCCGGCATCTGCTCCAGGTTCAGGATGTCGTGACAGAACTTCTCTTCTTCAGGAGTGAGCGCGCCATCCACGCCCAACTTCTTGAGCTCGAAGAGCTCGAACACGCGTGCGCGGTTGAGACGTAGGCCGAAGCGGCGTGGACCTCCAGGGGCGCCGCCTTCCTTCTTTTCGCCTTCCAGCTTAGTGTAGCGCTTCATGAAGCGCAGGAGGTCCTTTTCCTTGTCGGTCAGGAGAACCAGGCCTTTGTCGGTGATGATGAAGTTGTCGCCCACCTCGGCCTGACGAATGACCTCCAAATCCTCATCGCCCACGATCAGGTCCAGCTCGAACCAGTCCAGCCGGCGCTGCTGGCGCTCAAAGCGGATGGCGGCCTTCCAGGTGCGCACGGGCACGTCGTTGTAGAGCAGCGGGAAGCCCAGCACCTGGCAACGGGCGTGGAAATCGGAGATGTTGTCCAGCAAGGCGTTCTTGGGCATCTGAAGGATCAGGCGGCGCTCCTCGGGGGGGGCGAAGACGGTGCGGAAAGCGGCGTCGTTGAAGCTGTCCAACAGGGCCAGCATGGCCTTGCGAAAGGTGCTGGTGGGCAAGGTGTAGAAGCGCTTGAGACCTGGGTCGTAGAAAGGGATCTCGGTGTCTGCTTGGAGGCTGTCCGCCCAGTCGCTAATGCGCGACTTTTGGGAGGCGCCGTGGAGATTCTTGCGGTGGAGGGCGGTCTCGCGCCCGAAGTCTTCCACCAACACTTTGAGGAAGGCCACGGCGTCGTTCTTGGAGCGGAAGCTTCCGCCCCAGCCACCCTCTGTGACGAATATGCGGAAAGGTTCCGGGGGATCGACGAGTTGGTCCTCGGCGTCTACCAGTTCGAGCTTCAGGTTGAGGAAGCTCTTGCGCGGGGAGGGGGTGACGGCGAAGCGCCATTGCACCGGCAGCGGCACCACGTCCTTCCAGCGCTGCCCGCCCACGTGGAGCTCGAAGCCCTCACGTTGGCGTACGTCACGGAAGAGCCGCAGCCACTCGTTCACCGGCAGCCAGGGGTCCTGGTGTTTGGCGCGCTTGAGCGCCTCGGAGAGGTCGGAGGGCAGGTCCATGGCCTTGCCGGTGCGCCAGTTGAAGAGCGTGAATACGTCGAAAAGCGAGACTTCCTCTACTTCCTGCCCCTGGGGATCGAGCCAGGCATAGACGGCCACGTGCTTGCCCTGGGCGGTGGGGAGTTCGCGGTAAGCCTCCAGCTCCTCCGCCGGCACGAGCCGGACTACCAGGCCACCTTCCCAGCGTTCGGGGGCGGGCCAGGTCACCACCTGGCGGTTGGTCAGAAGGTAGCTTAGCGACCCGAAGCTCGCGCTGGGCTTGGCCCCTCGCAACTGTGTGGCGTGGCGGACCATGCTGCCCCAATGCTCGGGCTGAACTCCCTCGCCGAAGAAGGCACTGGATCCGGTGCCTGGGAGTTTCTGTTCCTCGCCTGCGCCGGCAAACTGGCGCCAGCGGTGCCACAGGGCGGCCCCGTGTACGCAGGTTTTCTCCTGCGCCCACAGGTGGCAGGTGCAGTTGGCCTTGAAGAGCGTGCCTTCGCGCTTCCAGGTGAAGCGCGCCTCGTAGGAGGTGTTGTTCTCGCTGACGATCCCGGACACGACTAAGTGTTGGTCCAGCGACCCCTTGATGAAGGAGAGGACCACCCGTCCCAATTCCACCAGGCGCTTGGCCTGGTAATGCACGGGGCTTTCGTAGGCGGCGGTCACCACCCCTTCGGCCAGCGCGACGTTGTCGTTTTCGCCTTGCAACACGAGTTCCCGGAAAAAAGACCCCTAAAGGTCCATTCTACAGGGCAAGCGTCGCTGGCGGGAATGGGAGAAAAAAGGACGGGACCGCTCGGTCCCGTCCAGGATGACGTTTTAGTTGTCCAGGTACGACTTAAGCAGCTTGGCGCGGCTCGGGTGGCGCAGCTTCCGCAGTGCCTTGGCCTCGATTTGGCGGATACGCTCGCGGGTCACGAAGAAATCCTGACCGACTTCCTCAAGGGTATGGTCCGATTTCTCGCCGATCCCAAAGCGCATGCGCAGGACTTTCTCCTCGCGAGGAGTGAGGGTGGAAAGCACGGAGCGCGTCTGCTCGGACAGGGTGATGGACATGACCGCTTCCGCGGGGCTGATGATCTTCTTGTCTTCAATGAAGTCGCCCAAGGAGGAGTCTTCTTCCTCGCCGATGGGAGTCTCCAGTGAGATGGGCTCTTTGGAGATCTTGAAGACCTTCTTCACTTTGTCTACGGAGAGCTCCATGCGCTCGGCGATCTCCTCGGGAGTTGGTTCGCGGCCCAGCTCCTGCACCAATTGGCGCGAGGTACGGGCGAGCTTGTTGATGGTCTCGATCATGTGCACCGGGATACGGATGGTGCGGCCTTGGTCGGCGATGGCCCGGGTGATGGCCTGGCGGATCCACCAAGTGGCGTAAGTAGAGAACTTATAGCCGCGGCGGTACTCAAACTTGTCCACCGCCTTCATCAGGCCGATGTTGCCCTCCTGGATCAGGTCCAGGAACTGCAGGCCGCGGTTGGTGTACTTCTTGGAGATGGACACAACCAGGCGCAAGTTGGCTTCCACCAACTGGGCCTTGGCCTTGTCCGCCTTCTCCTCGCCTTTCACGATGATGTTGTACACGCGCTCGATGTCCTCGAACGCCATGCCCGCGTCGATGACCAGGCGACGCAGCTTCCGCAAGATGTCTTCCTGGGTGCGGATCATCTGCTCGATCTTGGCGTCGGTGGTGAACAGCTTGCGGGCGAGGTCGCGCTTGTAGTTGTCGTCCTCGAGCACGCGCTCGTACATGGTCTTGTATTCGGCGTCGTTGTTCACTTCCAGGAATTTGTAGATGCGCTCCTGCTGCTCGTAGAGCTCGCGAAACTGCAGGTAGTAGCTCTTCACAGGCTCGGTGAAGCTGTTGATGACCTTGCGGTTGAAGGTCAGGTCCACCAGCTCGTCGCCGACCTTGCCCATCAGCGCCTGTTCGTCGGCGGAGAGCTTCTTCAGGGTGCCGTCCTCGTTGACGATCACGCCCAGCAGGTCCTTCACGTGGTCCACGACCTTGTAGATCCGCTCGCGCACCTCGTGAATGTCCTTCTCGGGAGATTCGTCGTCCAAGCCGCGCACGAGGTCTTTGACGTACTCGTTCTGCTCCTCGGCCTGCACGATCTTGGGCTTCATCTTCACGATCTCTTCCAGGGCGTGCTTGGAATTCAGGCACGACAGGACGATCTCTTTCTCGCCTTCCTCGATCTCCTTGGCGATCTTGACCTCGCCCTCGCGGGTGAGCAGGGCCACGGAGCCCATCTTCTTCAGGTACAGCTTGACCGGGTCGCTGGAAGAAGTGCGGAGCTCCTCTTCCTCGAGTACGGTCATGGGGTCCTCGGCGACCTCGGCCTGGGCGGGCTTCTCCTCGCCCTCTTCCTCGACGTCGGGCACCTTCACCAGGATGCGAGCTTCCTCGATCTTCTCCATGATCATGTCCAACGAACCGTTGTCCACGATGGAGGCCGGGATGGCGTCGTTGATTTCCTCGGCGGTGAGGAACGCCTGGTCCTTACCCTTCATGAGCAGGCGGGAGAATTCTTTTGAGTTCAAAAAGGCGACTACGACGGACATGGGGGCCCTCCTCGTCCGGTTTTCAAACCGGGTGGCGTTTCAACTGCTGCAGGTCCCGGTCGATCTGGGTGATCTGGACCATATAGAAGTTGACCTCTTCTTGCGTCACACTCTGCTGTTGCAACAGGGTGTACTCTTTGCGTTTCTGGCGGAGCTGCTCCAGCTGCATCCGCACCTTCAGATCCTTCAGTAGCCGCTCGACCACTTTCTCGTTCAGCGGCTCATGTTTGTGCTGTTCCAGCGCCTCAGTGGCGATTCCCTTCACCTCGCGCCCATACTTCCCGGAGAACGCCTCATCCGCGAGGATGCGGGGATACTCCTGTTCATCGATTTCCAAATAAATTTTGGAGAGCCAAAGAACTAACTCTTTTACCTCGGGGTGAGAAACATAAGCAAGAATTTCATGGAGTTGCGGTTGTGAACCGCACTCGGGGTGGGTCATCAACGTTTTCAATAGCGTGCGCTCGGAGGGCAAGAGCGGCGCCACTTCCGCCTTGGGCAGGGGTGCATGCATCGCCTCAACCTGAACATCCTGCGCTTCGGTCTCTTCCTCAGTCTTGATTTCAGGCTGTTGCGGGCGCGCCGGCTGAGGAGGGAAGGCCTTTTCTTGGCCCTTGAGGCCCTGGCGGTACTCTTCCAGAATGCTGTTTTCGTCGGAGCGCAGCCCCAAGCGCTTGGCAAGCGCCACGGCGCGTTCAGTGGCTTCTAAATGTTCTTTCAGGGGGGCCAAGGCGGCAAAGGCCTGCTTCATGATCGCCAGTTTCTGGTCGATGGTTTCGGGCACGGGGTTGGGAACCAGGCCGTCGATGTAGTGGTCGATGAAACGCGGGGCCTTCTCAATGCGCTCCATGAGCGCCAGGCGGCCGTGCTGGCGCAAGAAATCGTCGGGGTCCTTGGCCGGCGCAAAAGAGAGGTATTTGGGCAGAATCCCCTGGGCCATGAAACCGGCGTTGATGCCCACCATGGCCTTCATGCCCGCGCTGTCCGAGTCCATCGCCAGCACCACGTTCTTGGTCATGTTCGAGAGGAGCCTCAGGCACGATTCGCCGAGGGCCACGCCCATGGTCCCCACAGTGTGGGTGAAACCATGCTGGTGCATCATCACCACGTCCATGTTCCCCTCGGCGAGGATCACCTGATCGGCCTGGCGGATGGGGTTCTTCGCGAGGAAGAAGCCATAGAGGATCGAGCCCTTGTGAAAGACGAAAGAATCGCGCGAGTTGAGAAACTTGGGCTCCTGCTCTGGGAGCACCTTGCGGCAGCTGAAGCCACGCACCTGGCCGCCGTGGTCGTGGATGGGGAACACCACGCGGTCCCGGTAGAAATCGTAGGCGCGGCCGGTTTTCTCGGAGACGCGAATGAGGTCGATCTCCTTGGCCATGCCCATGGCCTCGTCGCCTAGCTTGCCGCCGATGCCCTGAATCTGGGAAAGGAGGAGGTTGTTGCCGGGGGCGTAGCCGATCTGGAACTTGGTGGCGGCTTCCTCGGAGAGTTGGCGCTCCTCGCAGAATTTCTGGAAGTGCATGGGCTTGGTGGCCCCCACCTTCACGTACAGCTTGTTGGCGTAGTTCAGCACGCGGAAGGCGAGCTCGAGCTTGGGGTTTTTCTTCCTCTCGCGGTTGAGCTCGTCTTCGGGCAGGCCCAGGATCTTGGCGCATTCGCGCATGGCCTCGATGAACTCTAGCTTCTTGAAGTCCATCACGAAGCTGATCGCGTCTCCGCCCGCCTGGCAGGACCAGCAGCGGAACGTCCCGCGGTCGTCGTTCACCGTCATGGAGGGATTGCTGTCCGGGTGGAACGGGCACAAGGCGACCAGGTTTCGGCCCTTCCGCTGCAGCGGCAGGAAGTGTCCCACGATCTGGGAGACGGGGGCTTGTTTGATGAGGTCGCGCAGCTGCCCGGACATGCTACTTCCGGTTCTTGAGGACCAGCGACTTCACGCGCACGCCCTGGGACAGGAAGATCTTTTCGAACTTGGTCTCGAAACTGGCGAGGAAGTGGCCGGGGTGCTCGGCGCGCAGGTCGCGGCTCTTGAGCAGCACCTCGAAGCGCGGGTCGTCCCCCAGTTCCCGCAACATCCATTCATAGTAGCCGTCATGGTCCGTTTTCACCCACAGGGTGCCGCCGTCCTTGAGGACCTTGTGGGCAGCGTCCAGGAAGGGGCGCTGGAACAGGCGCTTCTTGTGGTGGCGGGTCTTGGGCCAGGGGTCGGGAAAGAAGTAGAAGATGTTCTGGACCTCGCTTTCGCCGAAGGTGAACTCCAATCGTTCTCCACGGGCCCGCAGGTAACGGAAGTTTTTGTTCTCCACGGCGTCGAGCTTCTTGGCCAGGTGGAAGCTGCGCTTGAAGCGGTGGTCGAGGCCCACGAAGTTGTCCGCGGGGTTTTGGCGGCACCATTCCAGCATGAACTCGCCATAGCCGGTGCCGATCTCCACGCTTACTGGGTTTTCGTTGCCAAAAACCGTGCGCCAATCACCTCTGTGGGCCTCGGCCTCCTCGTCGCGCATGACGAAGGCGTCGAAGGCTTTGAGTCGGTCGTTGTAGGGATTGTCGCGGCTGTAAGACTTGAAGTCCGGGCGGTAGCAGTGGTTGTCCGCCATGGGGGATTTCGGCCGTTCAAACATAGTGGGAGTTTACCTAGCAGAGCAGCAATCGGACGGCAAGCTAAGGACAAAAAAAGGGGCCCCAGAGGGGCCCCCCACGAACTTGGGACGATTAACCAACCAGTTTCAAGGCGTTCTGTCCGCTCATGTTGGCCTGGGCCAACACTGAGGTACCGGCGGCCTGCAGGATGGAGTTCTTGGCCTGCTTGGCGGTTTCCTCGGCGTAGTCCACGTCGCGGATCCGGGAGTTGGCGGCGCTCATGTTCTCCACTGACACCTGCAAGTTGTTGCTGGTGGAGATCAAGCGGTTCTGCAAGGCTCCCAAGAAGGCGCGTTGGCCGGACACTTTCTCGATCGCTTGGTCGACGGTCTGCAGGCTGGATTGGGCGCCCTCTTTGGAAGACACTTCCAGGCCTTCGATGCCCAGCTCGCCTACGCCGGAGTTAACCTGGCTGGCGTCATAGGAGATCTTGCTGTTTTCGTCGCCCTTGGTGCCAACCTGGAAGTCCAGCTTCTCGCCGGAGCCGTCCAGCAACTTGATGCCGTTGAACTCGGTGGACTTGGAGATACGCTCCATTTCCTGAACCAGGTTCTGGTACTCAAGGTTGCTGAAACCGCGTTCCACGTCGCTCACGGTGTCGGAAGACGCCTGGACCGCGAGCTCGCGCAGGCGGGTCAGGATGTTCTGAGTCTCGTTCAGGCCACCTTCTGCCACTTGCACCATGCTGATACCGTCGTTGGCGTTCCGGTCCGCCTGGCGGGCAGAGCGGATTTCCGCCTTCATTTTTTCACTGATCGCGAGGCCCGCGGCGTCGTCAGACGCTTTGGTGATCCGTTGCCCGGAAGACAGCTTGGCGAAGCTTTCTTCCTGCTCGCGGCTGGTTTTGCCGACTGAGCGCTGCGCGGTGAGTGAAGGAACGTTCGTGTTAATTCTGAAACCCATAGACCTAACCTCCGTTGATAACCATCAAAACCTCCCTGCTCGTCGCGGTTGTTCAGGCCGCGTGGGCTCCATGCCCTCAGTCAATACTTGTTCCCAACCACCATGGTTGGGCTTCTTGACCAAGCGTTTCGGTGGGCCTTTGAGGAATTTGAGGAAAATTTTTCCTAAACCCGAGGGGAAATAACTGGAGTGGAATCGTCGGCTACTCGTAACGAGCGGAAGGGAGAAGAAAGTCTCCCTTCCGTGAACGGCTTCTTAAAAGAATTTTTTCAGCGTATCGCGCACGTACTCGATGTCAGCGTCTTCAAGGAACGGGTGCATGGGCAGGCACAGCGTCTGGGCGGCGAAGGGGGCCGCGTGGGTTGTCTCCCCTGGATAGTGGGCGATGGGCCTTTCTTCGGGAAGGGCCTTCTCGTAAAAGAGCATGTTGCCCACGCCCGCTGCAGTGAGATGCTCACGCAGCTTATACTTCACGTCCTTGTTCTCCACGCCCACCGGGAACAGGTGCCAGGAGGAGAGTTCGGCATATTTCTCGGGAACGAGGCGCAGGGGAAGGCCCTTGAGCGCTTGGAGGTACTTCTTGGCGATGGTCTTGCGGTCCCGGTTGAGTTTCTCGGTGGTGGAGAGCTTGAGGTGCAGTACGGCCGCCTGGAGGTGGTCGCAGCGGCTGTTGCGACCGACGAGGGCGTGGCCAGTGGGGGAGCGACCGTGGTTTCTGAGGGACAAAAAGGTTTGCTTGAGAGAGTCGTCGTGGAAGGTCACGGCGCCGGCGTCACCGAAGGCGCCCAGGTTTTTGGTGGGGTAGAAGGAGAACGTGGTGATGTTCTCGCTTGAGCCCATGGGGCGCCCGTTCTCGTAAGAGCCGCCCTGGCACTGGGCCCCGTCCTCAATGATCTTGATGCCTTTGGGCCGGCAGACTCCTTCGATGGCGGAAATGTCGGCGGGCAGACCATAGATGTGGACGGGGATCACGGCCTTGATGTCGTGCTGTTGGACGATGCGTGCCAGGGAGGCGGGGTCCATGAGGCCGGTGTCGGGGAACACGTCCACGAAGACCGGTGTGGCGCCCACCGTGACCACGCACTCGGCGGTGGCGTAAAAACTGATGGAGGTGATGGCGACCTTGTCCCCGGGCCTCACGCCGGCGGCGATGAGGGCCAACTCGAGTGCGTCGGTGCCGTTGGCGAGCAGCAGGCAGTGCTTGGCCCCCTGCTGGCGGGCGAACTCTTCCTCGAAGGCCGCGTTCCACTTGCCTTCCACGAAGGCGTTGTTGGCGACGATCTCGCCAAAGCGCTTCATCACTTCTTGCTGGAATTTTTCGTCGTGGAGTTTGGGGAAATTGTAGAAGCTGACTTGTCGTGACATGGAACCCCCTCGGAGTTCCGTCTAAGCTAGCTCACTTGCGGGGGGGCCGCAACCACGCTTCGAGGATCAGGGCCGCTTTGCGGGCGGTGTCTGGGTCGGCGAGGAGGCGCTCCAGGATGCGCCGGCGGAGCTCCTCCACCGAGCGTTTGTCGGCCGCGGGGTCTCCATGGGCGTAAAGCCCCTGGAAGCCCCGAGGTTTTCGTTGGAGGCCCAAGCTTAGGCCGCGCCGGCTTCGCTGCCGCGTTGTTTGTGGGAAGCCACGCGGTCGATGTGGTTCTCGATGATCTCGTAGAGCTCAAGCTTGGTGGTGCGGGGGTCCATGCCTTGGGGCATCACCGAGTACGTCACTTCGCCGTTGGTTTCGCTGAAGATGAACCACGTCTGGCCGATCTTCTGGAAGAGCACGTCTTTGTTCTGTTTGCCGTTCTGGGATTTTTTCTGTGTGTTCATGGGCTCCTCCTGAGTATGGGGCGGGACATCCTGTCCGCCGTGCTGACCTTCTCTTCGGGAGGCGCTGGCGAAGCTTTAGGCGTTTTTTTGCGGGGAGTGTAAAAAAAGTCGACGGTGTCCGACTGGTTCAGTACGCGGACTGCAATCCCACGAAGATGGCGAAGGAGAACAGGGCGGGCGAAGTGAAACGCTCGCCTTTGTCTGCTCGCCACCAGGAAGGCTGTGCGGCAGTGTTGCGGGAGCGCATGGGCAAGGGAAGTTCGGCTTCGCCCCAGGCGCCCACCATGGCATCTAGGTTGGCCCCCAGGGCCCGCTGCCACTGGGCGCCCGTGCGTGCGCCGGCGTTGAAACCCCAGTAGGTGCGGCTATCGTTGGCGGGATCGCTGGTGGCGGTGAGGTCGGACTGGGTCACCGTGAGCTGCGTGAACGGGTAAAGCATGGCGGTGCCGTACAGGGAAAGGCGGCTCTTCTCCCCGCGGAGGACGTCATAGCTCACGCTTGGGCCGAAACCAAAGCGGCTCCAACGCTCGCGACTGCCAAAGCCTGGCATGAGGTATTCCACCTCCGTTTGGCGCCAGGTCGCGGAGATTCCCATGAACCAGCGGTTGAGAGGGCGGTCCGAGCGGCGCCACATGACCGAGGCCGTGAGCTCCAGTTGCGTGTCGTGTGCCTTGTTGCGCGTGTCACGCTCGTAAGGGTAGGAGCGGGCCCAAGGGGATGCCAGGGCCAGCTGGGCCCAAGCGCGGGAACGGGGGCTCTTGTCCAGGGGATAGCCTTCGGGCAACGGTTCCATCAAACGGTAGTCGGTGGGGTCCGGTATGGGGTCCCGTTGGGCCCATTCCCGCCGATCCTCGTACCAGACGTGCACGTGCTCGCGCAGGATCCAAGCGTCGCGGCCCTGATTGTCTTTGGCCCTCAGGAATGTGGAGGCGGGATCCACGGGCGCCGGCATCTCCACCCCCAAGGACTCCTCGGCACGTCGCCTGCCCTCCGGACCCGGGGCCAGGGCCGCGTGGGCGTTGGGATCGGCGAGAACTTCGGGGTGGAGATAAATCTTCTCGCCCTTGCGCACGTACTGAACCACCGGCGCGTCTTTGTTGGGCCGGGCGAACAGCGGGGCCTCGAGCACAACCACCATGCCTTCGGCGGCATGGGCTGCGCCCGCGAGGAGGAAGAAGGCCAGTAGCACCCTCACAAGGCGAATCCTTGGGTGACGAAGACGGACATCTGGTCGTTGGTGCTGTTCGCGTCTCTGAGAGCGACGCTGCCTTCCTGCCGGCGCAAACTCACCCATTCCCGTTGCCAAGAGAGTCCCCAGCTCCAGTCGCCCACGCGGTTGGAGCGCACGTTCTCCCAGGAAAGGAGGAGCGAAGTGACGTTGAGGGGCACGCGGGCGGGCAGCCCCTCGCCGGGAGCGGCCTTCACGTCCAGTCGCGCAAAGGGACCGGTGCGAAACTGGGCGCCCACCCGCGAGAGTACCGTGCGCTCGCCCAACAGCCCTGACTTCACCGCCAGCCCGAAACTGGGATTGTGGTAGTTTGCCTTGAGGGCGCTTCCCTCGAAAGCGGCTGTCTCATACTGAAAAGTGGGGCCCAACTGGAAACGTCCCTGCCAGTCAAACAACGCCGAAGCGCCCAGGCGCGTGGCGAAGGTGTCCTCCAGCCCGCGGTCCAGGGCGTCCGCGGTCCAGCGGTGGCGGGTGCGGCCTTGCCCGAACAGCGCCTCGGCCCGCCAACCCGGGTGGCGGTCATAAGGGGTGTGTTCCCGGGCCTCAGTGATGGCGGAGTATTGGCGGGGTGGCTCGTACATTTCCGTCACGTCTGCCAGGGTGAAGAGAGAAGAACCATGCACGCGGGCTCGGAAAGTCCCGCCCTCTTTGCCCGGTAGGTAAAAGTAACCTCGCTCGTCGGGAAGGTCATGCACCTCCACGATGGTGTCCTTGGGCGCGAGGGTGGTGCCGCCAGCGTTGTCCACCAAGGTCGCGCCCTTCACTATGACCCGTTGGTTTAGGGGGCTCGCCAGGATGTTGGCGTAGGAAACGGGCGCTCCCGGCGGTGCCGCATGCCGTGGGGGCCTTGCGGAGGGCTCGATGTAGGGATGGGGATGGAACCTGCGGTCGAGGGCGCGCAGATCCGTGTCGGTGGTCTGGGCGAGGGCGAAGAAAGGCCAGAGCGCGGCCCACAGGGCGCGCTTCAAGCCGCCATTCTCCGCAGGATGCGCGCGGCCTTGTTCAGCGCCTCCAGGTTGGAGGGCCACTCCACCAGGCCTTGCGCGAGCTCGCGCAGGGAGACCCAGCGGCAGCTTTCGTGTTCCTTAGAGTCGAGGGTGGGTTCCCATTGGCGGTCGCCCACGATCAGGAAGGCGCGCTCCTCAACTTTGCGTTTCCAGCGGTCAGTGAAGGTGAAGACCAACGCCAGGTCGCGGATATCCACGATGGCCTCCAAGGGCAAGGCGCTTTCTTCCTGCGCCTCCCGCAGGGCCGCCTCTTCGAAGGTTTCTTTGCCTTCCACGGAACCCGTCACGTTCTGCCAGAAACGGCCGCGGTCTTTGTTGGTCTTGAAGATGAGGAAGTGCCATTCCCCGGCTCCATTGGGGGCCGCGAGAACCACTTGCACTTTTTTGTGCCGACCTTCCATGGTGACCTACCTCTCCACGATGATGCCTGAGCAGGGCAGAAAAACCAAGCAGACTTCCGTCGTTATAAGGGGTTTGCACTGCGACAAAGGGGTTTTAAAATTGCGTCAACCGGAGCGTTTTGGTAGGGTGCACCGTCATGGAAAACTTGTCGTCCGTCCTCTTTAGCATCGCGCAGTCGCTGCCGGGCTTTTTGCTCGCTATCGTCGCCCATGAAGCCGCCCACGGTTGGATGGCCCTGCGCTTCGGCGACCATACGGCTAAATCCGCGGGCCGCCTCACCCTCAATCCAGCCGCCCACTACGATCCCTGGGGCACAGTGCTTTTCCCCCTGCTCTCCGCCTTCACCGGCTTCGCTATCATCGGCTGGGCCCGTCCCGTGCCCGTGAACGTGCGCAACTTCCGCAAAGTACGCCCGGGCATTTTCTGGGTGAGCTTCGCCGGCCCCCTCGCCAACCTGGTGCTCGGCACCCTTTCTGCCTTCCTGGTGGCCTTTGTTGCCACCCAGGTCCCCCCCAGTTTCGGCTTTTACACGGTGATGTTGGGCATGCTGAAGTACTCGGTGTTCATCAACTTCATCCTGGCCTTCTTCAACCTCATCCCGTTGCCCCCGTTGGATGGTTCGAAGATGGTATCCAGCTTCCTCAAAGGCGAGGCCCTCTTCCGCTATGAGTCCTTGGCGGCATGGACGCCCTTCATCTTCATGGCGGTCTTGTTGCTGTCCTTCCTCGGCGTCCATACCCTCGGATACGTGCTGGCTCCCGCCCAGCAGGTGGGTCAATGGCTGGTGTTTACCTTCTTCACGCTTCTGGGAGCTTTTTAGTGCTTCGCGTTGTGGCCGAAAGATTTAATCAGATTTCAGAGCCCACGCGCACTGTCATACTGTCTGTCGGCGGCAGGATGCGGCCAGAGTCCACACACGAGAGGCACGCACATGTCTGAATCCGGCATCCTGGTCCGCATCGACCAGTTCGATGGGCCGTTGGCCCTCCTGCTGCACCTGGTGCAGCGGGAAGAAGTCTCGCTGCGCGAGCTCGACCTGCCCCACATCACTTCCCAGTACCTGGATTACCTGCAGAAGATGCAGGACCTGAACTTCGACGTGGCCGGCGAATACCTGTTCATGGCCGCCACGCTCCTGGCATTGAAATCCCAGACTGCGGTAGAGGAGAGCGACCAGGACAAGGTGCGCTTTGCCCAGGAAGACGGCGGTCTCGCCATCACCACCCGCGCCGAGCTCATTCGCCGCCTGGAAGAGCTCGAGCGCTTCCAGCGCCTGGGCCAGCGGCTGTGGGCGTTGGACAAGAAGGGCCACGAGGTCTTCGTGAAGCCCCGGGTGGACCGCAAAGCCGTGGCCGACAGCATCCTCACCCCCATCGACTTGCAACTCCTCACCACCACCATGATCGACCTGATCCGGCGGGAGAAGCGCAAGTACACCCTGGTCAAGCGCGACCGCCTCTCCATCAAGGAGAAGCTCTTGCGGCTCAAGCAGACCCTCAAGGTGGGGGAGACCACCGAGTTCGACCGTCTGCTCGACCAGGCCGACACCACAGTCATCGACAAAGTCATCACCTTCATCTCGCTCCTGGAGCTCGCGCGCCTGAAGAAGCTGGAGGTGTACCAGAACGAGGCCATGGGCACGATCTACGTGGAAGTGAAGGAGGACCTCTCTTCCTTCGACGTGGAGACCGCCGATGGCTTCGAGGCCGAAGAGGGCGGGCCCAAGCCCCCCGCGGCGCCCACCGCCGAAAACCCCGTGACCCTGCAGTGACCCGGAGGACGACGTGACCGACATCAACTACAGCTGGGATCTGACCGCCGAAGCCGAATTGGACGCGGGCCTTGCCGCCGCCGCGGACATGGTGCTGGAGGGGGACGCCCCCGCCGCCGCGGAACCCCCACCCGTGCCGGACTTCGCCCTGGAGCTGGACCACTTTGACGAGCGCGAGCAGGAAGACAAGCTGTGGCAGGCCCGCACCGGGCTGAACCCCGACACCCTCTGCGGCGCCGTGGAAACCCTGATCTTCATGTCCGACCGCCCGATTTCCATCCAGAAGATCAAGGCCCAGATCGACGAAGAGCTTCCCTTGCGCGTGGTTCACGAGGCGCTCACCCGCCTGCAGAAGGGCTACGAGGAGAAGCACCACGGTCTGCGCCTGGCGGAAGTGGCCGAAGGCTACCAGTTCCGTACCAAGGCCACCTACGCCAAGTTCGTGCAGACCCTCTTCAAGGTCCAGGGCCTGGTGCTCACGCCCACCGCCCTCGAGGTCCTCGCCATCATCGCCTACAAGCAGCCGGTCTCGAAAACCGAGGTGGAACGCATCCGGGGAGTGGACAGTTCCCACATCATCCGCGCCCTCATGGACAAGCGCCTGGTGCACATTACCGGCCGCTCCGAGGAGATTGGCCGTCCCTCGCTTTTCAGCACCACCGCCGAGTTCCTGGAAGTCTTCAACCTCTCCGACATCGGCCAGCTGCCCCCTGAGCACGAACTCGCCGAACTCGCCTCGCAGAACACCGTGGGCAACATCGCCGACATCAAGAGCGTGGTCTTCGGCGGTGACCGCAAGAAGTTCGACTTTGACGAGATCGAGGAACTCGACCGTCTCTCCGCCAGCATCAAGGACATTGCCGCCGAGACCGACTTCACCATGCTGCTCAAGCAAGAGGAAAAGCGCCGGATCGAGGGCGCCGACGAAGGCGCGCCGAAGAGATCGGCCTTCGACATCCTGGAAGAGTTCGTGAGGAAGGACGAGAGCGTGCGCCAAAACCGCCAGGCCAGCCTCTCCGAGCCCCTTATGGCCACCCTGGAGCCGCGCTTGGCGGACCTGGGAGCCGAGGGGTTGCTCAACGCCCCCGAGATCGACGAGGCCTGGGAAGCGGAGAACCGCCCCGTCCCGGTTTTCGAAGCCGGCAGCGAAGTCCTCTCCAACGAGGCCCGGGAACTGGAAGCCGCGCTGGACGAGGTGTTCGGTCGATTGGAAGGGGGGCTCTCCACGGAAGCCCCGACGGAAGAAGACGCCCAAAGCGTGGAGGAGCAGATCAAAACCCTGGATTTCACGGTGGATTCCGCCATCCAGAAGGGCATGGAGATGGACTTGGATTTGAGCTTCCTGAGCGAGGCCCTTCCGGAGGATGACAATCCGGACCTGAACCAGTAGTCTCGCCGCATCCATAACCCGCTACCGTCGTGAGACGGAAGGAGAGTCCCATGCCCAAGGCATCCAAGCCCCAAAACATCCAATTGCGCCTGCAGAAAGTCATCGCTGACTGTGGCGTCTGTTCGCGCCGCAAGGCCGAGACCCTCATCACCGACGGCGCCGTAAAAGTAAACGGCGAGGTCGTCACCACCCTGGGCACTAAAGTGAACCCCCACGTGGATGTGGTGGAGGTGAACGACGCCGTCATCGACCTCATGTCCGTGGACAAGCAGTACGTGCTGCTCAACAAGCCCCGCGGCTACGTCACCACCACCAACGATCCCGAGGGTCGCCGCACCGTCATGGACCTGGTGTGGGGCGTCTCCCGCGTCTATCCCGTGGGACGCCTGGATTATCTCTCCGAGGGGCTGCTCCTCCTCACCAATGACGGCGACCTCGCCAACAAGATCATGCACCCTCGCTACGAGGTCACCAAAGTCTACGAGGTGAAGGTGTTCGGCCACGTCCACGAGGCCCTGCTGGAAAAGATCAGGAAGGGCGTCATGACCGAGGACGGCCTCATGCGGCCGAAGAGCGTGCGCCTGATCGAGCAGCTCCCCGGTAAAACCTGGCTGGAATTCCGCCTCTCCGAGGGCAAGAACCGCGAGATCCGCAAGATCTGCGAGGCCATGGAACTCACCGTGGACAAGCTGCGCCGGGTGGCGATCGAGGGCCTGACCATCCAAGGCCTGCCCGTGGGCCAGTTCGCCTTCCTCACCAAGAAAGAGCTGCTGCAGGCGTTGGGCATGGACGAGAACGGCACCCGCGTCGGCGTGCGCCCCAAGTTTGTGTCCGGCAAGAAGTCCGTGAGCGTGGAGAAAGCCACCCGCATGGTGGGCAAGACCACCCGCGCGGCCGACGACAAGAAGTACCAGGGCTTCCGCAAGGGCAGCTACTACGCCACCGTCCAGTCCATCAAGGAGCTGAAGGCGTTGCAGGCGGCCGAGGCCGTGGGTTCTTCCGCCCAAGGGTGATCCCATGTCGGTCAGCATCCTGAAGGGCAAGATCCTGGTCTACCGCTTCTATGAGATCGGCTCGGAGGTGGACATCCCGCGCGCGGCTGAGTCCATGCAGCGGCAGAACACCACGCGTTTCCGGTTGGAGCGCCCGGGCAAGGAAGCGTTGGTCATCGCAGACGAGCCTCTGACCGTTCACCTGGGCCACCACGAAATGGGACTCGCCGGCCGGCGCGTGCAGGCCGAGATCGACCTGCGGGTGTGGCGTTATGGGGGGCTTTCCGTTTGCTTTCACCTCCCGCTGGATCCCGGCACCACTTGGGGAGAGCTGGTGGAGTTCGCCCACTGGATCGAGCGGGACCAGGAATTCGACCGCGTGGCCTGGGAAAAATCCCGGGACTTCCAGCAGGACGCCAAGTCCGCCATCCCCGTGCCCAACCACTGGCCCACCCACGAAGACTACGTAATCTACTATTTGCAAGAGATGGCCGGGGCTCCCGCGGACGCCCAGCGCCTTTTCGAGTTAGTGGACGTGCCCGCCCTCATGATGGCCGAACCGAAGGAGAAGCTTTCCGCCCCGCTCCGGCAGGCCTTTCGCCAATCGGCGCTCCAGTACGCCGAGAACGACCTCACCGTCATCGACTGGAACTCGGCCCTGGTGGTGGACCCTTCCGGCTCCATGGACGTGCCCACCGTCATCGAGTTCGCCAACTCCCAGCTCCTGGAGATGCGCTACTACGACGACCTGTTGGACGAGAAGCTCGATACCCTCTATAAGGCCGTCGCGGGTACCAGACCCGGCATCTTCAGCAACACCTACTCGCGCCACGCCGAGGAAGCGGGGCGGATTTATTTGGAAATCGCCGAGGTGGTTGAGAACGTCGAAAACTCGCTCAAAGTGGTGGGGGATTTCTATCTCGCCACGGTCTTCCGCGCCGCCAGCGCCCGCTTCCGGTTCAACGACTGGCAGAAGAGCATCAACGAGAAACTCGGCAACATGGCCGAGGTGTCAAAGCTTCTACATTCGCGTGTCAGTGAGAGCCGCAGCCACTGGCTGGAGATCATCATCATCGCGTTGATCGCGGTGGAGCTGATCCCATTCATCAAGGGCTGGTTTTAGGATTTCAGTTGTCCAGGTCGCCCCGGGAACCGACGGCCATGGTTTCGCCAAGGGCCTCCATGGCGTACTCCACGGCCTGCTCGGCGTAGGGGATGGCAGCGCGGTTCACTTCCGGGAAGTGGGAGTGCTTGATGAGCTGGGCGGTCTGGCGCAGGAGCTGAGCGGACGCCTCGAAATACTCGGACTCTTCTTCGGCGGTGAGGGTGTGGATGAGCAAGGTCTGGATCTGCTTGAGTAAGCGCACTTGGGCAGGAGACATGTCCCGCGTGTCGACTTTGAACACGAGGTCAGTGCTAAGCGAGGCGGCGAGCTTGGTCATGCAGGTTCCTTTGGACGTCACACTCACCAACTCTTCGGTGGGAGCTCACGGAATATTAGGGGTTTGTGCCTGACCAAAGGTGTTCCGGAATCTCCTGGACAAGTCCGCGGAAAATCAGTACTTTGCTGACGCGGGATGGAGCAGCCTGGTAGCTCGTCGGGCTCATAACCCGAAGGTCGTAGGTTCAAATCCTACTCCCGCAACCAAGACTTTCAGAGGGCCCCTTTTGGGGCCCTTTTTTATTTCCGCCGGTGCTCGTCCATTGGGTGGGCGGTCATGCCCTAGGTTTCATAATCTTAGTGATCGCGGGTTTGTCCAGGTCACACGCTTCTTTCGGTGGCATAAATTGTTTGTGGAGGAACCGTGTCGACCTGGCAACCCTACCTCATCTCGCTCGTCATTGGACTCCTCGTGGGCATCGAGCGGGAGAAGGCCCATCCAGACAAGAAGGCCATCGGGGTGCGCACGCTGCTGCTCATCAGCTTGTTGGGAGCGGTGGCGGGAGGCCTCGGTAACCCCTGGTTCGCCGCGCTCATCACGCTTTTTGCGCTCGGATTGATCCTCGTGTCCTACTTCACAACCGCGCGCATGCCCGGGGGAGACCAGGACCGGGGACTTACCACGGAGTTCGCCGCGGGCATCGTCTTCTGCCTTGGCTATGCCTCGCACCGTGAGCCGGCCCTTTCCGCCATGCTTGGGCCCATCGTGGCGGTGATCCTCTTCTCCAAGTCCGCACTTCACCGCTTCACCCGGACCATCAAGCCCTCCGAGTTGGAAGCCGCCTTGCTGCTGTTGCTCGGAGGTGTGGCCGTGGTGAACCTGGTGCCTGATAAAGTCGTCGACCCCTGGGGCATCTTTAATCCTCGCAAGTTTGGGTTGCTCGTCTTGACCCTCGCGTCTGTGGAGTTCTGCAGCTATGTACTTGTGAAGATGGTGGGAGAAAAGCGGGGGGCTCTGGTGGCGGGACTTCTCGGGGGTCTGGTGTCCAGCACGGCCGTGACGGTCTCCACCTCCCGCAGGGCGAGGGAGAACCCCCAGGCTTCGCGGGCCCTCCTCACGTCGACCCTTGCCGCAAAGATCGCCGCGTTCCTGGCCTTGATTTTCGTGGTGGGGTTGGTGTCTCCGCCGCTGGCTTTAAGAGTGGCTCCGGCCGTAGCGGTGGGAATCCTCGTGTGCGGCGTGGGCGCTGTCCTCTCATCCCGGAAGGCCCAGGGAGTGACGGGACTCGCTCTGCGCTCTCCCTTGGATTGGAGAGGCGTATTCCGGCTGGCGTTCCTGTTGGGTGGGATCCTGGCCTGCGTCTCTCTGGCGGAGCTGTGGTTGGGTGAGGGCGCGACTTACGCCGTCTCTTTTGTAACCGGGTCCTTCGAACTCCACGGTGTGTCCTTGGCCACCGCGACCATGTGGGTGCAGGGCAAGTTGTCCGCGGAAGCGGCCGTGGTAGCCGTCCTGTTAGCGGCGGTGGCGAGCCTGTTGGCCAAGGTTGGCATTGCCTGGACACTCGGGGGAGGCAGCTTCGCCCGGGCCTTGACGGCCGTTTTCTTGTCGGCAGCGGTCCTCATGGGCGCGGTGGGTTGGTTGGTCATCCGTTAAACGTAAGAGAAGGACCCTTTTGTACGAAAGGGACTGCTTTTATCATGGGGGTTCCTACGGCTGGGCAACCAAGGAGCCTGTATGCGTCGAGACATTCCTGAGCAGCGTTTTGGATATGGAAGGGGCCCCGGTGAGCGGGATTCCGCACGCAGTGGGGTGGCCCACTCCTTCGGAGAAACCGGGACGGGCCCGGGACTAGTGACCAGCGACCACATTAGCTTCGGACTTTCCGAGAGCGGCGGGCTGGGGGGCTATGGGAATGATTACCTGACCCACGATTACGCCCATCAGTGGAACCGTCCTTGGGGCGATCACGCTGGGAAGGGCCCCAAGGGCTGGCGACGCTCGGACCAACGCATCCGCGAGGAGGCTTGTGAGGCGCTTCATCTCGACCGCTATGTTGACGCCAGTGACATCGAGGTGTCAGTGGAGAACGGAATAGTGGTCCTCACGGGCATGGTTTCAGACCGGGGGACCAAGCGCGCGGCCGAAGCTTGCGTGGAAAGCTTGGATGGCGTCAAGGACGTGAGGAACGAGCTGAGAGTGGCTTGAACGCCGGTTTTTATGTGAGCTTCACCATGCGCGTGGATCCCACGTAGGGCTCCAGCTGAACCTTGCCCGCTTGGGTCACTTCCTGGATCTTCTTCACGATCTGAGCGATGCGCCACATGGCGGCTTCGGCCCGCATGACTTCCTCACGGACTTCCAAGGGGACGGTCCTGCGGAGTTGCTCCAATCCGCCCAGAGCGATGGCCAAGGGGTTGTTGATTTCATGGTTGTAGGTGGTCACCATGGCGTGGAGAGAGGCGATCTCCTGGAGCCGCGCCATTTCGGACGAAAGCTCGGCTATGCGCAGATGGGTGGAGATACGGGAGACGGCCACCTCGAAGTTCACCGGCTTGATGATATAGTCGTTGGCCCCTAGCTGGAGGGCCCCTACGATGTCAGCGGCGTCGCCTTTGGCCGTGATCATGATTACTGGCAGTTCGATGGGATTGTGCTTCTCGCGGATCAGTTTCAGGAGATGGGTGCCGTAGGCCCCGGGCATGAGGATGTCCATCAAAACCAAGTCCACCTTTCCTGCTTCGAGGGCCGCCAGGCACTGTTCGCCGTCGGCGGCCACGAGCGTCCGACAGTCGGTCTTGCGCTCCAGGGCGCGTACCAACAAGGCGCGGTCGAACTCGCTGTCATCCACGATCAAGACGGTTTTTTGCGCGCTCATGCGACCTCCTCGCCCAGGAGTTTCCTCAGGGCTTCAGATAAACTGGCTGTTTCGGTTGCTAAGGCGACATAGATTTCGCGTCCTCGCTCCAAGCGTGGGCTCTCCGCCATCTGCTCGAGTTCCCATGCGAGGGAGGCAGCTGGGGCGGCGTAAAAATTCATTAGGGCCCCGCGGAAAGCATGAGCGGCCAGTTGGAGGCGTCGGGGAGACGACTCCTCAACCGCCCGCTGGATCTCCTCCAGCATGCGGGGCGCTTGCGCGAGAAAATGTTCCACAGTCTCGGGGAGCGCGTCTTCCATGCCTCGGTAGTTGGCGCGCAGCTGCCTCACATCGAAGGAGGACGTAGCTCCGGATGACGCCGTATCCGTTGGATGCGCGGGAGCGGGCACGACAGAGGCGAAGCGTTCCAACACCGCCACCAACTCCCGTACCTGGACGGGCTTGCCCACGAAACCGTCCATGCCGCTGGCCAAACATTTCTCCATGTCTTCCCGTTGGCGGCTCGCTGTCACGGCGATGATCTTGGGACGATCGCCAGGGGCGTACCGGCGGCAGATCTCGCGGGTTGCCTCGAATCCATCCATTTGTGGCATGTGGCAGTCCATGAGTATGAGGTCGTAGCGGACTTGGGCAACCCGCTCGAGCACTTGCAGACCGTCCTCCGCGATGTCCGCGGCGTACCCAAGTTTTCCCAGGAAGCCGGTGATCACCTGCTGGTTGACCCGGTTGTCTTCGGCCACCAGGATGCGTTGGGGAAGCTTGGCCGCCATGTGGGGGTCCACGCTCTTGACCGGACTGGGCATGGGCGCAGCGTGGGCCGGCACCTCACCCAGCGAGAGGTGGAAGCAGAAAACGGACCCCTCGCCAGGTCGGCTTTCCACGTCGATGCCGCCGCCCATCTTCTCGCAAAGCCCTTTGCTAATGGTGAGGCCCAGTCCCGTGCCCCCGTACTTGCGGGTCGTGGAGGCGTCGGCCTGGGTGAAGGAGTGGAAGAGGCGTGGCAAAGCATCCGCCTCGATTCCGATGCCGGTGTCGCGAACGCGTACTTCCAGGCGCACGCGACCATCGTCCATAGGCGAGACTGTCGTGCTCACCACCACTTCCCCGCGTTCGGTGAACTTCACAGCGTTCCCCACGAGGTTGGCGAGCACTTGGCGGAAGCGCATGGAGTCACCCATGAGCCATTGGGGGAAACCCCCAGGTGCTGGCTCCAGTCGGAGGAGGAGCCCGCGCTCGGAGGCCTTCGTGGCGAAAAGTTCCACTGTCTCCAGGGCCACCTGCCTCGGATTGAAGGGTTCATTCTCCAAAACGATTTTATTGGCCTCAAGCTTGGAGTAATCCAGAATCTCATTGAGCAAAGTGAGGAGGGTGTTGCCGCAACCTTGAATGATCGAGAGGCGCGCCGCCTGCGTTGGCGTGGGAGATTCAGAGAGCAGCAGGTCGCACATGCCGATCACGCCGTTCATGGGAGTGCGGATTTCGTGGCTCATGTTAGCAAGGAACTCGGATTTAGATTGGGTGGCTGCTTCTGCCACGGCAAGTGCCTTCTCAATCTCGCTTCTCTGTTCTTTGGCCTTCTTGGTGGTGCGAAGAAGCTCGCGATACACCTCGTTCTGCCCTTTAACTTGGAGGCCCAGAAAACCGGCGAAGACCGAGAATATGACGGCGAAGGGGTAGTTGGTGGCTTGGGAGTCCGAAACCAATCCCAGGAAGGGGATTCCCAGAGTGATGGCGATGAACAGCCAGGCCCGGTGGCGGCAAGGGGTCAGAGAGTTGGCGGCGCCGGCAGAGATCCCGCTGACCACCAGAAGAACGATGGAGGTGGGCTGGCTGACCACACCATAGAAATGCAGTGCGCACAGTCCAAGACCGCCCCAAATCATGGCGGTGAAGACCAGTAAAGCGTCGAAGGCCCACATCCAGGTGCGCCGGTGGGCGGGGTAGAACGCCTCCTGTCTCAGGCTCAGGCCCAGACGGAGCAAGCTTGCGACGACCAGCGCCACACCGGCCGCGGCCATGCCCCGGGGGAAGTCATGGGCAAAAGCGGTCGCGACATAGACCACTGCGAACAGGGCGATGTGCGCTAGGCTTCCCGCCCCCAGACGTCTCCCGAGTTCAAACTCGGCCTGGATTTGAATGTCGTCGGAATCATCGCAACGTGGGTTCATGGGAGCATTCTCGGTCGTAAATCCCAGACCCGTGACTTAAATCCTAGGTTGTTACGGTTCCTTTACATTTGCCCAACTTTCCTGACGCCCGATATACTCAATCCATGAAAAAGACCATCCTGAGCGGCAGCACCGTCACCGGCGATCTCACCCTGGGCAACTACATCGGGGCCATCAACAACTGGCGCAAGTTGCAGGAAGAGTATGACTGCCTCTACTTCTTGGCGGATCTGCACGCGCTCACCGTGCACCAGGATCCCAAGGTCCTGCGGGAGCGCACGTACAGTTTCTTCGCCCAGTACCTTGCCCTCGGACTCGACCCGGTCAAGAACACCATCTTCGTGCAGTCCCACGTGCACGAACACGCCGAACTCGCCTGGATCCTGACCTGCCTCACGCCCATGGGCTACCTTAACCGGATGACCCAGTTCAAGGACAAGTCGGAGAAGCACGCCCAGAACATCAATGCAGGCCTCTTCACCTACCCCGTGCTCATGGCCGCGGACATCCTACTCTATCGCGCTCACCTAGTACCCGTTGGTGAGGACCAGCGGCAGCACCTGGAGCTCTGCCGCGACATTGTGGGATTTTTCGCCAACCGTTATGGGCGCCCTTCAAAAACCGTGGAGAACGGATTTGACCAGGACGTGTTCGTGCTGCCTGACGCTTACATTGGTAAACAGGGTGCGCGCGTGATGTCTCTGCAAGACCCGAAGAAGAAGATGTCTAAGTCCGACGAAAACGAGAAGAACTTCGTCTCCGTCATCGACGACCCGAAAAAGATCGAGAAGAAGATCAAGTCCGCCGAGACCGACTCGGGCACCGAGGTGAAGTATGACCTCGAGAACAAGCCGGGGCTCTCCAATCTCATGACCATCTACTCCGTGTTGTCGGAGAAAAGCATGGCCCAGGTAGAGGCGGAGTTCGACGGGAAAATGTACGGGCATCTCAAGGTGGCTTTGGCGGAGTTGGTGGTGGAAACCTTGAGGCCGGTGCAGGCGGAGTACGCGCGGCTCATGGGGGACAAGGGGCACTTGGATGCGCTGATGAAATCTGGCGCCGATCGCGCCCAGGAACGGGCCCGCGTGACCCTCGACAACGTCTATAAGACCGTGGGGCTCCTGCGGTGAGAATGCGGACGGCCTACCTCAAGGTTGCCGACATGGATGCCGCGGTGGTTTTTTGGGAAGGCTTCTTCGGGACCAAGCCACCCAAGCGTTCCGCTTACTGGTCTGAGTTCAAGTGCCAGAACATCAATTTCGGGTTGCTGTGGGAGGAAGGCTTCTCCGTGGCGAAGAACCGTTCCAACTTTGTGCCGGTCTTCGAATTCCCCGATGCCGAGCTGGAACCGGCGAAGGCGAAGGCCTTGGGGCTTGGAGCACGGGTGGTGGTGGACATCGCCGACCACCCGGACGGGAAGAGCTATGTGATGGCGGATCCGTGGGGGAATGAGTTCGAAGTGACGAGGTTCAAGGATTGAGGGGAAGCCCGCTTCCGTGCGGGCCGGGGGCGACTCAGGGCATTCTGACGAGGTACATGTAGTACGCATTGTAGGAAGTCGGACCTGTTCCGCAAGAAGTCACAATGTATCGCGACTCGTCGTTCAACCATGCAAAGGTACTTCCGGTGGAATTGCAACGGGTGGAGCGGCGATGCAACCGAGATTCCCTCAGAAGGAACCCAGCATGCCCCCCAGAGAATCTGTGGAGAGCGGTGATCTCGGCCCGCAGAGGAGAGGTATAGAGCGCAGCGCCGTTGTAGAAGTAGCAGACAGTGGTCGCGAGGGATGGATCTATTGCGTCGTCACAGAGGTCGACGGTCCGAATCGACCGTCCCAGGCGCCATTGTGCTGAGAGCAGGATTTCATCAGACAATTGCGTGAGGTTAATTTCACTTGGAGCTTTGAGTGCACCCAGGGCCACGATGAGGGGGAGCCGATCCACGTAGACGCGTTCAGACTCGGCCCTGGAGGCATTAGCCTCCACCGCTTCAAGTTGCTTGAGCAGTTCGCGGTCGATTTCAAGCACGGAGGCCAGGTCGTTTTCGTCTTGGCACAGGTAAAGCGCCTCGTGGATGAGGATGAGCGCTTGCCCCCGGGTATTCAGCTGGAAGAAGGCGGGTAAGAGCGTGGTCTTGGGATCAAGCGCCCTGCAGGGAATATTCCCGTATCGGAGAGTGGAGTAAGCGAAAACGGTGAAGGTGTTTGGAACTTGCCCGGCGCCCAGCACTCGCTCGTAGCTGCTCCGGATGCGATTGATCTCGCGGCGCTGTTCTTCACCGACTTGTGCCGGGTCCGAGATGACATTAAACTCGCTCAATCGGCGTAGCGTTTTGTTCCGGAGATACCTCTTTAAGTAAGGTGAAACTAGAAGCTTGGATAGGATCGCCTCGACTTCCTGGGCCGTGGCCGCGCTGATGGCCTCCACGGAACGGGGGCGCCCCGGGATCATTCCCGCCTGCGCCAGCGTCTGGCAGATGTTGTTCTCGCATACACCGCCGCCGCCGCCTGTGCCATTGCCGCCATCGCGATCGTTGGCGAGTGAGTTAAGGGATAGGCACAGAAGACCCAGACCCAAGGAATGAACCAAGCGTTTCACGAAAGACCTCCAAGGTGTGCCCTAACGGGCGTTAGTATGTCATGCCGGGCCAATGTAATGCGTCAAGTCTGTAAAATGTAGATGATTGTTCTTAAAGCTTACTCAAAAAGTTAAGCTATGCTTAAATGGCGTCATGGTCGTTTTGCATACGTTTGAGGGCTACAAAGACTATGTTCTCGCCTACTTGGCGGAGAACAAGGCGTTCAAGCGTAAGCACATCGCAGAGTTGATCCAGGCCCAGACCGCCTTCGTGTCCCAGGTGTTCAACGGGCATTTGCACCTGAGCGCCGAACAGGCGGAGCGCCTCTCCCGGGGCATGGGCCACACCCTGGAAGAGCGACGGTTCTTCCTGTTGCTCGTGCAGTACGAGCGCGCGGGGACGCATGAACTCAGGTCATTCCTGGGGGAGCAGCTGGAGGAAATGCGTGGAAAGTTCCGCAAAATCTCCGAGCGTATGGGCACGCGGGACGGGCTGAAGCTGGCGGACCAGGCGAAGTATTATTCCAGCTGGCACTACCAGGCGATCCACTACCTCACCACCATCCCCGACTGCCGTGGCCTGATGGAGATCTCCAAGCGGCTCTCGCTGGAGCCCGATGTGGCACGCGAGGCTTTGGATTTCTTGCAGGGGTGTGGATTGGTGGGGGAGGAGAGCGGAAAGTACAAGGCGCTCACCATGCGCATCCACTTGCCCCAAGGCTCGCCCATGAACCGGCAGAACCATTTCAACTTCCGCATGAAGGCTATGCTCGCCATGACCAAGGAAGAGCCGCAGGATTTGCATTACACGTCCGTGTTCACCGCCAGCCGCGCCGACATCGCCAAAATGCGCGAGCGGATTCTGCGCCTTTTCGAGGAATTGAACGCCACCATCGCGCCCTCGCCGGAAGAGGAACTCTTCAACTTGTGCGTGGATTACTACCGGATCAAATGAAGCGGCGAGATAGCAATGCCAGGAAGGGTGCAGACTCTAAGGTTCGCCCGGTGGCTTCGGCCAGCATGGCCTGAGTAGACCTCCCACGCCCAAAGCTGTGCACGTGGGTTTTGAGCCACGCCCGTACGCCCCCCATGTCCCCGCGCTCCACCATATTCCCCAGGGCAGGAAACTCCTGCTCCAGGCGCTCGTGCATCTGGCAAGCGATCATGGTTCCCAGGAGGTAACTGGGAAAATAACCGAAACCCCCGAATGACCAGTGGGAGTCCTGAAGCACGCCTTCACCGTCGTGAGCGGGCGTAACGCCCAGGAAGTCCTTGTAGGCCTGGTTCCATTCCCCGGGCAGATCGTCGACTTTCAGATCGTCTTGAAACAGGCGCTTCTCCAGCCCGTAGCGGATCATGATGTGCATGCCATAGGTGACCGGGTCAGCTTCCGTACGGATCAAACTGGGGCTGACTTCGCTCCAGCGGGCGAAAAGCGCTTTGGCCGAGTGCCCTTGCAGGCCCTCGGGCGCGTTGTCACTAAACCACCTGTGGACCCAACGGAAGAATTCGGGGCTGGAGGCCAGGCAAACTTCCCACAGGCGAGACTGGGATTCGTGCAGGTCCATGCCGTTAGCCTGCATGAGCGGCGTGCCTGGATCACCTTGGGGGAGTTGGTGCTCATAGAGGGCGTGGCCCAGTTCGTGGACGGTGGACATGAGGGACATGTAGGGATCGTCCACTCGGTAGCGGGTGGTGATACGCACGTCGCTGGGATGGAGGCCCAGGCAGAACGGGTGTACGGAGCGGGCCTGAACCAGGTTTTCCTTAGGAAAGCCCATCCAGCCTGCCACTGCGTGGGAGAGCTTTTCCTGCACGTCCAGAGGGACTTCCCAATTGAGTCCCGTGGGTGGCTTGCGTTTGCCGAGGAGCTTTTGGAGTTGGGGACGCAAGGTTGTGAAGAGCTGGTCGATTTCGGTGGAGCGCATGCCGGGGGAGAACTCGTCCAAGAGGGCGTTGTAGGCGTTGCCACCCTGGGCGAGGCAAGCGGCTTTCTCCCGCGTGAGCTTGAGCACGGTTTTAAGATGGGGCGAGAAGAGGGAGAAGTCGCGTTTCTCCTTCGCCTGGGCCCAGGCGGCTTGGGAGGTGGCGGTTGCGCGCGCGAGTTCTTCCACTAGCGATTGGGGAATCCGCTGGGCCTTGAGGAGGTCTTCGAGGCCTTTGCTCAGGGCTTCTCGTCGCACGAAGTCCGTTTCGGAGTGGAGGGCCTCTTCCAGTGCTGCCTGGTAAGACAGCGCCGTGGTTTTCTCGTGGACCAGGCCCGCAAAATGCCCGAGAGTCTCCGCACGCCAGGCGTTGGCCCCGGCGGGCAGCTGTGTTTCCAGGTCCCAGTAGAGCAGCGAGTGGGCAGCCTGGAGGTGGGCCAGTTCGCGAGACAAGAGGCTGTAGCGGCTCATGGCTGGAAGAGGTCGTCCAACTGGGAAGCGTTGGTACGCACGATGGTGTCCACTTCCTCGGGTTTGAGCGGTAGGGCCTTGAGGGACTTCAAGGCCTCCGCTGGGTGCATGACCGGCCAGTCGGAACCGAAGAGGAAGCGGTTGATGCCCACGGCGCGCATGGTGGCGACGAAGTTCTCGCGCTCTTTCTTCGTCTTTGCCCAAGCCGGCGCCAGCGAGAGCTCCACGTAGAAATCAGGGTGCTGGAAAGTTTTGAGGGTGGCGAAGTCCCGGCCCAGGGCGTGACCCAGGATCCAACGGATTTCGGGAAAGCGTTTGATGAGCGTCAGTAGGCGGGTGAACTGTGAGCGCCGACGCGGAGGATAGTGGGAGTGCACGAGCACGGTGTACTCGAGCTCCTGGGCGTCCTTGAGGAGGAGCTCCACGGCCTTGAGGTGGTCGGCGCGCCCGAGGTCCACGGCGGAAGCCGTGAGGTGGAGTTTCAAGACTTTCAGACCAAGGCCGTGGCACCGCCGCAACTCTTCCACGGCGTTCTTAGCCAAGGGGCTAAGGGCGCAAGCGCCGGCCACCAGCCCGGGGTGCTGCCTGGCGAAGCCAGCGGCGTAGTCATTTTCCTTGGCCACGTCTTCGGGCTTCATGCCCTGGCGGTAGCCTTCGGACACGGCGAGCACGCGTTTGAGACCCACGCTGTCGGCGGCACGCAGGGCGCGATCCCCCGATGGAGCGGTCTTCTTATTCTTGGGCGCGTGCACGTGCATGTGGAAATCGGTGGGAAGAACCTCGGGAGCTTTGCGCCAAGAAGCGCAACCGGCCAGGGTGAGGACCAAAACCAAGGTCAGACGCATGAGAACCCCACAAAGATGATGTCGTTTTGCGAAGATTGTCCCAGACTTGGGGAACAACGGGAAGGAGCCTATGGGCCTGGCCGGCAAGATTTCGGGCGTGATTTTCGACATGGACGGGGTAGTGGTGGACAACCATGCGTTCCACTTCGACGCTTGGATGGAGTTCTCCCGACGCCATCATTTCAAGTTGGACGCGCAGATCTACCGTGACCACTTCAACGGCAAAACCAACGCCGACTTGTTTCGTATGTTGTTCGGGGATTTGTCATCTGCCGAAATGAGGGAGCTCGCCGCGGAGAAAGAGGCTCTGTACCGGGCCCGGTACCGGGAACACATGCGTCCACACGCGGGATTGCCAGCGTTCTTGAGAAGCTTGGCCGCCCGGGGGATCAAAACAGCTTTGGGTACCTCCGCCCCACCGGAAAATGTGGCCTTCGTGTTGGATGGGTTAGGCCTGCGTGGGGAATTCCCCGTGGTGGTCGATGGCACCATGGTGGAGCGCGGTAAACCTGATCCCCAAGTTTACCTACTATGCTCCTCCCGCCTGGGCCTGGCGCCGGAAAGCTGCGTGGTCTTCGAGGACGCCCTGGCGGGCTTGGAGGCGGGCAAGCGCGCGGGCTGCCAAGTGGTGGGCGTGGCGACGTCACACTCCGAGGCGGAGCTGTTGCCGCATGCCCCGTTCGTCATCCGTGATTTCGAGCAGGCCCTGGAGCTCTTGCCCTAGACCTCGGGAAAATGGCCCCACCGTTCGGGCTTCACGCCCATGTCCCGTCGCACGCTGCTGTCGGGAAATGGTGCCTCCCCACCGCGTTCGGCTCCCGTCATGGATATCTCCCGTCCCCAGCACTTTTCGAGCACGCCGCGGGCCCGTTCCCCATCGGCGCCCTCGTCCAGGTGCACGCAGACCAGATGCCCGCCCTCGCGCAAGTATGTCTCAAACCGCTTGGCTTCCGACCCCGTTATACCCAGGCATGCGAAGCTGCCCTCCAGTCCCGGTTGCGTATGGTGTGATGGCGCGGTCATGGCAAGGAGGAGGGGGCCCGCTCCCACGTAATTTCCTGCGCCGGGGATCTCCACCGCCCCGGCACCGGCCAGCCACCCCAGGACGCCCGTGGGTTTTTCCCCCTCTGGGGCGGGGCCCTCCACGCAGGGGAAAAGAACTGATACGTCAGCGTGGCCGAAGCCTTCGCGCTTGAGGGCGTCCACCGCGATTTCCATGGCGTCGCGGTCCTCAAATATGGCAAACACGGAGCGGGGATGACGCGCATAAGGAGTACTGGTCAGCATGGGCCCCTCCGTCAGTTGAGGTAAGCCAGCTCAAGCCGGATTTTGTTGCCGGTCACGCGACGGGCGATGGCTTCTAGTCGCAATCCATCCCGGCGATCCCGCACGGTCCCGACCAGGGCCGTGGTCCCGTTGTTGGTGATGATGGCGATGTTGCGCGCTTGAGGCGAGAGTCCCTCCGCATCCAACAGCCGCCACCGCACACGCCTCGTCAATTCCGTGTCGAAGCTCTCCACCACCTCTTGCTCCGCATGGGCGGGTTTGGTCGGCGCGGTCAATTGCGCCGCGATGGTGGCGAGGGCGAGGAGTACGGCATGGACGGGGGAGAAAACGGGACGTTTCATTCAGTTCCTTTCAGGCCCTTCACTGGGCACCCGTAAAAGATAAGGGTGTAGGAATTGTAAGGTGTCGGCCTGGCCTGCTGATGATGTGACTTTTTGGCAACAATCCGGCCGATCAACGGGCGTTGAGCGCGTGTGAGATTGGAACTGCTTAAAATGCCATCTAAACAGGAGGTGTTTTTATGGCCGTCGTCAGGAATTATTCCATCACCGAACCCTTCAATGGACTCAACGTGGCGCTGTGGATCGCTCAGATCGGGCTCGCCGCCGTCTTTGGCATCGTGGGGCTCACCAAGCTCACGCTCTCACCTGCGGAATTGGCGGCCACCATGCCTTGGACTGCGGACGCTCCATTGTGGTTGGTGCGTTTCATCGGCATGTCGGAGGTACTGGGCGCCGCGGGCCTCGTCTTGCCCACGGCCCTGAGGATCTATCCCCGCCTCACCGTGTTCGCAGCCGCGGGCCTCACCACCATTATGATATTGGCCGCCGCCTTCCACATCTCCCGGGGGGAATACCAGGCACTCCCCCTGAACTTCGTGCTGGGTGGGCTGGCAGTGTTCATTGGTTGGGGACGGGCGCAAAAAGTTCCGGTGGGTCCACAGCGGGTGGCGCGGGAGAGGGAATCAGATTCGCCGAGGCGTTCCTGATTCCCAGAGGTTGAAGACAAGCCCCAGGCTGTAAGTTTTACTGCCTTTGCAGACCGCTTCGTGAGTGCGGTGGTACCCGGGAGGGATGAGAATGTTCCTCCCGTGGGCCATGCTCGTCCTGGGTGTTACCGCCCACGCCGAGGAAATCCCCGGCCAGCAATTGCTATCCTACTTCCAGGCAAACTGCCGCGGTCAGGGGGAATGGACGCGAGCGGCCCTGGCGGATTCAACGGCACTGCTGGAGACGCTGCGGGGAATTCAGGACGACCCGGATTGCCGCACCGTCGGTGGCTCCATCGCGGGCCTCGGGTTGGTCAATCAGCAGTTGCAGAACCTCCAGAACATCTCTGGAGTGCAGGAGCAAATCGCCGCCTATGATTCCCAGGAGCAAGAGCTCCTGGTCCAATTGTCTTTGGCTTCCACGCCAGCGGTACAAGACGAGATCAATGCCCAGTTGCGTGAAATCCAGCTTAACCGCGCCGGCCTTTTGGGCCGCGAACGGGCCCAGCAGGAACTCGCCACGCCTGCCAAGGCCGAACTCATGATGGGGCTCCTGCAACTCGCCAACACGACCTACGGTCAACTGGCAGCCAACCAACGCTGCCTCACCAAAAACCCGGGCGTCCTCAATGCCGCCACCGCGGTGATGTCCAGCGTGGGCGCCGCGGCTACTTTCGTGAACCCGGCTTTGGGACTAGGTTTAACGGCGGCGTCTAGTTTGCTCGGCTCCACCGTCGAGGGTTTCCGTCAACGCTCCAACGCGGTCATGCTTCGGGGCATAGCCGACAATTCCATCGCCCAGGAGGGGTTCAAATGCGCCCTGGAGACGATGAACGATCGATGGTGCCGGATGCGGGACGCGGAATCCTTCCTCCGCTTCAAGGCTGAGCAACGCCAGCGTCGCCCTCTGGACCAGGGGCTAGCTTCCGCCATCCGCTTGAACGATCGTGACATTCCCGTGCTGATGGATTGGCTCAATCGCATCCGTGGGGGCGTTGTGCCGGACAATACCGGGGCGGCGAACCGCCAGGCCACGGTCTTCCAGCGCGAGTTCATGGTACGAACCTTCGAAGGCTACGGCTTGAGCATCATCGCGCAGAACCGGAGCATCTACGGCAACACCCCAGACGACGAGCGTTGGAATTTCATTAAAACCATAATCACTAGGATCGTGCCCTCACTGTCTTCCCCAGAAAGTCCCAGCCACCCCATGCTCGACGTCAAGACGTACGCCTATGCACCCTACTACCTGATGGGATTCGGTGAAAATGACCCCCGGATCCGCCTGAGCGACGCCGAAGGCGGGGGGTTCAAACCTTTTGACTCCTTCGCCCAGCCGAACAACTTCCCTTTGCCGGATCTGGACTCGGTGAAGGGCAAATTCGAGTCCTGGATCAGGCAAGCACGGGAACGGGTCAACAGTGAACTCATGGAAGTTCTCCAGCCGGATGCCCTCCAAACATTGTCCAGCGCATACGACAGGACGAATAACTCGCAACGGGTGTCGGCCATGGACGCCCTCGTGGCGATATCCACCTTCCTTGAGGCCCACCCTCCGTCGGACGTGGACCGCGCGTTCAGTAGGATCTATGCGGACACCATCGCTTCCTTGCGGGAAATCCACCGCATCACCGAGGACGCCGTCCTGGTGTCCCGCCAAGACGCCACGGCAGTCCGCCAGATCTACGTGTTGGCCCAGCTTCAGTTCGGAACCGTGGTCTTGCAAACCCGGCTCGACATGATCGTTCGCCTCTCCCTGATCGAGCTGTTGAGGGTGAGCCCCCCTGAGGACCAGGTCCTGGTGGCGCAGATCCTGGCCGCGGAGCGCTTCACCGACATGCTCACGCGCATGAGCGGCACGGACAACCTGGCGCAGATTCGCCAGGACATCCAGCGTGCCCAGCCCATCACGATTTCCAACCTCAATTCCTTCGTGAGGGTCTTCGGCCCCAATCTGAACCGCATTCTCCTGCGCCTGCGCAACGAGGAAAACCGCGCGGACGCCACCGTGGCCCGGGCCAAGCGGAACGCGCGGACCGAGCTGTGTTTCCTATTGTTGGGAGTCCCTGACGCCCGCTTCCATGTGGCACCCGGCTATTGCGAGGGACTGCGCCTGGAGCCTCTGGTCGAAGGCGCCCCCGCCTCGCTGACAATAACCCGCAGGACCTTCGCCCGGGATTTCGAGGAACGCGCATGCGTCTACCGAGACTACTTCCGCGCTAACCGCATCTTCGAGAACTGGGGTATCAGCTCGCGCTGATCCGAGCCTTCGCCGCCCGATACTCGGATTCCAGCCGAGCCACCAGCTCCGCCGTGGTAGGCACGTCCTTTATGTTGCTCACCCCGTGTCCGGCCGACCAGATGGTTTTCCAGACCTTGGCTTCGTCGTCCAGGGTGAGCTTGTGGCCGAAGTCCACCTCGCCGCGATCATTGAAGTTGGTGATGCCGGCTTTCTCCAGACTCGCCTTCATGAAGCTGGCGGGTACGCCGGAGACGGCCGGGGTATAGATGATGTCCTCTGCCTGGGTATCCATGATCATTTGCTTGTACTCGGGCTGCGCCGATGATTCTTGGGTGTTGATGAAACGCGTGCCCATGTAGGCGAGGTCCGCGCCCATGGCCTGGGCGGCAAGGATGTCATCACCCCGGGAGATGGCCCCCGCGAGGAGGAGGGTCTTGCTGAAGAACTGCCGGATCTGACCCACCAGCGCGAAGGGGTTGATGCGTCCGGCGTGGCCACCGGCGCCGCCACACACGGCGATGAGGCCGTCCACACCCGCCTCGGCGGCTTTCTGGGCGTGCCGTAGGTTGGTGACGTCATGGAAAACGACCCCGCCGTAAGAGTGAATCGCTTGCACGAGTTCAGGTACTGCCCCCAAGGAAGTAATAATCAGGGGCACCTTGTGTTGGACGCAGACCGCGAGGTCAGCCTGCAAGCGTGGGTTGGATTTATGCACGATGAGGTTTACGCCGTATGGCGCGTCCCCCACGGCGGCGCGAATTTCCGTGAGCCATTGGGAGAAGCCTTCCGTGGTGCGCTGGTTGAGGGCGGGAAAGGTTCCCACGATCCCCGCCTTGCAGGATTCGATCACCAGCTGGGGGCCCGAAACCAAGAACATCGGGGCGGCCACCACGGGCAAACGCAGTTTCTGGAAAGAAGCGGGCAAGGTCATGGGGCCTCCGGGGCGAGTTGGAAAAGGGGTTGTCGGTTTTTCACCTGGGATCCAGCCTGTGTAGTGACCCGGGCGATGCGGCCGTCGCGGGGAGCCTTCAGCTCCATTTGCATCTTCATGGCTTCTACCACGGCTAGAACATCTCCGGCACGCACTGATTGCCCCTCTGAGACGCGCACGTCGGTAAGAGTGCCGTCGATCGGGGAAATGACCGTGTCAGGGTCGGCGGACCCGGTGTTTCGGTCTCGTGCGGAGAGGGGATTGGTCACGTGGTAGTGCTGGCCCTGCCATATGAAATCCACGCCCTGCTCCGTAACGATCAGAGGAACATCGGGAGCCGTATCTGGGCTTGCCGGCATGGTCCCGCTGCTCCAACCGCTCAGTGGGCCATGTTTGCCCTCGAAGCGCTGGGCGAAGGCCCGGGCGGCGATGCGCGCGGGCTCTTCGGAGAATGGGGGTTGCTGGCGGGTGAATGTGGTCTGTTCCAGGGTTTTCGTGGTGGTGGTGCCTGAGCGGAAGAAATCCTGGGCGAGGATCTGTACGAGGTAGTCGCGGTTGGTGGTGAGGCCCGCCACCACGGTCCGGTTCAGGGCCGCTCCCATGTCCTTGAGTGCGGTGACGCGGTCCGGGGCATGGACGATGACCTTGGCCAACATGGAGTCGTAGAACGGAGAAACCGTGGTGCCCGAGGTGAGGAAATGGTCGACACGCGCCCCCTCGGGGAAAAGGTGGCCTTCCACCCGGCCGGTCTGCGGACGGAAGTCCTGGTAGGGGTCCTCGGCGTACAAACGTGCCTGCACGGCGTGTCCGGAGAAGCGGATTTCCTGCTGGGAAAGGGGAAGCCGCCCGCCCGCCGCCACCAGCAGCTGCCATTCCACCAGGTCCAGCCCGGTCACCATCTCCGTCACGGTGTGCTCCACCTGGAGGCGGGTGTTGACTTCCAGGAAGTAGAAAGCGTCCTTGGTCGCCAGAAACTCCACGGTGCCCGCATTGGCATAGCCCGCGGCGCGTGCCAGGCGAACGGCGGCCGAGCATATCTCCAAGCGTCGCTCGGGCGTCAACGCCGGTGACGGCGATTCCTCCAGCACTTTCTGATGACGGCGTTGGGCCGAGCAATCGCGCTCCCCCAGGTGCACCACGTTCCCATGGACGTCCCCGAACACCTGAACCTCGATGTGGTGGGCGTCCGTGACGTATTTCTCGAGGAGGATTTCGTCGCTGCCGAAGGCGTTGAGCGCTTCTGAGCGGGCGAGGGGAAGTTGGGTCTTGAGGTCTTGGTCGTCCCGGACCAGTCGGATGCCGCGGCCTCCGCCGCCAGCGGCGGCTTTGAGGAGAACAGGGTAGCCGGCTCGGCGGGCGGCGAGGAGGAGACTTGCCTCATCTTGGGCACCCTCATGGCCGGGAGAGACCGGGACGCCGACCCTGCGGGCCAGTTCCTTGGCCTTGCTCTTGCTTGAAAGCTTTTCCATGGCCTCGGGACTGGGCCCGACCCAAACCAGGCCCGCGTCCAGGACTTTGCGGGCGAATTGGGCATTCTCCGACAGGAACCCGTATCCTGGATGGATCGCCCGCGCGCCGGCCCGGATGGCCGCGGACAATACACGATCTTGGTCCAGATAGGATTCGTTGGCGCGGGCCGGGCCCAGACAGACCGTTTCGTCGGCCATCTCCACGCCCAGCGTGCGGCGGTCCGCCTCGCTGTACCCCAGCACCGTGCGTATCCCCAGTCTCTGGGCGGTGCGGATGATCCGGCAGGCGATTTCGCCGCGGTTGGCGATGAAGAGGGGAGTGAGGTTGTTCATCGGCGTTTGGGGAGCGTTCCCATGTACTTGCAGATGATCCCCAGCATGACCTCGTCGGCCCCAGCGCCGATGGAGAGAATGCGTCCGTCGCGGAAAGACCGGGCGATGGCGTTTTCCGTCATGAAGCCCATGCCTCCCCAGTACTGGAGGCAGGCATCGCTGACTTCGCGTGAGAGGCGGCCCGCCTTCAGCTTGGCCATGGAAGCCAGGGGGGTGGCGTCCTGCCCGCGCACTAGCGCCTCGCAGGCCCGGTAAGTGAGGCCGCGCAGGGCCTCGACCTCTGTCTGAAGCTCGGCCAGGCGGTAGTGCACCACTTGCTGGTCCAGGATGGTTTGCCCGAAGGCCTGGCGCTGGCCGGCGTAAGCGATGGTGTCGGAGATGCACCATTCGAGGCGTTTAAGGCAGGAGGCGGCGGCGTACAAGCGCTCGTCGACGAACTGGCGCATTTGCAGGGTGAACCCCTCATTCTCGGCACCGATCGTGTGTCGCAGGGGTACCCGCACGTTGTCGAAGAAGACCTGCACGGTGTCCGAAGCGCGCATGCCGATCTTATCAAAGGGGGCCGACACGGACACGCCCTTGGACTTCATGGGGACGATGATGAGGGTCTTGTTCTTGTGGGGAGCGCCCTCGGAGGTGTTGGCGAGCAGGCACATGAAGTCCGCCTGGGCGCCGTTGGTGATCCACATCTTGCTGCCGTTGATGACCCAGTCGCCGCCGTCTTTTTTGGCGATGGTCTTCAAGCTGGCGACGTCGGAGCCTGCCCCCGTCTCACTGACGCCGATGCAGCCCACCATCTCCCCGCTGATGGCGGGCGCGAGGAATTCACGTCGAAGCTCGTCGCTCCCGTGGATGGCCAGGGCCGGGGTGCACATGTCGGTCTGCACGCCCACCGCCATGGGCACTGAGCCGTGGCGACACCCGCCCATTTCCTCGGCGAACACCAGGTTGTAGGAGGCGTCCAGGCCCAGTCCACCGTAGGCGGCGGGCTTGTGGATGCCGAGGAAGCCCTGTTGGCCCATTTTCCGGAACAGTTCATGGGCCGGGAAGCGGCCGGCGGATTCCCACTCCTCCACCTGGGGATTGATCTCTTTTTCCACGAAGGAGCGAACGCTGCGGCGGAGTTCCTCGTGCTCGGGCGTGTGGAACATGCTGTCTCCTCAGTGGCGTGGAACGCCGAAAATATTGCCGCGCAGTCGGCGCGACTCGGCCTCCAGGCACGTGTCGAGCACGAAGCCCAGGACCTTGCGGGTGTCCCGCGGATCGATGATGCCGTCGTCCCACAGCCGGGCGGTGGCGAAGAGGGCGGTGGAACTCGCGTCCAGCTGGGCGGCGGTTTTCTCTTCCATGGCCTTGAGCTTAGCTTCGTCGGGGGTCTGGCCCAGGCGGCGCGCCTTCTCCTCGGCCACGATCCGCAAGACCTTGCCGGCCTGCTCGCCACCCATGACCGCGGTGCGGGCGTTGGGCCAGGCGAAGATGAAGCGCGGATCAAAGCCGCGCCCGCACATGGCGTAGTTGCCGGCGCCGAAGGATCCCCCTACCAGAATCGAGATCTTGGGGACACTGGCGCAGGCCACCGCCTGGATCATCTTGGAGCCTTGCTTGATGATGCCCTGGTGCTCGGACTCCGTGCCCACCATGAAGCCGGTGGTGTTGTGGAGGAAGACCAACGGCGTGCCGGTTTGCTCGCATCCTTCGATGAACTGGGCCGCTTTGCCCGCGCCTTTGGCCGTGATGGGCCCATTGTTACCGATGAACCCGCACACGCGTCCGTATATCCGGCCACGGCCACAAATGGTTTGCTGGTCGTAGTCGGCCTTGAATTCCTCGAACTCCGACCCATCCAGGAGCCTGGCGAGGATTTCGCGCACGTCGTAGGGCCGTTTCGCGTTTTCCGGAACTACTCCTATGAGTTCCTCTGAGGAGTGCCTGGGTTCACGCCAGTCCGGGCGGGTCCCGGGGGCGGTTTGCCAGCCCCAATCGCGCACCACGCGCCGGGCGGTGCCGATGGCCTCGGCGTCATCCAGGCAGAGGTGCTCGCCGGTACCGGACACCCGGGCGTGCATGTCGGCGCCCCCCAGGGTTTCGTCGTCGGCGTCTTCACCCGTGGCCGCTTTCACGAGCGGAGGGCCGGCGAGGAACATCTTGCTTTTGCCACGGACTAGGATGATGGTGTCGGAGAGGCCGGGCTGGTAGGCGCCACCGGCGGTGGCGTTGCCATGGACCACCGTGACCTGGGGAACGCCGGCCGCGGAGAGGCGTGCCTGGTTGGCGAAGGCCCGGGCCCCTTCCATGTAGACTTCGGCGGCATAGTTGAGGTTGGCTCCGCCTGACTCGGCCAGGGTTACCAGCGGCAATTTGTTCTGGATGGCGATCTCGTGGAGACGCAGGATTTTCTTGAGGCCGCTGGGTGAAATGGTACCGCCCTTCACCGTGTAGTTGTTGACCACCACCAGACAGCGGGTGTCCTCGATGAAGCCGATGCCGGCAATCAGCCCCCCTCCCGCCAGGCTTCCATCCTCGTCGTCGTGCATGAAAAGGCCCGCGAGGCTCGCGATTTCCAGGAAGGGCGCGCCAGGATCCAGCAACAGCTTTAGTCTTTCGCGCGGAGGGAGCTTCACTGAGTCGCCAGTCTTCTTGGTCTCCACGGACTTGGCAACCACCGCGGCTTCCAGCGCACGGAATTCACCCACGGATTTTTCCAGGGCCCTGCGGTTAGAGGCGAATTCCGGGGAGTGCGGGTCCAGCTGGCTGGTGAGGATCACAGGAGTTCCTTGGGCACGTTAATGGTCATTTGCAGGAGTCGTTGGGCAAAGGTTTTCCCCTGGGGATCGACACGCAAGCTCCAGGAACCCCCACCACCTAAGCAATCGTGCAGGAGGAAGTTGAAGGCATGGAGTCCCGGCAGCTCCCAGCGCTCGACTTTTGCGGGCACGCCCACTTCGAACTCCCCGGCGAAATGGGCGGCGACCCTTTCGGTGGTCACCTGGCTTCGGAGAAGCGGGACCAGTTCGGGTCGCCGCGCGATGAGGCCGATGTTGGCGTGGTTACCCTTGTCCCCACTGCGGGCCAGCGCCACTCGGTGGAGGGGCGTGGGAACTCCCACGACCGAGGTAGTGGCGGATCGGGCGTCTTGGCCTGGTGGCTGCCTCTCCTCGCCGGGGGGGACGGAGACGGCGGTGCCGTCGTCCAGGGTAACCGGCACCGTGGACTTGGGAAGCAGAAAGCATTCAAGCTTCACCCGCGGGGTGGGGGAAGGTCGCCCACCGAGCATGTTGGACATGCCCGGAGCAAGCGAAGTGGCTGCCGGAGCCACTTCCTTGGAGAGGATGTCCAAAGCTGCCGCCGATGCGTGCGCCGCCGACAGGCGAAGCAGCGCCTCTTCTCCCCCGCCCAGGGCCTCCAGACGGGTTTCATCCCAGGGCGGAAGCTGCCGCTTAATCAGCTCCCGGGCGCATCGTTCAAGCAAGGCTTCCCCCACGGAGCGTGCTTTTGCCACCGCGTCCCCGCCACCGATAAACGCGGTGGCGCTGAGCTTGTAACCTTGCACGCGTGTGGCACAGACTTTGTAGGTGGTGGAAGGAGAGAAACCCTGAGCTCCGCTCACCTCCACCACGTCTGTGGCGAGCGGGCGGAGTTCTACCTGGCTCCAATCGCAGGTAACGTCGGGCAGGAGGAAGAACCGGGGATCGCCGATTTCATACACCACCTGCTCCGCCACGGTGCCGGGCGAGACGAGCCCACCGGTGCCCGGGGGTTTGGTGATCTGGAAACGTCCGTCGGGATGGCAGACCAGGATGGGAAAACCCACGTCATGGCGTGAGGGAACTGCGGACCAGTCAGTGAAGTTGCCGCCGGTGCACTGGGTCCCGCACTCGACGATATGGCCGGCGAGGCTGCCCTGGGACAGCTTGTCGTACTCATCCCAGCCCCATCCAAATTCATGCACCAAGGGTCCCAGTACCACCGCTGTGTCCACTACTCGCCCAGTGATGACGATGTCGGCGCCGGCGGCCAAGGCGGCCACGATGCCCGGAGCGCCCAGGTAGGCGTTGGCGCTGGCGCTACCCGCGGGGGCATGGGCGAGCACATCGTCACCCAGCACGCAAACCACTCGCGGGTTGAGTCCTTGCCGGGCAGCGGCTTCCACGACCTTGGCCTTGAGGGCTGTGGGATTCATGCCACCGGCGTTGCTCACGAGACGAATTCCGCGTCGGAGGATTTCGGGCAAGTGCGCCTCTACCACGTCTCCCAGGAAATCGGTGGCGTAACCCGCATCCGGATTTTTCGAGCGGGCCTTGGCGAGCAAGGTCATGGTGACCTCGGCAAGGTAGTCGAAAACGATGTAATCCAACTGCGGGGTGCGCAGGATCTGGCCCACGGCCAGGGGCGTGTCACCCCAAAAGGCCGAGGCGCAGGCGATGGTGACAGTGCGGGACATGCCCGGGATCATAGCACGCCCCCTTGGAAGGGGGTAAAGGCAAAACCCCCGATCGGGGCGGCGCGCTGCTTACTGCACGCGCATGAGCGCTTCGAGCCCGTTGATATGTTTGTGCTGGTTAGGGATGAGGACATCCCTGACGTGTTCGCGGCAAGCCTCAGGTAATGTCACGGACTCCAACAGTTCCTCGTACTGGTTGAGGCCATGCTCCTCACCTTCTCGCAAGGCCGCGAGGGCGGCAGAATCACCGAGTAACTTGGCGGTCCCCACGAAAGTCTCCACCGTGGTCCCCCAGGCGCCGGATGAGGAGTCCGCTTCGGCTCCTGATCCCGTCACTCGTGCCCGCCAATAGGCGATGGCCTCATTGTGGTCGTCCAGGAATTCTTGCAGCCGGGAGGTCTCGGCATTCCGCGCCACCTTGGCCAACACCTGGTGATAAGCCTCGGCGGCAGCGATCTCTCCGCGCAGAAGGCGGTTCATATCGTTGGCGGCGGTGAGTGAATTACCTGCGGCAGGTTCCGCGGTTTTCTCGTAATTAGCTTCGAACATACAACCCTCTAAGGTTCCAGTTCCGGCGCCCGGTTCATGCTGGCGGTGGATTCCCACCGTCCCGGGCGCCATGCAGGTAAACGCGATCCAGATTACGGCAAGCGGTCTACGTTGCGGGTGGTGACGCTCCCGCGACGGGCCAGCCCGGTCAGCAAGGAGATCACGAACAGCACCAAGAACACGTAGAAGAGGATCTGTGCGACCCCCGCGGATGCGGCGGCGATACCGCTAAAACCGAAAACGGCGGCGATCAGGGAGAAAACGAAGAAAATCAGGGCCCAACTCAACATACACCCTCCTCTGTGGGTTATTCGGGTTAGGTCCATGATAGGTGGTATGCGCGGAGGGCTCTTGGGGCCCGGTTCATTTCTTTGTGGAACTATTTACACCACAGGAGAACCGAGGAAATTCGCTACTGTAGCGACGAGCTGCGAGGAAGGTATCGGCTTCGTCACATGGCCGTCGAAGCCCGCCAGCCGTGTTTTGCGGCGCTCTTCTTCCATGGCATGGGCCGTGAGTGCCACAACGGGCCCCGAGAAGCCATGCTCGCGCAACTCGCGCAAGACTTGAAAGCCATCCTTGCCGGGCATCTGCAAGTCGAGCAACACCAAGTGGTAGTGGCGCGCACGGGCAAGGTTCAGGGCCTCGTCACCGCCCTGGGCGACGTCGACCTTGGCCCCAGCGGAAGCCAGATTGAGTTGGAACAGGCGTGCATTCTCGGCGGCGTCATCCACCACGAGGAGGTGGGCGCCCGCCAGCGCCCGCTCGGTCATGGAGGGCGCTTCTGCGGCCTTCACTTCTGGTGCCTCCGCCGCTGAAGCCTGGATCACCACGCGGAAGGTGGTCCCCTTCCCGGGCGCCGTGCTGACGATGGAAATGTCGCCGCCCATGGCAAGGGCCAGTCCACGGGAGAGCGCTAGCCCCAGGCCAGTCCCCCCGTAGCGCCGGCTGACAGACGTGTCCGCTTGCTGGAAGGGCGCGAACAGCTTGCCGAGTTTGTGGGAGGCGATGCCCGGCCCAGTGTCGCTCACGATGAATTCCAAGTACTCACCCCGCTCCCTGCGGTGGTGGGAGGCCGTCAATAGGACCTCGCCCTCCTGGGTGAACTTCACGGCGTTGCCGACGATGTTGAAGAGGATCTGCTTGACCCGTTTGGGGTCGGTGGTCACGTATTTGGGTGTGCTGCCTTCCTGGTGGAACGCAAGTCGGATGCCTTTTTCGGCGGCTTTCACCTCAAGCAAGGCGAAAACCTCGTTCATCAAGGAGCTCAGGTCCACGCGGTCTGGAGCGAGGGTGATCCGCCCGGCCTCGATTTTCGCTACGTCGAGGATTTCGTCTACCAGTCCCAAGAGGTGGGAGGCGTTGCTGTTGATGATGCGGACGGCTTCGCGTTTCTTCTCCCGGGTCAGCTCGTCCTCCTGGTCCAGCATTTCCGCGTAACCGAGGATGGCCGTCATGGGCGTACGGATCTCGTGGCTGATGTTGGCCAGAAAGTCGGTCTTGGCCCGGCTGGCGCTCTGGGACTGCATCACGGCCTCTGAAAGCTTCTCGTGCTGGACGCGGATGGTTTTATACAGGGGACGGAAGACGAGCGCCCAGACCAGGATGATTTCCAACAGGCATAGCCCCACGAGGAAGCCGCCCACGCTTTTGAGGCCCCGCAGCTGCTGGCGGTGCTCTTCCTCGGCTTTCTTCGCTAACGCCGACAGCGTTTCGATGATGTCCTCGTGGGAACGGGAGACCAGGTACTCGGCGTGGGCGCCGTTATGGCGCCCCCAGGGACGCTCAGCCAGCTGATCGGCGCGGTGGAGATAGCCTTGCATCCTGGTTTCCAAGTGCAGTAACACTCGCTCGTCCCGTGGTCCGTTAAAGGCATCTGGCAGACCGTTGCGCAAAAGGCGGCGCAGATTTTCGTTTTGTTGCCCCAGCTTGCGGACCGCTTCGGAAAGTTCGGCCTTAACCTCTTTATGGGTTTTGGTATCGAGGCGCTTGCCGAGCGTGGTTCCCAGTAGCGCGATCTGGTTCACCAAGGCGCTTTGCCGGCTGATGTTGCGGTACAGGTCCTGCAAGGCGGCCTGTTGGGCGATCACGCGTTGGTGGTAGCGCAGTGAGAGTACTGATAAGGCTACCACGATACCCGCGCCCAAGACGGTGAAGAGCACGAACCGGAAGCGCGTTTGCTTTATGAGATGATCTACAACCTGTACGCGTTTCACCCGGACCTTTCAGGAATGGCTTTTGTTCCTCAAATATTCCTCACACTGACCCAGCAGGCTTTGGCACTGCGTGGCGTTGGTGGCCTTCGCCGCCTCTTCCAGCTGAGCGGCCAGGCGCCCTAGCGTTCCGAAGCCATACGGTTCGCTGAACCCCTTCCATTTATGTCCCATCTGGCGGAGAGCCTCGAAATCGTTTTTCTGAAGGGCATCGCGCAACTGAGCGCATTCCGCCGTACGGTCCTGGATGAACCCGTCGTAAAAATCCTCCAAACCGGGAAGGGGTTTTTCTGAATCGGGGAGGGCGGAGTTAGACATCATGGTAATCCCGTCTTGACTAAGTTGTGAGGTGGCACCACCTTAAGGTGGTATTTGTTAGCCCCTTAGACTACTGTGGCAGCCTAATCCAATCGAAGGCCATCATGAACAAAGTTTTGCTTGTCGAAGACAGCCGCGAAGTTTTTCAAATGGTTAACCAGGCGGTTGGAAATCTTGTCCAACTTACCTGGGTCCCCACGGTCGGGGAAGCCACCCAGGTCCTGGGAAAAGACACTTTCAACCTGGTGCTGCTGGACGTCGAGTTGCCTGACGGCAATGGCATCGAACTGTGCTCCCAAATCCTCGCCACCCATCCCGACCTCCCGGTTTTCTTCCTGACTTCCCACGCTGGCCTTTCCGAGAAAGTGCTGGGGTTCTCCGCGGGCGCGGACGATTACATCACCAAGCCCTTTGCCCCATTGGAGCTGAGGGCCCGCCTGGAGTCCAAGCTGCGCAAAATGAGCCTCACCAAGCAAGCTTCAGATGTCATGCGTTGGAAGGAAGTGGAGATCCACAAGAGCAAACAGGAAGTTCTGGTGCGCGAGGGCCATGACCAGCACAAAATCGACCTCACCGCGCTCGAGTTCAAGCTGTTGATGTACTTCGCCAGCCGCCCCGGAGTGGTGATCCCCCGGGACCAGATCCTCAACGACATTTGGGGAGAGGACATCCACGTGTACCACCGTTCCGTGGACACCCACGTGAGCAAGCTGCGCAAGAAGCTCGGCCCCGTGGCGTACGTCATCGAGTCCGTCCACGGGTCCGGCTACAAGTTCAGCCCCACGCCCCCGTAAGGACGCGGGGCGGCTTTCTCAATCTACTTTGTCTTTCACGCCGCGGGCTTTGTCTTTGACTGTATCAGCGGTCTCTTCCATGCGGTGGCCGGCTTTCTCGGCCGCGCATTTCACATCGCCCTCCATGCAGAAAGCCTCGTCCACGCGGTTCACCCCGCGCTTAACGGCGCGTTTGGCGTCGCGGCCCTTGGAAGCGCCCTTCTCTCCCCAAGTTTCTTCGGCGTGGGAAGGAGCTGCCGTCAGGGTGAAAGAGGCGGCCAAGGCGAACAAACAAGCGGTCTTCTTCATGCATACCTCCAAAAAAGGAACGCGGAACGTTGGTCCCGCAAGACCGTAACTTAACCCGCATGGCCCAAGGAACGGGTTGGGCAAAACCTGGACGAGCGCCTGGGGCAGGTTTCGTCCAAGGGCGCGGTCTTGTAGCCCGCGGGAGCGGCGGCATAATCACGGGACTGGGGCTTTTTCCCCGCAAGGAGGACGCATGATGAACGAAGAAATAGCCAAGGGTAAATGGACTGAGATCAAGGGTGAGCTCCTGCGCACGTGGGGCAAGATCACCGGTGATGAGCTGGACTCCGCTTCCGGCAACCTGGTGGCCATCGCGGGCCTGCTCCAGCAGCGTTATGGCATGGCCAAGGAGGAGGCTTCGCGGAAGCTGGACGAGATCATGGCCCGCTACGGGGCCAAGGCCGATTCGACCCTGGACCGTGTGAAGGACAAAATCTCCCGCAGCAACGACCGCACCGAAGATCAACCCCGCCACTGATCCCTCCGCCCCCCGTCCTGGGGGGCAATTTTTTCCCCTCCTAAGACTGAGCGCATGGCCCTGCAAGAGGGCAAAGATTGATTGCATTGCGCAATGCGCAAAAAACTACAAAAAATAGGCACAGGGTCCGATGAGCATCATCGAAGACCAAACTGGGGACTCATGGGAGGAGGCCCCTCAACGCTGGAACCAAGGCAGGTGCCGCTTGAAACTCCATTCCCTTCTCTTGATCACGTCCATGTCCCTTGTTCTCGCCGCGTGCAACTCCGCGGGTGGGGATGACTGCGTCTCCACCACGGTGGCCGCCCAGATTGAGGGCGAAGGCAGCGTGCCGAGTTCCACCGCCGGGTGCACCGAGGGAACCACTCCGCCCGTTACTCCCGGTGAAGGTAACGTGGATGGAGGTGACGGCGACGTCACTGAGTCCCCCGTCTCCACCGACGATAATTCCGCCGTGCCCACCATGGCCGACCTCTTCAGCGCCAATCTCAGTTTCACCAACTTCACCGAGGCCGACGAGGACAAGGTGCAGGCGGCGGTGGACCTGGTGAAACAGGTGGTGCGCTCCGGGGCATTCCGCGAGCGGATTCTCAACCACACCTACCAAGGGCAGAAGACCTTCGTGCAGAACGGAGGGAAGAGCAACCAGGAGATTTACCTGACACTGTTGAAGGGTGCTGAACGGCTGCAACCCGAAGTGGACCATGAGATCGACATCGACCTACAACTTTACACCAACAACTCGACCAACGTGGTCGGATACACCTATCCCAACGTGACCCGGGTGTGGATGAACACGAAATACTTCCGCAACTACGTCCCCGCCCAGGTGGCCCGCAACCTGATCCATGAGTGGCTGCACAAGTTGGGCTTCGACCACGATAGCGGCGCCACGGCCCGTCGCCCCTACTCCGTGCCTTACGGGGTGGGGAACATCATCGAGGACCTATGCTACGACATTGAAGACGGGAAGCTGGTTGTGCCTTAAAATGTCCCGATGACCATCGCGCTACTTTGCATCCTGGCGTTGGCCCCTCACGGGGCTTTCGCTTTTTCTCCCCTGGAAGAAGAGGCCCGCCAGAAAGGTGTGGAGCTCACCGAGCGTGAGCGCCGCACCCTTGCCATCGGCGAGATCACGCGGACCGAATACCTGGCGGGCGGCATTCTGGGGACCTGGCCGGTGGGCCTGGGCATCGGACATGCCGTCCAGGGGCGTTGGCGAGACCGTGGGTGGATCTTCACCGCGGGCGAGGCAGGGGCCATCGCCATGATGGCGGCGTCGGGTGACTGCACCGGGAAGATCCTGCGCAATGACGACAATGAATGCACGGGACCCAACGAAGTGCTGCTCCTCGGGGGCCTGGTTGGTTACGTGGGGTTCAGGGTGTGGGAAATCGCCGACGTTTGGGGCGCGCCGTGGAGGCACCGCCGGCGCCTGAGGAAACTCGAGCGAAAAATCCGTCGCGCCGACCCCCCCGTCGCCATGGACGTCCTTCCTTTACTGCGTCCCGATGGTGGGGCCGGCGCAGGCGTGGTGGTCACGTTCTGAGCATCCCCAGGGCCACCCTGGCGAGCATGGTCAACGAGGCCAGCGCCAGCGTGTAGCCCAGAAGTTTCGGGAGTGCTTCGTTTTTGAGTCTCTGGCCAAAGGTATTGCCTATGAGGGATCCCGCCGTGAACCCCACGCAAAGGGGGAGTGCCAAGTGCCAATCGAGGTTACCCAGACGCCAATGGGAAATTGATCCCGTCGCACTGGTGAACACGATCATGAAGAGCGCCGTTGCTGTCGCATGGCGGGGGGGCATGCGGAAGATCTTGAGCATGACGGGGGTCTTGATCACCCCGCCACCCACGCCGAACAATCCTGCCATCAGGCCCGAGACGAAACCGAAACTCAGGACGGCGGGGACCCCTATGGTGTAAGAGCCGCCGTTTGCCATGGGCCGTCTCCAAACTGGACGGCAATGGTTGAAGCGCTCAACCAAGCTCGGACCGGCCGTGCGCAGGGGACGTATGAAACGGGATGCCATCCAGCCCACGAACACGGCGAAGATGGCCTCCAGCGGACGAACAGGCAAGACTGCCGTCAGCGCCGCTCCCGCCACAGCACCGAATAGCGTCGGAAACTCCAGTGCGGCGGCCGCGCGGTAGTCAATCAGGCCGCGGCGGGCGTTAAAGAGCGACGAGAGGAGTGCCGAGGGAAACATGCAAAGCGTGACCGCCGGGACGGCCGCCTTGAGAGGGACTCCCAAGACTAGGACCAGGATGGGGACCATGAAGACGCCACCCCCGATTCCAACGAGGGTTCCCAGCGCGCTGATGGCAGCTCCGCTGGGTATGATGAGCGCCCAATCCGCCGGTGTGTATTCCATGGCATGATTCTGCGCTGCCCATCCTTAAAAAAGAAAGGGGCGCCGTAGCGCCCCTTTCAGGAATTATGCCGGGAAGGGATCAGAAGTTGGCGATGGCCTCGGCAGCTTTCTTCAGGTTGAGGCGGCCCTCGGAGACGCTTTTGCCGGCCAGGTCGGGGATTTTATCCACGGTGGAGAGCATGATGTTCTTCAACTCCAAGGCGGCTTGCCCCGGGTTGCTCTTGCTCAGCTGGGTGAAGCGGTTGGAGGCCACGCTGTGGAGAAAAGCCACGGCGCCGGCCACGTGGGGGGTGGACATGGAGGTGCCGGTCAGGTTGCGGGAGGTGTTGCCGGGGTAGGTGGAGTACACATCGGTGCCGGGGGCACCGAGGTCAACGTGCTTGATGCCCCAGGCGGCGCCGCGGTTGAGTTTGTCGTTGCGGTCGGTGTTGGTCACGCCGATCAGGTAAGGAGTGTCGCAGGTGGTGGGCACGTCGCCTTCCTTATCCACGTCCCAGCCCACGTTGGCGGTGGCGGCGGCGGAGAGGATGCCGTGACGGCCCATCTCGGCGTAGATGTCGTTCCACAGACCGTAGTCGCGCTCGGTGCAGTCGGCACCATCCACGCCGAAGCTGGAGTTGGTGGCTACCACGTTGGCGCCTTCCTTGCCATTGCTGGCGATCCAGCGCTTTTTCTGGGCAAGCACGTAGCCATAGCCCTTGAGCACCACGGAAGTTTGGCCCGAAGAAGCCGCAACGCCCATGATCTTCACGTCCCAGTTCACGCCGGCTACGTGCTTGCCGTTGTCGCCCTCGGCGCCGACGATGCCGGCTACGTGGGTACCATGCCCGTTGGCGGGGATGTTGGCGTTGTTGCTGTAGGCGTTCCAGCCGTAGACGTCGTCGATGTAGCCGTTGTTGTCGTCATCAACGCCATTTCCGGCCGTCTCGCCGGCGTTGACCCACATGTTGCCGCGCAGATCCTCGTGGTTCACGTCCACACCGCCGTCAACCACGGCCACGACCACATCTTCGCGGTCGCCGTTCTGCCCACCGGTGCCGCGGGTCCAGGCCTCGGGGGCCTCGATCTTGGCCATGCCGTACTGCTGGGCGAAGCCGGGGTCGCTGGGGGAGCGGCCGCGGAAGGTGAGTTGCTGGTCGGCCATCACTTTGTCGATGCCTTCCATCAAGCCGGCCTTGTTCAAAGAAGCGGCGGCACTGGAATTCTTGGAAAGGTCACGCAGGAGGTAGATGTTCATGTCCTTCACCAGGACTTCCTTCACCTCGAACCCGGAGGCCAAGACCTTTTGGAGCTTCACTCCCTCTAAGGGGGCGTCGAAGCGGGCAATGACGTCGGCTGCATGGGCGCTGGTTATGGCGAGGCTGGCTGCCACGGCGGCTTTGATGAACACACGATCCTCCTTGATCGACACGCGTCTGCGTCCTTGCAGTCCGGGTATGCATCCATTATCCGGCCCTGCCCGTTTCCCAATAGAAGGATGTTCCTGCCGAAATGGGTATTCACTTTGTGTTTACAGGTGGATCACGCGCCGCGATGTGCTGTTATTTTCTTACATTGAAGAGCGTTAACCGCCTGGAAATGCCTGCCCTAAGTGGCCGGTTTTAGTATGATGGGGCCCATGTCTATCATCACCGTTTCCCCCGAAGACCAACTCCGCGAACTCAAGCGCGGCTGCCATGAAATCCTCCCCGAAGAGGAATTCTTGAAGAAGCTCAAGAAGAGCTTTGAGAAGCAGAAGCCGCTCAAGATCAAGTTCGGCGCGGACCCCTCCCGCCCTGACATCCACCTGGGCCACACGGTGGTGCTGCAGAAGCTGCGGCTGCTACAGGACTTCGGCCACGAGATCTACTTCCTCATTGGCGACTACACCGCCCAAATCGGCGACCCAACGGGTAAGAACAAGACCCGCCCCATCCTCACCGAGGACGACGTGCGCGCCAACGCCGCCACCTACAAGGAGCAAGTGGGCAAGGTGCTCGACATGTCCAGGACTCACGTGGTGTTCAACCGCGAATGGCTGGGCAAGTTCTCCGGCCTTGACCTCATCCAACTCATGGCCAAGGCCACCGTGGGCGCCATCCTCCAGCGGGACGATTTCTCCAAACGCTACGGCAACCAGGAGGCCATCTACCTGCACGAGTTCGTCTATCCCGTGCTCCAGGGCTACGACTCGGTCCACCTGAAGGCGGACCTCGAGTTGGGCGGTACCGACCAGACCTTCAACCTGATGATGGGGCGCCATCTGCAGAACGCGTACGGCCAAGAATCCCAATGCATCCTCACCATGCCGCTGATCGAGGGCACGGACGGCGTGCACAAGATGTCCAAGTCCATGGACAACTACATCGCCTTGACCGACACCGCCACCGACATGTTCGGCAAGCTCATGTCCATTTCAGATGAACTGATGAAGAAGTACTGGCTATTGTTGTCCCGCCGTCCCGCCCAGGAAGTCGATGCGATTCTCGCGGGCCTCGCGGACGGCTCCCGCCACCCCATGGTCACCAAGAAGGACCTGGCCGAGGAAATCACCGCTTATTACCACGGGCAGGCCGCCGGCAAAGAGGAGCGCGACAAATTCGAGGCGCGTTTCTCAAAGAAACAGGTGTTGGACGACATCGAGGTGGTGGAACGCCCCGCCGGCACTCACTCGCTGCTGGAACTCATGGTGGAACTCAAGTTCACCGCCTCCAACGGCGAAGGCCGCCGGCTCATCAAGCAGAACGCCGTGAAGTTTGACGGCGCGGCCCACGCGACCGAGCAGTACACCCTCGAGAATGGCCAAGAGAAGATCCTGAAGGTGGGCAAGCTCCGCCTGGTGAAGCTCAAGGGGGTCTGATGCCCCGCCTGCCCGAAGAGCTCCGCACCGAGCGGTTGCGCCTGCACAAGCACGTGCTGACCGAGGCCGAGGCCCAATACAAAGTGGTTGATGCCGAGCAGCGGCTCGGCTTCAAGCTCGAGGGCACTCTCAAAGACAACATCCGCATCAACGGCAAGCTGTGCGACACCATGGTTTGGGCCAAGGTGCGCTCCCAGCGCTCGTGAAGCTCCTCGGGCTTCGCTTCACCTTGGCCGACTTCCCGCCGGACGCGAAGGCGTCTGCGCTGGCACTCGACATCATGTCAGGCTGGAAATTGGTGGGACCGCACGGTTCACACGCCATCACCGCGCTTGAGTTTTACGTGAACTCACCGGGACATTGCGACTCCGCCAACCACTGCCATCCTATCCAGTTGGTGGCCGGACGGTGGTACGTCCACACCGCCCGCAACCACGAGTCGCTGCGCTCCCCGCGCTACAGCGGCCTGGACCTCACTTGCGGAAACTCCTCCGCGGGCATCCACGGCGGCATCTTGATCCGCCAACTGGATGGCCAGGGGGGGAGTGGGGTAGCGATCATGAAGATCGTGAGGGGGGAAGGCGTCGGCCTGGGCGCCCTGCCCGCAGGACATCCGATGTTGCGTTGGTCGGACAGCGAGAAAGAATTCTTGCGGGGCCTCCAGGGGCAGGACGCGTTTTCGGGCAAGGTGCGCCTTAAGCCCCTAAAGAAAAGACTGGAGGGGAAGCTGGTCGCCAAACGTCGCGTGGGAATTGAAGGTTCAAGCCACGACCAGGCCTTACTTCACTTCGCGTTTCGTTAGTAGCTGGCCGAGCCGGGTTTTCCCGCCACGATGGCAACGCCCGAGCTGGTGCCCAAGCGTGTGGCCCCCGCCTCGACCATGGCCTTTGCCACGGCGGCGTCCTTGATCCCGCCGCTGGCCTTCACACCCAAGTTCTGTCCCACTATCTTGCGCATGAGCGCGACGTCCGCGACCGTGGCCCCGCCGGAGGAAAAGCCAGTGGAGGTTTTCACGAAGTCCGCGCCCGCTGCCCAGGCGCGCCTGCACGCTTCTTCTTTCTCCGCCTCGGTGAGGAGGCAGGTCTCAAGGATGACTTTAAGGATCGCCCCGGACTTGTGGCAGATCTCGGCGAGCAGCTTAATGTCGGACTCCACCGCGTCCCACTCGCCGGATTTGGCGGCGGCCACGTTCATGACCATGTCGATTTCTTGGGCCCCGTGCTCCAGCGCCCACTTAGTTTCTGCGGCCTTGACCGCAGTGGGGGAGTAGCCCAGGGGGAAGCCCACCACCGTGCACACCTTCACGCTGGAGCCGGAGAGTTCCTTGGCGGCCTGGGGCACATAATAAGGAGGAACGCACACACTGCAGAACTTGTGCTCGCGCGCCTCCTGGCATAACCGCCGGATTTGTGTGCGCGTGGCTTCGGGCTTAAGCAGGGTGTGGTCGATCAAAGGTGCGTAATCCATGAATCAGCCTTTGCGGGGGTCAGTCGCTTGCACGGAAGGGCGATGGGCGTGGGCGCGCATGAACTCAAGTAGCGCCGGGCGGTTCACCGGGTGGATCTCGCGGAACCCCATCCAATCCAGGGCCGTGTACAGGCTCATGCTTTGGAAATCCCATGTGCGCGCCCCTTCGGTAGAGGCCCAAGGGGTGATCCAATCCAGCACGGAGTCGATGCGCTCCTTCTGCCGTTGCACGAACATGAAGGGTTGCGTGGTGTCCATGCCCGAGCGCTTCATCAAAAACAAGGTGATGCCGGCGTCCAAGGCGCGCTCGATGCCGGTGAGGCGGTTTTCTTTTTCCAGGTCCATGGCCAGCAAGGAGTGTTTGGCATTCAGGTGGTTGAAGATGATCCGCGAATCCCATACGGGCTTCCCTCCATCTAAAAGCACCGGGATCTGGTTGATGGGGTTCACCCGGTGCAATTCCTGGGCATCCGTCGCTTCGAAGATGTTCATGGTCTTGAGTTCGTGGGGGATGCCTTCCATGAGCAGGCGCATGCGGCGGACGAAGGGTGAGGTCACGGACCCCATGAGGACATAAGACATGGAAACCTCCGGGTGCCCCCAGTCTAGGCGGGGGTTTACAGGGGTGTCTAAGGTTTTGACAGGTAATTCCTACATAACCCCCCGAACCCAGGACCCCCGGTTTGGCACGGGATTTGGATATAGGAAGGGCAGACACCTAAATCGAATATTTGGCTCACGCCTGGAGGACTTATGAAAACTTCAACCCTGACCACCTACTTGTTGGTACTGGCCCTCGGCTCCTTCTCCGTCGCTTGCGGCAAGAAAAGCGGCTCGTCCGGCGGTAACGACGACAGCAACTACAGCAACGTCAACGTGGGCGGCTTGATCCCCGCCAGCGAGCTGGACGAAATCAAGGAAGACCTGGCCAACAAGACCGCCACCCAGGGCCTGAGCAACGGACAGACATTCCGCTTCATCGACATCAACGGCATGTCCCAGTCCACCTTCGAGTTTCTGGGCATCGATCTGAACTTCAGCTGGGGCTCAAGCTTTGGTTCACCGGACTGCGAATTCATCATGGTCCTGCCCAACGGCGCCATCGAGTCCGGCGAGGACGACTGCAACGACTACACCCCGGAAGGCCTGGTCCAGGGCATCTATGACCCGGCTTCCGACCCCGAACTGATGGCCTTCATGGGCGTTCAGGCCGGCAGCGTCGCCCAGATCCGCCGCTCGAACGTGGTATTTCAAAGCAAGACCTACGCCGCCTACGTGGTGGACGTAAAGCAAGGCTTCTCCAACCAGATCACCAAACGCTACGTGGTCAGCCCGAAACTGCCCCTTCTGCTCAACCCGATCGTGGTGCAGGACATGCAGAGCGGCGCCATCAAATACCTGGAAGGCGCTCTGGTCCAGTAACCTCTTCAGCCCCGTCCTCCTCCGAGAAGCCCCGCACCCGCGGGGCTTCTTATTTGACCTCGCCGGTCTGGAAAAAGCCGCTTATGGCCCCCGCTTCCACCCGCGGTTATCCTAGGAGAATCTTTGATTTCCCCAGGAGACACCATGGCGAAGTACCGGGCCGACATGCGCGACATCAACTTCAATCTCTTTGAACTGCTTCAAGTTCAGCGGCTGGAGAGCTTCGGGCTCGGCGAACAGGATTGCCGTGGCATCCTGGATGAGTACCTGAAGTTCGTCGAGAATGAGGTGTTCCCCACCCGCGAGGCCTCCGACCAGTACGGCGTTAAGCACCACGGTGACAAACGGGTCACGGTCTATCCCGCCTTTCACCAACTCAACAAGACGTTCTACGAGAACGGCTGGTTCCTGCTGGGCCTCAACGCCGACATCGGCGGCACCGCCGTGCCCGAGGCGCTCTACACCGCGTGCATGACCCTCGCCACCGGCGCCAACTGCGCCTGGACCATGTACTTCGGCCTCACCCGCTCCGCCCTCAACGTGATCCGCATGAAGGGCGACGACTTCCTCAAGAAGACCTTCATCGAGAAAATGGTCACCGGCCAATGGGGCGGTACCATGTGCCTCACCGAGGCCGGCGCTGGTTCCGACGTGGGCGCCCTGAAGTCCACCGCCAAGCAATTGCCCAACGGCAAGTGGTCCATCAAGGGCACCAAGATCTTCATTTCCTCGGGCGACAACGACCTTTACGAGAACATCGTGCACCTGGTTCTTGCTCGCACCCCCAAGGGCGGCGAGGGCTCCAAGGGCATTTCGCTGTTCGTGGTCCCCAAGTACAAGGTCAACGACGACGGTTCGATGGGCGCCTCCAACAACGTGGTCTGCTCCAAGATCGAGCACAAGATGGGCATCCACGCCTCCGCCACCTGCGAGCTGCAGTTCGGTGAAGGCGGCGAAACGGAAGGATGGCTCATCGGGGACGAGTGCGACGGCATGGCCACCATGTTCATCATGATGAACGAGGCCCGCCTCTACTGTGGCGTCCAGGGCGAGAGCCAAGGCAACCTCGCTTACATGATGGCGGACAAGTACGTGCGCGAGCGGGTGCAGTTCGGCAAGGAGATCGTCCACCACCCAGACGTGCGCCGTAACCTCCTGCGCATGCGGGCCATGTCCCGGGGCATGCGCGCGCTGGTGCTGTACACCGCCGACCTTTTCGACAAAGTACAAGAAACCGGTGACCACAAGTACGAAGGCCTGATCGGTCTCCTCACCCCGATCTGTAAGTCTTACTGCACGGAACAGGGATTCCAGGTGGCCGTGGACGCGCTCCAGGCCCACGGCGGCTATGGCTTCTGCACCGAGTACGGCATCGAGCAGTTCGTTCGCGATACCAAGATCGGCACTATTTACGAAGGTACCAACGGCATCCAGGCCATCGACTTCGTCATGCGTAAGATCCTCAAGGAAGGGGGGAAATCCCTCAGCGCCCTTTCCCAGGAGATCGTGGCGTCGGTGGGTTCGTTGGACGAATCCGTGTTCAAGAAAGAGAAAGACCTGTTCGGCAAAGTTCTCATGTCGGCACAGGCCGTGGTGCAGCATATCTCCGGCCTTGCTCAGAAAAACCAGTACAATCTGGTATTGCAGCACAGCACAGACTTTCTGCAATTCGCTTCCCAAATGGTGGTGGCGTGGAGGCTCATGGAGTCGGCCAAGGTGGCCCAGTCCAAATTGAACGGCGCCTCACCCGCGGACAAGGCCTACTACGAATCGAAAATGGTCGACTTCCGCACTTACTGCGCCCACTACCTGGTGCACAACTTGTCTTACGCAAAGACCATCACGGACTATCAGGAGGACGTCACCACCCTGGAGGTTTGAGCGCGTCAGTGCTAAAATCAAAGGGATTTTGGATTAAGGTGATTTCCCCGTGCTGAAAGAAAAAGTCTATGGGCTCGCCCGGGAGTTTTCCGGTCAGACCCATGGGACGACCGACTATGACAAAGACGCCGTCTTCGTCATGGGGGCGTCCGAACATGAATTCGTGCCCTGGGGCTATCTCCAGAAGCACCTTCCGGAGCTGACCAGCGTGGCGCAGCTGAAGGCGCTCGGCTTCGTTTACAGCTCCTACGACTTTCTCGAGCTACACTCCTTTGACGACTGGTACCAGAAGCAGTTCCAGAAGCGGCTCTCTACCAAGGTGGGCAAGCACCTGGGCATCCTGCACTACCCAGACCAGAAGACCATCTTCGACACCATAGAGGTGGTCCACAAGACCCATCAGATTTTGAAAGACCACAAGGTCGTGATCAACGGCAAGAACCTGCCCGTGCAGCTGGGGGAGTGGTACGCCAAGATCATCTTCGGCCTCAACCAGATCAAGTCCTCCAGCCAGCGCGGCTTCGACTTCACCACCGATGACGGCAAAGTGGTCGAGGTGAAGGTGCACTGGCACGACGCGACCTCCCCCAAAGGCGTGAAGATCAAGAAGAGCCTCGCCGAGCTCTCCGACTACTGCGTGATCATGTACGTGGCGAAGAACTTCACCATCCGCGACATCCTGTTCCTGGACAGCGAGTTCGTGCTCCGGAAGTTCGACACCAAGGGGCACACCATCTTCCTGAAAGACCAGGATGTGCAGAACTACTTCTTCAGCCGCTCCGACAAGCACTACAACAAGGTCGCCAACAAGAAGGCCTTGATGCAGTTCGCTTCGCCCCAGTTGGCCATCAAGCTGGAATCCAAGATCTGAGTCGCTTTCGGCCCCTCAGAACAGGCGGTACTCCGCCACCCGACATTCAATGTCCCCATTGTACAGCGTGATCCGGCGTGAGGTTCGCAATGAGATGGACTTCAGCAGGGGGAGATTGCCGGTCAGCACGGCTGCACGATGCCCTTTCCAGTTCTTCTTCCAGTTCTCTCCCAGGGCGTGGTAGAGCCCGCGCAGGGCATCTTCCTCGCCCGGCTGGAGGCGCTCGCCGTAGGGCGGGTTGCACACAAAGAGACTGGGTTTTGAAGGGGAGGGGAGATTTTCCGCCCGCATGTGGACCAGGGGGACCAACGCGGATAGACCCGCGGCCTTTACGTTTTCCTTGGCGGAGATGAGTACGCCTGGATCGGCGTCCCCGCCTGTGAGGGTGGGTTTGAGTTCCGCCAATCGGCCGAAGCCGGCCTCGTCGGAGCGCAAGGTTTCCTCCGCCAGCGCGCGGAAATCCTCTTCCAGGCGTGAGTCTTTGGTGAACCATTGGGCGGATAGGAAGGCCCAGGGACGCTGGCCCTTGCGCCAAGCGCGGAGCTTGAGGAACTGGGGGGAAATATCGCCTGCGATGAGCGCACCCTCGATGAGGAAGGTGCCCGAACCGCACAACCCATCCACCAGTCCTTCCTTGGCGGGATCCCAGCCGAGCAGCATGAGGATCCCTGCGGCCAGGTTCTCCTTCACCGGGGCTTCGGTCTTGGCCCGTCGGTAGTCCCGCTGGCTGAGGGGATTTCCGCACAGGTCGAGCAAGAGCTGAACGCGGTAGAGCCCTTCCCCCACGTCATCCACCCGCAGGAGGAACGACACATCCGGCCGGTCCTTGTCCACGCTGGGGCGGCGGCCGGAGTTGTGGTTGAACCAGTCCACGATGGCGTCTTTGGCCTTGAGGGTGGTGAACTGCGAATTGGTGAAGACCTCGCGGGGCATGGGGAGCTTGCCGTAGATGGTGGTCAGGCGGAAGGTCTGGAACACGTCCATCAGGGACTTCCACTTGATGTCCGCCAACTCCTGGTACATGGACATTTCGTTGTGGCACTCGAAGCTGTAGAGCAGCTTGAACACGCGGCTGGCGGTGCGCGAGCGCAGCACGGCCTTCAGCGGCACCAGGTTACTCTGGGTGGTGAAGGCGACTCCCCCTCTCTGGGGTTTCAGGGTTTCGGCCCCTTGGGAGGTGAGTTCCACCGCCAACAGGTCCTCGAGCCCGGTGGGGCACGATGCGAAGTACTCGAAACGGTGTTTTTCCAAGGGCTTCCGCCTTGATAGGACAGGGGGTTGGTGTTAGCTTAAGCGCACAAAATCCAGCGCAATCTAGCAGACCTCCTCTCTGAGGAAAAGGATGTTTATGAAGGCCCACTTCTCTGAAGCCAGCTACGGTAACTCCGCCCGCCTGAAGTACAAGGTCAAGGACATCGGGCTCGCCGAGTGGGGCCGCAAGGAGATCGAACTGGCCGAGGCCGAGATGCCCGGGCTCATGGCCCTGCGGGCCGAGTACGGCAAGAGCAAGCCCCTGAAAGGCGCCCGCATCGCCGGCTGCCTCCACATGACCATTCAGACCGCTGTTCTGATTGAGACCCTCACCGAGCTCGGCGCCGAGGTCACTTGGTCCTCCTGCAACATCTTCTCCACCCAGGACCACGCGGCCGCCGCCATCGCCGCCGCCGGCATTCCCGTCTACGCATGGAAGGGCATGAGCGAGGAGGAGTTCAATTGGT
>CAYNPO010000017.1:6458-71480 GCA_964399165.1 uncultured Bacteriovoracaceae bacterium | reverse complement strand
AAGGTGCATTGGGAGACGGGGCAGGGCGCGATCATGGAGGGCCATACTGCAGGCCTAGGGATAGGGCACAGAGGCATTAGGCTTCGGAAATCAGGTGGGCATGGCGAAACGAGTGGGAAAAACTTGCGTCCCTGAGGGAGGAAATGGGCATAACCATCTCCTCCCCCTCTCACCACAAGAGTAGGGCAGTTTTTAGGATTCGCCCCGGCCAGTGATTCTCGAGAGCTTAATCCGGTAGACGATGGCATGATCCAACTCGGCCGCCAAATTGGTCACCAAGGACGACATGCGCGGCCCATCATCACGCCGGCTGAACTCGTTCATCAACCGGCGCATGGCCGCGGCAGCTTCGTCTCCCTTAAGCTCCTCATATTTTCCCCAGGCAATCACGCTCTTCCAGTGGAAGTGGTCCTGGACATCCTCCACTTGCAGGCAGACCTGGGGTTTCTTGCGCATCATCGCTACCTTCTTACCCGCGCGGCTATGGCCGTAAATGTAACCGTCCTCGTAAACATAGGAGATGGGGAGCACATAGACTTCCTTTCCGCTGTGGCAGCCAAGATGGCCGAAGACGTTCTCTTTAAGCAGGGCACGGCACTCCTCCTCCGGGAGCGCTGTGATCGCCGCATGACGGGGCTTGATGACGGTGGTCAATTCCGGTGTCGTTTGCATGGCGCTCCCTTGGTCTAGATGTGTTTAAGGATGAGGGTGTGGGCACGGGAATGCTTCGCCAGATGGTTGCTGAAAGAGCTCTCGAAGATTCCCCGCTTCTCCCTTGCCCACACCACCGTGAGATCGATGGCGTGGTCTTTGACGTAGGCCAAGGCGACGTCCTTAGGGTCTTCGCCGAATAGGCACCGCGTGATGATCTTTTGGCCGGGCTTGGGTTCAAGCTGGGTGTTGTAGGCGTGCTGCAGACCCGCGAGGATGGCTTCCTCAATGAGCTTTTGGTCTTCAGGTGTGGGAAAAACTAGGGGGAAGCGGCCGAGCCCCAAGGACATGCTGGTGGTTCGGAAAACATACACCAGATGGATCTCGCTGTGCTCAAGGAAACCTAGCCCTCTCAGGCTTTTGAGCTGTTCCACATGGTCTTTCTGGTCAAGATCCAGGGCAATCAAAGTGCGTTGGGCGAATCTCACGGGAACCTCCTATTCCCAGCATCCTATGACGGGTGCCATGCGCTTCCCATGAGCGCGCCTGCCCCATTTTATGACAAATGTCAGTTTTCTAAGGGGCGAAGGCAATGACCAGGGGGATGCCGCGTTTCTCCAGCAGACCTTCCACTGATCCTACGTCGGGTCCCAGCCCCATAGCGACCAGGTCAGGCTTTTCGCGCTCAAGCAGGCGGCCCAGGACGTTGGGAAGTGATCCCATTTGGGAAAGGGTTTCCGCGGCAAGCCCTTTCTCCTGCAGCCAGGCCTTCTCCCTCTCCAACCCTTCCCGCGACCGTTGCTTCATGCGGTCGTTGGCTTCCAGGACCAACTGGGGGTCGGTTTCTTGCACCAGGTAGGCGTTGAGGAGGGTGACTTTAAAGCGCTGGGCGGAGGGGAAGCGGGCCAGCGCGGCTTCAAGGGCCCTTCGGGCGGCGGGGGAAAAATCAGTGGCGACGAGGATGCGCTTCATTCCCCCATGCTAGCCGCCCCCTGGCTGGGCGCAAATGACCGGCGTCATGCTTCATCATTGCACGTCGGCGAGCCCCTCCGGATCAAGCACAGTGATTTCGCGGCCGTTGACCCCGATGAAGCCGTCTTCCTTGAAGTCCCCGAGGCAGCGTATGACGGTCTCCGTGGCGGTGCCCACGAGGCTTGCCAAGTCCTCCCTCGTGACCCGGATGGCCTTGGCGGCGTCGGTGGACGAGCGGGTGAGCCCGAGCAGGGCCTCGGCGGTCCGCTTGCGGACCGAATCATAGGCCAGCCGCAGGAGCTGGCGTTCTTGCTCCTCCAGCCGATTGGATAGCAACTTGATGAAGCTCGCCGCCACGTCCCGGTTGCGGTGGATGAGGGCCAGGAAGTCTTCCTTGGGGATCTTGTGGATCTCGCTCTCTTCCAGCACCAGGGCGGAATCGGCATGGGGTTTGCCTTCAAACAGGGGAACATGCCCGAAGAAATCCCCCGCCTTGTGTATGTTGGTGATGAACTCCTTGCCGTCGTCATGGGCCTTGTAGGTCTTCACGCTGCCTTTGACGATGAAGTAGGCGTACGCGGGAATGTCCCCGGCGTGGAACACCACTTCTTTTTTCTTGTAGCGCGCGGCCGGCTTACCACGGGACAGGCCCTGAAGCTCTTTGAGCCCGCCCGCCTCCTCCAGGAAAAGCTGGAATCCAGCCTCGTCGCGGGAGTACTCCCGGCGAATGGCCTCGGCCTTGCGCAGGCGGGCCTCGATGGCATTCAGCAAGTCGGTGTCCTCGAAGGGTTTGGTCAGGTAGTCGTCCGCCCCCAGTTCCATCCCCTTGCGCACCTCGCTTTTCTCTGCCTTGGCGGAGAGGAAGATGAACGGGATGGAGGCGGTACGCGGATCCTTGGAGAGCACGTGGAGGACGCCATAGCCGTCGAGCTCGGGCATCATGATGTCGCACACCACCAGGTCTGGCAGTTGTTCTTTGGCCATAGCACAGCCCACTCTGCCGTTGGAAGCGGTGGTAACCTTGTAATGGGCCAGCTCCAGGATCTCCGCGGTGTTTTCCCGCATGGTGGTGTCGTCTTCGATGACCAGAATCTTTTTCATGCCTGCCCTCTTGGTAACGTAACCGTGAACGTTGTTCCTTCGCCTGGCACGCTGGTGAAGGAGATCTCCCCTTTCATCAGGTCCAGGTAGCGCTTGACGATGTTGAGGCCGAGCCCGGTTCCCTGCAAGTTGATGACGTTCGTGGCGCGGAAGAAGCGCTCGAAAAGATGCTTCTGCTCATCGAGGGGGATCCCCATGCCCCGGTCCCGCACGTCCAGGACCAGCCGGTCACCCTCACCGCGGAAGGCGACCGTGATGGGTTTGCCGTCGGGGGAGTATTTGAAGGCATTGGACAAGAGGTTCACCAACACGTTTCGGAGCATGTCTTTATCCATGACGACGTCGAGCCTTCCCTCCCCCTCCACTTCCAGGGGATGGGATCCGCTGCCGGTTTCCTGGGCCTCCTGCACCGTCTCGTTGATGAAGGCGGCTGCATCGAAGGCCACGGGGCTCGCCGCCACCTTGCCCTGGTCGAGCTTGTCCAGTGAGAGGAAGTCGTTGAGGATGGCGGTGAGGTTTTTCACCGAACGCTTGATGCTCTGGACGTGCTTGTCCCGCTTGGGCTCGTCTTCCGTGCGGGGGTATTTGGCAATCAAGGACACCGAGGTCAGGATGCCCGCTAAAGGGGTGCGGAACTCATGGGAGGCCATGGAGACGAAGCGTGACTTGAGCTCGCTGAGTTCCTTCTCCCGCTCCCACATCCCGCGTAGCTGCTCCTCGACGCGCTTACGTTGTTCCATCTCCTGCTGCAGGCCTTCGTTGGTGTGGCCCAGCTCCAAGAGCGCGTCCGAGAGTTCCTTGGTGCGCTCCGTGACCTTGCTCTCCAGTTCCTCGGTGAGGCGGCGCAGGTCGTTCTCGGCGCGCTTGCGCTCGGTGATGTCGTTGACGAAGCTCACGATGTGCCGTTTGCCCGTCTCTCCGAAATACGTGAGGCTGATCTCAACGGGAAAGAGGCTCCCGTCTTTCTTAACTGCCATGAGGTTAAGGTTACTCCCCATGCCCCGGGGTTGGGGGTTGGCGTTGTAGTGGCGGCGGTATTGGACATGCCGCTCCCGCAGGTGGGGGGGGATCAGGACCTCGATGGATTGGCCGATGAGCTCACCGTGGCCATATCCGAAAATCTTGGAGGCCCATGGGTTGGCCTTCTCGATCACGCCGGCCTCATTGGAGAAGATGATCCCCATGGACGAGTGCTCGAATAGGGCGTCGAATGTCATTTCGTTCATGGATAACCCCGCCTGAATCCGGAAACCATGATCTTAGTCAGGAATGGATCGTTTTCCTAGAGGCAGGAGCTCCGGAGAAGCCAGGAGACAAGCGATAGACGGCCGTGGAAGCTGATGCCGGTCATCCCCCCCGCGGGCCGCTGAGGACTAGCCTGCGTGCAGAACTACCAGGAGGAAGCCCATGAAATCAGACGGTCAATTGCAACAAGACGTGATGGAGGAACTTAAATGGGATGCGAGCGTGGCCCACCACGCCATTGGGGTTTCCGTGAATGACGGGGTGGTTGAACTTGATGGCACAGTTCCCAGCCACGCTGACAAGGGGCGAGCGGAAAAAGCCGCATTCCGGGTTACGGGCGTACGCGCCGTGGTTGACCACTTGAAAGTGAAGCTCCTCCCGGCCTACGAGCGGGGCGACGATGACATAGCGAGGGCCGCCATCAACGTCCTGCTCTGGAACACCTTGGTTCCAGAGGGTATCAAAGTGCTGGTCAATGACGGGGTCATCACTCTCCAAGGATCCGCCTCATGGAAGTATCAGAAAGACGCGGCCTACAACTCGGTCAAGGCCCTCATGGGTGTCCGCAGTGTCATCAACCTCATCAAACTGGTCCAACCAGAGGCCCACGAAGGGCTTAAACTCAAAATTCGCAACGCCATCCAAAGGGCCCGTCTTAACCCAGGGGAAATCAAAGTGGATTTGGAGGGCAGCACCGTCACGCTCAAGGGAAAAGTCACCAGCTATGCTGAGCGCGATGCCGCCGAGGCAGCCGCTTGGTCCGCTCCGGGCATTACGCAAGTGAAAGACGACATCAGCGTCGTGCTGTGAACAAACATAAAGCTCGCCACATTGGAGTTACATGAAGCCCCAGCCTCGCCCCGCCGCCGACGGGACACTCACCCCCACCTGGAAGGCTTTGTCCTGGACCATCGCCCTGCTGACCACTGTGGTACTCCTGGGCCGGTTGGCGGGGTTGAGTACAACCGCCACAGCCTACTTGGTAGGCGCCACCTTCGCCGCATACACCTTCTTTCTGTGGTGGAATGCCCAGGCCATGCAGCGGCTCCATTGGGAGGTGCAGGGACTCTCGCAACTGAGCCTCCATGGCATCATCCTGAACAACATGGCAGAGGGTGTCTGCCTGGTCCGCCAGAGCGATGCCACCATCGTTTACGCTAACCCGCGTTTTGAGGCGATCTTCGGCTATCTATCTGGAGAACTGCAGAACAAACCAGTGGCCATACTCAATTACCGCGGCAGTGAGGCGGCGAAGGAAATCATAGATTCCGTTGTCGCTCAAGGAGCGCACACTTACGAGGTTCGAAACGTCAAGAAGGATGGAACGCCTTTCTGGTGCCGGGCCACATGTAGTATCTTCGAGCACCCGGTGCACGGCAGGGTGCTGGTGGCTGTGCAGGAGGACATCGACCAGAAAAAGCGCGCCGAGGATGCTCTCACCGCCTCCGAACATAAGTTCCGCGCGCTGGTGGAAACTGCTTACGATACGATACTCTCGGCGAATGAGGCCGGCATCATCACGTTGGCCAATCCGCGCGTGGAGACCATGTTCGGTTACACTCCTGCGGAACTGGTAGGACGTCCGGTGGAAGTGCTGATCCCCGAACGAATTCGCGCCCACCATGTGTCTTGGCGGGAAGCCTACATGCGACATCCCGTGCCCAGGCCCATGGGCGCGCGCGTATCACTGGTCGGTCTTCATCGCGACGGCCACGAGATCCCCCTCGACATCGGTCTGAGCCCTGACAAAAGCCACGGCGAAGTCACCGTCACCATTCGCGACATGACGGAGCGCCGCCGATGGGAGGACCAGCAGGTCTTCCTCGCCACTTTCGCCCGTGCGGCCGAGACGCATCTGGAGGCAGGTCCGCGGATCCGCAGCATGGTGGATTCCCTGGCCCAAGGAGTAGCGGACGTGGCCATCATCGGTATTCTGCGGGGTGGACAATGGGCCCATTTGGCATGCTCATCGCGCACGCCCGACCGCGCAAAGGCGCTCACGGATGCCTTGTACACTCTGACCTGCCGCGGCCGATTAGCCGGATCGTGTCCAGCCGCTCTCCATTCTCGGCCGATCATCGTCCGTGACACGGCTCGCTCCTTCGCCCGGCCCCACAGCGCGCTAGCCGCACTGGCGGAGGCCATCCGCGCCGACGGGATCAGTGGCTTCGCTGTGATTCCCTTCTTCCAGATCGATGGGGCCCTCGGCTTCATGGCACTTGGACGAACTCGCCCCAGTCGCTGGCCCCTACCGTCTGAAGTGATATTCATCCAGGAGCTGGGGAGGCGCGTGGCCGTTTCCCTGGAAAACTCGCTCTTGTATGAACGCTCCCGCCTCGCCACGGCCGCGAGGGAGCGCATCCTCTCCATCGTTTCCCACGACTTGCGCAATCCCGTCACCACCATCGAGTTGGCATCCACTGTCCTGGCATCTCCCACGCTCTCACAAGAGAGGCGGTTGGCGAATCTCAAACGACTCAAGAGTTCCGCTGGCCAGATGGCCCGGCTGATCAACGACCTCTTGGACTTCGGCAAAATCGAAGCCGGCCGCTTTTCCGTTGAGCCATCCCCCACCAGCCCACGGGAAATACTGGATGCGGCCATGGAAGGCTTGGCCCCGCGTGCGAAGGAGAAGGATGTCAGGCTTCTTCTAAACACACCCGCGGACCTTCCGGCGGTGCTCGGGGACAAGAACCGCCTCGTGCAGGTACTCTGGAATCTGGTGGGCAATGCCATCAAGTTCACGCCTGCGGGCGGCACCGTGGTGATCCGCACGGTAACGGCCCCCGGCGAAGTACATTTTAGCGTGGAAGACGGTGGACCGGGGATACCGGCCGACATCAGGCCTCGAATCTTTGAGGCATTTTGGCAGGCCAAACAGACGGCCAGTCTGGGGACAGGATTGGGCTTGTCCATCGCCAAAGGGATCGTCGACGCCCATGCCGGACGGATTTGGGCGACGAACGGTCTGGAGGGCGGCGCCGTTCTGCACTTTACTGTTCCGCTGGTAGCTACTGGCCGGGATGAGACCTGGGAGGAACCCACATCACCCTTACCCTCCCTCGTCGGCTTGCGGCTGTTGGTGGTGGACGACGCGCCTGAGAATGGCCAAATGCTGGAGGCATGTCTCTCAGGGATGGGCGCGGAAGTCGCCTATGCGGGGAGCGCGGACCACGCCTTGAATTTGGTGCGCACTTGGGAGCCGGACTTGATCATTACCGACCTGGAGATGCCCGGAAAGGACGGATTTTATTTTTTGCGGCAGCTCCGGGAGCAAGGCCTGGCAGATCCGAAGGTTCCCGTGATCGCTAGCTCCGGGTTGACTGACCCCCAAGACATATCGCGGATCAAGGTGGCAGGCTTCGATGCTTTCCTTCCCAAGCCTTTTTCCACGGAACTCCTCATCCAAAAACTTGGTCCACTCTTGGCCCCGTTCCATCCCGCCACCTCCGCCCATCCTACAGAGCCGGTGCAATACTGGGCGTAGCCATAGCCCAGGGCCTTTTCCAGGAAAATTTCTCTGTTGGCTGGACTCGGCTTGACTTATAGTTAACCTGTAAGTTAATTAACCACGGAGTTAATTGTGGACCAGCTGACTCAGACCTTCTCCGCCCTTGCTGACCCAACCCGCCGCGCGTTGTTGGAGCAGCTCTCCCATGGGGAAGCGAATGTCTCTGACCTGGCCCGCCCTTTTTTGAAGACCATGAGCTTGCCCGCCGTGACCAAGCATCTAAAGGTGCTGGAAAAGGCTGGGTTGATCACGAAGACGCGGGAAGCGCAGTGGCGTTCCTGCCATTTGCGTCCCGAGCCGCTTAAAGACGTGGCGGACTGGATGGAGCACTATCGAGTTCTCTGGGAAGAAAGTTTTGACCGCCTCGACGCCTACTTAAAAACCGTCACCGCCGACCAAAAGAAGAAAGGAAGAAAGAATGGCCGCAAAAAATAAGCCCAACGAACTTTACCTCACCCGCTTCTACGCCGCACCGGTGAAGGCCGTGTGGGACGCCATCTGCGACCCAGCCCAGGCCGCCAAATGGTGGGGCCCGCGGGGTTGGAGCATCACCACTTTCAGCAAGGACCTGCGTCCCGGGGGCCACTGGGATTACATGATGCACGGCCCAGGTGGGGTGGAGATGCCCAACACCACCCTCTACCACGAAGTCGTGGAGCACAAGCGGCTGGTTTACGACCACGGCGGCCACAAGGATCGCCCACCCCTGTTCCGCGTGACCATGGAGTTCACCGCCGTGAAGGGAGGCACGCAGCTGGAAATGACCATGGCCCTGGCCACGCCTGAGGCGGCCGCCGAGATCAAGAAATTCATCAAGCAGGCCGGGGGAGACTCCACCTGGGACCGCTTGGGCGAGTACCTGGAGGAAGAAGACAGCGGGAAGGACGTGTTCCTCATCAACCGCAGCTTCCAGGCACCCTTGGCTCGAGTACAGGAGATGTGGACCAGGACCGAACACCTGGTCCGCTGGCTCCCCCCCACTGGCATGGACATGAGCTTCGTACGGGCCGACGTGCGCGTGGGGGGCGAGAGCTTCTTTTTCATGGGCGACGGCGGCTCCATGCGCTTCTATGGCAAGCTACGCTACCAGGAGATCGCGCCCGGGCGCCTGGTCTACACCCAGCATTTCAGCGACGAGCACGGTGGCGTCTCCCGCCACCCCATGGCGCCGGTGTGGCCCGAGGCCATGCTGGTAACGGTAACATTCACCGAAGAGGGCCCAGCGCAAACACGGGTGACGGTGCGGATGGAGGGCCACGGCACTACCACCACTGCGGAAATCAAGGCCTTCGTGGCCGAGCGTCCCGGTATGACCGCGGGCTGGACCGGATCCTTCGACAAGTTGGAGGGGGTACTGGGGGCTTAAGCGGTGCGCCGGGGGGACCTCCCCCCCGGCTGGCCTATTAATTTTCTACGCGGCGGAACAGACAGGCCACTTCATTGTCGTGCCGGAAGAACGCGAAGTGCACGCGCCCATGGGAGCGTTCGATATCGCGTGTAAAGATCGATCCGTCCGGCAAGACCCGCAACAGTTCTTGGCGCATTTTGGTGACGTCGGAGTCTTCGTCCCGGGTGCGCACGGAGCGGCCTTCCGGGTTGAGTTCGTAAGTGTTCGCTGAGGTCGCACGGTGCTGCTCCAAAGAGAAACTCGGGCGGTTGCCGGCGAAAGTTCCGGCACGGAGTTGTTCTTTGGCCTGGGCCAGGGACAGGTTACCCAACACGACGTTGGAGTACACGCAGTTGCTCTCCCCTTTGGAGATCAGGGCCAAGCGCTGGGTACCGGGACGCACGTCCTCCGGGTTTTTGTTGGAAACGTACCAGCCGTCGTAGTTCACCCAAACGCGGAAGGGATTAGCGTCGATTTCATAGGCATTTTCCTTCCTGCCCTTGTACAGGCACGTTCCCGGCGCCACAGCGGATTCATTGATGCGTGAGGTGAGCCGCGCACCCTGTAAATTGACTTCGTACACACCCTCCAGGTTGGGGCAAGCAGCCCGGAGGGCGCCGGAAGCCAGGATGAGGAAGGTGGTCGCGAGTAGCTTGTTCATGGGAACCTCCAATTAATGGGTAAGGTTCATACTCCCTGAACTCGCCCCCGTCGTGAGGGTTGCAATTCTTTCCACACTCAAACCGTTACTACTGAAGGTAACGTCCACTGGAAACGCGACTAGCGATAAAGGGAGGAAGTCGGAGAGCTCGGGGCAATCAAGGAGCCTAGTAGTTTCGCCCGGTGACCTTGATCCCTTCCAGCGCGCAGGCGCTTTCCCCATCGGACTTGAGATAAGCCTTGACCCGCAGGGTTCCCCGTCCCACCTGGGTGGGGAAACTAGCGATGTGGTCATTGATGGTAGCCGCATCGCTGGCGGTGGCGTATCCGGCTGAAGCCGTCCAGCTCGAGCCGTCCCAGTAATGGAAGTCGTCGCCATCGGCGCTCAAAGCGTAGCGCACGCCCTCGGTGCAGTCGGTGGTGCCGGTTTCCTCGAAGCTGTCCAGCAGCACGTAGGCCCGTCCCAGGGAAGCTTTGGTGGTGATGGTACGGGCGGTGGAGTCGTAGTGGGCGGGGCCCACCACCACCGAGCGCAGCTCGGGGGAGCAGGCGCTGGCCACGGCGTCGTAGCTGCACACGGCGGTGCCGGCGTCGTCGTTTTCCAGGGCCACCCGATACTGGAAGTACCGGTTGTCCGCCACCACCAGGGGCGCGGTGGTGAAGTTGGCGAAGGTCATGGTGGGAGACGTCGCCAAAGGGGCGTCCCCTTGCACGTTGTTGGTGGTGTTGTGGAGCTCAGAGAACCACGAGGCGGCGGTGTCATCGGGGCCTTTCCAGCCCAGGTTTGGGGAAGCGTTTTGGTCCGAGCAGTCGTCGTTGGCGCAGCTTCTCACCTGGTATCTGAGCCGGTTGGCTCCACGGCGGTACAACTGACGGACCTCGTCTGCGTCCAGGGCCCGGGACCATGTCGCTGCCTCGTCGAGCAATCCGTCGAAAGGGCCGGCGTTGTTGAGGGTTGCCCCGAAGCGGATGACGCCGCTGGTGTTGAAGTCGGTGCGGATGGTTTCGTCGGTGCTGCTGCGGACCCCGTCCACCCAGATCTGGGCTGTGCCGGCGGTGCGGTCCACCACGAAGGCGTAGTGGTGCCAGACCGACGGGGTGGCGAGTCCCACCGGCGTGGTGGCGGCGTTGCCCGCCACCCCGTTGCCGGTCTCCAGACTCACGCGGCCATCCCCGGTGGTCCAGGTGTTAAGCCCGATGCGGAACCCGTCGGCGGCGGACCCGCTGCCGGAGTTGGAGGCCAGCGTGTGCCACAGGGTCGTGGTCCGATTTATCTTCGCCCAGAAGGATAAGGTGAACTGGTTGCCTAAGTCGTGGGTGGGGATTTCCACGTGGTCCACGCTGGCGCGATCCAGGCGGATGGCACGGTTAAAGCGCCCCGGTTGGTCGAGCCCCGGACTGTTGGCCAGGGTGCCGTCGAGGCCCCCCACCGCGTCCGCGGCTACGGCCCCGGCGGTTTCGTCGAATCGCCAGAGGTGTGTGAGTCCCGAGGCCAGGTCGCCGGACAGCTCCAGGTAGCCGCCGGTGGCGCTGGTGTCCTCGGCGGAGGTGGACAAGGGTTTGTGGAAAGGGAGCGTGGTCAACATGGCCAGGGAGCTCCAGGACTGGGAGGCGAAACCGTCCATCACCCGGGAGGTCAAAAGCCCAGCGTGAACGGGCGACTGGCGCTCGTACAGGGCATGCACCTCATCGGCGTCCAGGCCAGCGTCCCACAAGGCAGCCTCGTCCACACCTCCAATGAAGTGGTTGCCCGCGTCGGTGTATATCCCGAAGCCCACCTGAGAGTTCGCGGGGGTGGCGAAGGTTTTCCCCACGGCGGCGGCACCGTCGGCGCGGTGTCCGTTCAAGTAGAGCACGAGTTCGGAACCGTCATAGGCCAGGGCCACGTGGTACCACTGGCCCGCGAGGGCGGCGGCGCTGACGGTGGTGCTGGTGGCGTCGTCCCAGTAGGCGGTGGCGGAAAAGGTATCCCCGGTGGCGAGGATCGAGAAAGACTCGGAGCCTGCCGGGCCCTGGTGCATGACGATGCCGTCGCCGTTAAACGATGCCACGTTCACCCACAGCGCGACCGTGCCGGCCGTGGTGAGCCCAGGGCCCGTCCCTGTGATGATTTCAGCGCCGGCGGCGCCCGGTAAGTCGGCCGAGCCGTTGAGCTGGCCCGTGCCCCCCAAGGTCACACCAGCCCCCACCGTGGCCGCGTAGGAGGCCCCGGGGGAATCGTCGGCCACCGTTGCGGAGCCGGCGGCTTCGTTGAAGCGCCAGTAACCCACGACGGAGGCCCATTCCGGGGCCCAACTCTCCTCCAACTCAGCTGTGTTGGTGGTGGAGTCCAGGCGCAAGTACCCATTGGTGTCGTCCCACTGCACGCCTAGGAGCGTGCCGTCCTGGAATCCCCCCGAGCCAGCTCCACTGGTGGTGGCGTCGTCAGTCTGGCCCGAGAGCTTCAGGCGCACGCGGCCGCTCAACAGTTCCAATGTCATGTTGGCGGAGTAGGCGATGTCGTTGAAGAGGTAGCTGGATTGGGTGCCGGCGTCGAAGGGGATTTCCATGGTGAAGGAGCCCGCGGCGCCCAGGAAGTCGTTCCCGATGCGGGACTTTTTCTGCAAGCAGGATCCGAGGAGGAGAAGCGGGAGGAGGGCAAGCCAGGTTTTCATCGGCCCCCCTCGAACAAAGCTATATCGAAGTTCACCCTCGCCCACACGGAGCGTTCGGCGAGCTTCACCACATCACTGTCCTGAGAGCGCTCCAGGTACCCGGCCTCCACTTCCACGAAGCGCCCCTCGGCTGCCATCCGTCGCATGGCCAGGCCAGCTTGGTAGGCGTGGCCTGGCTTGGCCTTGAAGCCATCGCCCTGGGCGGAGGCCAGGTAGTCCCCAGCCAGGTTCAGCCAGACAGAGGTTTTTCCGGCGTCCATGACACGCATGCGGGCGGAGAGCCCCGCCTCGGGAATGAGCAAAGGGGCAAGGGCCACCCGGTCGGCAGTGGGGGCCTTCACGAAGAGCTGCTGCTGGTAACCCGCCCCTATCCCGAGCGAGAAGCTCGGAGAAAACCCGTGCTCCACCTGGACCTTCGCCCCGTGCAAGTTCTGCTCGCGGTCCACCAGCTCCTTGGCGGTGACCTCGTTGGGTTCAAAGTCCACCAAACGCAGCTGTCCCACCAGGCGGCTGGCCCAGGCTTCGGACCACCTTTTGGCCCAGGCCACCTGCACCCGCGCGTCGTAGGAGGTGCGCAGGTCGGCGTCGTCGTCGGTGGAGGGATCGTAGGCGGAGATGGCCGTGGTGTCATAGCGCATGGACGCCGTGAGCCCTCCTGGACGTACAGGAGCCGGCTCCTCCGGAAGACGAATGACCCGGGTGGGAACGGATTTTTGGGTGGTTTTTTTCGGCCCGCCCGGGGCCGGCGCCGCTGGCGCGGCAGGGGGGGCAAGCACCCGCACGGGGGCGGTGCTCAGTTCGGGGACGTGGGGCGGGTCGGCCGTGCCGGCCAGCGCTTCCTCGTCTCCCAACTGGGTCGCAGGCACGATCTCAGGCCCCCCTGGGGTCCCCACCATGTTCGCGGGCCCGCGCTGGCCGATCACGCGCACGGGGGCAGCCTGCGCGCACAGCGCGGAGAAAAGTACGGCAAGCGGCCAAGACGAACGGATCACGTCGACTCGCATTTGGGGGAGAAGTCCCTTCCTTCCATGGTAGCGGAGAGGTACTTTTCCGCCTGAGGGAGGAGAACGGGCAAGAATTGCCCGAAGACGTTTCCAGGAGCCGAACTCCCCAAAAGGATTGGTCGGGCTTGAGCTTTTTGTTTAGAATTCCGGCATGAACAAACCCGCCTACACTCCCCCCGCCAACGTCCAGGACGTACTCAAAAACCTCAAGCGTCCGGCCACGGCGGTGATCACCGCCGGCATGCCCTACGCCAACGCTGACTTGCACCTGGGACACATGGCCGGCACCCACGTGCCGGGGGACATCCTGGCCCGCTACATGCGCATGATGATCGGGGCGGAGAACGTGCTTTACGTGTGCGGCACCGACGACCACGGCTCCACTTCGGAAGTGGCGGCCATCAAGAACGGCAAGAGCGTCCAGGAGTTCATCGCGGAAATCCACGCCAAGCAAAAGCATACCCTCCAGCGCTACGGCATCTCCCAGGACGTGTACTCCGGCACCTCGCGTCCCGAAACCTTCCCCCACCATTCGGCCCTGTGCCAGGAGTTCCTCAAAAACCTGCACAAGAACGGCATGCTGGAGAAGAAAACCACCAAGCAGTGGTTTGACCCCAAGATCGGGCGCTTCCTCCAGGACCGCAACGTCACCGGCACCTGCCCCAACCCCGCCTGCACCAACACTTCCGCGTACAGCGACGAGTGCGAGGTGTGCGGCACCCAGTACGACCCTTCGGCGCTGGTGAAACCCAAATCCTCCCTGAGCGATGGTACGCCCGAACTGCGGGACACGGTCCATTGGTGGCTGGACATGGCGAAGGTGGTGGATCCTTTGGTCACCTGGATCAAGTCCAAGCAGAACAAGTGGCGGACCGCCGTTTTCAACCAAGTCCACGACACCGTCCTCCCCGCTTTCCAGTTCGACAACTCCCATGAACCCGTCTTCAAAGAACTGCGCCCCACTCTCCCTAAGCATAAAAGCCGCTACGCCCCTGGCAAGAAAGTAGTGGTCCAGTTCGACAACAAGGCCGACTACGCCACCGGCCTTCAGATGCTCGCCGAAAAGGGCATCCCCTGCGCGCCCATGGACGCCTGGGCCCACCGCTCCATCACCCGGGATGTGAGCTGGGGCGTCCCACTACCGGACATCGACCCAGACCTGAAGGGCAAAACTCTTTACGTCTGGCCTGACTCCCTCATAGCGCCCATTTCATTCTGCAGGACCGCCCTCAAAGCCAAGGGCCGCCCGGAATCCGAAGTGGACCGTTTCTGGAAAAACCCCGAGGGCCGGGTCTTCCAGTTCATCGGCCAAGACAACGTCTATTTCTATGTGCTCATGCAAGGAGCCATGTGGCTCGGCCAGAAGTCCGATCCCCAAACCCTCCCCGCCCCCGGGGAACTCCAGATGACGGACATCCTCAGCGTCTTCCACCTGCAGGTGGACGGCGAGAAGATGAGCAAATCCCGGGGCAACTTCTACTCCGCCGCCCAGATGCTAGATGAGTTCGGCCACGCCCCCGACCAGATCCGCTACCTGCTCGCTCTCCTGAGCCTGCCCGAGAAGGCCTCCAACTTCGACTTCGGCATGCTCGCCGAGCGCAACAAGTTCTTGGCCGGTCCCATGAACGCGGCCATCGAGAAGCCCATTTCTGCATGCCACTCCAAATTCAACGGCGAGGTGCCCGCGGGCAAACTCCTTGAGAAAGTGGAGAAGGACACCATTAAACTGGTGCAGCTCTATCTGAAAAACATGGAGCGCGCCGAATACGCCCAGCTGCTCTTCCAGATCGAAAACTATGCCCGCTCCATCAACGGCCTGTTCGTGCAGTTCAAGCCCCACGACGACCGCGCCCCGCTGGAGGGCCGCCAAGACGCGCTCTATACCAGCTTCTACGTGCTCAAGAACCTCATGATCATGCTCCATCCCTTCGCGCCCTTCACCATGGAAAAAGTGCGCCAGTCCCTCAACCTGCCCGAGGATGTCTTCAGACTGGAGGAGCTGGGCGTTCCCCTTCCAGCTGGCCACAAGATCGGGCCCAAACAGGAATACTTTCCCGCAGTCGAAGGAGTCGGCGAAGAGGTTTAGGTCCCCCCTAAGGGTCTGCCTTCTTCCAGTTCAGGGCGAATTCAACCGGTACCTCTTGCTTGATGCGCATTCCGAAAAGCGAAGGACGTTCGATGCCGTGCTTATCCAAGTCCAAGGTGAAGGCGGCTCGTTTGCCATGGTCGCTGACATGCACGGGGTACGGCACAGAGACTCCACGTAATTCCACGTTGGCATCCAGAACGAACTCAGGTTTTTCCCATTGCGCACGCGGAAAGCGCCCCTTCGCCACGGCCAGCGCATGCTTTGTTGTGTCCAGGGCACTACGCATGTTCAAGTCCCGGTTGGAGTCACCGGAATCGAAACTGTCCACAGGTACGGCCAGCAAGAACTCACAGTCTGCCGCACAAACCACTTTCCCTTTGAGCGCCTGGGATGTCCCCGTCACCCGCTTTGTAAGGAAAGAAACCCGGTATGTGGCCTTGCCCTTCTCCAGCTGGCGCTGGAAGGTTTGCTCCGCCATCGATAGGTCAGTAAGGAGGAACACCAACAAGAAAGCCATTTTAAAACTCCACGATCATGAGGGTGGCGGACAAGGCGAAGCTCCCGATGAGTAGCCCGGCTGCGGTGGAGTGCTGTTTCTCAAGCGAAGAGTGCTTCTTGCCGTCTTCCTCATGCTTCTTATACAGGTAGCCGAGATAAGGGGTGATCACCATGAGTGGGGCGTGTACCCATGCCAGGGCCTTATGCCATTTGACCCGGCCGCGATCTTTCACCCCCTTCGGTTTGGGGGCGCTCAAGGAGTAATAAGCGGTCGCTCCATAGAGACCCGCGGTGGCGAATCCAAGGTACATGTGTGTATTGCTATCGATGGCGCTTCCTCCGGTGAACGCCGTGGCGAGCATGAGGCCCAGTGTGGTGAGCCCGAGGACTTGGTGTTTCTGGAGGTCCGAACGACGTTCCTCCATCGCGGCGGCCGGAAGCGTTGGCGCCGAGGGACTCACCTCAGCGCCTATCCCTAGCTCTCCAAGCGAAATGTCGGCATGCGCGAGATGGGAGAACAGAAGAAGCAAGGTGAGAAAGGATTTCATGGGTGACTCCCTTTCGCACAACCTACCAACGTCCCTGATGTAGGAAAAACATTTCATCGTGCGGCCATTCGAACAAAAGTTCGTACGCCCATGCAGCACTAATCGCCGTTCATGCCCCCCGGATCGACATCAGGCAAACATGACGAGGATCATGGACGAAGGGATCGGCGCTACCTTCTTTACGGGGAAATGGCCGGCAGAGTGAGCTGCCAACCACACTCTGGGTTGACCACCCGGTCCAGGAACTCCTGGTCGCTCGCGTATTTGAACTGCACGCCCTGCTGGCCGTGGGATCCCTCCCACACTAAATCCTTCCGCACGAGGCACTCGCGGCCACGGTGGCGCAGCTTCACGTGGGTGATGTTCTCGTTGCGGTTGAAGACCTGAGTCGCCGTGTACTCGGGGGACTCTCCCCGGCGACTGGTTTCCAGCACCAGGCCGTTGCCCTGGTAAGCCACCCGGGCAAAGTGGCGGGCGGTACGGTCCGGATTCAAGTCGATGGGGGCCTCGCGGAACACGCCCCCTTTCACTTCCTTGGTGGCAGGGTCGAACACGGCGGTCTCGCCGTTGCCCAGGTGGACCACCCACTCATCGTTGGAGGGCTCCAGCCAAGGCCGCACGCGGCGAGGGAAGAACATCATCACCGTCACCATGTTGTCGTGGGAATCACGCCCGCTGAGCTTGGCGTTGTCTGATAGTATGAACTTCGGCGCGTGAGCGTCGTGGAATTGGAAGGAGAACTCACGGTAGCCGCCGGAGTTGTCGCCGCTCCCGGTGGGGTTGATCACCGGGGAGCCCACGTTCCTAAATTCGAAGCCTAGCAACCGGCGCGCTCCCTCGGAATCCAATTGTGCGGTGACCACTCCCCCCTCCACGTCCAGTTGGATGCTGCTGACATAGCGGGGCTCGGGACCGGCCCCATGACCATGTGGGAACTCGGAGATGATTTGGGCAACGATATCCTGTTGACGGTTATGCTGGGCCTGCCGTTGGAGTGAGGAGATTTCCTCGCGCTGGCGATTCACGCGCTCGTCCAGACGGTGCACCCGTTGGGCCAGCGCCTCGCTGCGGGCGACTTCCGCCCGATACGCGTCTACCGCCTCCACAGATGGCAAGTTTCCTAGGGCCCTTTGGGCCTGCATGGCGCGTTCGTACTGCGCCCGCCATTGGGAGCGCAGGTCCTGCAGTTCGGCCTCGTCGCGGGGTGAGCGCTCCAACAACCTTTCTAACCGCTGAGACGGAGGCAGGTCCGCCAGCTCATCGCTTTCGTCAATTTCCACCGGAGGCGGTGACAGGGCCTCCCCAGGCCGTTGGTCTCCTTGGGGGCCGGGTGCCGGCGCGGCCTCGGCCATGGCTTGGCGGTGCATGCGCAACTGCTCCTGGAAGCGTTGCTGACGTTGGATATGCTCCCGGTGCCGGGAGCGGTACTGACGGTCGTCCATGGTGTAGCGCCACAGGAAGGCCCGCTCGCGGAACATTTCTATCGGGCCGCGGATCTCGCGGACGCGGACCTGTCGCTCTTGCAGTGATGTGTGCAGGTCCCGCAATGCACGCCCCTCTTGCTCCAGGGCCACATGCTCCCGTTCCAGGTGCTCGGGTAAAGCGTCCGCCCAGGCAAACGTGAAAGGGCAAGCCACAAGCAGAAGCCATAAAAGATGTTTCATGCCCCTGGCTCAGCAAAAACCAGGCCATGGAAGTGGCTTTAAAACGCTGCTGGGCCGGCTAAAACGGTCCCTTTGTCGGCAAAAAAGACAGAATGGTCACCGAGGTTACGGGACGTTAACCCCTCTTTCTTTTCTTCCCTCAACGCTCCTTCCCCTGGCCCAACCCTCGCTGTTTGGGCTATCAAACACCATCTCTTTTCATGCAAGGAACAACTCCATGAAGCGCCTCCTTTTCTCTTTGGCCCTGATCACCGCCTCCACCACCGGCTTCGCGCAAACCGCCGAGCAGAGTGTCCGCAACTACGCGGCCCACGTACACGCCTCCTACGCCGAGGCCCTCAAGCGCGCCCGTGAACTGCAGACCGCCCTCACCAGCTTCACCCGCACGCCCTCGGTCATGACTCTGGACGCCGCCCAAAACTCCTGGCGCTTCGCCCGCGAGGTCTACGGACGCACGGAAGTCTTCCGCTTTTATAACGGTCCCATCGACCGCGACGGCGGCCCCGAGGGCCTTCTGAACGCCTGGCCTTTGGACGAGGCCTACATCGATTACGTCCAAGGCAACCCCAACGCCGGCATCATCAATAACGTGGCCGCCTACCCGCAGCTCAACCGCGAGCTCCTGGTTTCCCTCAATGAAAACGACGGGGAGAAGAACATCTCCACCGGCTACCACGCCATCGAGTTCCTGTTGTGGGGCCAGGACTTCTACGCCGACGGTCCGGGCCAGCGTCCCTACACCGACTACACCACCGCTCCCAACGCCGGACGCCGGGCCCAGTACCTGAACCTGGTAGCTGAGATGCTGGTAGACGATCTGGCTGGGCTCGAGCGCGAATGGCGCCCCAACGCGGCCAACTTCCGCCGCGAGTTCGAGGCCATGCCCACCGCCCAGGCGATGAAGAAAATCCTCTCCGGCATCATCTTCATGGCCGGGGACGAGCTCTCTGGCGAGCGCATGTACGTGGCCTACGACACCCAAGGGCAGGAGGACGAGCATTCTTGCTTCTCCGACATGACCCACATGGACATCCTGTGGAACTACCTGGGTGTCGCCGACGTGGTGGACGTCACCGGTATCCTGAATCTCCCCGCCGTGCGCGGAAGCGCCGCCGCTCAACGCATCCGGGGCCGAATGGCCGGACTCCCCGCCCAATTCATCAACATCCCGGTGCCCTTCGACCAGGCCATCACCGATCCCACCGGTCGCGCCCGCATCCTGGGTGTGGTGGAGGAACTCGAGGCGTTGGCCAAGGACCTGGTGGAAGTTTCCGTACTGCTGGGCGCGCCGGTGGAATACTGATGCTGCCGCTGCTCCTAGGAACACTCCTTTCTGCTGCAGGCGCTACCCCCGCAGTGGACCCGTCCGAGCAATTCCCCGGCGGAGCCGGATCCACCTCCGACTTCTCCGTCCAGGCCTTCAGCCACCCACATGCGGGCGTGCGCGGGGACGAGCGCAGGCAGTTCGCCGTGGGGAACAGCTTCTTCAACCTCGCCTGGGTCAGCGCCCCTTCCTCCACCACTGCCCGGGACGGGCTCGGCCCTAACTTCAACGCCGTGGCCTGCGCCGCCTGCCACTTCAAGGACGGGCGGGGTGCGGGCCTGCCAGAGTACGAAGGGGCCACGCAGGTTTCACTGCTCTTCCGCCTTCGACTCAAGACCGCCTTGGGTCCCATCCCTCATCCCGCCTACGGCGGGCAACTCCAGCCCGTGGGCATCGAGGGTGTGCCCGGAGAAGGGCGTACCCATGTGGCCTACGAGCGCATCGAGCTTCGCTATGACGATGGCCTCCTCGCCACGCTCATGAAACCCGTGTACCGCTTCGTGGAACTCGCCTTCGGCCCCCTGGGCGACACCATCGCTTCCCCCCGTGTGGCCCCGCAGCTCATTGGCCTGGGGCTGGTCCAATCCATCTCCGAACGGGACATCCTCAAAAATGAAGATCCTTACGACGCCGATGGGGACGGCATCTCCGGCCGTGCCAACCGCGTGGCCTCAGCCGAGCATGGGGACGTGCGCTTGGGTCGCTTCGGCTGGAAGGCCGGCAAAGCAAGCTTACTCGAGCAAAATGCCGCCGCCTTTAACGGTGACATGGGCATCACCAGCCCGCTCTTCCCTGAGGAAGAATGCACCGAGGTGCAGACAGAGTGCCTGCGGGCCAAAAGCCCCGAGGACATTCCACGTGAGCGCTTGGACAGCGTGACCACCTACACGGAACTCCTGGCCGTCCCCCAGCGCCGCAACGCCGACGCCCCCGGGGTTCTTGCCGGCCGCGCGGTCTTTCACCGGATCAATTGCACCAGCTGCCACACCCCCTCTTTCACCACTTCACCCGACGCCGGCCGTCCGGTGCTCGCCTCCCAGAAGATCTGGCCCTATTCGGACTTCTTGCTTCATGACATGGGTGACGCCCTCGCCGATGACGTCGAGGATTTGCCCAACGAGGACCTGGCCAGCACCCGCGAGTGGCGCACGCCACCCTTGTGGGGTTTAGGCCTGGTGCCCACGGTGAACGGCCACTCCCGATATCTGCACGACGGACGCGCCCGCAGCCTGGAGGAAGCGATCCTCTGGCACGGCGGCGAAGCCGCGGCCGCCCAACGCGCGTTCATGGCGCTTCCCCGCACGGAGCGCGATCATCTCCTCCAATTCCTCAACAGCCTCTAGGAGTCCCTATGAAAGCTTTAATTCTCGCCGCCCTCCTCCCCGCCAGCGCATTCGCCCAGGAATGGACCGAGACTTTCAAACTCCCTGAGGGGACCACCTACCGCGCCCGGGCCGCGGGTTATGATTGCGGCGCCTTCGGGGGAGCTTACGTGCAGGCCCCCGCCACTTTCCGCGAGCGCGGCATAGAGTTCAAGCAACTCTCCGCTGACAAGGATCTTAATAAGTTCCTCTTCGAAGCCGTCTTCCCCGGCGAGCATGGCCAACAATGCATCTACGGCGTCTTCTTGGACCGCAACCGCGATGACAAAACCTTGGACTTCACCCATTCAGAAATCGTGACGGTGGAACGCGTGCAGGGCGGGTGCAGCGCCACCCAGGCGTTCCTCGACGGTGAGTTGCGCTCAGTTGCCTACGAGGGTTCTCGCCGGGGACTGCGCTACGTGGCCGTGCAGGTCGTGAAAGACACCCCCAATGACGTATGCGAGAGCGGCAACGTGCGTGTGGTGTTTGACCGGCGGTTCTAGCCCATCTCGTAATTAGATCACCACTCGATCTTCAAGCCGACCACGCCTGATGGGTCAACTCTTCCGTGCGCTGCCGGGTCGAGTAAGTCGGTAAAGCTCCGTCGGAACGCCCAGAAGCAGAATGTTCTTCTCAAAGGACATTCCCAGCTTCTGGGCGATGCGCTTGGATCCCACGTTGTTCGGCGTGATGGTGGCGGTGATTTCCGGCAGTCCCAGCTCCCAGGCGTAGGATACGAGCGCCCGCGCCAACTCCGTTCCATGTCCCTTGCCCCAGGCCGACTCGCGCAGTCGGTAGGTGATGTCCACCAGCTCCTCCCCTTCCCAAGTCCAGGGCGTGAGCCCCCCCATGCCGATCAGCTGGCCGCTGGATTTTTCCCACACGCCCCACTTGCCCATGCCGGTGTGGGCATGGAGGATGGCCATGTCCCTCACCCAGGCCCTCGCCGCGGCGAGGCTCTCCTGCCGATAGTCCGTGATGGGGTGGAGGGTGAAGCCGGGATCGCGGCTCAATTCAAAGAAGGCCTCCGCGTCCGCTTCTGCCCACGGTCTACACCACAAATTTCCGGACACCGGACCTGGCATATATGCCCTTTTCTAGAAGTCCCTGTTACAACCATAGCATGGGCCAAGTGAAACCATACCGGGTCGGTGCGAAAATCCAGTGGAAATGGGTGGGAAATCCCGTGCTGGGAACGGTGGAAGAGGTGTTCTTCGGGCCCGTGGAGAGAATCATCAAGGGCAAGAACATTAAACGCAACGGATCGGTGGAGAAGCCCGCCTATCTCGTGAAGTCAGAGGCGGGGAACGTCGCTTTGAAGCTCCATACGGAGTTAGAACCCCGTCAAAAGCGATGACGGACCTCCGCGCCGTTCAGGCCTTGCGCACGAACTCCGACTTCAAATGGATCGCCCCGATGCCGTCGATCCGACATGCGATGTTATGCCCGTCGCCCAAGTCGTCTAGGCGAATGTTGCGGACTTTCGTGCCGCTTTTCACGGAACCGGATGCCCCGCGGATCTTGAGCTCTTTAAGCACGATGACGGAATCTCCGTTGGCGAGGACGTTGCCGTTGGCGTCGCGGATCTGGCCGTCGTCCGTCACGGTTTCGGCCACGGTGGCGGGGCCTTCGGCCCATTCATGGGCGCAGTCCGGACAAATCCACAGGGTACCGTCTTGGTAGGTGTTCTCGGAGGAACATTGGGGGCAGGAAGGTTGCATCCAGCCAGCTTACCGACTCAAAAGTGGGCCGTCCATCGCAGGGAGGCGTCTCGGGCGCTGGAACCGGGGTCACCCAGGTTCTGTCCGAACACCGCGCCTAGGGTGAGACCTTGGTTTGGTGAAATGAGCCAAGTGAGGCCCAAGTCCGTGGTCCAGAGGGTTTCATGGTCAAACGGGCCCAGTAGAAAGTCGTCCAGGCGGGACTCCAACCGCAATCGCCAATCGTCGCCAGACCCCCCCACTATCCCCAGCAGGGCCGTAGGGGCCGCCCGCCCAACCACCGCTTCATCCGGCGTAAGTACTTCCAGTGTTGGCCCGCCCATGACAAAAGCGGTGAAGCCTGGGGCCAAGGCGCTGGCCACTCCATAGCTGCCCCCCAATCGCAGCGTGCGGCAATCCCCGCAGATACTACCCACAGTGGGCATTAAGGCCAGCTGGGCGGTCCATGAAGGTGTGCGGTTCACCAGGGTACGCTCGGAGAGGGATTTGACGTCCATGAACGTGAGCTGGCGCAGCCGCAGCTTATTTCCCTCCCCGATGTCCTCGACCCGCCACGACTGCTCTAAAAACAGAACCTGCGTGTTGGGCAAGAGACCCGAGGGACGGTCATCCAAGGAGTGGGCGGCGGGACGGATGCCCAGGAGAAGTGACGACGTCAGCTCCGTGGTGGCAAGGCCCAGGTGGAGCTGGTGGGTGTCGTGCCCACCCAAGGGATCTCCCCGCCCATTCCCAGGAACATGGACTTCGGGCGTGGCAGGCAGCTTGGCACGGGCGTTTGTGGTCCGTTGGAACAAGGACCGTTCCTTTGTTGAGAACTCCCCCTTCGCTTCCCGCATGGCCAAAATGGCGCCCACCGCGCTCAAAGGGGCCGGGTCGCCCACCTCCTCGGGGGACATCCGCCCCAGGAGGATGTCCTCGGCCACCCGTTTCTGGCCTTTGTCCATGCGTCCATACCGCTCCTCGGCCCGCTGGCGCAAGGATGGCCGAAAAACCGCGTCCTTCACCAGTCCCGCGCGCGCGAGGATCTTGAGGGAGTCCTGGGGCGTGAGAAAGGGACGCCCCCTGGCGGAGGTGGAAAGCTCCAGCTTCTCCCGCGCCACGTCCAAGAACTCCAGGAGCCGGAAAGCGCAATTCTTGTCCAGGAAGTAGTAAGGCGTGCGTCCGGCCAGTGAGAGCTCGTGGGCGTGCTCGAGCAGGATCAAACGTTCTTCCTCGGTGAAGGCCAACGTGTACTCCCACATGTCCCGGTTCTCGGAGCTGCCGTAGAGGCGGGCCTTCGGGTAATAATCATCGAAGGTGTAGCGACCGGCATATCCACCCGTGAGGCCCTTGTAGGCGTAGGTGAAGGCATGGTCCTCCTGGTCTGCCTGGGCGAAGTAGGCCAAGGAGAGGCCCAGGAGGTTAGACCAGCGGCCGCGGTCAAAGCGCAGGAAGGTATGTCCGAAGAGCGACGCGGGGTTGCCCACGTATTGTGAGGCATAGACATAGGTCACGCTCTCGGGCGCGTGGCGGTCGCGCCACGCCTCTAACGTGGGGCATTTCAACCGCGGGATGATGCCGAAGGTGCGCTGGAGGAAACGCTGGCGCGCGGGGAAACGGCAGGCAAAGCGCGCGCTCTGGGGCCCATCGACCTGCTCTTGCGCCAACCTCCGCAGGTTCTCACGCAACTCCGCCTCGGGATCGGTGGCACCACGGGGAGAGAGGAAGAAGGCGGGATCCGTGATCTCGCTTCGTCCAAGCTCCGGGTCATAATGAAGCAGCCGCCGCCAGGCTTTGCCCCGGGCCACGTCCTCGACCGCGCCCCCTGCCACGGAAGACAGCGCGAGGGCGAGAAGGAGCGGGAGCATCTCAGATCAATTCGAGCTGGCAGTGGTTTTTCAGTAGGGCCACGCCTTTCACCGTTTCGGTGATGGACGCGGTGACATCGCCGGCATCGGGTTCGACGGCGCTGAAGATCTTGCTGTGATGGGCCTTGAGCACCCGTCCGAACTCAGGACGCAGCCAGGCAGCGCAACCATAGAGGTCGGATAGGGCAGCCACATGTTCGCCGTGGCCTTCCGCCAACTGCCACTGAAGCTCCCTGCCCGTGGCGGCCACGAAGTAGAGACGGCGTGTTTCCGCCGCTCCGATGGCCTTACACTTTCCGAAGGAGGAAAGATAGGAGGTCGTGGACGAACTGGCCTCAATGCTCGACTGAGTGGTGTTCTGGCTGGTCTGGCCGGTGGTGATGTGGAAAAGGTTGGTCTCTTTGGACTTGTATGGGCGCGCCTTCTCGAAAATGGTTTTGCATCGACGCCAGTTGAAGGCGTGGGCGGAGGGAAGGGAAAACAAGACGGTCAACAGGACCAGCGCGCGCATGGAAAGCTCCGGGTAAGGTGAAGGAACCACTTTAGGGTAACTGACCCGGAGAAAAAGTCCACGCCGACGCCGCAACTCGCCGCGCAATGTGAAGGACGGGCATGCTCATTTGCCAGCCCTGCAGATGGAGCCTGGGCCTTACAGCCGACCGGTTTCCGGGGTCACCTGCTGCTCCAGGGCCTTGGCCCGCGCCTTCTCTTTCTTGCGGGCCTGCCGTTCCTGGATGGTAAGCTTGCGTTTATGGTCATGTCCCTTGGCCATACATCCTCCTTGGTACATGCAGGATACTGGCCTTGTTCCGTCAAAGCTTTGTGGCGGGGCTAAGTTGGTGTGGAGCTTCGTTCACGCCAAGGACGCTCCACCATTCCCCTTGTGCCTATGACTGAGGTGGAACCGTCTTGGTGTTGAGCTGCCCACACGCGGCGAGGATCTGGTCCCCCTTCGTAATCCGCGCCAGGGAGGGCACACCATAAGGATCAAGCACGGCCTTGAAAGCCGCCACTTCAGCGGCGGAGGGACGCTGGTACTTCCCACCGGGGTAGGGATTAAAGGGGATGATGTTCACGAAGGCCTTCTTGCCCTGGAGCGTCTCTCCCAGTCTGCGGGCGTCCTCGGCGGAGTCGTTGAAGCCTTTGGCCAGCAAGTATTCATAGATCACGAAGCGCTTCTTCTTGCGTGGCATGCTCGCCACTAAGGGGAGAACCTCGGAGAGAGGCCACTTGGCGTTGATGGGGATGAGTTCACTGCGTTTAACCTCGTCGGTTGAGTGGAGCGAGAGAGCAATGTTTACATCCGGCATTTCCGCGCGCCAACGCTGAAGACCAGGCAAATAGCCCGCGGTGGAAATAGTGACCTTGTCTTCCCCAAAGGAAAGCCCGTAGCGGCAAAGGAAGATCTGGCACGCTGCCCGGACCGCGTCGAAATTATGCAGAGGCTCCCCTTGCCCCATGAACACCACCGTGGCGATGCGGTCGTCTTCCGGACGGTTGGCGCTCAGCCAACGCTGGGCCGCCATGAGCTGGCCCACGATTTCATGGGTGCCCAGGTGGCGCTCCAGGCCCTGGAGCCCGGTGTGGCAAAAACTGCACTTCATGGCACAGCCCACTTGAGAAGAGAGGCAGATGCCGTACTTCTTTCGGGACGGAATCAGCACCGTCTCCACGGTCTTGCCATCCTGCAACCGGAACAGGAACTTCACCGTGCGGTCGGAGGAAGCCTGCACTGATGCGATTTCCGGGAGGGTGAAGTCCAGATAACGGGCGATGAAGTCCTGGCTCGCCAGCGCAATGCCTTCTGTCAGGGGATTCAGGTTGTGGTGCTTGTAGTGCCAATTGAAAAGTTTGGCGCACCCGGAGGTGGACAATCCGCGCGCCTGGAAAAGCGCCTGAAGCTCCGGCAAGGGGTACTGGAAAAAAGAGGTGCGCATGTCCCAGTAGCTACCACTATAATGGGACACATGGGAACTCTGGGGACTTTCAAAAGTGTAGTGCTCTTCGCCTTTTTTGTGGGCCTTTTCCCCTTCTTTCCCCTGCGTGCCTTCCCGACCGCGACCCAGACCGCCCTCATGGCCGCCAGCGTTGCCGCGGGCCTGGTCCTCATCTTCCTGCGCACGGGCCAGCACCCTCCTCGTCATCCCCGCTCCCCCGAACCGAGGATCCTCGCCGAAATCAGACTGGCCCATTTGCTTTGGGGCCTGGCCATGGCCGCGACGCTGGGACTGATTCTAGGGTCCCTCCAGTACGTCTTGTTCGATCCCGCGCTCGTGCCCCGTCGTCAGGCCACCAGCACGGCCACGTTCCCCTGGGTACCCGTCCACGTGGTCGCCGGCGGCCTGTGGCTCCTGAGCGGCCTGGTCCAATTGACGGGACTCTTCCAACGCAATCGCCGCTGGCACTTGGCAAATGGCACCCTCTACGCCGCCGTCTGCCTCATCAGCGTCATGAGCCTGGTGATCATCCAGTTCCGCCTCGGAGAAAAGGCGCCATTCGGAGTCGGAACCCTGGGCCGGGTCCTCTATACCCTGACCGCTTTGCTGGCTGGACTCGGCTTCCTGGTCAGAGGGGATACGGAACGCCACCGTGCATGGATGATCCGCAGCCTCCTCATGGGCCTAGTCATGCCCTTCGACCGCTTGCTTCGCCCCCTTGATATTCTCCTAGGCGTCCCATTCATCGACCGCTGGGGCATGGAGATGCCCGTCCTCTTCGCCGCCGAACTCTGCATCCACCGCAAGCTGGAGTGGCGGCCCTTAAGGCGGCTGCCGGGGCCCGTGGCCAAGATCGGAGTGCTCGCGTGCATGCTCACCGTGGTGATGGTGGGGGCCACTTACGAGTTCAGCTTTACCAATGCGGTGGATTTCACCAACCCTCCGGGGCTCTTGCGGACGCTGTGGGGTCTTTTCGCTTAATGCCTGTCGTCCACAGCACCGAGTTTTGATAGGACCACGGCGATTGTGTCCTCATCCAGGCCCGCCAAATCCATAATCACCTTGGCCCGCACGAAGTCGTCGGAATCTACCGCCTCGAAAAAATCGTCCACCTTGCCGATTTCGGCCAGCCTCTCCAGTATCCGGCTGCCCTCAAAATCAGAATCGTCCATGGAGTCTCCCTCTCCCCAGAGTCCACCCGATGGGGGATTATTACAAGGAGAATGCTCCCCAGGGCCTTGTTTGGTCCAAGTATCTCCTTTCCCCGGAGGCATGCTGAACTATTACCGGGCCCTCATCCAATACGACGGAACCGGCTACGCCGGTTTCCAATGGCAAAAAAATGCCCCAACGGTTCAAGACGCTCTCAACCGCGCCATCCACGCGGTGGTGGGCGGCAAGTGCACCACCGCCGGCGCCTCCCGCACGGATTCCGGCGTCCATGCCCGCCATCAGGTCTTGAAGCTCACCTCCGAGCGGGCCATCGACTGCACCACCTTTATCCCCCGGGTTCACGAAGTCTTATCGCCCCAGGTCCGCTTCCAGGAAATCGCACCGTGCGTCCCCACCTTCAACCCGATGGTGGATACCGTCTCCAAGGAGTACCGCTACTACTTCACCAACCGGCCCATCGTGCCCGAAGAAGGCAGGCGCTTCGTCGCCAACCTCGCCAATCCCCTGGACTGGGGTCTTCTAGAAGCCTGTGCCAAGGCGACCCGCGGAACCCATGACTTCCACAATTTCTACTCCACGGGCAGCAACGTGCGTAGCACCGTCCGCACCGTCCTACGGTGCGAGATCGTTCCGGCGGCGTTCCCCTCCAGCGAACTCTTCCGGGTTCCGGCCGACCTGCCCCCGTGCTACGAGATCAGCTTCGAGGCCGACGGCTTTCTCAAGCAGATGATCCGGCACCTGGTGAGTGCTTTCTGGCGAGTGGGGAGCGGCAAGCTCTCCCTGGGAGATTTTTTGGAAATCCTGGACGGCCCACGTCTCGAGCGACGGCTTTGGATTCCAGCCCCGGCCTGCGGGCTGCACCTCTTTCGGATAAACTATCGCGACTGAGTTTTGCGGGAGCGGGACTTCACTTTCTTCCAGTTGCGGGTCCGTGTGCCCTAGACTCGATGCAGGTTACTTGGACAGGTCAGGGAGACTTGACCCGCATCAGCGTATTCCTCTCGGTATGGTCAAAAACCTTCCCCTGCCCCTTGATCTTGATCTGCGTGTTCTCGTCGTAGGAAAACGTGTCCTCGTCGAGCAGCTCGATCTTGATGTCGTAGCGCACGGTTTGGAATTCCTCGTCGAGGAACTTGTTGGAGCAAATTCCATAGGTGGTGGAACCGAGGACTGCCGAGAGTTTGAACTCGGTGGCGTCCTGATCGGCGTCACCGCCCGCGTTCACGGCGATCCCCCGCGGGACGATGAAGCTCTTCATCACTTGCCGCCGGGCCTTGTCCCAGAGGTAGTAGCCCACTTCCTCGTGGAAGTGGGCGTCGTTGGGGCCATCCCTCCCCTCTTCCCACGCCTTGGTGTGGTAGCGGAGCGCGTACAAAAGCTGCTCATGGTTGTTCACGTCACCAATGGGCTCGAATACCATGGTCTGGCGGAATTTGGTGTTTTCGATTTTCCGGTCGGGATCCGGGGCCTGGTTTTCGCCCGTGAGCCCCTGGCTCTGCCAAGTTCCGACCAAAAAGCGCAAAGGCCCGTAATTGACGTCTTCCATTTTCACCACCTCGTGAGGCCCCCAGCATACACTGACGGGCCCCTGATCACCAAGTCCCGTGGTTCACGGGGCCAGCTTCGCCAGGAAGCGGTCAAGCTCCTCCAGCCCTTCCAGGGCCATGACCTGGCGGTCCGACTTAAACACCCGCTGGTCCACTCTTCCGGCCCCACCATGGCAAATGGTCACCCGCCGGGGTAGGCCGCGGTCCAAACCGCGCAGGTAATCGGCCGGGGTCACCAACTCGCGCTCGGGGGGGAGGGAAGTAAAGCCCAGGATGAGGATGTCGGCCTTGAAGCGCTGGCATGCCTCTACCAAATCTTCCTGGGGCATGTTCGGACCCAGGTAAAAAGTGCGGTAGCGGTAGAGGTTGCACAAGATCGCCGACAGCAGGATGCCAAACTCATGCACGTCCCCTTCGCGGGTGGCCAACACCACGTTCTTGGCGTTGGCCCGAATGGACAGGTCATAAGGGGAGAGGGACTGGTGGATGTTGCCCAGATAGTCGCGTAGGAGGGTCGAAAGCAGGTGCTCCTGGGTGATACTGAGTTTCCCCTCGACGATGAGCCCCCCCACCCGCGCCATCAGTGGCCGCACCAAGTTGATCACGACTTCCTTGGGGCTCAAGTCGAAGCGGGCCCGCTGGAGTGCGTGATGCAACCGCTCCAGGTCGAAGCGCTCCAGCGCCTCGACGATGGCATCGAGATAGGCGGTGGTCCCAGCCGATGCCGCCGTCAACGGAGGTGCCTCGGGAGACTGGGTCGCCACAAGCATCCGCTTCAGTTCCGCACTGCTCAGCCCCGCGAGCCTCCCAATGGTGTGCCCTTCCCGCACCAGGGCCCAGAGCAGACGGATGCGCTCCACCTCCCGGGGGGAGTAGCTGCGCCGACCTCCCGCGTCCCGCCCGGGGGTAATGGCATGATGGCGCCGTTCCCATCCTCTCAGGGTGTTTTCATTGATCCCGAGGAGCCGGACCACCGCTTTCATGTTGAGATTCGCCACGTCTGAGCCCCCTGAACAATAATTGAACAACTTATAACCTGTTCATGATTTGTGCACAATGGGGGCATGAAAAAGGAGCCTAGCATGGCCTTTCCACAAGAAGCGTTTGGCATCCCCGACGCGGCATTCGTCATGACCCCAGTTGCTCCCACCGCGGACCCGCTCAAGCACGCCGGTGAATGGATTCTCCGGGGCGTCGGCGAAGACCTGGGACGGGAGGGCCTGCGCCGGACGCCGGAACGTTTCGCCAAGGCCATGCGGGAGCTGTGCTCGGGCTACCAATACTCGCCGGCCGAGGCCGTGGGCGAGGGCGTCTTCCGCGCCGAAGGGGGCCTGATCAGCGTCCGCAACGTGGAGTTCTTCAGCCTGTGCGAGCACCACATGCTGCCATTCTGGGGGCGGGCCCACGTGGCCTACATCCCCACCGACCGGATCGTGGGACTCTCCAAGATTCCGCGCCTCATGGAAGTTTTCGCCCGGCGCCTGCAAGTGCAAGAGCGGCTGACCCGCGAAGTGGCCCAGGCCCTGGCCGAGGTCACAGGCGCCAAGGCCGTCGCCGTGCGCGTGAGCGCCTCCCACATGTGCATGATGATGCGGGGAGTGCGCAAGAGCGGCTCGGAGACCATGACGGAGTACGCTCTGGGCATGGAGGGCCTGACGACGGAAGAGCAAGGCCGGCTTTGGAAGGCGGTGGAATGACCCCGACGCTCATCACGATTCTGTGGGCCAATATCGCCTGGTTTGGCTGCGTCTACTCCGCCAAGTACGGCCTGGCGCCGTGGAGTCTTCTCATCCCCGTGGGCAGTTGGTGGCTCCTGGTCCGCCAGCACGCCAAGGCCAAAATCCCCTGGCCCTGGTTGCTCATTCTCGCGTTGGTTGGGATGGCCTTCGATGCGCTCTCGATTCGTCTAGGATGGCTCCTTCTTCCCTCTCCATCCTTGCTCCCTTGGTGGCTCGTGGCCCTGTGGCTCCATTTCGTCACTCTCCTTCCCACCATGAAACCCTGGCTGGCTTTCCGCCCCTGGCTCGCCTGGATACTGGGCGCGGTCTTCGGTCCCCTCACCTATCGCTCCGGCGCGGCCTTCGGCGTGCTCGAAATGTCGGGTGAAGCGGCGCTGATCGCCTATGCCATTTTCTGGGGCGCCTTCCTCCACGCCTCCATGGCCGTCTTGAAAAGGAGTTCCCCGTGAAAATCCGCGACTCCCGCTTCCTCATCACCGGCGCTAACCGCGGTATCGGACTCGCCACCGCGCGCATGGCGGCCAAGCAAGGGGCCCACGTGTTGTTGGGGGTGCGCGTGCGGGACGTGCACCTGGAGCGAGAGCTCATGGCCCTTGGCGCGGCTGACGTGCGCACCTTCGTCGCCGACCTTTCCACCCGTGAGGGCGTGGAGCATCTCATTCAAGAGGTGACCCCGGAAGGAGTCGACATCCTCTTCAACAACGCCGGCGTGCTCACCGGCGGGCTCCTCGAGGAGCAGCCGCTGGACGAGATCTACCGCTTAGTCCAAGTCAACATAGCGGCGGTGATTCACCTCACCCGCGGCCTTCTGCCGGGCATGCTGGCGCGCCGTCGCGGCAAGATCATCACCAACGCCAGCGTTTCCTCCTTCATGTACTTCCCATGCGCCAGCACCTACGCCGCCTCCAAGGCCGCTGTCATGGCCTTTACCTCTTGCCTGGAGCGCGAGCTGCGTCCCACCCCCGTCACGACCCTCTGCCTGGTCACCCCAGGCATCAAGACCCGCATGTTCGACGAAATCGAGGTGAAGTACGCCAAGAACCTGGAAACGCCCAAGGACACCATCACGCCAGAGGCCTACGCCGAACTCATCCAAGGGGCCATAGAGCGGGACGACACCTTCCTCTATCCGGGCGGCGCCACCGGCGTGGGCCTATGGACCGCCAAGCACGTGCCTTGGCTCTTCAAACGGGCCGTGGACGGGAAGTTCAAGCGATGAAAACCCTGCTCGCGCTCATTCTGGCCCTCCCCGCGGCCAGCGCCGCGCCCCTGGAGTTCCGTGGAACGGCGAGGTCACTGGAGGACGGCCAAGTCCTGTACACCGAACTCCACACCGTCACCATAGACGAGCGAGGCTTCAACAAGAAAGTCGAAACCCGTTATTACGACCCTTCTGGAAAACCCATAGCGCAGTTGCGCTCAGACTTCACGCGCCACCCTTTCGTGCCCGATGCCGAGTTCGAGGATTACCGTTTCCAGCGCAAAGAAAGCATGTTCACGACTCCCGACGGCAAGAGGATCCTCATGCGCGTGGAGGAATCAGGCAAGTTGGTTGCTGAGGAGAAACACGACCTGAGAGGAGGCATGGCAGCGGGCCAGGGCTTCGACAATTTCATCAAGTCGCGCTTCACGGAGATCACTCCCCAGGGCGTGCCCCTGCGCTTTGGCGTGATGGCCAAGGCCGACTTTTTCGCCTTCAAGGCCTTCCGCGCCGACGCCACTCCCGAGCGCGTGCGCTTTGGCATCAAGCTAGACAGCCTCTTCCTGCGTCTTTTTGCCGATGAGCTAAAGGTTGAGTACGCACCCGAATCCCGCCGGCTCCTGAGCTACCGGGGGCTCTCCAATCTGCGCTCGGCCAAAGGCGGCGACCAACAAGTCCACATCGCCTACGAATACTCCCATGCCCAGCGAATCGATATCGATCGGAAGAATTGACCACCTCAAGTGGCGGAGTAAGTCTCTCCATTTTTTAGTGGAGAGAGTCTTCCTACGAGCACACCTATCAAAGCGACGAGCGGAGTGGTCAAGGCAATCCGCCAAAACGTAAACTCCCATCCGAGGAAACGACTCTCCAACAGCAACATCGGAAGCTTGAGAGTAGACCAGGCGCCCAGGAACACCACCACGTTTGCGGTACTGGCTCCCTTCCTGCTTAGGGAAAGGGCCACCGGGAAAGCGGCGAACAAGGGCCCAGCGGCGGTAGTCCCGAGCAAGAGCGCGAAAAGCATCCCCTGCATCCCTGAGTCCTGTCCGAGCTTTCCTTCGATGAAGTTCCGGGGAACCCAGGCGTCCAGCAAGGACATCAGTAGGAGCAAAGGCGGGAGGATTTTCAATATTTCCCATGAGAAACTGGCTACGTTGTGGATCGCGAGCCCAAAAACTTCCGACATCATAGAATCTCCTTCATCATGAGACCGATCAAGACGGCGGCGACAAGGGAGAACGCCTGCCTGAGAATCGTGAACTTCCTTCCGAAGAATCCCGCCTCGAAAGGAGCGCTGACGATACCAACCATGGTCAATGTCGTGACGAATGACGCCAACGTGGATTTCTCGATTCCCAACTCGGCCAATGACCCCACAAGGGGAAAGGCGATTGGCCCAGGCAGAGTAATGACCGCTCCCACCAACGAAATCAGCCCCAATCCCATGGCCCCCTGCACGTCGAAGAGCGCCACCAACCGTTCCTTGGAAACCAAGGCCAGAAGAATGCCAAAGGCGATCACCATCAAGAAGGTACCCGGGAATATCCTCCTCATTCCCATAACGCTGGCTTCCAGGGCCCGCCAAGTCCTTCCACGGTCCCTCTTGAGGGACCAAGCCAAGAGCGCAAGTGTTAAACCCCACACCGAGAGGATCATGCTTCACCCCCCAGCTCAAAGCGCCGCATGCGTCCAGACCGCTCTTCGACTCTCAGATCACGGCTCGTGAACCTCAGGACTATCGCCTTCGCAGACAAACAACGCGTATCGTGGATGTCCCCCACCCCATACAGGCGGCCATCCCCCGCGCCCAGGATCTCCTGCCCCCGCTTCGAGATATTTCCCTCCGCGGGGTGGAGAACATAGCTCCCCATCTCCATTTCACCCGAAACCACGTGGTAGACCACCCAGCCCCCTCCATGATCATGGGGCCCGCGATAAGTTCCCAGGACCTCTGAGTAGGCGGTCAGTATGAACCCTGCCTCGTCCCGCCACAGCTCCTTTCCTAGCGATAAATCCAGTGATTCCAGGGCCACGGTCACGGTCCCACTCCTGACGAATTTCCCTAAAAGCTCCTCGATGACCTGTTCTGCGCCGGGAGATTCCCATACTTTCTTCACTTGCATCATCAATCCGTTCACGTCACGCTCCATCGTTCCTCCCTTGTGCCGTTTAGGAGCATTAAGCCACTTCAAGTCAACTTTAGGTCAACTTGTAAATGAGCCGACATCTGTGTGAAACTTATGTGGATCGATCAAAAGGAAGGATGATGGACATCGGAGAAGTCGCAAAACGTACGGGGATCGCCCCATCCACATTGAGGTATTACGAGGAGATCAAACTCATCACCTCTATCGGCCGTCACGGGCTTCGGCGCCAATACGCTCCCAGCGTCCTGGAAAAACTCGCACTGATCACATTGGCCAAGCAAGCGGGCTTTTCCCTTGAGGAGCTCCAGGCTCTTTTTAAATCCGGTCAGCGCGTTGTCCTCGACCGGGACCAGCTACGGAGGAAGGCCGGCGAGATTGACGGGAAAATCCGGCGTCTCGAGGCCGTACGCGATGGCCTCATCCACGCCAGCCACTGCAAAGCCCCCAGTCATCTCGAATGTCCCAAGTTCAAAAGACTTTTGGCCACGGCAACCCACAGGCGCCTCAAGGGAAAATCTAGTGAGGTTAAATCCTAGTTAGCACCGCCATTTGACGGTTGGCGCCGCCTTTAGAGAATGAAATGCTAGAAGCGGAGGCACTCCCCATGGGTGTGGTGAACATCATCATCTGGACGAACGCGGCGGTTTTCCTATCCTGGATGACCCTGGACACGCCCTTCATGATGGAGCATTTCCTGGTCAGCGCCAGCGCGGTACAGGCAGGCCGTCCATGGACCCTCTTCACTTCCGTCTTCTCGCACGCCCAGCTACTGCACCTGTTCCTCAACATGTTCGTGTTGCGCGAATTCGGCCGCCAACTGGAGGCCCTGATGGGCGGCTGGCGCTTTATCGTCTTCTACCTCGCCGCGGGCCTTTCCGGGTCCCTCATCCACTGCCTCACCAGCACCTGGTTCATGGGCGATCCCTCCATTCCGGCCCTGGGCGCCTCCGGCGCGGTGTCGGGGGTGCTCACATTTTTCTCATTGCTCTTTCCCACCCGCCTCCTGCTCCTGTTCGGACTCATCCCCGTCCCCGCCATCATGGCAGCAGTGCTCTTCGTGGGTATCGACCTGTGGGGCCTCTTGGCCCAGGCCCAGGGCGGCGGTCTACCGATCGGCCACGGCGCCCACCTGGGTGGGGCGCTCATGGGATTGCTGTGGTACCTCGCGGCCAGGCTTCGCCATCGCTCGTAATTATGAAAGCCCAATTCTTCTTCGGCGCTTAGGCAAAATTGGGGTCATGACCTCATCCACGTTATCCAGCCGCTCGAAAACTTCCCCGAACGTTTGTCTCACTTCCAACGCGTTTCGCTCCAAAGCGTCCACCCGCTCATTCAAGGGGTGCCCGAGCACCAGGTAGGAGCGCATGCGAAAGAACGCCCGCATGATTCCCTTGTTAACTTCGATAGCCTGTGGAGAACGAAGCACACTCGAAAGCATGGCGATACCCAGTTCTGTAAAGGCGTAGGGGCAAAAGCGCCTTACGAGTTCTTGGGGGTTTAAATCCTGTAAGGTCACAATTTGTGACCTTACGTGTGCTAACTCACTGAATTCCAGTTGGAACATAAAATCTTCGTCAAAGCGCTCGATGTGCCGTTTTACCGCCTGGTTCAAGGCCTTCGTTTCCATTCCATACAAAGGCGCTAGATGAACATCCAGCATCACCCTCTGCCCACGAATCGTGAAAATATACGGCGCCTCCATAATCACCTCTGCCGATAAACCTGCAATGGCAGCGCCATATTCTGCATCAACAAGTCTTTGGAACCGCGGTTGGTGCATTTCGCGGCACCAAACTTTTCATCCGCGCCTTGAGGAAAATGTCGCGACTCAAGGTTTAGAGCGCGCATTCAAGGCGCACCTGAGTACCTGGCATCATTCCAGGCAAACCGGTAAACTCCAACCATGCACATCCTACGCCTTGGTCTCCGCTTGCTCGTCCTCGCCCTCACTATGATCCACTCTCCTTGCCAGGCGACTACTTTCCCCGTCCACAACGCGGGCCTCGTCCTGGCCCACGCACACCTCCCCACCCTCTTCCAGCGCCTGGGCCTCACGCTCACCTCCCGGGAGGGCCAGTCCACCGCCGCGTCCGCCCTGGGCTTTCTCGCCACCGGCTCGGCGGAAAACCGCGAGGAGCGCCTCCACTTGGCTAAATTGCTCTGCGGCCTCTCCCCTGTCGACACCCTCACGGCTACCTTCGGGGCCAGCGACGCGGAACGCTCCACAGTGGAAAGCCTTCTCACCACCCTCATGGCCACCTGGCCCACGGCGGGAACCAGCAGCTCAGACGGATTCAGGGCCAACTGGATCAACCGCAGGGGCACCCTGCAGGAAGGTAGCGATCGGTGGGTCCTCACCGTGGAACCGCGCGACTACGACCTCCTGCTGGCCAAATACCCGGGGGCCATCTCCCTCATCCGATTGCCGTGGATGAAGAAGCCTCTGTCAGTGCAATGGAGGACGGATGGGAAGGATTGATTTCCCGCTTCGACGTGAACTCATAATCGAACTGCTTCATGCTCACTCCTTCAGCCCAATCTGTGGTCTGTGCGAAGCACGCTCGACAGGCTTGCGATGCCGAGCTCAGTAAAGGCGTAGGGGCACACTCTGCTTTTGTAATTCCAATAAATTACCCGTTTTGCGGTCACAATTTGTGACCGCAAATCCCCTAACCCCGCGAGCCCTGGTAGGACCAGCACTCACTCCAAATACGGCGAATCTCCTTCATACAAAGCAAAGGCCGTCCGGTGCTTGCGGTAACCAAGCTTGCGGTAGAACTCCTCATTGCCGAAGGTGGAGGTCAGATAGAAACGTGTGCCCGGAGCCTTGCCCATGAGCCCTTCCATAATCCGCCGACCGTGCCCTTGCTTTTGGAAGCGCTCTACCACCACCACGTCATAGATGATGGAGTTCATGGTCCAGTCTGTGAGCATGGAACCGAAAGCCACCAGCTGCTCCCCCTCCCATAAGCTCAACACAACTTGGCGCGATTCATAAGCCCGCTTGAAGCGGGCGAAATCGTCGCGCTTCATAGTCGTGCGGTTGATCTCCTCGAAGAATAGCTCCAACCACCCTTCCCTGAGGCCTTCTTTAAACTCCAGCATAACCTTGCTTTCCCTCGGGCCCGATCTTCATTCGTCACTTTAGAGGTCGTTGTACTTTTTGGCGTTGCCTTTGGACTTTTCAACTGGATACTTCTCAGCGTTCTTCCGCATTTTCTCTGCCACGGCTACGCCCAAGTCGATGTCCACCTTACCAGCGATGCGTAGAAGATAAATAAATACGTCAGCTATCTCGTCTTGAACTCTGGTCTTGAGTCTTGAGTCTTCACGGACACCATCAGCTTCGGCCTCGGTCATCCATTGGAAAATTTCCACGAGCTCCGAGGCTTCAACCGACAACGCCATGCTGAGGTTTTTTACGGAGTGAAATTGGTCCCAATCCCGCTCGCGTGAGAACTCTCTCAACTCTTCATGGATCCGACCCACATCCACGGGCTTCATTTCGACTCCTTTTGACCCGCCGCGAGACGGGTTTTCATCGATATAATCGAGCCATGCCAGATTACCCAGAAATGACGGTTCAGATCACTTCAGATGATTTCCCCGTTCGTAAAAATCTCAAGGAATATGAGCAGCACTGCGTCACTTACCTTCTTCACAATGACCATCAGGTGTATGTCGGGGAAACTTCCCATCTAAAAGCCCGCTTCAAAGACCACTTGAAGACCAAGCAGCGCTTTAAACTTACTCAAACCAAAATCATCTACTCGGAGTACTTCAATAAGAGCGCGGTTTACGACATCGAATCGCGCCTCATCAATTACATCTATGCCGACCGCCCCGGCGCCTTGATCAATCTCAAGAAAGACCAGTCCCCACATTTTTACTATTTGAAAGAAGAGATCAATAACCAGCTCTTCCGGAAGATTTGGGCCAGCCTGCAGATGTACGGGCTGGCCTCCCGGGAACTCGAGGAGCTGGAGAACAGCAGTTTTTTCAAGTACTCGCCCTTTAAGGAGTTCTCCGCAGAACAATTGGAGATCGTGGACGACATCGTGGAATTGACCACACATGAAGACGGACGAAAAGACATCGCACCCGATGGATCCACTACCCGGCTGAGGAAATTCAATCCAGATGGACGGCGGATACTCGTCACGGGTGGGCCGGGAACGGGTAAGACTCTCCTCATCGTCAAAATTGTGCATGACCTGCTCAAGCGCTATCAGATGAATGGCAGTCGCATCGGGGTATGTATTCCCCAAAGCAATCTCTCGGCTACCTTCAAGCGCATGTTCAGGGAGACCAAACTGAAAGTTGCCCTAATCAAACCCGTGGACTTGGCGAAAGTACGTGACGGCCATTTCGACTTTCTTATTGTGGACGAGGCTCATCGCCTCAAGCAATACTTCAAAAAACAAGCCAAGGATCAAAAGCATCTCCATGGAGGTAAGACCACAGAGTTGGAGTTAGCCCTGAAAAGATCCAAGCATCTCGTGATAATGTTCGATCCTGATCAGACCGTCCGGCCCGCCGACATCTCAGTGCAGGACATCGAGTCTTTGAAGAGTACGTTCATTCATAAGATGCTGGGGCAGCAGTTCCGGATCAAAAGGGGAGCGGATTATCTTCGGTTCGTTAGGCGCCTGCTGCAAATTGAAGCGGGAAGTCCTTCTGCTTCTGATGTCGGTGACTATCAATTCCACCTAGCCAAAGACCTAGCTTCCCTTCGGAAGACCATCCGAAAGCTCGAGCAAACGCATGGACTCTCTCGAATGGCTTCCGGTTATTATCGGGAGTGGATTTCCAGGGCCCACCCCAACAAGAGTGACTTCTCCCCAGATGGTCTCGACATGAAATGGAATTCGGTCATAACCGGTTGGGTCAACTCTCCCAACGCCCTCAATGAGGTGGGATGCATCCACACACTCCAAGGCGAAGACCTCAACTATGCCGGCGTGATCATGGGGACTGAAATCTGGATGGATCCTCAAGATGGGAGAATCAAGGTTCGGAAAGATCAGTATCACGACCGAAATGGTACCCCCATCAAACATTCAGACCCGAACGATGAGAAACTGTGCCTCTATGTTAAAAACATTTACTATGTGCTTCTTACCCGGGGCATGCTTGGCACCCACATATACGTGCATGATCCTGTTCTAAGGGCCTATATTCAGCGCGCGCTAGGGCGCTCCCACTAACGCGCCAACGACGTCCTGCTGGTTAAATTTTCGGCTGACATCTCCTCACCCGATTGCGTGGATGAAGAGAAGCCTGTGCCGTGGCGATAGAAGACGGATGGGAAGGACTAAATAGGGTTGGGTGTTCTCGAACTTCCCTCACAGCCCGAATGGCCTTACTTAAAAGCCGGATTCGGGATTTGGGATTCGACGATTTTGACTCTTCTGATGGTTTTCTTAATTTTATCTTTGCCAGCCAAGTAGCTATAAGTCCCAGCGCTTTGCATACACTTAGCGCTTGGAACCTCTACATTCTGCTCATCCACCAAATCGTGCTTTTTAGGGTCTAGCTCAATAAACCCCAACTCGCCCTTCATAATACATGCATCAAAAGCATTACTGTAAAAAGAAGGAAAGGATGTAGGGCATATGTGCACTAGCACTCCGTCGTCTAGAATCTGCAAGACTTTAAACTTTTGGGACTCGTAACATTTAGAATCTCGAATAGAGCGCTGAGGAGTTTGAACCACCTCCCTAAATAGGGCGCAGCCTGTGAGTACTAGGGTAATGGCAAAGGCAATAATATCTTTTTTCACGTTTTCACCCCAACAACATCTCCAAATCTTCCTTCGTCAGCTTCTTCATGAAGTCCCCATCCTCCGACACGATCGACTCGGCTAGGTCCTTCTTGGTCTTCTGCAGATCCAAGATTTTCTCTTCCACGGTGCCCTTCGCAATCATCCGGTAAGCAATGACCTTATTGGCTTGCCCCATCCGGTGCGCCCGCCCAATGGCCTGGGCCTCAACCGCGGGGTTCCACCAAGGATCCAGGATGAACACATAGTCAGCGGCCGTGAGATTCAACCCCGTACCACCCGCTTTCAAACTAATTAAAAACGCCGGGCAGGCCGGATCCGTCTGGAACCGCTCCACCGGAGTCTTCCGGTCCTCGGTCTGTCCGTCCAGGTACTCGTAGGTGATCTTCTCTTCCTCCAGCCGCGTGCGCACGATGGAGAGAAGCGAGGTGAACTGCGAGAACACCAGCACCTTGTGCCCTTCCTGGATGACTTCCTGCATGTGCCGGATGAGTTGCTGGATCTTGGCACTTGGCTCGGCGATCTTGGACGGATCCACCAGACCAATGTGGCTGGCGGCTTGCCGCAAGCGCAGGAGCGCCTCGAGCACGTGGAGCTTGGATTTGCCCAGGCCGCCTTTCTTGATCTTCTCGTCCAGGGAGCCGCGGTAGCGCTCGCGGATGGCGGCGTAGACCTGCTTCTCCGCTTCGCCCATCTCGCAGTAGAGCACCTGCTCGGACTTGTCCGGGAGCTCTGTGAGGACTTTCTCTTTCGTGCGCCGGAGCATGAAGGGTTTGAGCACCTTGGCGAGTCCCGCCTGGGCGTCTTGCTTGATTTCCGTGGTGCCGAGCAGACCCGGGTTGGTGAATTCCAGGATGGAGAGCAGGTCGTTAAGGGAGTTTTCGATGGGCGTGCCGGTGAGCGCGATCTTGAGGCCTGCCTTGATTTGTTTGCAGGCCACGGCAGACTGGGATTTGGCGTTCTTGATCGCCTGGGCCTCGTCGATGATCGCGACGTCGAACTCGACGTTTTGCAGTTGCTCGATGTCCGCGCGCAAAGTCCCGTAGGTGGTGACGACGACATCCGCGCCTTCGAGGTCAGTGAGGGAGCGGCCGGGCCCACCGTAGCGCACCATCTTCAGGGTCGGCGCGAACTTCTGCCCCTCATCCATCCAATTGAAGGCCAAGCTCTTGGGCGTGATGACCACGCAGGGTTTTTTGGTTTTGGTCTTTTTCTTGGCACGTCCGAGCAGGAACGCCAAAACCTGGATGGTTTTACCCAGACCCATGTCGTCGGCCAGGATGCCGCCGGTCTCGAACTCCTCGAGGAAGCGCAGCCAGGTGAGGCCTTCCTTTTGGTAGTTGCGCAGCTCGCCTTTGAAGCCCGCGGGGGCCTTGGCGGTTTTGACGCCTTCGAATTTTTGGACCTTGTCACGGAAGGCCTGGAAGTCGTCGTCCACCTGGACGCGCTCGTCGTCGGCCAGTACCGCGTTCAGCAGCAGCCCCTGGGACCTGCTGAAGCGCAGGCCTCCATCGTCGGTCACTTCGCCGAACTGTCCCAGAGAGGCGAACTGGTTGACCCAGTTCTGGGGCAGCATGCCCACGGAGCCATCCGAGAGCTTCACCAGCCCGCTCTTGGCCTCCAGGGCCTTGAGGAGCTCGATCTGGCTGACGGGCACGTCTCCGAAGTCCAGGTCCATGGTGAGGTCGAACCAGTCGGTGCCGGAACTCACGTTCATGGAGAAGTCTTGGGAGACCCGGAGCTTTTTGCCTTCGATGTAAATGGTCCAACCGGCCTCCACCAACTCCTGGGCCGCCCGGTGCATGTCACCGGTGGGAACGGTGCCGGTACCCAGGGTGTCGCGCATGATCTTCATGGCCTTGACCAGAGTCTGCTCTTCGTAGTCCCGGTTGCGAGTGATGAGCTTCTTGCTTGCGGCGTCCACGAAGCTCGAGGCGGTCTCGGCAAGGGGGACTTCCCGGCCCGCGTAGTCGAAACTCACCGTGAGCACCATGCGGCCGGTGGACGGGTCGTTGCCCAGGGGCTTGAAGACGCCGATGGGTTTGGGCAGAACGGCCTCGGTGGTCCAATTCAGGTCCCCGGGCCAGGTGATTTTGGGCGAAGAAGGATCGAGGACAGTGCGGGTGAGGAACTGGTCGCCCTCTTCCCGGGGCACGAGGAAGTCGCCCCCGCGACGGATGGCGAGGGCCCAGTTGGCATGGTGGGGATCAGCGAAGCGTCCGATGCGCTCGTCGAAAATCAGGAAACCGCTGCGCAGGACCGCCACCGGCGCGCTGAGGGAGCGGTGCTCGCCGGGCCGGGCCAATGTTCCGTCGAGGCGGTAATGGTCGGGGCCGCTGGGCATGAGCTTAAGTTCCAAAACCCAAGAAGCCTCTGAATCGATGCGCATGGGGCGCTCGGCGGAGTCCGGGGCGCCAGTTGAACCGCGGGAGAGGAAGAGCCTACCCGACTCCGCCAGAAGCGGCAGCAGGTATCCTTCCAAGGTCGGGTCCACTACGAAACGGGTCACGGACAGATTGCTGCCACGACCCGGCAGGGTGAAGGTGTGCTGGTTGGAGGTTTTGATCAAGGTGGTGAGGATCGCCTGGTCTTTGGTGTCGTAGGCGGACACGCCCTGGTTGGACACGCGGTTGGGCCGCAAGGGGCCGAGCTCCCCGTTGAGCGAGCGGCTGCGGGCCCACAGGTCCATCACGAGCCTGCCCGTGGTCGCCGCTTCAGAAGCGGAAATCACGAAGCAGGCGGAGAACGTCAGGGGGGTGCGGGCAGAAGGAAGATTCACCACACCTTGGATTTGGTCGAGGCGCTCCTTCCAATTGTCTTTTTGCCAGGAGACGGGCTCATTCTTGTCCAGGGCCGCGGGGCCGTTGTGTTCCCGGCGCGGGCGCACATTCTCGCGCACGATCCTGAGCTGGCCGCTCTCGGGCACCATCCCCGGGGGACTCGCCCTTTCCGTTTGCAGGATGGCTGCCCACAGGTGTTTGCAGATCGCGCCTTTTGCGAAGGCGGGGCAAGCGCAGGTGACGGGGAGTACTCCCGCGGTAGTGGCCTGGGAGAAGTCAAAGTGGACGGCGTAGTTCCCGCCCGTTCCTTGCACCATCAGGACGCACTCCTGGCCGGTCCAGGTGGGGTTGGAAACGTGCCCGCGGGCATAGTAGTGGCGGCCGCGGGAAAGGGCGGTTTTAGGAAACTGCCGAACGCAGCGTTGCTCCAGCGACAGCGGGCCATTGGGCGTCTGCCCGCCCCCACCCGCCGGGGTGTTCTCCGGCTGCTGACCTTGGTTGAGAGGTTGCCGCTGGGGGCGGGATCTTCCGCGACGGCGGCGGCGGGATGAGCGTGGTGGTTGGTCCATAAGCTCCGACACATAAGGGCGCCCACCGTCACTTTCGGTGGCACGCAAGATTTGGTGGAGGCGGGGGAAATGGATCAGAACGCCTCAACACGATTGCTTCCACTAAACCCCGAAGGGTCCCGTGCTGTCAACGACTTAGCACCCTGTAATTTCTTCAAAGCTCGGCCCCCTCGCCTCGGGGGCGGGTACCATGGTCCTATGCGCACAATCTTTCTCCTCCCCCTTCTCGCCCTTTTCAGCGCCACGGCCCTGGCCACCCCCAGGGGCTCCTATTCCAACGGACAACTGGAAAATGCCGTGGCCCTGGACGCCGAAGGCCCGGGCTACGTGCAGCTCTTCCGTGAATTCGGGAACTACTGGGGCGACGCCAGTCTCGTGTCCATGATCAGGGCGGTCGCAGCGGAACTTCACGTGCCCGGACGGGACCGCCTGCAGGTCGAGGAAATCAGCGCGCAGTTCGGCGGCCCCATCTCGGAGCACCTTTCCCACCAGAATGGTCTGGACGTGGACATCGGGTACTACAAGAACGACGGGGTCGAGCATGTGCCGAGGCCCCGCCAGTACCACTTCGCCCCCAGCATGGTGGCCGAAGGGACGGTGACCGAGAATTTCGACGTAGAAAGGAACTGGGAGCTCATGAAGGCCCTCCACCGCCACGGCAACGTGGCCCGGATCTTCGTGGACCAGGTGATCAAGGACGAGTTGATCCGCTACGCCCGCTCACAAGGGGAATTCCGTTCCCACCAGCGCGTGATCAACAGCCTCCTTCACGTGGACAACCACGCGGACCACATGCACGTGCGCCTGCGCTGCCCTCCCAGCGGCTGTTTGCCTCTCGAATAGGGCAGCTTATGCTTTCCTGAATCAGGAAAATGCGGGAAGCTCAGTCCATGACCCCTGACTCCTCCCCGCTCCCCGCCCAACGCCCCACCCTCTCCGAAATCGCGCTGCTGTTTCTCCGGCTCGGCACCACGGCCTTCGGTGGGCCCGCAGCCCATATCGCCATGATGGAAGAAGAGGTCGTCCGCCGCCGGCGATGGCTCTCGCCCGAGGAGTTCCTGGACCTCCTCGGGGCCACCAACCTGATCCCCGGACCAAACTCCACCGAGATGGCCATCCACGTGGGGCACAAGATGGCGGGTTGGCGGGGGCTGGTCACCGCCGGGATCGCCTTCATCGGGCCCGCCTTCCTGATCGTGTGGGCCATCGCCTGGTCATACGTCAAGTTCGGCTCCCTGCCGGCCTTCCAGTCCGTCTTCCTCGCGATCAAGCCCGTGATCCTGGCCGTCGTGGCCCAGGCCATCTGGAATCTCTCCCGCTCCGCCTTGAAGAACCGCATCCTGGCTGGATTGGCCGTGCTCGCCCTTGTCCTCTACCTCGTCTGGGGCAACGAGATCCTGATCCTGTTCCTCATCGCGGCCCTTAACCTCGCGCTTCGCCTCATGCGCCGGCCTCCCACGGACCGCGCCGCCCTTTTCCTGCTCATGGGGACTGGCCTCCTCCAGCCCCTAGCGCGCGCCTGGGGACAAACCGCCCAGCGCCTCATCCCTCCCCCCGAGGCCCTCTTCGGGTACTTCGCCAAGGTGGGGTCGGTACTCTTTGGCAGCGGGTATGTCCTGATCGCCTTCCTCCAGAACGATCTGGTGGACAAGTACAGTTGGATCACGCAGCAGCAGCTCATCGACGCCATCGCCGTGGGCCAATTCACCCCCGGCCCGGTGTTCACCACCGCCACCTTCATCGGCTACTTGATCTCAGGCAACGTGGGCGCGGTCACCGCCACGGTGGGGATCTTCGCGCCGGCCTTCGCCTTCGTGGCGCTCAGCGCCCCTCTTCTTCCCGCCCTTCGCCGCTCCAGATGGACCTCTCCCGTGCTGGACGGCCTGAACGTGGCCTCTCTCAGCCTCATGGCCGGCGCGGGTTTCATTTTGGCCAAGGGAACGGTGGGCTCACCCTATGGGGCAATCGCCTTCGCTGTTAGCCTAGGGCTGCTGATGAAGTTCAAGGTCAACTCGGCGTGGTTGATCGCACTGGCGGGAGTACTTGGTTACTGCGACCTTGTAGGGTGACGTTCAGCCAAACCAGACCTTCGCCCTCAGTAGTACCGCGCGCGGACCTGGTCCACGAACTCGCGCTCCGTCTCCAGCAACTCGGGCCCGATCCAGGCGTCTAGGAGTTCCATCGAGGGTCTCTGATTGAAGCGGATGTGCAAGTTGCCGATGAACTGGCGCACGTACCTCTGATAGCCCGGAAGCCTCTGCTGGATGGCGAGACGCTGGAAGGCCAGCTCGTAGACATAGGAGCCACCGTCCTTCCAATTGCTCCAAGCGGGCAGGGCCGAGTCGCAGGCGGGAACGCCCGCCAAGGGCCCGGCCACGCATACCTCGTGCCGGGGCCCATCGGCGTGCCGGATTTCGTGGGCCAGGGCCGCGGCCATGAACTCTGGCCCTTGGGCCACGCCCCCGTCGAAAACCTCGATAAAACGGCCATCCGTATTGAAGCCGAGGGCCCCGATGGGGTTGGCCTGCCCCGTAATTTCGATGCTTCGGGCGTGCTGCTGGATCGCCTGTGATATCGCCAGCTCCCCGGGCACGCGCCGGTCCATCTCCTCCACCATCAACAGGGCCTCGATGAGCGAGGTGCTACGGTTGGGGCAATCAAAGTCACCGTTCGGCGAGAGGGCGATGCGGTAGCGACGGGTGAGCCGGGGAAGCTGTGATTGCAACTCGGCACAGCCCATCCGCTTGGATTGGGCGAAGGGGCCGGACTCACGTCCACCGAGGGCCCGCGAGACCAGCTCGGGGGTCAAGGTGACCTGTTGGGCGTGGGCCGCGCCTGCCACCCAGAGAGCGAGGATCAGGAGATTTTTCATCCTGCCATGCTACGGCGAAACGGCGCCTCGCCTAGCAAAGGATGAAATATTTACATGCCGCCGTGAGGGTTAAGTCTCAGTCCCGCAGGCCCGAACATCCCGAGCGTAGCGTAACCGAGCAGCTTGAGAACTACGTTCAAAAGTCGCCCGCGCAGCCCGGATGCATTGCTCGGCACGGTCAGGAGATGGCATGGTCTGGCAACTTCTCACACGAATCGTGTACGCCTGCCGCGCCTGGCTGATGGCCGTGTGGCGGCGTGCCTCGGCACGGCGATGACAAATGTTATCGGCGTGCACCACCCCCGAAACCAGAAAGAGTGCTGCCGCGAAACCAGAAACAAAGATGGATTTATTCATGGGCGGACTTTCTATCGAGTTGCGCCTCATGTCAACTCACAAAAGCAGCCGGTCACCCAGACCTAGTGTTGTAGAGGCTACCTCGAGCGATATGGCGTTGTCTTAGCAAGCCGTGAACATTCCCTGGAGGAAGCCAGCGAGACCACTTGCTTAAATATCCCTTAGCAAAGGAGCCCCTATGCGACTTGCCATCCAGGGAAAGTCATTAGGGAATTAAAGGCCTGATGGAAACACCCAAAAAGCTGTAGGTAGCGTAGGTTGTGGGATTATCCCGACAAAGGGAGTAACGCATCCTCGCCCTGACTGTGACTCTCACTCTGCCAGACGCTCCTTCACAGATAGACGAATATTCGGCACGGTTATAGAAAGGCACGGACGTGATCGTAGCTCTGCCCTCGGCGCAACGGACCTGCAGTTCGGCTTCTTGTTGGGAGATCGCCTCGCTTACGACATCGGATTCGATGAACTCCTGCTCCACCTTAAGCCATGTCGACCTTGAACCATCAATCACCCTTTGACAAACGGCTGACGCGGAAAAGGAAACAAGGGATAAGACAAGGGACACTAAAATTCTCATGGTGTTTCTCCAGATGTGTGTGTCACGGGATATAGCTGGAGCATGGGGAATGTCACCGGCGATCCAAAAAGTCGATAATCTTTACACGATGTCGTGCGGGTAGAAGTGGTGGCGCAACTACGCAGGTCGCTTGAAGCTGGACGATTCAGCTAAGCACCATCCGTGGTACTGAAATTGGTGGAAGCGACGGGTTTTGAATGATCCCTTCCGGTTAAAGAAGAAGTAGCACTAAAGTAGCATCACTTGGACTCTTTCGAATCTGCCTTAGCGGCCTCACGAATTTCTTTCTTGAGTGTCTCGAAGTCTAAATCATCCCCACTCATGAAGCTACTCAAGTAAAGCATCGTCGACGCGATACCGTGGGTCTGCCCATGCCTAAATACTTCCATTTCTTCATCTGTTCGATACTTCTCAGAGATTTTAAGTTGTGCATCTACTTCCAAGGCATAACCACCCAAAATCGAGAGCATTTGATCAAAGTTCGCTCGGATGAAATCCTCAGGGATCTTCTTCTCTTCAAGAATCTTCTTTTCTTTCGTTGTCATGGCCTTGCCTGGATATAGTTAGCTCCGCTGACTCGACCAAAACTTCTCCTATTCTCAACGTGAGGTCGTACAGGAGCTTCGCGGTACTTCTCCATTTCGACCCAACTCCTAACCTTATCCAGCTTGGCCTTTGGAATTCCCGACTTCAGCTGCTCTAAAAGAATCTGCATTCCCGCAGGAGTTCTTGCCATACGAATTGCGTTATCATGGCTCTTCTCTTGAATAGCGCCGCCCTCATAACGCGAGATCGTAACTTTCCCAAACCCCAGCAAGTGTGAAAACTCAGCTTGGGTGAGCTTTAAATCATCACGAAACTTTTTAATTGCGGCGGGAGAGAGCAAGCCACATTTTTGGCGATACTTCTCGTGCGCCAGCTCCATCGCATTGTTGGGAAAGTTTTGCGTGCTGAACTTGTTTTTGCATTGCTTGCATTCCAAGACTTTCGTGGCAATGGCAAATGAAAGACCTTTGACTTCAATTATTTCTTTGAAGCTCACCGCCTTCACAGGCTGGAAGTCCATACAGAATGGACAAACTTCTTTCACTTTCTGCCTCCCTTCTTTTTTGCAACTACCTTGGGTGTTACTTTCTTTTCTTCTTTCTCTTCCTGCTCATCTGACTCATGCATCCAACATTTTGCGAAAACTATAGAGTCATTATGCTTACTCTTCGCTAGTTTTAGCTTGATATACGCTTTTTTGCCGTTCACTTCCTTTTCGAAAATCCAAAAGTCACCTGTCTCATTCCTACTGCGCTCAGGATCACGATCATCCTGTGGGCCAACTTGGTAGTGTTCATGCTTGAGGGTGAGCACTTCCTTCTGGGCCATAGGCTTAGTTATGCCCAAAGAAGCAAAGTTTTTGTTGATATCAGACCTCTCTACAAACTCTACTTCACCACGCTTTTTCGCCGCCTTCGCGAAGGACACCAGAAATTCCTCGATCTTCTTTTTGGAGGCGGTCATGCTCTACACGGTTCCACTTGATTCGCCTCGGATAGTCGTATCGGGCTATCATAAGATAATTTTATCATATGATGCCTAGGGATGGGCAGGCTGTCCAAAATGTCCATGCTATCTCCAAAACCCACCACCCTGGTTGGGCGTTTTCGCAATATAATTAGGGGGTTGCATATAACGCAACCCCCTTTGTCATCATGAGTCCCCATGTAGCCTAAAATCAAGTACCTGGCTAACGTTTTCCGACGGAAGGACTTTCAGGCCCTCAGTCGCCCCTCTCTCATCAATGCCTGCCAGCCTCATATATATCTGCATCGTTTTAAGATCCTTCCAGCCTCCAATTTTCATCACCTTTGCCGTCTCCACTCCCTCGGCTAAAAGCTGGGTGGCAAAACAGGCCCTCAGCGTATGAAACTTCACCGGAGGGAGCCCGATGTCCCTAAGAAAGGTCCTTAGGGGCTTCGCTTGCTCACCCCTCTCCCACCCCTCGAACCTTGGCAGCACCAGCTCTGAAATACCTGTTTGCAGTTTGAGTTCAAGTAGCAAGCGGGTCAATTCATCGGAGATGGGGACATTCCTCCAGTAGCCAGCTTTCGTGGACTTCACTTCATTGATACGTTTGCTGAAGGATTTCTTCACGCGGATGAGTTTGTTCTCAAAATCCACATCAAGCCATTCCAACGCGTAAAGCTCACCAGAGCGCATCCCCGTTAAGAGTGCCATCGCCCAAACCGGATACCACGGGTGATCACGTCTCTTGGCTTCCAGAAGAAACGTGCGAATTTCGGTGAGTTTCAAAATTTCAGGGAATTTCTCCTCACGCTGATCGACATTAACCCCTTTCACAGGGCTAATGAAAACTTCGCGTATTAGGCGGTTGTCGATCCCCCACTGGAAGACCATGTTGATGGTGTTTTTCACCTTCTGAATATAGCTTTTGGACTTTCCATCCTGCCTCAACCGTTCGAGGACAAACCTTCCATCGCCCTTAGTCAACTCATGAGGCCTACGCTTCAGCCACGCCTCGGTATAGCGTTGAAGCATGTTCCGGTAATCCACTACGGTAAACTTGTTTGTGTAGCGACCACCTAGCCCATTCCGAATTTGGTCGTTAAACCAAAGCTCGATCACACGCTCCCAGGTATCCCCTTTCTCTTCTAGAGAACCTAGCTCGATTAGTGCCTCTTTGATCATTCTCATCTCGTCGCGAGCAGCTTCTTTTTGAGTCAAAATGTTCTTCTTCCTCTTCTGGACCCGCAGAAGCGGATCGACAGAAGATTTGACGTGAACATAGACCTCGAAAAGCATTTTACCGTTTGACTGGTATTCCTTGATCGCCATGGGAACCTCCTAAAGTAAGGTTGAGTTCTCCAAGAGGCGATTCAACTCGCTAACCTTAAAATACAGCCGACGTCTGAACTTCCGAGCAATGACCTGTCTGCGATAGACGGCATTGCGAAGTGCGCCCACTGAAATCCTGAGGTAGCTGGCTGCTCCCTTCGTATCCACCCATTTTTGATTGTCAAAGAGCGCTGCCGGGACGTTTGCCCCGACGGTGTGACGATAGCATTTTTCACATGGAATGTGATCCGTGATCTCGAAATCTCCCAAGCTTCACCCCCTCGCAAGGAAAGCACATACTTTGAGCAGCCATGCCAATTTTTGGGCCTCGCACAAGACCTTTGGCTTCGTTAAACCCCAAGCCTTCTGACCAGAAACTCGCCCAGGGAAAGGGTCGTCCCCGCTTTCCTGTTGTGCTCCTCTAGGGCGCGCTCCACCCTCTCCATCTCGGTAAGGCTCGCTTCTTGGATTTTTTCAAAGTCCTTGGCGGCTAGCTTAGGGAGGGCAATAAGAACCAAATCTCGCAGCAAAATTTCCCGCCCGAAGGATTTGGAGTTAGCTTGCCTAAGGACTCCAAGAATCATCTCCTTGGCGTCTTTGTCTTTGCTGACATCAATAAAAAATTTTTCCTGCTCTTTAGGAACTACGGCCTCGACTTCATCACCCTTTCTTTTCCTCCCCCGCTTCTTCGGGCCTCCTGTCCCTTGCGACCTCATCTCTTCCCCCACCCTCCCTTCTCCGTTTCCCAGGCGGCGGCGGACTACCTCGTCAGCCAGCCCGGCTTTCTCCTTTATGGGACCTCCTGGAAGTCATCAGACTTCATGCCTGGCTCCAAGCAAAGGCCCATCCACAATACCCTCTTCCAAAAGGCCGTCATCCTCGAATGCCTCGACCTCGCCCAGGTCCCCGAGGGGCGCTACTTCATGAGCGCCTTCCCCATCCCCCTGGAGGGGGCGAGTGAAGCTCCGGTCTGCCCGGTCCTGTTTACTGCCAACGACCTGGTGGGGGCACCGTGAGGCTCTTAGCGCTTCTGTTGCTAGCCTTCTGCACCAAGGCTTGGGGGTTCACTCCTCTCAAAGACTGGGAAGTGTGCTTTCAAGGGACCTGCCGCCCCTATACCCCAGGCGAAGATCTGCTCCCCACCCAAAAAGCACGCCAGGCCCTGGTGAGGACACAGTTCTCCCGGGCGGATATGGCGAATTGCTCAAATCGTGGGGGCTGCTGGATTTTCTTGGGGGAAGTCGCCGATTCCGCCGTCGTCAGGCTGAACGGCGCCATGATCGGCTCTCATTATTACTATGCCCACTACGAATCCATCACCGCTTTGCTTCCTCCATCCATGGTCCAGGACAAAAACGTCCTTGAAGTCGACATCACTGAAATGAACCAGGACCGCTTCGGGCTGAAATCCGCGGAAGTAGGAATCGGGAGCAAGCAAGAAGTTGAGGCTTTTCAAACGAAGGACTGGGTCATCAGGACAGGATCAACCCTCCTCAGCGCCTTTACTTGTCTGGTGCTTCTCCTGGGGCTGGCGGCCACCTACACCATCTACCGCAATAGAAAAATCCTTCCGCTCATAGGTCTGGCCTTCACCAGCGCCCTCTATCTCATCAGCTTCAGCGAAATCCCCCGTCGCTTCTTCGATCCCGTTTGGCTCTCTGGCCCTATCCACTTCGCGCTACGATTGGGCGTCGATTTTTGGATCGTGGCATTTGCATTGGGTCTGTACAAAACCAATAAGCGAAACAGATTCTTGCGCTGGCTCCCGCCGCTCTATGTCGGCGGTATCCTCCATATGGTCGGCGGATGGACACTGGGTATCTACGAATATGAGTTCTTCAAGACGGCCATGCTGCTCGTCGCTCCACTCGTTATGGGCGGTAGCTTGAGCCTTACCCTGCTAGCGTGGTCCTATCACGATTCCAGGGAGAATGCCGTTAACCTTCCTGCCTTTGTGCTTTTCCTAGCGCTGCAAGCTCATGACCTAGCCGTTTTCTGGCAACTCGCCCCGGGCATGTTCATGATTAAATGGTACCTCCCCTTTGCGATCATTGCCTTCACGTGGATATATGTTCGCAGGAGGGTCAAAGAGTCCCGGATCATCTCAGCCAGCGCAGCGCTTGGAGATGGACTTAAAAAAGTCGCTCATGACATGCGGGCGCCCCTCGACCAGTTACACTCGCTCTTTGAAAATCCCATGAATGAAGAAAAGCGGATCGAACTTGGCACAAGATCACTCCAAGAACTTTCGTTGATTGCCTCCGACATCCTGGGCCCCTCAAGCTCAGTCCGGACGAGCGAACAACTCTTGGCACAATCTGTAAGAGAAGCAGCGGTCAAGTTCGACTCCCTACGCATCCAAACCCACTTTTCCAGAGCCTTTGACTGGCTTCAAATGGATGCTCAGCTAGCGACTCGCGTTTTTAATAATCTCTTCTCCAACGCACTGAAAGCGGGTGCCACGGACGTTAGTGTCGTAGGCGAAACGACTAAAGGCATTATCCGAATAAGCATCACTGATAACGGGCAAGGCATCCCAACAAGACTTCAACCTTACATCTTCGACATGGGGGTCACTTCAGACGCTGGGCGAGGGCATGGCTTGGGGTTGGCTTTTTGTCAGCAGAGGTTGAAAGAGCTGGGTTTCAAATTGGAGCTTGAAAGATCGAAGCCGGCCAATACCGTATTCCTTCTAACAGCTCGCATGTCTCGCATCGCGCTTATAGATGATAACCAACTGGTAAGGGATACCTGGGGCACTCTTGGAACGAGTGAATGTCTTGAAGTAATGACCTACTCCTCCTTCGATGATTTTCTGTCTGATCCGCCATCACCACAGACACCAATCTTTGTGGATCAAAATCTTGATTGTGCGACCGGAATCTCCCTCCTTCCGAAATTTCACGATATGGGATACCACTTTATGACTATCACGACTGGGGATGTAGGCTCGGTCAACGCGCCATGCCCGGTTATCGGCAAGGCATTTCCAGTTTAAAGCAGAAGGTCAAATCATGCTCCTAAGCAGCAAGCTCCTTCAAACCTCGGATGGCAACCGGACTATGCCCCCAAGGCAATTTGGCATCGCCAATTTCCCCTCATAGTCTTTCGGGAGATGAGAGTTAAAGCCTCTGGGCGCCCCCCCCCAGAGGTTTCAACCTATCCTACTGTGGCAGGAGGCGCGAGACGCGCCCAAATCATCGCGCTCACCGCCTATGCGCTCCATTAGGAGCAGCGCAAATGCCCGGAAGCGGGTTTTGACGACCGCGTGGCGAAGCCCATCAAGAAAGAGGCGGTGATCGAGACGATCAGGCGGGTCAAAAAGTGTTGCGCTGCCCCCGAGATTCACGCTAGACTTCAGGCAATGAAGATCCTGCTGCTGCTCTTCACATTCACCTTTTCGTTCAGCGTCCTCGCTGATTGCTGCAACGTTGAAGTGGAGTCAGCCAACGAGCACTGCCAGTCCGTCGGACAAAGCCATGACCACTGCGACGATGACGGTGAAAAGGACGCGGCGCCCGAGCACTGCCACTGCGCGCCCAGCTGCCGCCTGCGCTTCCACTCGTCCGTGAAAGTCGCCGTCGCCCTCCCCTCCTCTTTTTCTCTTGAGCACACCTTCTCCTCCGACCTCCCCACCACTTCCTCCTACGAGTCCTCGGTCTTCCACCCTCCCATAGCCTAATCCCGCTTCCCCCGATCCAAGACAACCAACCATTTGGGATTACCTATGCACTGGAAACACCTCCTGGTGATTGCGGCGTTGTCGCAGTCGACCCTGGCTATGGCGCAGGCTTGCCCCGCGCCCACCCAGCTCGATGACATCCTCGATTGCCTCAAGAACAGCCACTACCTGGTCCAACTCAAAGACCATGGGATGCGGAACGCGGAAAACCTGGACCAGGTGATGGGTCAAAGGCCCAACCCCGTCCTGGACGTGCAGACCGTGCACTCCTCGAGCTCCCGCCAGACCCAGATTATCCTCTCCCAGCAACTCGACCTGGGCGGAAAGCTTTCGGCACTGCGGAGCCAGGGCAAGTTGCTTTACTCCCTGTCCCAAACCGAGAAGGCGGCCACCCAGGAAGACGTCATTGAAGCCGTGCTCCTGAACGTCCACCATCTGGTCCATCTGCGGGAGACCCTCGCGGTCAACCAGCAGGTCCTCGCCAGCCTCGACACGGTGACCGGGGCTCTCGGGAGAAGGCCCGTGCTCAGCCCGGATCAAGAAGCGTCCAAAGTGAACTTCGAGCTGCAAAAAGCCGAGGTCAACAACTCCATCGCCCTCTTGGAAGATCAAGAAGAGCAGGTCCTGCTGTTCTTCTACCTCAACGGGGGCTACAGCAAAGAGCAAATCCTGGGCGTCATGGACGACCACTACCATCGCCCCGAAATCTCCGTTGCCGCCTCCACTTCCTTCAACCTGATGAAGCTCGGCCTCGAGGTGAAGCTGGCGAAGGAAGAGCTGAGCGTGCAAAAAGCCTCCATCTGGGAGGGGATTTCGGTGGGCCCCATGTACATGGACGACAAGCTGGATGAGTTGGGCTCGAAGCTTTACGGCGTCGCTTTCACCATGCCCATTCCCGTCTGGCAAATGAACGGCGCCGGGAAAGCCCGGGCGCAAACGGCCCTGGCGAACTCCCAGAGGCAGTTTGAACTCTTCCAGAAGAAGGAATCCGCGGAGAAGGACTCTTTGGTAAAGCGGATCGAACAGCTCAAGACCAGCCTGGCGTTGATCCCCGCCCGGGCGAAACTAGCGGAGTCCCACCGCCGGGTGGAAAAGCTCTACTCCCAGGGGCTCATCCCCTCACCGATTTACTTGGATTCCCACCGGATGTGGCGGGACGTGACGGCCTCGAAGCTCGAACTGGAAGAGCGCATCCTGCAACTCACTATTGAACACCACCGTCTCAACGGACAGCTCAACGAGGTCCACCTATGAAAACCACCATCACCCTTGCTCTCTTGCTCGCCTCTTGGGAATCCCGAGCCCTTCCCGCCGGCACCAAAGGCGAAGATGGCCACTTCAAGATCAGCGACAAAGCCGCCGCCCACATGGGCATCCGCTTCGAACGGCTGGTGGGTCCCGGTCCCTGGCAAATTCCGAAAGAAGCCATCGTCAAAGTGAGGCTGACGGAAGGTGTTTACCGCCGCATCGACGGGGAAATCACGTTTGTCATCGTCAAGAAAGCCAACGCAAGCATCACCTCTTCCGACCTTGAAGCCGGAGACGAGGTCGCCGTGGCCGGCGCCCCCTTCTTGCGGATGGCGGAGACCGACCTGAATTCCGAAACCGTCGACGCGTGCGCGCACTGAGGGGGCCAGATGCTGAAAAACATCATTGATTACTGCCTCAGGTACCCACTACAAATCGTCCTCGCGACGCTCCTCTTGGTCATCGCGGGAGCCTACTCGTTCAAACGCCTCCCCATCGACGCCGTCCCGGACATCACCAACGTGCAGGTGCAGGTGAACACCCGGGTCGACGGCTTCGGCCCCGAAGAGGTCGAACGCCTGGTTACGCTGCCCATTGAGATGGCCCTAAACGGCATCCCGGGCGTGGACCAGGTCCGTTCGATCACCCGCTACGCCTTGTCCCAAGTGACGGTCAATTTCGAGGACGGGACCAGTATCTACCTGGCGAGACAACTGGTCTCCGAAAGGCTCTCATCGCTTAAAGACGAACTCCCCAACGGCTCCACGCCCATGCTCTCCCCGGTCACGACCGGGCTGGGAGAAGTTTACCACTACGCCGTGGACTACAAGGTGAAGGCCACGGGAGCGGAACGCACCCAGCAGTTGGCCGAACTCCGTTCCATCCAGGAATGGTTCCTGAAGCCTCGCCTCATGACGGTCAAAGGCATCGCGGAGGTCAACACCATCGGGGGCTTCGAGAAGCAATACCTGATCCAACCGGATCCCAAGCAGCTCGCCCGCTACGGGCTGGACTTGGAAGACGTTTCCCGTGCGGTTTCCCGCAGCAACCGGAACGAAGGCGGAAGTTACATCGAACAAACCGGGGACCAGTTCCTTGTCACGGCCAAGGGCATGTTCGAAAGCACGGAGGACATCGCCGCCGTCCCGGTCCGCACGCTGGAGAACCTCCGGGTCCTGCAGGTGCGCGACATCGCCGAAGTGCGGATCGGCACGGGCATCAGGACCGGGGCGGCCCTCTACGACGGTAAAGAGACCGTCCTGGGAACGGCGCTGATGCTCTCGGGCGCGAACTCCCGGGAAGTTTCGACCAACGTTCACGAGATGGTCCAAGGTATCTCCAAAAGCCTGCCAGCCGGGGTCGAGATCAAGACCCTCTACAACCGCTCGGACTTGGTCGACGACACCATCGCCACCGTTAAAGAGAACATCGTGGCTGGGGCGGTCTTGGTCATCATCGTCCTGCTGCTCCTAATAGGAAACCTGCGCGCCGCCTTGATCTCCGCCGTCGTCATCCCGCTTTCGCTCCTAATCAGTTTCATCGCCATGCGGTACTTCAACATCAGCGGTAACCTCATGAGTCTGGGGGCGCTGGATTTCGGGGTCATCACCGACGGCGCCGTGATCGTGTTGGACAACTGCCTGCGACTTCTCTCCGAGCGCAAAAAAGCCGCCGGAAGGACGCTCACTACGGAGGAAAAGAGGGGAACTATCCTGGAGGCGACCCTCCAGATTCGGAAATCGGCCGGATTCGGCGAGATCATCGTGGCGCTGTCCTTCCTCCCCGTCTTCGCCTTCGTCGGCGTGGAGGGGAAGATGTTCATCCCCATGGCATCGACCTTCATCATCGCCATCCTGGGTTCTTTGGTCCTCTCCTTCACATTCGTCCCGGCTATGGCGATGCTTCTCCTGGGCAAAGATACGGGGGGGAAGGAGCCATGGCTCATGAAGGCGCTCCACCGGGTGTATTTGCCCGTTTTGGACAAAGCCCTCGCCCACCGCAAAGCCGTGGTTGCCTCGCTCATCGGGTTCCTGGTCGTCGGCGGCTTCCTGGCCACGCGGATGGGCGGGGAATTTCTACCGAAGCTCGACGAGGGCTCCATCGCTGTGCAATTCATCCGTCCCGTCTCCAGCGGGATTTCCCACTCCGTCAGCTTGGACGCGAAATCCATGGAGGTGATTCTCAAGGTGCCCGAGGTCTCGCACGTCTTCTCGAGGATCGGGACGGCTGACATCGCGCTGGACCCGATGGGGCCTAACATCTCCGATTCCTACGTCATGTTGAAGCCTAGAAGAGATTGGCCCAAGGCGGACGGCAAAAAGCGCACCAAAGAAGAGGTCATCAAGCACATTGTCACCCAGCTGGATGAGCTGGTACCCGGCCAAAGGCTCCTGGTCAGCCAGCCGATCCAATTGCGCTTCAACGAACTGCTGGAAGGTACCCGAGCCGACGTGTCCCTCAAAGTGTTCGGAGACGACATCGCCAAGGCGACCGAGACCGCAGAACAGATCGAAACGGCGCTCAAAACGATTCCGGGCGCCGGCGACGTCGAGGTCGAAATCAAGGGGAAGCAGCCCATCCTCGAGATCACCCCCAAGAAAGACCGCCTGGCGCTTTACGGGATCTCGCAGTCCGAGCTGCTAGAGTCGGTGGGGATGGCCATCGGTGGGCAGGCTATCGGAAAATTCTATGAAGGCCAGCGCAAGTTCGACATCGTCATGCGTTTGAGCGAAGAGACACGCCAAGACCTCGAGGAAATCTCAAAGCTTCCGGTGTCTGTGGCGGGCAACAAGACGGTGCCTCTCCGCGACATCGCGCAGATGAAGTTCAAGGACGGCTTTAGCTCGTTCTCGCGGGAGCAGGCCAAACGGCGCGTAGCCGTGCTGATCAACCCTCGGGGCATGAGCACCGAGGAGTTCGTGGAGGTCGCCAAAGCCAAAATCGGAGCCGAGGTGAAGCTTCCCGAGGGCATCTATCTCGAATGGGGTGGAAATTTCAAAAACCTCCAGGAAGCCAAAAGCCGGCTGCTGATCCTCGGGCCTTTGGCGCTACTTCTGATCCTTTTCATGATCCACTCAGCCTTCGGGAAGCTGTGGCAAACCACCCTGGTCGCCTTCACCGTTCCGCTGGCGATCGTGGGGGGCTTGATCTCACTCTCCGTCACCGGTGAGCCCTTCACCCTCTCGGCGGGGATCGGGTTCATCGCCTTGTGCGGGATCTGCGTACTGAACGGCGTCGTCTTAGTGAACTTCTTCAACGAACTGCAAGAGCAGGGCATCCGGGGCAAAGCGGCCATCGTCAAAGGCGCGGGTCTGAGGCTGCGGCCCGTTCTGATGACGGCACTCACCGACGTCCTGGGCTTCATCCCCATGGCCTTTTCCCACAGCACGGGAGCTGAAGTGCAAAAGCCGGTGGCGATCGTCATCATCGGCGGCGTCTTAGCCTCCACCTTCCTGACCCTGATCGTCCTCCCCACCCTCTACTTCATGATTGAAAGCAAACTTTCCCAAAAGGAGACCCCATGAAAGTCCTGTTGTTCGCCACCGTCCTCTTGTCCCTGGGCGCCCAGGCCCAGCCCACGACTCCCGCCCCCAAGGCGCAGGAGCCGGTGGAGGCCATCGTTAAAGAGGCCAAGAAAGACCGCAAAAAGAAGGTCGAGATGTGCCACGAATGCGGCAAACCTGAGGTTGAATGCGATTGCCACGGGAATGAACCCAAGAAGCCCTAACTGGCCACCCCTTTGCAAAAACTCTCCTTGAAAGACGCCCTAGGTTCTTTTAAGGGGAGCCCGCATGAACCGCCTGCCGGTCGTTGTCCGACTATCCACTTCTTGTGACGGCCATCCTCGCCCTGCCGGCGCTGGCGTTCACCAAGATTCTGGGCCATTCCATCCCCGTCTACCACACCGCGAGGATCAGTCCCCCACTCTCCATCGGTTTGACGGTCGGGGTGGTCTCCTGGCTGATTGGGCCAACCAGCGGAGGTGCTTTCAATCCCGCCAGGGCAATGGTTCCCATTCTTTTCGCTGGCAGATATGATGGACTCGCCTTGTATCCTGCCGCTGCCCTTTTTGGTGGCCTGGCCGCAGCAAGAGTGTTCAGGACTTTTTCAAACACCCCAGGAGGGGACCCATGAACAAAGCCGCGTTGATCGCGAAAGCCCGCCACCTCAGTATTTTCACCATCGCCTATAACCTGGTGGAAGGCTTGATCGCCATCTACTTTGGGTTGGAAGACGACTCCATTTCCCTTCTGGGGTTTGGCCTGGACAGCTTCGTGGAGGTGGCTTCGGCCGTCATCGTCATGCTCAAACTGAGTAACGGGCAACCTGACACGAACCTGAAACATGAACGGCGGGCTACCTTCTTGATTGGGGGCTTGTTCCTAGTCCTCAGCTTGAGCGTCATGGGCAACGCCGCCTACCAACTCTACTCCCACAGACACCCGGACACGACTTTGCCCGGAACCATCATCTCCCTGGTCTCCCTGAGCTTCATGTTCTTCCTGTGGAAGGCGAAGGCCACGATCGGCAAGCAGCTCGACTCGGCGACGGTCATGGCCGACGCCCAATGCTCCCTGGCGTGCATCAAGCTTTCGGGCATCCTGTTCGCCGGGAGCGTCGTTTACTGGCTGCTACCTGCCCTGTGGTGGCTAGATAGCGTAATGGCCCTTACCCTGGCCGTTTTGATTGCCATAGAAGGTCGTGAGTTGATCCAGAATTCTCGCAAAGAAGACTTCAAGGGGGGCTGTGGGTGCCACTAATCGTGGCCCTATGCCCCTAAGCGGTCAGCATGTTAGACGCAGAATTTGTCTACAAAACCACTGCTGTTGAAAGTCCTTGCGGCCAGAGGAACCGAATTCTCGCAATCGAACTACATGATTTCCAGCTTTGCTTCGCAGCCAATGGCATCGATCACATGCGAACGAAGGCTCGACTCCGTGGACGCCCATGTGAGCAAGCTACGCAAAAAACTCGGGCCAGTGTCCCACATCATTGAATGGGTCCATGGCTCTGGTTATAAGTTCTTTCCCACGCCCTTCGTTGATGGATATTGAGAGCGAAGGCAGTCTCCCAAGAAGCATTCGGGCAGGAAAATTCACATCTCGAAACGAGGTAAAGCCTAGCCAAGAAGCCAGGCTTTACTCTGCAACTGGCTAGAACGAAGAGAGGATCGTTTTAACCGTCCTAAGTTTAGACGGACTCATTTTTTTTAGCATTGATATGCATTCAACCAATAAGTCCTCTTGCATCTCACGCTCACCCCTGCAAAAGGCATCAAACTCATCAAGTGTGTACCCGTATCCATTTAGGAACCTCACGATCAGGGTGGGGCTCAAATCAACACGGCCATTCTCTGCGTGATTGACGATAGCCTCTGAGACGCCGATAGCCCGCGATGCTTGTCTCATTGAAAGCTTCCTGCTTTCTCTGAAATATTTAAGCACCCTCCCCTCTTTCGTGACGACCTTGAAATCTGACCTGCGATTCTTCTTCCTAGTTTTCATGACACTTCTCCAGAAAATATGGCTGAAGCGCCTTTAATTCATACGTGCGTAGTCCCAATAGATTCATGGACCTAAACCATAAACTTTGAGGCTGAACTACGCAGCGTAGTCTCTAAATTGGGTGGATTTCAGAAAAGTAGCATCCGAGTAGCACGCGTGTAGCACAACTCGCGTGGCGTCGGGTGATTTCTGGTGACGAAAGGATCAGTTGAGCTGAACCGCTCTCCAGGAGAGGTTGGTAAGTAATTTAAAAAACATACTGATGAGGAAAGGGGTATCCACCACTCAACGTTGGGTTGAGTGGTGGAAGCGACGGGAATCCAAAGGTTAAGTCAAGTTAGCCAGGCAAGCAGCACCGAGGAAGCACATCACTGCGCCACAAAGGCATGATCTCTTATGCATGCTTTCCGCCTTTTCCTAGTTTGCTCACCAAGTCTTGATAGGCCCCCGGTGCACCTTCCCTCACGCACCATCTCTCAACTTCCTTGTATTTCACTGGATGCCTCTGCGCCACCAGCACCGCCTGGTCGAGACATTCACGCGCCTTGAAATGGATGTAACTCGCCAATCGGTCTTTCACGCAGTCAGTGGGAGAAAGGATTTTTAATTTTCACCCCTTCCACTGCGACCTCATCGGGCACGATCTTGTTGTCCTCACCGATCTCAAGGAAGCTGGCTGGAAACTCGACATGGAGGTGCTTGCAAGCAGGATGGACATAGTGCCGTCCTCCTTCCCTCTTGAATCCAATTTCAAGCATCGCTTCAGGAAGTCCCTTCGTGAACATACTGGTGAGAACGAAATCCAAGTCTCCAGACCGATAGGCGCCATCCGAATAAACGGAAACCACCGCTCCACCTACAAGGACAGTATCAATCCCTTTACTCTTGAGGTGGACCGCCACGTACCGCCAAAGTTCTTCCTCAGTACAGGTCTTAAAATTAATTGCCATCACCGGCCCTTAAGGACGGGTTTGCCCCGTCGGCGAGGTCTGCGTCTCTCACCGAACAATTCCTCACGCTCTTCAAGCGGGATGGCCTCATAGAACGCTTCAATGAGGTCTTTGAGTTTCTTCACCACCCCCAGCTTCGGGTTGAACTCATAGATCCGCGTAGTGCCGAGGCGTTTACTCACCAGGACCCCCGCGAGTTCAAACTTGTCCATTTGCTTCTGAACTTGGCTGAGGGCAATCCCCATGTCCTTTGCCACCCCACTGGCGTGGGCCTCCCCATAGTGAAAGAGGTACAACATGAGTTTCGCGGCTGTTTGATTGCCTAAGATTGCTTCCAGCATAGGAACAGCGTATACCTACAATGTAGGTCGATCAACCTATATTATAGGTCCACCCCACCCCAAAAAATGCAGGTCGTCTCCTTGCCAACACGATACCGACAACTTACACGCTATGCGTGGACCGTGAAATAAAGCGATCGCTCCTTAGCGATGAGAGACGATGAGGCCCGGGGTCAACGGTGAATTTCAGGGATTAAGAGACGTATACAAACGGGCACTCGAGTTCAGTAAAACGAAGGCCAGAAGACTCGAGCGGAACGCCACATTCTGCTGGATAAGACGGCAGCGATAGACCTGCGCGAAAGTAGTAAGTCCCTACATGGGCGGAAGTAGTGCAGCCACTTCATTTTCCAGCTCATCGAATTTGAGATGAGTAGGGATGGCCTTTTTCTGAGCGACACTTCTGTCTGCTCATACCTGGCCGCGAGTTCCTTATACGACCAGCCTTCCTTGAAAAACTCCGTCAGTAACTTTGATGTTTCCGGAGACATATTTCTCACCAGTTCCTGAAAGTCTTCGCTGTTCCCGATCGGTTCATCCGCCGGTGCAAGCTTCTCCAGATATTTCTTTTCTACCTGATGAGACCGGTGATAATCGGTCACCAGGTTCCTCAGGACAACATAGAGCCACAATAGAAAGGGCTGGTTCTTCCAGCTGTCCTTTTTCTCCACGAGCTTCACAAAACAGTCCTGAAACAAATCTTCTGCCGCTTCCTTCGGGAGCCTCTTACTGATATAACTCCAGACTTTCTCCGCGTGCCGCTCGTAAATGGTCCCAAGAGCGGCAGCATCCCCTCTCTGAAGCATCTGCATGAGTTCTTCGTCCGAAGGACCCGCTGACATCAGATCTTTTCGCCACAGTCGAGCATGGACTTACCATAGTAAGGATTCCGGAGCGTACCGGGCTTCTGAATCCATTTGGCCTTGGCCATTGGACAAGATGCCTTTTCGTACTTGCTCATTTCTTTTTTATTCCCGTTTTCAAGATAAAGTTCTGAAAGAGCCTTGAAGGACGCTCTTAGTTCTTCAATGTCTTTGAACTTTTTATCGCAATCCTTATAAGTATCTTCTTTATAGTGGATGAGTTCCTTCTGGCAGATGAACTTATGCGCATCCAGGGCAGATTTGAAATCATCGGAAGCAAGGGCATCCTGCATCTTCACGTATGGTGCGATATCGAGTTCGTGTGCGAATGCCGATAATGACATGAGCGCTGAAAACAAAAGTAAAAGTTTCATAAGATTTCCTATTCCATTAGTTTTGGTAAAACGAATGCGTAAAAAGATCCGATCACATTGATTCCGAGTGAAATCCAAAAAAGAGGTTTCGACCAATCTTTGGTCTTCTCGCAATCTTCTTTCTTATCGATGGGGCAAACCTGAGTCTGAGAATACTTTTGAGCTCCGTAAGAAACTCCCAGCATGACAAAGCTCGCAGCGAAGACAGTCCCCTTATTCTCTGAAAGCCAGATGAGTTGCGGGAAGTTTCCCAGAAAAGAAGCAAGTGTGGCTCCGAACCCAAGAAGAACGAGCGTCGAAGGAATTGCACAGCAAAGGAGTGTTCCAAAAGAACTGAACAACCCAAGCCAGCTGATGAACTTATTTCCTTTCAATGTTCGCAACATTGTAACCTGCCTCTTTGATGAGTTCGTTGATCTTGTCGTCGCTCACGTCTTGACCATCTTTTGTCTGGATCTGAACGAACTTGTTGTCAAGGTTCACGTTGATATCTTTAACAGCGTCTAGTGCTGAAAATTTCTTTTTTATCCCTTGAGCACACATAGAACAAACCATGCCACTCACTTTCACATTGATCTCTCCAGCAAAAGCTGAGAGTGATAAGAAACAAATCATAACGGCCATAATTTTTTTCATATTTTCCTCCAACTACCTATATAACGTTTGACCCGGTCATTTTGTGACATTTACATATGAACCATAAGATTCAGCATCCATTCTCCACGGGTTGACGACCCTATCTCCCAGAGAACGTTTTTATAAAAAAACCTGAGCATCGGGGTAATGATTACCTCAGACTCTACTTCGGGCATGACCATTGCCTGTACCATGAACCACGATTGAAGATTTTCAAACCCGGACTCAAATGGCGAAAACCCAACTCTTGCCTGGGCCATTGAAAGGTCCGTGACTGCGGGAGAGGTGAAATAGTAATACTTCAGAGCCGTAAATAGAGTCCTGGTTTCCCAGTCTGCTTCGAATCCACCCATATAGGCTTCGCGGGTGTCTCTTCGCTCAATTTCGGAATCGACCATACCTATCCCTGAAAGAAGATAAAGATTCGCCTGTGAATCTTCTCCGTTTTTACGCCAAAGAAGGTGATTCAGACGGGCTAGACCTAACTCGGTATTTTTATCATCCTTGGTGAAACGCCAGTGGTTAACACCTGCTGCCCACCGGGGTGATAGTGAGTATAGAAATTGGTTGTCACTATAAGACTCCATGTTAAACGAACTAATTACTTTCCCCCCTTCATAAATCACTGGGTGGGCATAAACACTCGTAATAAACAGGGTACTCAAGAGGGCAACCAAAACGCTCAACATATACTTCCTTGTGCAAATGAATTATTTTATGATTGTAACGTTTGAAGATGAAGATTTGTGACGAGGATTTAAAAAAAATGAAGCAGATCCGCGATTTAATCCGCTGGCTAGGAAGTAAGGTAAAGAATCTATTTAAGCCCGGCTGTTGCGACTGATTTCCAAAAAAGAAGGGCCCTGAGGCCCTTCTTTTACATCGAAGTCTTCATGTGTTCCATGTGTTCTTTTTCCCGCTCCTGGTTCTGGGAGCCCTTCATTGCGAACTTTTTAATTTGATCATTAGTCGCTTTACTCTCGGCTTCTTCGAACATGTCAATGCCGGATTCATGATGTTTCGACATCATGTCCAGATACTTCTTATCAAACTCTTTCCCAGATGCGCTTTGGAGTGAAGACATTTCCATTTTAGGAGGCATGTCTTTAGTCTTGGGTACGTTTTTATAAAGATCAGACCTCCATTCTTCCATTTGTGCGATTTCTTTTTTCTGATCTGATACCATTTTCTCGCTCATCTTTTTAACTTCTGGATTTGTTGCTTTGGCAGCACCAAGTTCGGCCATTTTCACACCGTCTTGATGGTGCATGATCATCTTGTCGAGGAAGTGGGCTTCGAAATTTTTACCTTTTTCAGCTGTAGAAGCGAAAGAAGTGAGTGAAAGGCACAACATAAATAGTGCTATAGCTTTTGAAATCATTAGGCCTCCTGGTTATAAACGATTGAGAATATTTTCCATCTGTTGAATTTCTTGTCTTTGCCCTTTCGATATCTCATCACAGAGAGACTTCAATTCAGGATCACTGATCTTGGCCTTTTCACACATCAGGATGGCACCTGAATGGTGAGGAATCATCGAACGAACAAATTGCGTATCACCTATCGCGGATTGAAAGCGTATTGCGGAGAAAGCTGCTATTAAAACTAACATGGCTCCGATGATGACGAGCCTATTCTTTTTCTTATCAGGGTCCA
>CAYNPO010000017.1:0-6448 GCA_964399165.1 uncultured Bacteriovoracaceae bacterium | reverse complement strand
GGGTACATTTCTTTCATCATGATGGGCATGAGCGCGACCATTGGTGCAACCATCATGAGGGCCATGTAGAGAGTATTGAGATTCTGAAACACGTCTCCTGCAGTGTCGACCATAGAGAACATGATGAAATACATAACAGGGACATGTAGGATTCCCATCCAAACGAGATTTCTGTATGGTGATTTATGATGGTGCCAAGTATGTGACGGTTTAGTTTCGTGTTGAACGTCCGCATCTTCTCTCAGACGATCGCTGTCAGTGGACCCATACCTTGTTGGTCGATAATCAGTGTCCATTGTAGGGTCGCGATGGCTTAAGTTCTCATGCATAGAAAGCTCCTGCTGAAAGGTGCTTAAATGATATGTTCGAGAGAACTTAAGGGCGACAGAGAGACGCGCCAACAAAACGAATTTCAGATTTTATTCAGATGTATTGAGCCCCGTTTCCAGGGCCCATTACTATGATAATTTGGATGATCGAAGTCGGAGAGAATTCGCAATAACTGATACAGAACTCAGACTCATGGCAAGTGCTGCGACCATTGGGTTAAGAAGAAGTCCGTAGTGATAGAATACACCAGCTGCAATCGGTATCCCTGCGACGTTATAGAAAAATGCGAAGAAGAGATTCTGCTTAATGTTCTTCAACGTAATAGCACTCAGTTCCCTTGCTCTTGCAATTCCTAGAAGATCACCCTTCACAAGTGTCACTCCAGCACTCTCCATCGCAACATCTGTTCCAGACCCCATTGCGATTCCCACGTGAGCTTTTGCCAATGCAGGAGCATCATTGATACCGTCTCCGGCCATGCCGACGATAAGTCCCTCTTTTTGATATTTATCGACAGCGGCCATTTTCTGATCGGGAAGAACATCGGCAACAACTTCATCGATGCCTATTTTCTTAGCAACAAAGTTAGCCGTTTTAGCATTATCTCCGGTAAGCATGACGATCTTCAAACCTGTCCGATGAAGCTGTTCTATTGCTTCCTGAGAAGTTTGCTTAATTGGGTCAGTAACTCCGATGAGACCAAGTGGTTTGCCTTCTATACCTACAAACATGACTGTTTGCCCCTCTCCACGGAGTTCATTCGCTTTGTCCTTAAGAGTTCCGAATTCAATTTTCTCATCATCCATAAGCGCCTGATTACCAAGATAGGCAGAACGTCCATGAACCTTTCCTTTGACTCCTTTTCCTGTAACGGAATTGAAGTCATCCACTGTTTCAGCACTCATATTCATTTCTTTAGATTTCTGAACAATTGCGAGTGCGAGCGGATGTTCACTATGAACTTCAAGAGAAGCGGCATTCCTGATCACATCTTCTTGGGCAAATCCTGGCGCTTCAACGATTGAAACGACCCTCGGTTTTCCTTCAGTAATTGTTCCGGTCTTATCAACCACCAGTAGATTGATTTTGCGCATGACCTCGATGGCTTCTGCATCCTTAAATAAAATTCCCATACCAGCACCGCGACCTGTGGCCACCATGATGGACATCGGAGTAGCTAATCCAAGAGCACAAGGACAGGCGATGATAAGAACGCCGATCGCATTGACGATTGCGTGGGCCATCTTCGGATCAGCTCCCCAGATAGACCATACGATAAAAGTTGCAATTGAGATGAGGATAACAATAGGAACAAAAATTCCTGCAATCTTGTCTGCGAGTTTCTGTATGGGTGCTCTACTTCTTTGCGCTTCTGAGACCATTGTCACGATTCTTGAAAGAAGAGTCTCGGAGCCAACTTTTTCCGCCTTCATTGTAAGTGAACCGGTTCCGTTGATTGTAGCCCCGACGACTTTAGATCCTTCCTGCTTTTCGACGGGAATAGGCTCCCCGGAGATCATCGACTCATCAACTGAACTTCGGCCTTGAATAACAACACCATCAACAGGAATTTTTTCACCAGGACGAACCTTGAGAATATCACCGACGACAACGACATCAAGGCTTACTTCTTCTTCCTTTCCCTCTGGTGATATCCGGTGAGCAGTCTTTGCGGAAAGACCAAGAAGCTTTTTAATTGCTGTTCCAGTCTGACTTCGTGCTCGAAGTTCCAAGACCTGACCTAGAAGGATGAGAGCAACGATCACAGCTGAAGCTTCAAAATAAACGGCTACGTTTCCGTGGTGATCTCTAAATGCTTCAGGGAAAGCTTGCGGAATAAAAGTCGCAAATACGCTGTAGAGAAATGAAACGCTCACTCCCAGCCCGATTAACGTGAACATATTCAGGTTTCGGTTCTTAATAGAAGCAATAGCTCTTTCATAAAAAGGCCACGCCGACCAGAGACACACAGGAACAGCCAGGGCGAACTGAATCATGGCCGGAATTCCCTGAGTTCCAAAGAGATGGGCGCCCATCTCACCTATGAAAAGAGGTAATGAAAATGCTGTGGCAAACCAGAATCTTTTCGTCATGTCTCTTAGTTCTGTCGTATCAACATCACCTGTATTTACCAGAGGCTCAAGAGACATTCCGCAGATCGGACAATGTCCGGGACCCTTTTGTCTGATCTCGGGATGCATAGGACACGTGAAGGTTGTATCCGCAGTAATATTTGCAGAATTAGCGACAGGCTTATCAGCGTGCTTATGATGATGCCCATGATGATCATGGTGACTACATTGTCCATGATCGTGGTGATGTTGATGATTCATACGTGGCCCCTTTGTAACAATTCTACCTCTGGTTTAGATCTTTCACCTGATACCCGGCGTCTTCGATAACTTTCTTCACTTCGTCGCGTGAAGAAAGAGATCTCACCTCCAGAGTCCGACCTTTAAGATCCGGTCTAAGGACTACCGCTTTGTCCAATTCCTTGAGCTCATCTTCAATGTGGTGAACGCAGCTCATACAACCCATTTTTTCTATTTCAAACTTGTACATAATCGCCTCCTTTGTAGCGTTAACCCTAGTGTGCACCTTCCCTTTGGGGGAAGGTCAACCCCCCTTTACCCCTTGACCTTCCCACTGTGGGAAGGTTTAAGATAAGGGAAGCAGGGGGTAATGATGAATATTGGAGAAGCGGCTAGATTAAGCCAGGTAAATGCAAAGATGATCCGGCGTTACGAAGAACAGGGCATTATCCCAAAGGCCGGAAGAACTTTCGCTGGGTACAGACAGTATTCTGAGAAAGACGTTCATGTTTTGAGATTTGTGAAGAGAGCGAGAGAACTGGGCTTCTCTATGAAGGATACCAAACAGCTTCTAAGCTTATGGAAGAATCAAAACAGATCGAATAGTCAGGTAAAGACTCTTGCCCAGAAACATAAGTCGGAGCTTGAAAAAAAGCTTAGTGAGATTCAAGCGATGCTTTCCACGCTTGAAATCCTCATAAAGCACTGCCACGGAGATGCCAGACCAGATTGTCCAATTCTTCAGGAATTGGAATGTCACAAAAAGCGGCACTAAACCGTCATAGGAATATATGAAAAACTTTATTCTTGCCCTCTTCCTCATTTTTCCTCTTCTTTCGATGGCAAAAGTTGTCGAGTACGAGCTGGTTGCCACTAGAGAATCAATCAATGTCTCAGGTAAGAAGAAAGTCGATTTCGCTTTACTGCTTAATAAACAGATACCTGCACCTGTTCTTGAATTTACTGAAGGCGATATCGCCAGAATCAGGGTCATTAACAATGTCCCTGGAGAACAAATTTCAATTCACTGGCATGGCCTACTTCTCGATCCATATATGGATGGTGTTGCCTACGTAAATACTCCACCCATTTATTCTGGAAAATCTTTTACCTTTGAGTTCCCTCTACGCCAAAGCGGTACATATTGGTATCACTCTCATACCGGAGTTCAGGAACAAAAAGGAATTTACGGAGCATTCATCATTCATCCGAAGGAAAAAAAGATTAAATATGACAAGGATCTCGTTCTCGTATTGAGTGACTGGATTGACGAAAACCCCAACCAAGTCTTAGCGAACCTCCGTAAAGATGGAGATTATTACACTTTCAAAAAAGGCACCATGAGGTCCTGGGCCGATGCCATGAAGAAAGGTTCGTTAAAAAATTATTTGTACAATGAATGGACGCGAATGGGAGGCATGGATTTATCTGACGTAGGATATGATGCTTTCTTGATGAATGGTAAAAAGGATCAACAAGCCTTAGTTGCTCATCCGGGTGAAAAGGTAAGAATCCGTGTGATTAATGCAGCAGCTTCATCATATTTCTACCTGAATCTCGGAAACCTTCCGATGAAAGTCATCTCTGCTGACGGAGTTGATATCAAAACAAAGGAAGCTAAAGAAATCCTCATCGGGATGGCAGAAACTTATGACATTCTCTTTGAGGTACCAGAACACAAGAATTACGAGTTCAAAGCTTCAGCTCAAGATGGAACGGGAAGTGCGAGTGCATGGATTGGCATGGGAGAAAAGGTGTCGGCTCCTGTGAAACCTTTCCCAGATATGTATGCCCTCATGGATCACGGCTCTATGGACCACGGATCAATGGATCATGGTTCAATGGACCACTCTAAAATGAACCATCCAAAGCCAGCTGATTCTATGATGGATCATTCTAAGATGGATCACTCAAAGATGGATCACTCGAAGATGGATCACTCGAAGATGGATCACTCGAAGATGGATCACACAAAGATGGATCACACAAAGATGGATCACACAAAGATGGATCACACAAAGATGGATCATGGAACAACCCTAGAAAAAGGACACGAGGGGCACAATATAACTCCTACCCTTTCTCACGATAATGAACCGAATACTTCTTCACCTGTTGAGCTTCTCACCGTAAACGATCTTGAAGCTGCCTCGAGAACTGATTTTCCAAAGGAAAAGCCCCGCTACGACGTCACACTTAATCTTGATGGGGATATGGAACGATATATATGGCTCATCAACGGCAAAGCTATTCATCAGGATAGGACTTTGAAAATCAACAAGGGTGATATCGTCAGATTCACATTTGTAAATAATACGATGATGCATCACCCGATGCACTTGCATGGACATTTTTTCAGAGTGCTGAACAAATACGGCGAAAAATCTCCTCTCAAGCACACTGTCGATATGTCACCACATACAACACGGACAATCGAATTTTATGCCGATGAACCAGGGGAATGGATGCTCCACTGCCACAACCTTTATCACATGAAGACAGGTATGGCGCGAGTGGTGTCTTATTCATCATTCACTCCAAGGCCTGATATCCAGGAATACAGAAAGCAAGATCCTCATCTTCACGATCATATGTATTACAGAGGTATGCTTGAAGCTGCTACCAACCATCTCCAGGGTGAGTTTTATCTTCTAAAAACCTGGGATGAACTCGAATTAAGATTAGAGACAAGAAATGATTTTGAATGGCAGACAGAGGGAGATCTTTTCTATAAGCGCTGGTTTAACAGATATACACACCTAATCGCGGGTGGAACTATGGTTGAGGGTGAAAGTGCTGCTGTAGCCGGCTTTGGATATTTATTACCAATGCTAGTTGAAACTCACACGATTATAGATCAGAAAGGCAGATTAAGACTGAATCTTGAGAAGCGTTTCCAGTGGACCAAATACATTTACACTGATGCTGAATTTACTTTTAGACAGAAGCAACCATCGGAATTTGAAGTTTCATTAATGTATCAAAAACAGTGGACCTGGTCTGCAGGTCTAATGTTTACCGAAGACAGCGCTGGCGTAGGTTTGCAGTACCAGTTCTAAGAATTTAGAAAACTAAGGAATCTCCTGAAAGTCTTCGATGGATATTAGTGGTTCCTCAGTTTCAAATTGGAATGATTGAACATCTTTTGATTGTAAAACCATCTCTACACGAGAGCTGTCCTCTACAATAACTCGCGGCCAGTTTAGTTGTGTATCTACTCTGATGAATTTAAAAGTTGAACCTGACGAAGTTCTTAAAATTGTTTTCCGCGGAATCAGCTTCTTTTGATCAAACAGAATTAGGGCATGAAATGGATCATGAATTTTCATGCCCTAATTAGATACGGAAAATGCACGGACGTCAATTTATTTATGTATCCTTTCGGGAATCCAGGGTCTTCCCCATTTCGACGAGGATACCTCCTTTAAAATGACATACTGCCCGTGGCGTGTTTTTTTCAGGATAGAAGGCAAGTTTTTCGTCACTATGGCGAGAAGAAGTATTGAGACACCTAATTCAATAATAGCTTTCATTACATTCTCCTTTGTTAAAAACTAAGAAGAATGTTTTTCACAATCTTCAGCTTTTCAGGTTTCATCCTTTTCAGGATCTGGACACACTCATCGAATTCGTTTTCAGGTAAGTCTATTTCCCCTTTTACGAGCTTTTGGAAATAATCCCACTCATACCCGTAAGCATTTAGAAGCTTCATGATTAATGAGGGTGTGAGATCAAGGCGACCATTCTCACTTGACCCTGGCCCCGATAACTGGAGCGCTCAAAACTTCCTTTACGCCCTATAATTA
>CAYNPO010000016.1:0-72052 GCA_964399165.1 uncultured Bacteriovoracaceae bacterium | reverse complement strand
ACCTGGACTTCCGCGACGCCATCAAGCGCGACGGCGAGTCAACCATCGCCGCCAAGTACGGCAACCTGTTTGAAATGTACGAACGGATCGTGGGCGAGAATCCTTACAAGACCCCGATGATGATCTACCCTGCCGTCCACTACACCATGGGCGGCCTGTGGGTGGACTACAACCTCCAGTCCACCATCCCCGGGCTCCACGTGCTGGGCGAGGCAAATTTCTCCGACCACGGCGCCAACCGCCTGGGCGCCTCAGCGCTCATGCAGGGCCTGGCCGACGGCTACTTCGTCATTCCCTATACCCTGGGGCACTACTTCGCTTCCAACAAGTTCGAGAAGGTCACCACCGACCACGACGCGTTCCGCGAAGCTGAAACCAAGGTGGAACTCGAGACCAACAAGCTCCTCTCCATCAAAGGGAGCCGCACAGTGGACGACTTCCACAAGGCCCTGGGCCACGTGATGTGGGAAAAAGTGGGCATGGGCCGCAATGAGGCTGGCCTCAAGAAGGCGGTGTCCGAGATCCGCCAGCTCAAGCAGGAGTTCTGGCAGGACGTGAGCGTCCCCGGGACTCCCGCCAACCTCAACATGGAATTGCACAAGGCCACCCGCGTGGCCGACTTCCTCGAGCTCGGTGAGCTCATGGCCCTGGACGCCCTGGAGAGAAACGAGTCCTGCGGCGGCCACTTCCGGGAGGAGTTCCAGACTCCCGACGGCGAGGCCCAGAGGAACGACGAGAAGTTCTGCCACGTGGCCGCCTGGGAATGGACCGGTGACAAGACCGCCCCCCTGCGCCACCAGGAAGAGCTCAAGTTCGAGAACGTGCAACTCGCCACCCGGTCTTACAAGTAAGGAGCCGACCATGTCTCAACACGGCAACATGACCCTCTTCCTGAAAGTCTGGCGCCAGGCCAACGGGGCGGCCGAGGGTAAATTCGTCGACTACAAGGCGGAGCACGTCTCGCCCGACATGTCCTTCCTGGAGATGTTCGACGTCCTCAATGACCAGCTGGTCAAGAAGGGCGAGGATCCCATCGCCTTCGACCACGACTGCCGCGAAGGCATCTGCGGCATGTGCTCCATGATGATCAACGGCAAGGCCCACGGCGGCCAGAAGGGCACCACCACCTGCCAGCTGCACATGCGCAAGTTCAAGGACGGCGACAGCATCGTGGTGGAGCCCTGGCGCGCCAAGGCCTTCCCCCTGGTCAAAGACCTGGTGGTAGACCGCTCAGGCCTGGACAAAATCATCCAGGCCGGTGGCTTCGTGACTGCCCAGACCGGCAACGCCCCCGACGCCAACGCCAACCTCATCCCCAAAACCGTGGCCGACGAGGCCATGGACGCCGCCGCCTGCATCGGCTGCGGCGCCTGCGTGGCCTCTTGCCCCAACGGCTCCGCCATGCTGTTCATGGGCGCCAAAATCAGCCAGCTGGCGCTCTTGCCCCAGGGACAACCCGAAGCGCCCCGCCGCGCCGTCAACATGGTGAAGACCCACGACGAGCTCCTGTTCGGCAACTGCACCAACCACGCCGAGTGCGAGGCCACCTGCCCCAAGGACATCTCCCTGGAGCACATCGCCCGCATGAACCGCGAGTTCACCAAGGCGAGTTTCACCTACTTCGAGCGTGACCGCTCCGGGGGCGAGGGCTGATCCTCCACTCGGAAACCCTCCACGCGTTCCTGGAGCACGCCCGCCGCTTGGCGGGCGAGATCCTGGAGCGCGAGTGCGGCCTGCCCTTCAAGCGCACACGCTTCACCGTAGGCACGTACAATTGGCCGTTGCTGCTGGTGTGCTTTGAGGGCGACTCCCGCTGGGGATGGTTCGACCCGGCCTACTACCAGATCGGGCTCAACGCCAAGCTCGCCGGACGGGTGAAGGACGCTGTCCTGAAGGACCTGCTCCGCCACGAGCTCGCCCACTACCTCACGTTGATTCACCATGGGGAAGGCAAGCTTCCCCACGGCCCCGAGTACAAAGCCGTCTGCGCCACGTATGGCTGGCCCGAAGAAGTGAGTTCCGCCAGCGGTGACCTGCTCGCCGCCCACGAAACACTCACGGGCGATCTGCCCGCAGACGCCGTAGTGGAAAAAGTCAAAAAGCTCCTCGCCCTCGCCTCTTCCACCAACGCCCACGAGGCCGAACTCGCCACACTCAAGGCGAACCAGCTCATGCTCAAGCATCACCTCGGACGCGCCCAGTTGGAGGATTCGACGCCTCTGTGCGTGGAAGCGGTCATGCGCGCTCCCCGGCGCAACGCCAAGATGTCCGCCGTCTACGACGTACTCACACATTTCCTGGTGCGGCCGCTCATGCGGCACGGACGGGGAGATGTGCGGCTCGAGGTGATCGGCGACCGGGGACAAGTCGAGCTGGCCGCTTACGTAGCGGGCTTCCTGGAGCGAGAGCTGGAGACCATGTGGAAAGCTTCCGGTCTCAAAGGCCAGCGCGCCAAGAACTCATTCTTTCTCGGAATCGCCCGAGGTTACCGCAAAAAACTCGAAGGAGTGATAAAGGAACTCTCGAGTGAAGACTCACATGCGCTCGTCAGAGTTGAAGCCACTCGTGATCAGCGCATCCACAAACTCTTGGGCAGTTTTTCCGGGGCCACAAGCGGTCGGCTGACTGATCCCGCGGCGATGGCGGCGGGAGATCGGGCCGGGCGCGGACTCTCGATTCATCCGGGAGTCAAAGCCGAGGAAGGGCGTGTGTTGTCACTCCCCAGGTAAGCTAGCCTCTAGAGTTGCCGCAAATAAGTCTAGGAAAGCAGGCTCCCAAGCGGAAGCCCGCCCCCCCTACCCGGTCTGGTCATTTTTACATCCTGTGGGCTGGGTCTTTTGAGATTACGCTATCATGGTCCAAATCTCGGAGGTCCTATGAAAATGTTGTCGCTGGCACTTCTCCTTTCAGTCGTTTCAACCCTTGCGTCGGCTCAATCATCCTCTTGCTCCAGGGAAGTCATCGGCACTTGCCCCAGATTCTACGTGACGGCGTACGTCTGCGTCGCCACTGATTTCAATGACCAAGTTATCCAAGAGATCATCGTATACGCTGCCCACTCCATAAACAGATTCCAGGATGCGGAAACGTTAGTCAGCCGCGGTGGTGACGTGTACGAAGCCGCCCATAATGGCATCACTGTGAGTATCACGGATGGAGATTGGGGGAGAAAACAAGTGGTCCACAATGGATCTGTTTGCCCGGTAATCCTCAACTAGCGCGACCGGATCAGTATCCCTTCGGTTCGTCGACGAAACGACCCGCGCAAGCGGGCCATTTCGTTGAATTTTGAAGTAATTCGATTAGATGCTTATTCTTCAAACTTATCGAAGGGCATGGGCACCAGTAGGAATTCACCCATGTGGCCCACGCGGACAGTAACCAGAACGGTGGGCAATTCCTCACAACGGATCCGCTGAGAGTCCTCGGTGGCCACAGCGAGAGCGCCGAAGTGCAAGCGGCCAACGCCGTTGATCTTGTCGAGGCGATCGAACGTGCCCGCCAGGCGATCGGCGCAACCGTTCAGCTGCACCTCCACGGTTACAAGAGAACCATAAGCGGCACAGGTGGGTCGACCGGGCTGGCTGGGACAAACAGACGCCACGCCCACGATTTCTGCCTGGGCATCATACAAGCGGAGATCTCCACTGCGCAGTTCAGTGCCGAATGCGGTGAAAGCGGCGGAGGAGAAAACCAGTGCGAGCCATTTCATAGAAATCCTTGGATGAAGGTCTGCGCCCCTTAAACCAACACACAAGTTAAGCGTCAACTGGTGCAATTTGACCCCCGCTGAAAATAGAAAGGCCCGCGCAAGCGGGCCTTTCAGAGGGGTCTTACGGAAGGCTTATTCGACAGTGGCAGGAACCGCGGCACCGTCCACGTTCATGAACATCACGCCTTGGGTGTTGACCTGGAGACGGATGTGGGAAGAACCGGTCATGTGGCGGGGTTTACGCAGGTACATTTCGCTGCCCATGATGGTGATGTCGGTGGTGTAGGACTGGACCACGCGGCTGCTGCTGCGCTCGCTCACGCGCACGGTGACAGCGTCAGCAATTTCCAAGGTGCGACCGGAAACGGTGCAAGCGGAAGTAGCGAGGCCGTGGAAGGTCAGCTCGAGGGTGTAGTCACCCGTGAGGGTAGAGTACTCAGCGGTGGCGGCGTTGATGTTGAAATGGGCAGGCAGTTGCTCACAGGCGAAAGCCTGGCCGAACTGGGTGAGGAAAAAGGCCAAAGCGATTGCTGCAATGCGCATAAAAACTCCTTGTAGGATGAATGACCCTAAGGTTTTACCCCCCGCTAGCGCGGGTGGGCAAGGCATCCTGGCGCCTCCTATACTTGTCTTATGAAAAATCTCGCCCGCTTTGCCGAGCATTTCCGCTCCCTCAACCACTTTGACCGCGCCAACGGGCTGGATTTCACGATCAACGGCCCTGGAGACATCGTCTACCGGATGACGGTGGAGGAGCGGCACCTCAGTTCTCCGGGCGTGGCCCACGGCGCTTCCCTGGCGGCCTTCATGGACTGCGTTCTGGGCCTCACCGCCCTCAGCATGGCGGTGACCGAGGACAATCTCACCTCCACCGTGGAGTTCAAGCTCAACTTCATCCGCCCCGCGCGCTTGGGCGAGAAACTGGTGGGTACAGGCAAGATTGACTACAAGGGGAAGTCCCTGATCATCGCCTCCGCGGACATCCGCCTGGAAGACGGCTCATTGATCGCCAAGGGCCTGGGCACCTTCAATACTTATCCGTTAGCTAAAAAAAGCGAGCTCCATGACATCCTCCGTGATTGACCCCGCCGAGCGCCGGGCGCTCCTATGGGGCGCCTTCTTCCTCTTCACGGGCGTGCTCGCCGGCGCCTTCGGTGCCCATGGGCTGGCGAAATTCCTGGGGGCGAGGGAACTGGCCACGTGGGAAACGGGTGTCCGCTACCAGCTGTTGCACGGCCTCGCGCTTTTAGCGCTCGCGCGCTACCACCCTCCAAAAGTTTGCGGCCTCATCGCGGCTGGCGTGGTGCTGTTCAGCTTCAACTGTCAGATTTGGGCCGTGACTGGGATCAAGGCGTTCGCGCTGGTGGTTCCAGTGGGAGGGACCCTACTGGTGGTGGCGTGGGGTTTGTTTTTCGTGCGGGTATTGAAGGGACACCCTTAAACGTTCTTCTCTTCCGACCCGTAAAGCCACTTGTGCTGCTGCCCGATCACGCGGAAAGGCGCGCCCCACTCTTCGTTGAGTTTGGTGACGGCGCGGAAGCGCTGGAGCGGCATCTTCTCGCCGGGGGCGTAGCAGGGAGTGAGAACCCAGGGCATGCTCACTTGGATCTGCCCCAACTTCTCCTCCACCTGGCGCTGGGCCTCGAAGGCGGCGCCGAAGTCGGCGTTATCGGCGATGACGGCCTTGACTTGGCCCTTGTGGCCATAGTCGCGGATGAAGCGGGCCAAGAGCTCCAGGGAGGTTCGCACGCCGGTAGAGGGCGTCTTGAAGTCGAAGCTGATGAAATCGGCGGCCTTGAACGCCTCGTCCACGATGCGCGCGCCGGCGGCTTCCAAGTTGATCCAGTAGCCGCGCAGCTTGAGCTCCATCATGAGCTCCATGAGTCCCGGGACGTGCTGGGGATGGAGTGGATCGCCGCCGGTGATGGAGACGCGCTTGAGCGGCCAGCGCCCTTGGCTGGACAGCGACTCCACCTTGGCCAGCACTTCGTCCAGGGAGAGACCCTTGGATTCGTCGAAGTCCCAGGTCTCTTTGGAGTCACAGTTCACGCACCCGATGGCGCAGCCTTGGAAGCGCACGAAGACCTGGGGGGAGCCCAGATGGATGCCTTCCCCTTCCGTGGCCCGATAGATGGTGTTGATCAGCAGCCGGGTCATAAGGGGTTGGTTTTAGCACGCCCGAGCGCCCCCCGTGAACTGAGCGCTTCCCTAGGGTGGGGGGGGCTGAAAGTTTTACCTTTGCCTGTCCCCAAAGCCTTTCCAGGTGGGCTAAAACAAAAGGATGACGAGACTGAGCGCCCTGATCACCTTGGTCGTGCTGGCAGGCTGCGGGGAAACCTCCCCCGGGCGCCCGGCTACCCAGGACGCGGTGAGGGAGAACCCCGAGGCGTCCACCCCCGCGGTACTCTTCTCCCAAATCCACCGGCGCCATGGCGGCAGCCAACTCACCACCATCCAGGAATCTCAGCGGGCGCGCAGCCTGCCCGCTGACGTGGAGGAGATCCCGCTGGTGGCCGAGTCTGACGATGGCCGTGGCAACTCTCCCGTCACCCGTATGGTCCGTCCCACCGTCAACTGTGGTCTGGGCGCCGCTTTCACTACGCTTCAGGCCCGGCTCAACGACTGCGCCCAGAAAAACGCCGGGGGCAGCACCTGGCGCGGGAACATCAACGGCAACGCCGGCGAGGGCGACTGGTTGTTGGTGGCGCGGATGGGGACCCAGGAAGCCTGGCTCGACCGCCTCACCGGATTCATCTGGGGACCCAAGACCGCCAGCACCGTGAACTGGTGCAAGGCCGCGGGTAACGTGGAAGGCGTCGTGGACGGCGGGACCGTGGACTGCGCCGCCCTCGGCGCGGCCACGAGCGTGTGCGCGGGAGCTGAGTTCTTCGACATTCCCTCCACCCGGATCGCCTGGCGCCTCCCCACCCGAGGGGACTTTCTCCAGGCCGACATCAACGGCGCGCGTTTCGTGTTGCCGGAAATCAACGCCAGTTACTGGAGCGCCACCGTGAATGGCGCCAACCGCGACCAAGCTTGGTCCGTGCAGGCCGACACCGGCGTGTTGATCTCCGCCGGGCGAGACCAGCTGCTTTCGGTCCGTTGCCTGGGCCGCGCCCTGCCGTGACCTTGGATATCCCCGCGCTTCACGCCGAAACCCTCGCGGCCATCAAGGCCGGGGGGCGCGGCCTGCGGCGTTTTTCTCCTGCCGAGGTGGCTGAACTCTCCCGCGCTCTCCGGGGCCCCGCGGAAGAGCTCGAAGGTCCTCTCTGCCTATTGGTCCATAGCTCTCATCCCGAGCCGGCCTGGGAACCCCCTTTGCTGGAACTCCTGCGCCGGCCCCTGCCAGCGGAGCTCATCGTCTACGCCCTCAACGCCGCCCGCAAGCACGTGGTGCTGGCCCGTTTCAAGGAAGGCAAGCGCCTCGACATGGATTTCTTGGAAATCCTGCGCGAGCTGCTCGGGCACCCATCCGCCGAAGTGGTGGAATGGACCTTACGCACGGTGGAGGAATGCGGGGCCCAGGGGGTGCTGTTGAGACCGCAGGTTTCAGGCGCTCGCCCCCCCCTCTGGAGCTTGTGGCGCGCCCGCAGCCGGACTATCCTGGAGCTGGTGACGCTGCTTGAGAGAAGGTGGGCCCCCTTTGAAAAACCCTGACGCATTTCCCGATCCCAACCGTCTGCTCGAAGAACTCTCCCGCCGGGAGAACGCCGCTGGCATGCCGGCCTTCGACGTGGGCGCGCGGGAAGACGTGCGCGTAAGGCTGCGGGTGGACGAAAGCGTGTCCCCCGGCATGTTCCGCGCCGATCCCCTTGTCCCCGGGGGCTACGTCGCCAACTCCCTCACTCTCAGGGCCGTGCGGCCGGACATCTTCGTCGCAGGCGGGGACCTGGACGAATTCACGGCCGAGGCTCCTTGCCCGGGCTGTGGCCGGGGGCTTGATCGCCAGTTCTGGCGCCTCTGCCCTCACTGCGCCCGCGATCTCTCCCGCGCCTAGACGACCCGTTCCTCGCCGGGGACAATGGGGTCATGCTGCTCACGCAGAAATTCCATTCCCTGGCCGAGATCGATCCGGAGTTCGTGTCTTCCCTGGAGCTACTGCTCCATGAAGAATGGCCGGATTTCCAGGCATGGCTGGAAAACGAGAAGCTCTCACCCGCCGAAGACACCTACACCTATTGGCTGTTTTTCGGGCCCACGCAGAACGCCCCGGTGGGCGTGGCCCAGCTCTGCCTGAAAAAACTCGATGGTTCCCTCCACCAACCTTGGTGGAAGCGCGCGGCCGGCGTGTTCGGCGTCAAGCCGGATGATGTCCGTCTGGCGGTCTGGAGCTTGGCCTCGGGCGGGGATGGACCGGCCCTTTTCGACCCACGCTTTGCCAAGAGCGGTCGGGAAAAGCTCATAGGCCTCGTCAAGGAGACGGGGGCACGCGAGGATGTCATGGCAATCAGCGTGGCACTGCCGTCGGGGTGGACGGCGCCGCCTCGACCTGACTGGGAGAACATGCCCCCCGAGCGCCGCGAGAGCTGGCAGTCCTTGCGCCCACTCGAGCGCCGGCACAAAACCTACCAGGACTATCTCGCAGGATTGGCCCCGGACGCCGCAAATGAAATCCAGCGCCGCTGGAAGCGCCTCCATAAGGACTCCGGCGTTTCCCTGGGCGATTACGCCACGCCCGCCTCGCGGGCGGAACTGCTCAAGGAGTGTCCTCAGGCACCCGCCGACGTGATCGACGCTTTGCCGGGTGGACTGCTGACCTTCCAAAAAAACGGCGAGCTCCTGGGACTCGTGCATTACCTCGAAGGTCAGGCGAACACTTGGTTCTTCGAGCCACTCCCCCTGGAGGCCCAGGGGGACGAGACGGTGGAAGACCAGACCTACGTGCAATATGCCATCCTGAAGTGGCACGAGATGCAGGGCGCCCGCAAATTGGTGATCACGCGCCAGGCCCGCCCCCTGCGACTTTCCGGCCCCGACGAGGCGCTCTTTTTCACGTCCCAAGGTTTCCCCGTGCGTGAAGTGGAAGAAATCCACTGGGCGCGGGACGCCCATTGGGCATGAGTCCCCAAGCTTACGTCGCCCGCGTGGTGGACGCATTTTACGCCCGCGCGGTGACCGACGTGTTGATCGGTTACCATTTCCGCCACATCCAGGACTTCGGGGCGCACCTGCCCCGCATTCACGCTTTCTGGGAATCCCAGCTGCTAGGGCGCACTTCTCTGCCGCTCTCTCCCCCCCTAGATCTATTCGGCGTCCATGCACCTTTGAAGATCCACCGTGGGGAGGTGGGGCGCTGGGTGAAATTGTTCCGGGAAATCCTGCAGGCCGAGACGCCGGCGGAGTTTCAGGGGCTACGCGAGCGGTGGGACGCGAAGCTCAGCCATTTCCAGGAGGCTTTCCTGCGGAGTCCGCTGCTTTTCCCCGGGGCTTGAAGCGTTGGGCCTTGTAGTGTTGTTCCACCCAGCTCTCCAAGTGCGGCTCGCCTTCCACGTCGTCGAAAAGCCAGTTGTGCAGATACCAGCCACGCACCTTGCGGGAGGCCCGCCGCGCGGATTCTCCGTCACTGAACTCCACCACGATGAAATCCAACTGGCGTGCGCGCACCCGGTGCACGGAAAGGCAACCATCGCCGTAGTTTGAGCAAGGAATGGCGTCGTTGATGTCCTTGGCCAGGACGATTTCCACCTTGTCCGGGCCCTCGTGAGGGGCCATCCCGAGCATCTCTTCCTTGTTCAACACGGGTTCCTCGGCCTTCTTGGTGCAGGCGGCGCAAGCCAGGGCCAGCGCAAGTCCAACGCGGGCGAGCTTTCCGGGACGGGCACGGGGGAATACCATCATGGGGATAGTTTATCCGTCCACGACGGAAAAAGGAAATCCCATGCGCCCCCTCCGCACCCCACTGCGCTGGCCTTCCACTTCCTCCCGTTGGGATCCCGTCCATTCCCCCAATGACGGGGCCCTTTTGGGCGAGGTCCAGCAGATGGAGGCTTCCGACGTGGAGCGCCTGCTTGCGCTGGTGAAAGAAGGCGAGTCCGAGCTGAAGGAAAGGCCCGCGCACGCGCGGGCGGGTTGGCTGAGGGCCCTGGCCGCGAAAGTGCGCGCGGAGCGCGAGCATCTGGCCCACACCATCGCCACCGAGGGCGGCAAACCCCTGAAGGACGCGCTGACTGAGGCCGACCGTGCCGCGGGCACTTTCGAACTCTGCGCCGAAGAGGCCCTACGCCTGGGGGGCGAAACGCTCCCCATGGGCCGCTCCCCCGCGGGAGCAGGACGCTTGGCCTTCACCCTGCGCGAGCCGGTGGGCCCAGTGCTCGCGCTCTCCGCCTTCAACCACCCGCTCAACCTTTTGGCCCACCAAGTGGGGCCCGCCTTGGCCGCGGGTTGTCCCGTGGCCTTCAAGCCGGCCCCCGCCACGCCTTACTGCGGGGAATGGTTGGCGGACGCGCTGGTCGCCGTGGGGGCGCCGTCCGGGGTGGCAACGCTCTTCCACGCGGACATTCCGGAGATCCAAACCTTAGTGGCCGACCCTCGCTTTGCCTATATCTCCTTCATCGGCTCGGACAAAGTGGGTTGGGAACTGCGGCGCAGGTCCGCCCCAGGCACGCGCTTGGCCCTGGAGCACGGTGGCCAGGCACCGGCGGTGGTGTGGGAGGATGCCGACCTGGATGCGGCCGCCACCGCCTTGGTGAAAGGGGCCTTTTACCACGCCGGGCAAGTTTGCATCTCCACCCAGCGCATCCTCGTGCACGAAAAAGTTTTTAACGCTTTCGTTGAGAAATTCACGGCCAAGGCCCGTGCCATGAAGGTCGGAGACGCCCGCAGCCCAGACACGGACGTGGGCCCGCTCATCCGGGCCAAAGAGAAAACCCGCCTACAGGCCTGGATGGCCGAAGCCGTGGAGGGGGGGGCGAAGACCGCGCTCGATGGAAGCAAAGCCCTGGGAGACCACTTCCTGGCGCCCACCATCCTCACGGGCGTCCCCATGACCTGCCGCTTATGGAGGGAGGAGGCCTTCGGCCCCGTGGTGGCGGTCAACTCTTTCAGCACCGACGACGAGGTATACGGGTTGTTGGGCGAAGCCACCCATCCCTTCGAGGCTTCCGTCTTCACCGCAAGTTTGTCCCGCGCCCTGGAGGCGATCAAACGTCTGGACGCGATGACGGTGGTGGTGAACGACCACACCGCCTACCGCGTGGACTGGATGCCTTTCGGGGGGCATGGACGGGCGGGCCTTGGCATGGGCGGAGTGCGGTGGGCGGTGGAGGACATGACCCGCCTCAAGCAGGCCGTGCTCAACGGCTTCTGAGGCAGCCTCAGTAAGCCGTTTCCTTCAGCGCCATTTCCAGCGTGGGATAGCGGTAATGGAAATGCGCCTCGGCATGCATGCGCTTGGGCAACACCCGCTGGCCATCCAACAGGATGGTGGACATTTCCCCCAATGCGCTTTTCACCGCGAAAGCGGGAGCGGGCAAGAAGGCCGGCCGCCGCAGCACCTTTCCCAACACTTTGCTGAATTCGCTGTTGGTCACGGGATAAGGGGCGGTGGCGTTGTAGGCGCCTTTGAAATTCTTCTCGCGGGCGGCGCGCACGAACATCGCTGCGACGTCTTCCACGTGGATCCAGCTCATCCACTGCCGGCCGCTGCCCAAAGGGCCACCGGCGCCAAGCTTAAACACGGGCAGCATCTTTGAGAGGGCGCCCCCGCCACGGCCGAGCACAACGCCCACTCGGATCAAAACGACGCGGGCACCGAAACCCTCGGCGGCGCGGGCCTCGCTTTCCCAGTCTTGGCACAAACCTCCCAAGAAGTCGGAAGCCGTTTGGGCGCCTTCGTCTAGCTCCTCATTGCCGTGTGGGCCATAAATGCCCACCGCTGAAGTGGAAACCAAAGTCTTGGGGCCCTTGTCGCCCGCTTGGCGCATGGCCTCGACCACCCGACGGGTTCCAAGTACGCGCGAATCGCGTAGACGTCGCTTTTGCTCATCGGTCCACCGCTTTTCCGCCAGCCCCTCACCCATCAAGTTGATGACGGCATCCTGCCCCTCGAAAGCCTCCAAAGGGGCCGCCTCCTCGACGCCATTCCATTGAAAGTAACGGCAACGACTTCCCAAAAGCAGCGCGGCCTTGGGCACGTGACGGGTAAGAATGGTCACCTGATCACCGGTCTCCAACAATTGGCGGACAATAACGCGCCCCACAAACCCTGTGGCCCCTGTGACAAGCACTTTCATGCGGCTTCCTTCGAAAGGTGAGTTTTCCTAAGAATTTTAGCCAGTTTCCCCTCCATGCTCAAGCATGCGATGGGATATTTGTGTAGGTCTTGTGTGAGTTCTGTCTACCACACGGGTGGGTTTAGCTGGGGCTTCTTCCCTAGAGTGGATTCAACCAAAGGAGAGCTCACCATGAAGTTTTTCAACATCCAAATGGCCGCTCAGATTTCCGGACTTAGCACCCACACCATCCGCGCCTGGGAAAAACGTTATGGGGCCCTGCGTCCCGAGCGTACCGATTCTGGCCGTCGCCAGTACTCAGGCGAGGACATCGAACGTCTGACCCTCCTTTCTCAACTGACTAACCTCGGCAACTCCATCGGCCAGATCGCGCGCCTCCCGGACGGGGAACTCAAGGATATCTACGAAAAACTGACCCACTCCCGGGAAGCCGTGATGGTGGCCATGAGCCACAACCCCAAACGGGCCCAGATCAACGCCCAGCAGACCCTGCAGAACCTGGTCCTCGCCCTCGCGGGCCACAAGTTGGACATCATCTCCCACGAACTTGGCAAGGCCAAAGTCTCCTTGACTCCAGGGAAGTTCGCCCTGGACATCCTGCTCCCCTTGCTGCGTGAGGTTGAGGCCCGCCGCAAAGGTGGCCACTTCCTACCTGCCCAGGTCCAGGCCCTGCACGCGGTGATCAAGTTCCACGTGGGATCCATGCTGTATGTGCACCACGAGAAAGCCGCCAAGTCCTCCAGCAAGATCGCCCTGGCCGCCCCCGAGGGCGAAACCCAGCTCCAGGACGTCATGTTGGGCGCGCTCCTGTGCTCCCACCACCAGATGAACTTCAGCTACCTCGGCGCCGACCTCCCCTCCGCCGCGCTGAGCGAGGTGGCCCACGCCCTGGAATCCAACATCGTGGTGCTGGGGGTGTCGCACCCTGAGCAACTCAAGACCCCGCTGAGCTCCTATGTGGAGGACCTGTTGGCCCGCTGCAAAGAGGCCTGTGAGGTCTGGATCGTGGGCGCCCAGGACCTCTCGTCCCAGGTCAGCTCCCGCTCCAAAATGGTCCGGGTCTTCGCCAACCACGAAGACATGGAACGCCACCTCGAAAGCCTCGAGTAAGCCGCTTTTTCCCACCCTCCCCCGACCGGGGGAGGGTGCTATAATCCCCCCATGTCCCTCAACGCCATCGTCCTGACCGGCGGCGGCGCCCGCGCCGCCTACCAAGTGGGCGCCACCCGCGCCCTCTACGAAATCGTCCGCCAGGATGAAGGCCTCTTCCGCATCGTCACCGGCACTTCCGCCGGTGCCATCAACGCCTCGTACCTCGCCGCCCACGCCAACAACTGGGACGTGGCCACCTCCCAGCTGTGGGACCTGTGGGGACACTTGCGGCCGCAGGACATTTTCGACCTGGGCGCCCTTTCCATCAGCAAACTCGGCAGCCAGTGGCTTTCCGGCGCGGCACTAGGGGGGCTCGCGCCCAAGCGCTCCGGCGTGAACCACCTGTTGGACACCACTCCCTTGCGCCGGTTGCTCGAGCGCGAGATCGACTTCGCCGATCTCAACCGTTCCATCGCTGACGGCACCCTCGAGGGATTGGCGCTTTCCACCACCAATTTCTTCTCCGGTGCCAGCGTGGTTTTCCACAACGGACCTCGACCGGTGGATGAATGGGCGCGCACCGACCGCTTCTCCGTCCGCTCGCCCATTGAGGCGTCGCACGTCATGGCGAGTTCGGCCATTCCGCTTTTCTTTCCTCCCGAACCCATCGGCGACTCCTGGTATGGCGACGGGTGCGTGCGCCAGACCACGCCGCTTTCCCCCGCCATCCACTTGGGTGCCGACCGCATCATCGCCATCGGCATCCGCGCTCCCCACACGCCCGCTCGCCAGCGCGAGCGCACCTTAACCAAAAACCGCAATCCCTCCTTGGGCCAAATCGTGGGCGTGATGATGAACGCGGTCTTCCTCGATGCCATGGAAGCGGACGTGGAGCGCCTCTCGCGGGTGAACGAGACCATATTCCACATGAGCGAGGACGCGCGGCGGGCGCACTTTCCCAACCTGAGGCCCTTGCCCATCCTCATGCTCCGGCCCAGCCAGGACTTGGGGGCGATGACCGCGCAGTTGGGCAAGGAGCTCCCCCCCATGTTGCGCTACCTCTTGAAAGGGATCGGCGTGGGCGGAAGCGAGGGGCTCGATCTCTTGAGTTACTTGGCCTTCGACAAGAGCTACACTCGGCCGCTCATCGATCTGGGTTACCAGGACACCATGGCGCGCACCGAAGAGATCAAACGCTTCCTGGAACTCTGAGGTCCTGGCTCAGCGGCGCGGGCGCGGAGAACGCGTCTTCTCACGTTTGACGGTGGGCGCCCGGCGCTTGAGAGCGTCCCCGGGGCGGGCCCGGCGATCCCGTGATTCCACGCTGGCGGCCTTCTTGGCGGCCCGTTGCTTCGCCCGCTCTCGGGCAACGTCACGGGCCTTGTCGTTGAGCTTGGCGTCCGGGATGGGCTGCAGGGGCAGGTGGGTCTGCTTCTGGATGGCCTCGTTGATGGAGGCGATCATCTTGCCGTCGTGGGAAGCCACCAGATTGTAGACGACACCGGTCTTGCCACCGCGGCCCACGCGCCCGCAACGGTGGAGGTAATAAATGGCGGTCTTGGGCAGCCCATAGTTCACCACCCAGGCAAGGTCGTCGATGTCGATCCCGCGGGCGGCTACGTCGGTGGCCACCAGCACCTGGGCCTTCTTTTCCAGGAAGGACTTAATGGCGTCCCCGCGCTCTTCTGCGGGCATGTCCCCATGCAGGAGCCGCAGCTTGAGCTCGGGCATCTTGGCCTTGAGGAAGGAGTGTAGGGCCTCGGCCTGGTTGCGCTGGTTGGTGAAGATGATCCCGCGGCCCTTAGCCTGCTTCTGCAGGAACATGCGGACGATGGCGTCTTTCTCCGCGGGCTCGGTGCGCACGTTGTAGGTCTCGATGCGCACCTGCGGGCGGTGCGAGTCCCCGGACATGACCCATTCGAGCTTCTTGCTGGGAAAGCGCGTGCGCAGGAATTCTTCGAAAACCGGCGGGAGGGTGGCGGTGAAGAATCCTAACTGGAGCATGTCTACATCCATGTCGACCAGGAACTGCTCGACATCGCGCTTGAACCCCATCTCGAAGAGGTTGTCGGCCTCGTCAAGCACCAACCAGCGCACATGCCCGAGCGAGAGTTCCTTGTGCTTGAGCGCGCTCTTCACGCGCGAAGGCGTGGCCACGAGGATGTCGTAGGTGGAATGGGCCAGGCCCTTAGTGCGCTCGTGAGAGTCACCGCCGGTCAAAAGCCGCACGCGCAGTTTCACGTGGTGCGAGGCGGACTTGAAGACCGCGTGGATCTGGGCCGCCAACTCACGCGTGGGGGCAAGCACCAGCGCGCGCGGGGTGGAGCGCTCGGTGGTCGGGCCGTGTTTTTCCTCCTCCACCTTGAGCATGTGCATCATGGGCAGCACGTAGGAGAGCGTCTTGCCCGAGCCGGTTTCCGACACCACGACTTGGGATTGGCGCTTGAGGAACCCAGGTACCACCTTGCGCTGGACACCGGTGGGTTCTTTGAAGCCTTGCTCGCGGAAATAGCCGTCGAAGGAAGGCAAGAGGGCGAGTGAATTGAAGGACATGTGGGGCCTCAAAGGGGGGATGACGGGGCCCGTTTATAGCGGTTTTTACACGACAACTCAAGGCGGCATCAGGCCAGAAATTCCCCCCTGCGATCTCCCCTGAAGTTGTTAGAATGGTTGGAGTTCCCCGAATAGCCCCAACCAAGGACATGACCCCATGAAGGCCCTGTTGCTGACTTTGTTCATACTCGCGACCGCTCTTCCCGCTCGGGCCCAGATTTTCAAGCTGACCTTGGTCCCCACTGGCAACGCCGCCGTGGACGCGGCCCTCGAAGCGGAACTTCTGAAGGTCCAAAACGACGTCAACAAGGACCTCCCCGCGAGCTCTCCTAAGCGCCTCATGGAAGGCATGGCCGATTCCCAAGCGGCCTCCAGCCGCGGGATGGCCACCGATTACATTTCCCACTTCGACAAATTCACCATTGGCGCCGGCGTGGGCCTAGGTGCTGACCTGGAAGAGGACAAGGAGATGGACAGCGACATCTCCGGCGCCGGCGCCACCGGCGGTGCCATCGTGGGTCTGAACATGTCCTCTCTCTTCGACGACTCCTTCCTGGGTCTCGACCCTAAAAAAACCACCCTCATGCTGAACTTCTTCAAGTACGACCTGGAAAAGGACGTGGACGACAACGAGGTGAAGGCCGACATGATCTCCTTCGGCTTCATGGGTTCCTACAAATGGATCGATGGTAACGGTTCCCGTTGGTTCGGTTGGGACGGGGTGCGCTTGCACACCGGCTACCAATACAGCAGCTTGGACCTGACGGTAACCTCCAACATCGACAAGGACGTGGACGAGGACAACGGGACCGAGAGTATATCCGGTAACCTTGCCGCCACCCCCAAGGCCACCATCGAGACCGCCACCCACTCCATCCCCATCGAGATCTCCTCGGGCGTAAACTTCCTGCACGTACTGAGCTTCTACGCGGGGTTGGGCACCGACTTCAACATGGGTTCCGCCAAAGGCAAGGCCGACGCCAACGCCGAACGCAGCACCCTGAACTGCACCGGCGGCGTGTGTGGCGGCGGCCAGGCTTTCCAGGTGGACACGGCCGCCAACGTGGACGAGACGGGCAAGGTGCGTCCCTTGTTCCTACGCGCCTTCGCCGGCTTCCAGGTCAACATCCCCTACGTGCGCGTCTACGCCGTCGCCAACAAAGTGTTCGGCACCGAGGTCTACTCGGTGGCCACCGGCCTGCGCCTGGCTTTCTGAGCTTTCCGCCAATGGGAGGGATTGATGATCCCTCCCTTGGCCCACAATCCCGCCCGTGACCTGAAGGCCCTGTTCTGGGCCCGCCTTAGCCTCCCCGCCTCACCCACGGACAGACTTCCTGGGTAAAAATAAGCTAGTCCACACCCGCGTTCCACCAAGACCTCCGCCAGCCACTCTCCCCCACGCCACCCGTCCGCCAACACGCGTCCGTAGAAATCCCGGCCCCGCCAGTGAAATTCCCAATCGCCACCCGAGAGCACTCCCTGTGCGCACCGGGCCGCAAGGGCACCGGCGTCTCCCTCCGCGCTCAGGAATGGCTGGCCTCGTTCTGGCGCGTCCACCCCCCGCAGGCGCAGGCGGGCGCCCCTGAATTCGAGGGTATCCCCGTCCAAGACCCGTGCCACTCCCCTGGCCTTCATGGGCACGGCCCACGAAAACAGCTCGCGCCCCAACAACAGGCCTAACAACGGGAGAAAAACCTGGTACCAACGCCGCATCCGCGGACCATAGTCGACATGCCGGGGCCTTGCCCTTGGAAAACCCGCCGCGCCCAAAGGATGTTCCCCCCATGAAAACCAGCGAATTGGTAAAAGAGCATTTCCGCTTCGAGCTCCAGCACGTGGACAAGAGCTGCGGCGCCCGCGCCGGCGTGATCCACACTCCCCACGGGAAGATCGAGACTCCGGTCTTCATGCCGGTGGGCACCCACGGTGCCATCAAGGCCCTGCAGCCCAAGGAGCTCAAGGACCTGGACATCCAGATCATGCTCTCCAACACCTACCACCTGCACCTCACGCCTGGTTCCGAGTTGATCGCCAAGGCGGGCGGTCTTCACAAGTTCATGGGCTGGGACCGCCCCATCCTCACCGACTCCGGCGGCTTCCAGGTGTTCTCGCTCCAGAAGAATGGCATCACGGAGGAAGGCGCCATTTTCCGCGACGCCGACGGCAAAGACGTAAAGCTCACGCCGGAGATCTCCATCGGCGTCCAGCAGAACCTTGGTTCCGACATTATGATGGCCTTCGACGAGTGCATCCCCTACCCCGCCACCGAGAAGTACGTGGAAAATTCCATCGCCCGCACGCACCGCTGGCTGGACCGCTCCATCGAGGCTTGGACCAACCCAAAACAAGCATTGTTCGGCATCATCCAGGGCGGCGTCTACCCCAAGTACCGCGACATTTGTCTTGAGGAAGTGGTGAAGCGCGACCTCCCCGGATACGCCATCGGCGGCGTCTCCGTGGGTGAGGGCCCGGAGCACATGGAGGCCATCGTGAAGTATGCCGCCCCCAAGATGCCGGCGGACAAACCCCGTTACGTGATGGGCGTTGGCATGCCCGAGGACCTCTTGATGATCTGGGAGAACGGCGTGGACATGAGCGATTGCATCATCCCCACCAAGTTCGCCCGCGGCGGGACGCTCTTCACCAACCGCGGAAAGATCCGCATCGAGCATAAGAACTACCGCCGGGATTTCTTCCCCATCGAGCCCAACCTCAAGGACTACGTGAACACCAACTTCACGCGGGCCTACATCAAGCACCTCTTCGACTCCAACGAGATCCTGGGGCAGATCCTGGCCACGGCCCATAACATCGCCTTCTACAAGTCCATGGCGGTGCGGGCGCGGGAGGCGATCCTGGCGGACAGATACCTGGAGTTCAAGCGGGAGTTCCTGGCCGGCTATTCCCGAAATTGAGAAGGGCCCCGTTAGGGGCCCCCTTTGCTTTCACGCTTGGACGTCTTTGGGATTACTCGGTCACTACTGCTTCAGTGGAAGCCATGGCCGGGGCGTCGATCACTGGGCGGTAGATCTGGTTCAGGCCCGCAAGTCCGTAACCGCCGTCGATGAAACGGGTTGCCGCGGCCTTCGCCCAGATGAAGTCGGGGCGGGTGGTGGTCAACCAGGTGCCGCCGATGATCTCGCCACGTCCGTTGAGCTCTAGAGTGTACTCGTAGTCCTTGTACAGCGTGGTGTTGGCGGGGGTGCCGGTCACGTGGTCCATGGACAGGAAGCCGCCTTCGTCGCCCCGCTGAGAGGGCTCGAGCAGGTTGAGTTCCTCGCCGTAGGTCATGCGGGTCCGAACGGTGAGGATGCGGGCCAGACCACCACGGCCGCGGGCCGGGCGCTCAGACAGCACCTGGGTGGAGTATTGGCCCATGGGCTGGTTCCACACGTCGCGGAACCGGTCCACTTCCACCACGAAGCCCATGTCATTGAGACCTACCATGTTGGTGAGGGCAAGGTGGAAGGCGCCGGGGTTCACGTCAGCGCAGGCGCCGGAGTTGGCGATGATGGCCATCGGCATGGTGGTCACGCGGTCACGGCTGCTACCTTCGCCCGGCACTTTGCCGGCGGCTTTGCAACGTTTGCCGATTTGGAAACGCTGGGAGGTCTGGTGGACTTTGGCGTAGTAGTAGCTCAAAAGGCCCTTCACGTCGGTGGAACCGAAGGGCACCACGATACCGTCAGCGTTGCGCAGATCCTGTCGGGCGGGCTCAATATGGTTGACGGCGGCGGGGGCCCAGCCATGACAGATGCCGGTCCACCACAAGTCGCGGGGGCTGTTCTCGGCGAGCACCCGGCGGGTCAGGGGATAATCGTAGCGGCCCATGAAAATGTCATACTTCTCCGCGGGGGAGAGCTTCTCCAGCTCCACCAGCGGCATGCGCTGGAGCTCCGCCTTGGTGTAGCGGCGGTAGGTGAAGTTTTGGGGGTTGGGCTCGTTGTTCCACCGATAGGCGATGCCGCCCTTGTTGGCGGGCCAGTAGGTGTCGGACCAGATGAAGTGCGGGTTGCTGAGTTTGGCCTCCAAGGGAAGAGCGCTGAAGTTGCGGACCAGGGGTCTACCGGTCATGCGAGTTACGCCGTTGGGGTTGTTGGCCCGGTTCCAGGGAGCGGCGAGGGCAGGCGCCACGGATAGCACAAGCACGGCGGACAGGAGCGCGGGTTTCATGGGCATCCTTTGTTGGGAAGGGAAGTCAAACCAATGCGCCCATCTACCAAGCTCCATGCTAACTGACACGGCGGATTGAAAAAATTACCGCACGAATCTGGGTAAAAAAAACCCCCGTTTCCGGGGGCTTCCACGCATTCATCATGAGAAGGAATTAATCCGCGGCCAGCCTCAGGGCCCCCCCCCGCACCGGGCGGTAAATGCGGTTAAGGCCGCCCAAACGGTAGACGGCGTCGTCCACGAAACGGGCGGCGGGCGCCTTGGTCCAAAGGAAGTCCGGACGTGTGTGGGTCAACCAAGCGCCACCGACGATTTCGCCGCGGGCGTTGAGGTCGAGGGTGTATTCGTAGTCCTTGTACAGCGTGGTCTGGGCGGGAGTGCCCGTCACTGGATCCATGGACATGAAGCCCCCCTCGTCCTCGCGCTGGCTGGGCTCAAGCAAGTTGAGTTCCTCACCATAGGTCATGCGGGTACGCACCTTCAGCTGGCGGGCCACTCCGGGACGGCCCAGGACGGGGCGGTCATACAGCACCTGGGAGGAGTATTCGCCCATGGGCTGGTTCCATACGTCGTTGTAGCGATCGATCTCCACCACGAAGCCCCGCCCGTGCAATCCCACCATGTTAGTGAGGGCGAGGTGGAAGGCACCGGCATTGGTGTCCGCGCAGTCGGGCGAGTTGGCCTCGGCGGCCGGCGGTGGGTTGCGGTAGCGGTCCCGGGGGCTGTCCTCGCCGGGCACTTTCCCGCGGGCTCGGCAGCGCCGGCCGATCTGGAAGCGTTCATTGGTCTTGTGGACCTTGGCGTAGTAGAGGCTTAAGAGCCCCTTCACGTCGGAGGCGCCGAACGGTACCAGGATGCCGTCAGGGTTGCGCAGGTCCACGCGGTCTGGTTCGGGATGGCTCACGGCCGCTGAGGCCCAGCCATGGCAGATGCCTTCCCACCACAGGTCGTTGGGCCGGTTCTCACGCCACATCTGCCGGGTCAACGGGTAGTCATATCGGCCCATGTAAATGTCGTACTTCTCGGCGGGGGAAAGCTTCTCCCGCTCCACCAGGGACATGGCGGCGAGCTGCTGGCGTGAGAGCAGCCGGTAGGTGAAGTTGCGGGGATTGGGTTCGTCGTTCCAGCGGTAGGCCAAGCCGCCCTTGTTGGAAGGCCAATAGGTGTCGGACCAGATGTAGTGGATGTTGGAGAGCTTCGCCGCCAGCGGCAGGCTCGCAAAGCGCTTCACCAACGGCGCCCCGGTCACGCGCGAGATGGCGTGGGGGTTGTTCGTGGCGCTCCAGGGCAGGGCGAAGGCGGTGGGTAGGGAGAGGGCCAACAGCAAGACGAGGGGCAGTCGCATGGGCATCCTTTGGTGAAGGGGCGAGCGGACCCCCCATGTCTACCAAGGAATGCGCCGTCATGGGCAGGGGGATTCTCCCCTGCCCAAGGTCGAAACGGCCTAGACGCCCTCGATGGCGTGGGAAATGGCCCGGGTCAGCTTCTCCAGGTCGCCCAGAGCGATGTTGTGGAAGAAGGAGATGCGCAGCTGGTTGCGGCCCAGCTTGCGGTAGGCGTCGATGTCGAAGGCGATTTTCTGGGAACGCAGCATCTTGGTGAGGTCGTCGGTCTTGAACTTGTCGTCCACGTCGATGGTGGCCACGGAGGTGGAACGGAACTCGGGGTTCTTCACGTAGGGGCTGAGGTAGGGCTTGGATTCGGCCCACGAGTAAAGCAGGTTCGCTTTCTCCCGGGCCTGGGCGGCCACGGTCTTCTCTCCCAGCTGGTTGAGCTTTTTCACCTGTTCGTTGAGAAGGAACAAGGTGGCCAGGGCGGGCGTGTTGTAGGTTTGGTTCTGCCGGGAGTTCTCGATGGCCAGGGGCCACTTCAGGAACTCGGGCACGTAGCGGGACTTGTCCGCCCCGAGTTTCAGGGCGCGCTCGATGGCCTTGGGGGACATGATGGCCACGAACAGCCCACCGTCGGAAGCGAACACTTTCTGAGGGGAGAAGTAGTAAAGGTCCACGTTGGCCATGTCCACGGGGATCTGGCCCGCGCCGGAGGTGGCGTCCACGCCCACCAAGAGGTTGGGGTCCTGCATCTTGGGAATGTGGCTGAGCTGCACGCCGGTGGAGGTTTCATTCAGGGTGCAACAGAGGAAGTCGTGGCCCGCCTCTTCGCGGGGGTTGATGCCCTCGCCATAGCCGACCTTCACTTCCTTGGCGCTGATCCAGGGAATTAGCTTGTGGCTCTTGTACCATTTCTCGGAGAACTCACCGCAGGTGAAGTGGAGGGAACTCTTCTCCACCATGCCCAATCCGATCATGTCCCAGGCCAAGGTGGCGCCACCGTTGCCCAGAACCACCTCGTAGCCGCTGGGGATGCCAAAGTAGGAGGCGATGCCCTCCTGCACTTCCTTCACCAGGTTCTTCACCGCGTTCTTGCGGTGGCTGTTGCCCATGTAGGCCACTCCGGTGGCGGCCAGCTTCTGTAGGTGTTCCACGGGAACGAGAGAGGGCCCGCAACCGAAGCGGGGATCACTGGGACGGAGTTCAGCCGGGATAGTGGTGTTCTCGAACATGCGTGGCTCCTGGTGGGGTGTGGGGCACATTATCGCGCGGGCGGGCCTTCCTTGCCATCCCCGAACTGAATTTGGGATACTTTCGCCCGTAAGGAACAAGCATGACACCCACCATGAAGCCCGTCTCCCGCGGGCTGCTCGCCGCCATCCTCCTCTCGAGCGCACTCTCCGCACAGGCCGACGAGCTCTTTGACGATTTCGGTCAACGATTTCAGAATCTGGGTTTCCACCTGGGTACGCTCACGGAATTCTATGATGCCGTGCAAGTGGACGACAGCGGGGGGCAAGACAAGTTCGCCCTGAATCCCTTGCTGGGCTTCTCCACCGACTTCGAACTCACCCCCACCTGGGCGCTGGTTCCCGAGATCAACTGGGTCCTCCCCCGCCAAGTCACGGAAGGTACCACCAAGAACCTCATCATGGTGCGCCTGGACGGTGCCTGGCGCGGAGGTGATTGGTGGCGCCTGCGCGCGGGCACCTCCCTCATGATCAACAACATCCGCGGCGACGGGGGCTCCACCCGCATGAACAACGGGGGCTCCACCTCCGAGTTCTACCTCCCTTCCGAATCCAAGACCGCCGTGAACAACACCCTCGATTTCGGGGCCGAGGCCTTCAAAGACGCCTTCGCCCTGCGCTTTCAAAGTTACATCTACGCGCTGGCGCGCTCCGAGCGCCGCCAGGTCAGCTATACCCTCACCCTCTCCTACTATTACGACCTGGGGGAATAACATGAAACGCCTACTCGCACCGCTGCTCCTCCTCACCGTGCTCCCCGCCCTGGCAGCCAGCGGCTTCACTCTTAACAACTCCCTGGGCGCGCGCTTCAAGAGCGACAAGGTGAAAGTGCGGGTGGCGAGTGTCTCCGGCACCTGCAACGGTCAAGGCACCTCCGCCGACGAACTGCGGGGGTTGGTGGACGAGGCAGTGGACGACTTCTGGAACACTGTCCCCACCTCTCGCCTGCAGCTGGAAGACGGGGGCGAGCTGGATACCAACGACAACGATTTCATCACCGGTGAGCTCTGCCTGCAGGGCGACGCCTGCGGCGGCACGCCCATCCCCGCCGTCTCCGACATCGTCATCACCTGCAACACCAACGCCACGAACTTCCCGGGCGGCTCCTCGCTCCTGGCCCTGACCCTGCCCACCGTGATCAAGGGCAAGAACATCAAGGGCGCGGTGATCGCGGTGAACGCGACCAACGACTCATTTGGTAGCCTTCCTCGCCACAAGAAGGTGGCCGTGATCGCCCACGAGATTGGCCACGCCATCGGACTGGGCCACAGTGGAGAGAAGGCAAACCTGATGTACTACTCGGTAGTCCCCAAGCGCGAGAGTCTTGGGCAAGGGGACATCGACGGGGTGACCTTCCTCTATCCCGTGCAGATGGACATGTTCGGCACGAGCTGCCTCACTGGCACCATCTCCACCGGCGGTGACCAAGGCGGCTCCGGCGGCATGCCCAGCGGCTGGTGGCCCACCCTGCTGGCGGGTTTGGCCGTGGGACTTTTGCTCGCCCGGCGACCGGGACAGCGCCTCACGCCCTGAACGAGGTTCCCCGCTCGGCGCACACCTTCTCGTAGGCGTCCCACTGGGCCTTCTCTTCGCTGTTGAGCAAGGACTCATCCACCAGCGCTGGATCGAACCCCACCCACACCAGGCAGCGGAAGCGCAGCATCCCCTTGTGCTCGGGGTGCTTCTCCACCAGCGCGATGTTTTCCAGGCGCACGCCCCCAAAGCCGGGAATGTAGATGCCCGGCTCGATGGAGACCACTTGACCGGCCTTCATCGGAAGTTGGGAAGAGCTGTTGATGCGGACACCGTCCTCGTGCACGTGGATGCCCACGCCGTGACCGGTGCCATGGTTGTAGTTGTAGCCATGTTTGTACAGGGGCGCCCGGGCCAGCCCGTCCAGCACGTTGCCCCGGGTGCCCTCTGGAAAGACCGCGTTTTGGCAATTCAGGAGCCCTTTCAACACCAACGTGTAGATCTTGCGGTACTCAGGTTTGGCCTGGCCCTCGGTTGAGGCGTGGAAGGTGCGGGTGGTGTCCGTGGCGAAGCCGCCGGCGAAGTAGCCCCCGGAATCCAGCAGCACCATGTCGTCGGGCTTGATCACCACTTCGTCGGAGGGCGAGCCGTAGTGGATGATGGAACCGTTGGGTCCCACGCCGGCGATGGTGTTGAAACTCTGCTCAACGGCGCCTTGGGCGCGATACTTGGTGGTGGTTTCGGCCCACAGGTCCAGCTCGGTGATGCGCTTGCCGGCCTTCACTCCCTGCTTAACCCATTTGATGGTTTCAAAGATGGCCCGATCACCTCGGCGGAACCCATCCTCCATCTCCTTGATCTCGGCAGGTTCCTTGAGGCTCATCCACTCCACCACGCCACCCCGGCGCTCCTTGAGGCGCTCGGGCCCGAACACGGAGAGCAGCATGCCGAAATCGGCGCAGTTGAGCATGCCCGGGTCGTAGGACACGCCCTCCAGGTGCAACGTATCCTGCAGACGAGCCAACTCCTGGGAAAGCTGTCCGTGGGGCACGGCCAGCCACTCCACGCCCTCTACCCCGCGGGCCTCCTTGTGCACCGGGGTCTCCGGCGTGATGAACACATAGACTTTCTGGCGGGTGAGCAGCGCCTTGGCGCGGAAGCTCGACAAATGGGGAAGGTGGTAGCCGCGGCAGTTGGTGATCCAGCTGATGCCGTCGAGGCTCGCCAGAAACATGCCTTCCTTGTCGTGGCCGAAGACCAAAGCGGTTTTCTCCAGGGTGTCCCGTCCCCGGTGCTGGCGCGGGACGTGGGTGATCTCTTTGGGGGCGGGTAGCGCCGCGAAGTCGATGAGGCGGTGGAGTTCGCCCTGGTGGAAGCCCACGGTCTCGGAAGCTTCCTCCAGTGCCTTGAGATAACCCAGGGAGGTGCGGTCGGATTCCAGCCCCAGTGTCTTGATCCCCATCGCCCGCAGGTCACGCACCAGGGCGCCCCCAATGGAGGCGCTGGCGTCGCACTTCACCACCTCCACCGCATCTAAGGGAACTTCCTTGTCCGCCTGCTCGTGGTAGCGGCCGTCCACATAGAGCCGTACTTTCCCTTCCCGGGGCACCAGTACCTCGGCCATGGAACCGGTAAAGCCGGTGACGTAGTAGCGGTGGCAGTCTTCCAAAGGCACGTACTCGTTGAGATAGGAGTCGAAGCTCGACACGTAGAAGCCGTCCAGGCCCTGCTCCGCCACGAAGCGCTGCAGTTTGGCGATGTTCTGTTTGACGGTTTGGGGGGACAAATCCAGGGTTTTCTTCATAGAATCGAAAATACCGCGCGCCCCCCGTTGTTGGGAAGGAGTTTCATGACCCGCAAGCCCCCGGTCCACTACGGCGATTACCTGCAACTGGGGAAGATCCTCGACGCCCAGGCCCCAGAGTCCGCCAAGCGCGGCGCTCCCGCCCACGACGAGACCCTATTCATCATCATCCACCAGACCTACGAACTATGGTTCAAGCAGATCCTGCATGAACTCGGTTCGGTGCGCGCCGTTTTCGCCCAGGATCCACTCCCCTCTCCCGCCCTGGCCATGGTGGTGGCGCGCCTGTCGCGGGTGGTGGAAATCCAAAAGATCCTGGTGGACCAGATCCGCGTGATGGAGACCATGACCACGTTGGACTTCCTGGACTTTCGCGACGACCTGCTGCCGGCGTCGGGCTTCCAAAGCCTGCAGTTCCGCCTGCTAGAAGCGGGCCTTGGCGTGACCCCCGCCCATCGCATGGAGGTGGAACGCCAGTTTTTCCAATCCCGCCTCACGACCGATCAGCGCGCGCAGCTGGAGCGGGCCGAGGCTGAGCCTTCCCTTTTCAAGCTGGTGGAGGCGTGGCTCGAGCGCATGCCCTTCTCCCAGTTCGCCGACTGGGACTTCTGGGCCCAGTACGCCGAGCGCGTGGACCGGATGTTGGCCCGGGACCTGGCTTCCATCCAAAACACCCCGAGCCTCGACGACAAGGCCCGTTCGATGGAAGTCGCCAACTGGGAAGCCACCAAAGAAAGCTTCCTCACCCTGCTGGACGCCTCCCGTTTCGAGAAGCTGCGCTCCGAGGGCAAGGTCCGCCTCTCCCAACGCGCCTGCCTGAACGCCGTCTTCATCCATCTCTACCGCGAGTGGCCGGCACTCCAGGCTCCCCATCAGGTTCTCACCTTACTGGTGGATATCGACGAGCTCATGACCACCTGGCGCTATCGCCATGCCATCATGGCCCAGCGCCTGCTCGGCTCCAAAATCGGCACGGGCGGCTCCGCCGGCAGCGACTACCTCAAACGCACCACCGAAAGAAACCGGGTCTTCACCGACTTCTTTAACCTCGCCACTTTCCTGATCCCGAAATCCGAGGTCCCGCCTCTGCCGGACTTTCTACAAGACGAGATGGGCTTCTCCTATGAGGGACACCGGTTTTAAGCCGCTCTATTCCCGCTTCCTCGCGGCGTCCGCGGACGTGCTGCACTTTGCGGCCCACTCCCATCATTTTTGGCCAGACGTCAGCCGGGAGGCGCAGCTCGCCGCCTGGGACGACGCCTGCCGGCTCAACGATCGCAAGTGGGAGCACGTGTTCGGCACCGTGGTCCCGCAAGTGCGCCAGCGCATTGCGGGCATCCTGGGCTTCAAACATCCGGAACAAATCGCCCTGGCCCCCAACACCCACGAGCTCCTGGTGCGTGTGTTCTCCGCCCTTCCCACCGGTCAGGGCCTGCGCGTACTCAGCAGTGACGGGGAGTTCCACTCTTTCGCGCGCCAGCTGAAGCGTTGGGAGGAAGATGGTGCGGTGACGGTAGAGCGCTTAGCAGCGGACCAACTTCTCACCGACCGGGAAGCCTGGCTTGCCCACGCGGCAGAGCGCGTTTCCCGGGGCGGCTTTGACGTGGTCTTCCTCAGCCAAGTTTTCTTTAACTCGGGCCTGGCCCTCTCCGCCGCCGACTTCCAGCGCCTCTTCGCTGGAGCCCCCTCCTCCACGGTTCTGGTGGTGGACGGCTATCATGGCTTCGCGGCGCTCCCGGAGGACTGGGGCCCGTTGGAAGGACGGATCTTCTACTTAGCCGGCGGCTACAAGTACGCCCAGGCCGGCGAAGGAGTGTGTTTCCTGGCCGTGCCAGCTGGACAAGAATGGCGCCCCCGAAACACGGGGTGGTTCGCTGAACTTGGCGAGCTCGCGATTGGCCAGAGCGGCAAGGTCGGGTACCCCCAGGATGGCATGGCCTTCTGGGGCTCCACCCAGGACCCCACGGGCTGGTACCGCTTTCTGGCGGTATGGAACCAATGGCAGCGCCTGGGGGTGGGGGTGGCGGAGCTCCACCGGCACGCTCGGGACCTGCAAAAGACCCTGTTGGACGGGCTAAAAACTCCCGGCCATCGGCTCCAGGGGCTGCGCCCCCTCCACGACCCCACCCTCACCCGGCAGGGCCATTTCCTGACCTGGGAGGCCCCTTCCGAGGCCCAGGGGAGCGCCTTCCGGGAGGCCCTGCTCCGGGACGGGGTTTACATTGACCAGCGAGGCCCCCGCCTACGTTTTGGCTTCGGGGCCTACCAGGACCGGCGCGATGTGGAGTGCCTGCTGGAGAAACTCCGGACCTCCTGAATTTTCTTCGATTCCCCTAAAATTTGGTTGGCCTGCCGCCGATACAGCCCTTCAGGACGTCAAACCCCGAAGGAGCAGGGCTGTTGTATGGGCATCAAGTTGGGCTCGGTAGTTTTCGCGATCGTGGCCCTGTTCCTGGTCAAGATCACCTTCGAGACGTCCTTGGACACCAACACCCAGGCTCCCCAGACCACAAGCGCGTCCCGCGCGCCCGCTTCCGTGGACAGCATCGACGAAGGCTACGCCATCCACATGCGCGGCGGCGGCAAGCAGCACTGAGAAATTCCCTCAGCCCAAAAGTGCGCGCGCCTTGGACTTAAACTGGGTTCCCCGGTCCACGTAGTTCTTAAATTGGTCAAACGAGGGATGCGCCGGCGAGAAAACCAAATTCCCCGTCAGGCGCTGCTCGCGCAACTGCGCGAACAACCGGTCCAGGTCCTGGGCAATCTCCACCTCGAACTCCCCGCGCAGCTCTTCATGAAGCCGCTCGGAGGTGTCTCCGATGGTGAAGATTTTAGTGACCTTGCCTTTAAAGGGTAATAGATCAGGCAGCAAACGATCACTCTCGTTGCGCAGCTTTCCGCCCACCACCAGGTATAGCGGCTCTACCTTCTCGAAGGCGGCCAGGGCCGTACGCGTGGCCTCCCCGTTGGTGCTCTTGGCGTCGTTGTAGACCTTCAGCCCACTGAAAGTACCCACGTACTCAAGCCGGTGCTCGACCCCGGGGAAGGTGTTGATGAAATGCTGGAAGGAAGCGGCGTCGGCCTCGCCCAGGATCTGCAGTGTCTTCCAGGCGCAGAAGTAGTTGGCGCGGTTATGTCCTCCCACTAAGACGCCTTTGGTGAAGTCGAATTTCTCCAGGAAATCGCGGGGCAGTTCCACCTTGCCAAAAGGGTGCTTTCTCACGGGATGCACGCCCGCCCAATCCACCAAGGGACCGGCCTCGTGCCCGATGATTAGATGGTCGTCGCCGGTCATGGCGGTCAGGAGCCGCAGCTTCGCCCGCCCGTAGTCTTCCACGCTGGTGTATCGCTCGGAGTGGTTGGGCGTGAGGTTCAGGATAAGCCCGATCTTTGGATGGAAGCGCTTGATGGTTTCCAATTGGAAACTCGAAACTTCGATGACGGCGTAATCCGGCTTCTCGCCCTTCAGGCACGCCAGTGCCATGTCGGAGTAAGGCGTACCGATGTTACCACCGCAGAAAACCTTCTTCCCGCGCAGTTTGAGGGCCTCGGCGATCATGGTGGTCGTGGTGGTTTTCCCGTTGGTGCCTGTGACGGCCACGGTGGGGACGTGGGAACTGAACCACCAGGCCAGCTCGATTTCGGAGACCAGCGGAATCCCGCGCGCCAGCGCTCGCGCGAGGGCCGGATGCGAGGTCGGAATGCCGGGGGAGAGCACGATGAAACCCGCGGAAGTGAAGGCCTCCTCCGCCTGATCCTGGGAGTGCATGAAAGTGGGGCCCACCAACTTATCCAGGCCATCCTTGCCTTTCCAATCAGAGACCGGCCCCTCGTTAACAGCGTGGGTCTCGATGCCCAGGTGGCGCAGCAGGCGAACCGCGGCCACGCCAGACTTCCCCATCCCGAAGACGGCGACACGGCGGACATTTTGCAGTTCGGGAGGGAGCTTCATGTGCTATACCCCAGGGGAATGGATCATCGGACCCGTTACCAGGCCCTGGCGGACTTCCTCTTAGAATACCAGGACATCTGGCGAAACGAAATCATGCTGGAATACCCGACGCCGGTGCGGGCCTACGACCCCGCGTGGGTCGAGGAATTGCTGGGGCATACTTCCCCCGAGGCCACCTGGCGCTTGGCCCAAGGCGAAGGCTGGCAAGATTTGCAGGCACCCGGACTTGCCGCCTTCCACTCGCACTTGACCGCACTGAGCACGTTCCCGGCCCCGGCAGAGGTGCCGCCGCTTCCCGTCCAGAAGCAAACCTGGGTTCATGTGGTCCCTAAGAAACAGCACGAGCTAGAGCGCCTCGCTCCCTTACTGGCGCGGCTGGCCCGCGCCCGTGGGCTCACGCGGATAGTGGACATCGGCGGTGGCCAAGGACATTTGGCGCAAACCCTCGCCCACCATTACCGCCTAGATGTCCTCAGCCTGGACATGGACCCCGAGCTCCAGGCCATAGGCCGCCGTTGGCAAAAGGCCAAGTGGCCCGACTCTCCCCACCCGGTGGAATTCCGTCCCCACAAAATCACCCGACACGACGCTGGCTTCAAGGCCACCCTCGACGCCCATACCCTCAGCACCGGCCTGCATACCTGTGGGGGCCTCGCCGTCGCCCATCTGGAAGCCACTTGCGCCAGCGGCGCCACCGTGGCCAATCTCGCCTGCTGCTACCACAAACTCGAGGTAGGCGAGTGGAACCTCTCCGGCGCCACCCCCCTCCCCTTCAACCAGTTCGCCCTTACCCTGGCCTCTGGCGCCCACCGCAAGGTCACCTTAGAGGACATTCGGTTTCGTAACCAACTCAAGCACCACCGCTACACTCTACATTTTCTCCTCCACGACGAGTACGGGCGCTCGGAGCAAGTCACCTTGGGTAACTGTCCGCCCGAACTCTACGCCGGTCCCTTCCCTGCCTACGCCCGGGAACAATTTTCACGTCTGGGCATTCCCTGCGATTGGAGCGATGGGCGTCTTGAAACATATTTCACTGATGAAACGAGGGTGAAACTCATTCACAGGATGCTGGCCGCCGCCATTATCCGTGACTCTCTTGGGCGTGCGCTGGAAGCGGCGATCCTTTGCGACCGGGCATTGTGGTTGGAGGGCCAAGGCTACGACGTCGCCATCCAAGAAGTGTTCGATCCCACGGCTTCACCGCGTAACCTCGCCCTGCTGGGGGCACCCCGTGAATGACCTGCTGATTGGCCACGAGCGTTCGCTGCACGACCCCGTCGTGAGGGGTGACAGACAGCGCCTCGGGGAACTCCTGGCCGCCGGTTTTCGCGAGATCGGTTCCTCCGGCAAGGAGTGGACGCGGGAAGAAGTCCTGGTCAGGCTCCCGCAGGAACCCCCTCGCTTTTTCGAGGCCTGGGATTTCACCGTCCAACCGCTGGCAGAGGATGTCTCCCTTGTCAGGTACAAAACCCGCGAAGGTGAAGCACCCGCCGTTTTGCGTTCCTCGATTTGGTTGAAACAAGCGGATGGATGGAGAATGGCCTTCCACCAGGCGACCAAGACATAACGCGCTCCCACCTCCGCAGCGGAGGTGGGAGCGCGTTAGTACCATTTCAATAAAGAAACCGCGTCCCAAACACAAAGGCGGTCGTCTGCTCCCCCACCGTTGCGAATTGCCTGAAGTGCGTGATGCCGTAAAGGGTGGTGGCGTACTTATGCCGCCTCTTCACACCGGCGGAAAGACCCATGCCCGCTTTCCCATGGTCCGTGTCGTCGTCCGCGCCTCCCCGAGAAGACTCGGCCTCGCTGAAGCTGACGCCGACGTATCCATCTAACCTCTCCGTCAATCCGCTCTCCATTCCTGCCGCCACGCCAGCGTTGGCCCGATGGCGGATTCCACCCTCATTGAACGCAGATGCCCAAGCCAGGTCCAAGGCCATCTTGGTAGTGGGTCCCAGCTGCCTGGTAACCCCCGCCGTCACGCTCACGGGGCGCCCCACTGCCGGCGAGCCGTGTTGCCTGGTCTTTACGACCTTGGCGCTGGTTTCGTCGTAATAAGTGGTTCGGGTCACGCCTTGGGCCGCCCAAACCAAGGAGGGAAGTTTCACACTCGATCCCCAGGTCCATGCTTGGCCCATGGGACCCGCCGCTCCCAACTTTACCTGCGAGGTCCAAAATGATTCGGAAGCGTCGGAGCTGCCGGTGTATTCAACTCCCTGGCTTTCTCCCGTGTAGTGGTAATTCGTTTCTGTGGCGTGCCGACTAACACCGAGCTGGAGGCCTGCGCCCGCCTCCCCCCAGCGCCACCCCAGCGCCCCGGCCAACGACAAGGACGACTGCCGGAAGTTACCGACCAACTCCAGGCTTTCTGATTCGCGCATGCTCACGTCACTGCGAACGTCCTCGCTCATAAAAGCGAAACCGCGCCCCACTCCCCCACTCCGCGATGTGGTCGCAGCGTAAACCGGGAGGAAAAAGGGCGCGGTTTTGACGTCGGGGTCCCCACGCTCGCCCCGCCAACGCGTGTGGATGATGGCGTTGGAGCTGGTGATGGCCTCTTCCTCGGGAATCCAGGCAAGGAGTGCCGGGTTGGTCCCCAAGGCCCCAGTGGAACCTAAACGGGCGCTGCCGGCCCCACCCATGAGTAATTCCTCATGGCCCCGACGTTGCTCGTAAAGGACCGCACCTTCGGCCGCAGTTAGTACGCTGAGGAGAAGCAGGAACATGCTAGTTCAGATGGAAAACTTCGCGCATCTCCTGCTTCAAGAGCGCCATCTTGGCGTCGATGCCCGGGTGATTCACGTCCTTCGGATCCAGAAGATAGTTCTCCGGCCCCATCGGCTTGATCATCAGCTTGGTCTGCCAGATGTTGTCGTTGGCCATGTTCACATCTTGCCGGTAGGCGTAGCGCTCGAGCACGTCCCTCGGGATGAAGTCCTGGATCGAATTGAAGTAGTGGTCGTTGTAGATCTTCTTGCCGTTGTCGAGCCGGGTGTACCCGCGCACCACGTAGTCGATGTACACCACGTCGCTCTCAAAGGCGTGGAACATGTACTCGAGGGCCTTCAGTGGGATGATCTCCCCGCAGGTGGCCACGTCGATGTCCACGCGGAACGTGCAGATGCCCTCCGGGTCCGAAGCGTCCGGATAGGTGTGGGTGGTGATGTGACTCTTGTCCAAGTGCATGGACACGGCGGCGCCATGGCCCTCGGCCGCGTTTTCCCACTTACCCCCTTTGATGTCGCTCATGAGCGTCATGGTGGAGGCACCCACCGGGTCGTAATCCTGGATGGACTCGTTCAGGATGTTGGCGTCGATGATCCGGCAGATCTCCCTGGCGATGTCGCGGATCTTGGCGGCGGAGTACTTCTCGTCGATGTACTGGATGTACTCCTGGCGCTGCTGCTCGTTCATGGCGATGTTGAAGTCGTACAGGTTGAAGCTCAGGATTTTGGTGAGGTTGTTAAAGCCGGAAAGCTTCACTTTCTCATTCATCGTCACCATCACAACCTCCTTTGGAATCAGGGGGTTGTTATAGGGGACGGGGGGGGATGTGGCAAGAATTTAAGGCCGGGGCAGGACGCCCCGGCCGTGAGGATCTGGTTAGATCAGCCCCATCGACTTCACGCTGTCGCGCTCGCTCCGGAGCTCTTCCAGGGTGGCCTGGAACTTCTCTTTTCCGAAGTCGTTGTGGGTGATGCCCTCGACGACTTTGAGCTTCCCGCCCTCCACGCGGCAGGGGAAGGAGAAGATCAGGCCCTTGTCCACGCCGTACTCGCCGTTGGAGGAAAGGCACATGGAGAAGGTGTTGCCGGCGGGTGTGTCGGTCACGAGGCGGCGAATGCCATCCACCACCGCGTTGGCGGCTGACGCCGCGGAAGAGGCACCGCGGGCCTTGATGATGGCGGCCCCGCGCTGCTGGACGGTCTTGATGAATTCACCCTTCAGCCATTCCTGATCGGAGATGGCGTCGGTGACGGGCTTGCCGTTGATCTTGGCGTTGTAGAAGTCGGGGTACTGGGTAGCGGAGTGGTTGCCCCAGATGGTCATGTTGGTCACGGCTGTCACGGGCACGCCCGCCTTCTGGGCCAGTTGGGTGACGGCGCGATTCTCGTCCAGCGAGGTCATGGCGTAGAAGCGGTCCATGGGCACGCCCTTGGCGTTGTTCATGGCGATGAGGCAGTTGGTGTTGCAGGGGTTGCCCACCACGAACACGCGGCAGTCGCCGGCGGCGTTCTTCTCCACGGCCTTGCCTTGGGCAGTGAAGATCCCGCCGTTGATCTTGAGCAGGTCCGCGCGCTCCATGCCGTCCTTGCGGGGCACGGAGCCCACGCAGATGACCCAGTTGGCGTCTTTGAAAGCCACGTTGAGGTCTGAGGTGATGACGATGTTGCGCAAAAGGGGAAAGGCGCAGTCTTCCAGCTCCATCGCCACGCCCTTGAGGGCGGGCAAGGCGGGCTCGAGCTCGAGGAGTTGCAACTCGACTTCGGTTTCTGGGCCGAACATGGCGCCAGAGGCGACACGGAAGAGCAGGGCATAACCGATCTGGCCGGCGGCGCCAGTGACGGCGACCTTGACGCGTTTCTTGGACATGGAAACCTCCGAAGAAGGGGACGAACTGCCCAAGATTATACGGGACGCGCGGAGCGTAGGGTGAGTTATTTTGGGCCGCCGCTCCTGGACAAAGGAACGGGTCGGAGAATAGCATGGGGGACTTATGCGCAACGATGCTTCCCGCCGTCACCGCCGTCCCCGCCGCTCGGGTGGAGGGGGTCCCCCAGGGGGCCAGCCTGGCGCCAGCGCAGGAGGCCAGGGAGGCGGCCAGCGTCGTTCCCGCCGTCGCCGGGGCGGAGGGGGCGGGACCCGCACCCTAAGTGGTCCACAGGTGGTCCAGAAATACCTGAACCTTCTGGACCAACATATGGCCAACCGGCGCAAGTTCTTCGAGAACTACGACCGCGATGACGGACGCCACCGTAACCGCCTGGAGCGCAACTTCTTCGCCAGCATCGAGCAGCTGCGGAAGTTCGAGGAGCGTCTGGATGAAAACCAGAAGGCCGCCCTCAAGGCCCACGTGGAGCGCTACCGCTTGGATCTCACCTACTCCAAGAACCACGAGCTTCCCTCCGAAGCTGAGCTGGTCAGTTTCGAGGGCGATTTCCAAGACCCGCATTTCACCTCCGCCCAAGCCGCTGCCTTCCCCCTCTACCAGGACGACCGGGAAGAGTCCTCGGGGACCATGGACGACTACCTCGCCTACAAAGCCAGCAAATAAAAAAGGGCCCGAGAGGGCCCTTCGCTTTTCTGAGGATGGGATGTGTCCTACAGACCGTCGGTGCCAGTGGCAGCCAACTCCCCGTTGGCGCTCTTCTTGAGGGCGTCGCCCATGCCCACCTCTTTCTCTTTCTTGGTGGGCTTGCTGTTGAAGAGATAATTGTTCAGGGTTTCTTCTTGGTCGCGCAGGATGGCCGCCTTCAGGTCGTCGGCGGGGATGTCCAGCACTTCGGAAACGCGCTTGAGCATCTTGAGGGGAATGTTGCAGAGGGCACGCTCCACGTTGGAGATGAACTGCCCATTTTTGTAACCGAGGAGGTGAGAGAGTTCGGACTGCGAGTAACCCTTTGGATGGTTCATCCGCCGGGAACGGATCAACTGGGCAATGTTCTTGAAACAACGCATGAATTCTCCAGCGTGTGTGTGTGCGTGGGGAGATTGCCGATTCTAATCATTTTTTTTGGAATGTCATTCACCATCCCCAAAAAAATCTGTAGACCCATTCTACCCGTTTTCTTCGAGGGAAAACGTGGGAGGAAAAAAAAGACATGAAGATATTTTCGTGGAACGTCAACGGCGTGCGCTCCGTGCATAAGAAGGGCTTTGTTGAATGGTTCGCTGGGGCTTCGCCTGATATCTTATGCCTACAAGAGACGCGGGCAAGCTGGGATCAGTTCCCGGAAGACTTGAAAAAATTGCCCGTCCGGGAGGTCTATCGCGCAGAGGCTTTACGACCCGGCTATTCGGGGGTGGCCACTTTTAGCCGCCAAAAACCCCTTGACACGAATTTGCTTGGGATCCCCGAATTCGACGATGAAGGCCGCACGTTGATTCATGACGTGGGCCCGTTCTACCTCTTGAATTGCTACTTCCCCAATGGACAGCGCGACCACTCCCGCGTGCCTTACAAGATGCGCTTTTGCCGGGCCCTGCAGGACAAGGTGCGGGAGCTGCGCAAGGCGAAGCCCGTGGTGGTGACGGGTGATTTCAACACCGCCCACTTCCCCATCGACTTGGCCAATCCTGCAGGCAACAAGAACACCACCGGTTTCCTTCCGCATGAGCGGGAATGGGTGGATCACTTCGCCGCGGAAGGGATGATCGACGTGTTCCGCCGTTTCCATCCGGAGAAACCGGGGCACTACACCTGGTGGAGCAACCGCCCCGGCTGTCGGGCACGCAACATCGGGTGGCGGATCGATTACTTTTTCGTTGCCGAGGAGTTGATGCCTGCGGTGAAGGCCACGGGCATCCTGCCCGAAGTGATGGGGTCCGACCATTGTCCGATCTTCGTGGAGATCAAGCCCTAGGGCAGTCGTTCGCCTCGCCAGTAGACCGCTTTCACCCGCTTATCGTAGGCCGCGCGGTCGCTGCCGCGCTTGAGAACGGCCTTGAGACATGACTCAGCGTCCACGGCTTTGCGTTTCGGCCCCTGCACCAGGACGAAGTTGGCTTCTTTGCCCTTGCGCAGATTGCCCGTGCGCCCATCCACCCCCAGGATCTCGGCGCCGGCAAGTGTGGCCCGGTATAGGGCCTTCACCCGCGTGGCGTCCTTGCGCCGGACCCTGCCATGTTGGCGCACGAACGAGTCCATCACGTCCAGCATGGAGAGGTAGGGGCCGCCGCCGATGTCGCTGCCCAGGGCCCAGCGCAGGCGGTGCCTCTCGGCGCTGGGATAGTCGAAGAGACCGGAGCCCAGGCCGCGCTCCTTCAGGGGGGCGTTGGAAGTGGGGCAATGGACCAGCGCCGTGCGGGTGCGCTTGAGGAGGCTCCATTCGGCTTTGCCGAGGTGAATGGCGTGGGCCATGAGCGAACGAGGACCCAGCATGTGGGCCCGCTGGTAGATCTCGGTGTAGCTCTTCACGTTCTCAAAACCGGGGATGCCCCGGTAAAGCTCGAGCACGAAGGCGATCTCCCCTGGCGTCTCGCTCAAGTGGCTCTGCTTGTAGATGGCGCGACGATCGGCCTCCAAAGCAGCCGCGGCCATGCAGGCGGGGTCCGTGGCGATGGCGAAGCGCGGGGTGAGCACGTAGCGCTCGCGATATTTGCGCATGCCCCTCAGTGCCGCCTTGAGTGCCGCCCCGCTTTTTTGCTGGAGCGAGGCCGGAGACTGCATGGTCATGAGCACATTGCCGATGAGCAGATCCCCTACCGCCTCTTCCATGGCGTAGTCCAGGGCGTGCTCGTGGACCGAACTGTAACAAGCACCCCCGAGGGTCCCCACACGAGCGAGTCGGTGGAAGAAACGCTTGGCCTCGCGCTTGGCATAGGCCTTGTTGCGGAAGCGCGCCTCCGCGGGGAAGGTGTGCTTGTCTAACCATTCCAGGAGGGATGCCTTGGGCATCAGCCGCACATCGTCCTGGACCCAGTGGAAGTGCATGTCGAAAAAGCCCGGCATGAGCACCTGTCCGGGAAACTCGTGCAAGTTGTCCCCATGGAAGTGCTCCACGTACTTGGCGCAAGCGTCACGGTAGGGCAGGATCTCCCGGATGGTCTCGCCCTCGGTGACCAGCACGCCGTCTGGCCAGTAGTCGCAGGCCTTGTCTCCCCGGGGATTGAGGATGCTCGCCCGGTAAAAGGCGTATTTGCGCGATGCCAAAGTAAAATCCTTTTTACGCCCGGAGGAGCCCTGGATAAGGTGGTGCATGCTCCGGACGCCCATTTTACTCCTGGCCCTGGTTTTTGTCCTCCCCTTCCTGCGGGCGGGCGCCGCCGTGGACCCGCTGGAGCGACTCAGCATTAAGCGCTTAGTGGTGCTGGATGTGGACGCCACCATCAATCCTGCCGTGGCCAACTACCTCCAGACGGAACTCAAGCGCGCCGAAGGCGAAGCAGGTTCACTGGTCGTGATGCGCTTGAACACCCCCGGTGGACTTCTCAGCACCACCAAAGACATCCTCACCATGGTGGGTCGCACCACCGTGCCCTTTGTGGTCTGGATCACCCCCGAGGGCGCCTCCGCCACCAGCGCCGGCGCCATTATCGCCAGCTCCGCCCACGTGCTGCTCATGAACCGCGGCACCAACATCGGCGCCGCCACGCCGGTGACCATGGGCGAGGACCTCAAGGAGTCGGACGGCCGTAGCAAGGCGATCAACGACCTCTCCGCTGTCATGCGCTCTCTTTCGAACACCCGCGGCCGCAACGCCGAGGCCTTCTCCCGCATGATCAGCGAAGCCGCCTCCTTCACCGCCGAAGAGGCCCTGGCGCAGAAAATCGCCGACGCCGAGGCCCGCAGCCTGGACGACATCCGCGCCCTCCTACAGGACAAACCCGTTACCATCCAAGGCAAGAAGTGGCTGCTGGAGTTCGCCCCGGCTCTCGAGACGGTGGTCCGCCCCATGGACGCGGGCCAACGGCTCCTCAACGTCTTCGCCCATCCCACCACCGCCTACGTGCTCTTCCTCATCGGCGTGGCCCTGATCTACTTCGAATTCCAGGCCCCGGGGGGCTACATCGCCGGCGCCGCGGGCGTCTTGTGTCTCCTCACCGCGGGCATCTCTTTTCAGGTGCTGCCGCTGAACTACGGCGCCGTGGGGCTCATGCTGGCCGGGATGCTGCTACTGATCTTGGAAGTCTTCATCACTAGCTACGGCATGCTCGCCCTGGCGGGCCTCGCCTGTCTCGGCACGGGATCCCTCTTCCTGTTTCGCCACGAGGACGGCTGGCTTTCCGTCCCTCCCATGATCGTCTTTTCCACCCTGGGCGGTGTGGCCGCTTTCATGGGCATCGTGGGGTGGTTTTTCGCCCGCGACCGTCACAGGCCCCGCCCCCACTTCTTTGACCACGCCAGCGACGACGGCGTGGTGACCACCTCCTACGGGCAGGAAGGGGAGCACTGGCTCCTCCAGGTCAAAGTGCGCGGCGAGATCTGGCGCGCGCGCGCAACCGAAGCGCTGGCTCCGGGTACCCGCGTGCGGGTGGAGCGCCAATCTCCCGACAATCTCATTCTCGATGTGACAAAAGTTTCCTAAGGAGCACTGACATGGGTTTCGTGACCACTCTCCCCTTCCTCGTCGTGCTGGCGGCCCTGCTGTTCAGCACCTTCAAAATCCTCAACGAATACGAGCGCGGCGTTGTTTTTCGACTGGGTAAATTTGCCGGCATCCGCGGCCCAGGCCTCATCATCCTCATCCCCGGCGTGGAAAAAATGGTCAAAGTCGATCTGCGCCTGGTGACCATGGATGTCCCCGGCCAAGACATCATCTCCAAGGACAACGTGACCCTGAAGGTGAACGGCGTGGTCTACTTCCGGGTCTCGGAGCCCGGCAAGGCCATCGTCAGCGTGGAGAACTACTACCATGCCACCGCCCAGATCGCTCAAACCACCCTGCGCTCCGTGATCGGCCAGTATGAGCTGGACGAAATCCTCGCCCACCGGGACAAGATCAACGGCCGCCTCCAGGAAATCCTGGACGATCTGACCGAGCCATGGGGAATCAAGGTGACCAACGTGGAAGTTAAGGCCATCGACTTACCCGTTGAGATGCAGCGGGCGATGGCCAAGCAGGCCGAGGCCGAGCGCGAGAAGCGCGCCAAGATCATCTCCGCTGAGGGGGAACTCATGGCCTCCCAGAAGCTCTCCGAGGCCGCCGCGGTCTTGGGTGCCCAGAAGGAAGGGATCACCCTGCGCTACTTGGAGACCATGCGGGAGATCGCTAGCGGGGGGAATAACACCACCACGTTCTTTCCCTTTCCGGTGGACATTCTCAGTAAGCTCGTAAAATAAAACTGAAAAGGGCCCGGAAGGGCCCTTTGTTTTACCAGCTCTGCTTCCCCATCTGATCCAACTGCCGCTCAATCTTCTCCGGACGCTTCCCCTGCTCCGGTGTCGGCACGGAAGCGGGAGCGCGGGCAGGCGCCGGGACAACCTTCCGGAACGCCTGGTCGTCCTGCTTCACTTCTTCCTTCACCCCTTTCATCAGCACTTCATTAAACATATGGCCGCGTTCCGGACGAGCGGACACGCTGGTGCTGAGGATGGTGAGGGTAAGTGCGATGAAGAATTTCATGGAGCCTCCGTACCGAATTCATCGGACGAAGGCCCCCGGGGCTTAAGCGAAAAGACGCTTTACCGGACCACGGTCCTCTGGTTAGCAGGCAGGATTTTCTTACGGATACGGATGTTTTTGGGGGTTACTTCCACCCACTCATCCTCGTCGATCCAGTCCAGGGCCCACTCCAAGGTCCGGGGCGGGATGGGGGGCAGGATGATGTTCTCGTCCTTGCCCGCGGTCCGCACGGAAGACAGGTGCTTCTCGCGGCAGACGTTGAGGTTCAGGTCGTTGGGACGGGTGTGCTCCCCCACCACCATCCCCTCATAGACTTCCTCGGTGGGCTTGATGAACTGCTTGCCCGAGCTGAGGAGATTGAAGAGCGCGTAGGGGGTGGACTTGCCGGCGCGGTCGGAGACCAGCGCACCGTTCTGGCGCGAAAGCATCTTTCCCACGTGGGGGCGATAACCCAGGAAGTAGGAGGACATGAGGCCCTGTCCCTTGGTGTCCGTGAGGAACACGGAGCGGTAGCCGATGAGGCCGCGGGAGGGGATCTCGAACTCCATGCGGGTGCGGCCGTCGCCGTAGTTCATCATGTTGGCCATGACGCCCTTCCTGGCGGCGAGCTTCTCTGTGATGGCGCCGGTGGCGTCGTTGGGCACGTCCAGCACCAGGCGCTCGTACGGCTCCTCCAGCTGGCCATCCACTTCGCGGGTGATGACCTGGGGACGCGCGATCATGAGCTCATAGCCCTGCCGGCGGATTTCCTCGAACACTACGGCGATCTGGAGTTCGCCACGGGCCTTGAGGGTGAAGACCTTGGGATCGTCGGTGGGTGCGAACTTGAGGGACACGTTCTTGCGGACGGCGTCCAGCAGGAACTCTTCCAGGCGGCGGCTGGTAAGGTACTCGCCCTCGCGGCCGGACATGGGGCTGGTGCTCACGGACACCTGCACGCTCACGGTGGGAGGTTCGACCTCGATGCGCGGGAGCACTTCGGGCTTTTGCGGGTCGGCGATGGTGTCGCCGATGTCCCCATCCTCGAAACCGGAGATGATGACGATTTCGCCGGCCTCAGCGGACTCGACGGAGGCCATTCCCAGGCCATCAAAGATCTGCACGCCTGTGACTTTAAATGTCTTGGTCTTGCCATCGCGGCCCATCCACATGGCCTGCTTAGCGTTTTGGATCACGCCGCGCTGGATACGGCCCACCATGAGGGCGCCGAGGTAGTTGGAGTAACTCAGGTTGGTCACCAGGAGCTGCAGGGGGCCGGTTTTGTCGAACTTGGGCTCGGGGTAGTAGTCGCTGGTGAAGAAGTCCAGGAGAGGCTTCATGTCGCCTTCACGGCGGTTCTGGTCCTTGGAGGCGTACCCATGGCGGCCAGAGCCGTAGTAGAACGGGATATCCAGGTCCACGTCCTTGTCGATCTGGGCCACGATCTCGAGCAGGAGATCCTCCACCTCGCCGCGGACCTCGTCGATGCGTTGGTCGGGACGGTCCACCTTGTTGATGAACACACCGATCTTGATGTCGCGCTCGAGGGCCTTGGTGAGCACGAAGCGGGTTTGGGGCAGGGGCCCTTCGGAAGCGTCAACCAGCAGGAGCACCCCGTCCACCATCATCAGTGAACGCTCCACCTCGCCGCCGAAATCGGCGTGCCCGGGGGTGTCCAGCAAGTTGATCTTGGTGTCGTTCCAACGGAAGGCGCAGTTCTTGGCGCGGATGGTGATCCCCCGTTCGCGCTCAAGTTCGCCGGAGTCCATCACGCGCTCATTCACCTGCTCATGGGCGGCGAAGAGGCCAGACTGCTTGAGGAGTTCGTCGACGAGCGTAGTTTTCCCGTGGTCGACGTGCGCCACCACAGCGATGTTCTTCAATTTCATGCGGGGGATGTCCTTTGTAAGGCCGTAATATAACTCAGGGCGCCTGGGGAGGCAAAAGCTTTTCCTCCGTGAGGATCGCGTGGGCCACCCTCACGCCATCAACAGCAGCGGACGTGATTCCGCCCGCGTAGCCTGCGCCCTCTCCGCACGGGTACAGTCCCTCGTGCGACACGGACACGTAGCGATCTCGGTCGCGCAGAATGGTCAACGGAGAGGAAGTCCGCGTTTCCGGCGCCAAGAGCAAAGCGTCTCCGTGGATAAACCCCGGGAGATTCTTCTCGAAGTGCTTTAGCCCCGCTGCCAAGTGGGCGACCAAGTCGGCCGGAAAGAAGGCACGAATGTCGGCCTTGAACACGCGGGAAGGGCACGATGTGGGCGGCAGGGGCCGCTGATCCAGCTTACCCGCCAAGAACTCCTTCACCGTCATGGCGGGGATCTCCCGGCCCGTGGCGTGGGTTTTGGAGGCCTCGAAGGCCGCACGCTCGATGCCTATCTGAAAGCGCATGCCGGCCAAGAGGTCCTGCTCGGGCAGGCGGTCCGCTTTCACCGTCACCACCAACGCAGCGTTTGACCAGGGTGAATTACGCGCGTAATTCGACATGCCGTTCACCACCAGCCCGTCCGCTTCAGTCCCAGAGGAGAGCACGTAGCCTCCTGGGCACATGCAAAAACTGTAAACACCTGTGTCGGTGGAATGGTCATGCCAACTCAGGCGGTAGCGGGCAGCGCCGAGCTCGGGTGCCTCGCACCACTGTCCATGCTGGATGCGGTCAATGTGGCGGCGGGGGTGCTCGATGCGCACGCCGACGGAAAAATCCTTGGCCTTCATGGCCACGCCGTTATCCAGCAGGTGCGCGAACACGTCGTGGGCGGAGTGGCCCGCCGCCAGCACCACGTGGTCGGAGAAGAGCTTCTCCCCTCCCCTGAGTTCCACTCCCACCACGCGCTTACCTTGGTATAAGAGGCGCTCTACCGCGGTGTTGGGCCGGATGACCGTGCCTTGGGCGCGCAGCCAACCGGAAACGCGTCCGATGATGTCGCGGATCTTGTTGGAGCCGAGGTGGGGATTGGAAACGTAGGCCGTCTCAGGGGGCGCGCCGAAGTCCACCAGCTTGTTCATCACGTAACCAATGTGCTCAGACTTCACCCGCGTGATGAGCTTGCCGTCGCTGTAGAGGCCGGCCCCGCCTTCGCCAAAGCAAACGTTGGTGTCGGGGTCGAGTTCGCCATGGCGCCAGAAGCGGGCGATCTTCAGCATCCGCCGGGAGGCGTCGTCTCCGCGCTCGAGCACGATGGAGGGGATGCCGTACTCGGCGAGCCTGACGGCGCAGAAGAGGCCCGCGGGGCCCGCTCCGATGATGAGCGGCGGCTTGGCCAAAGGGGTGAAACGGGGAATGGCCCGGGGAGCTTCCTCCGGAAGCTCGCCTTTGTTCCAGGCTTCCACCGTGTAATGGTAGGTGGGGGTGCGCCCGCGGGGAGCCCCCCGGGCGTCCAGGCTTTGGGACACCACCCGGAATTCCCCCACGTCCGGGAACTCGCGGCGCACGTACGCCCGCACGTCGGCATCGAAGGGTAGGGTAAAACTAAGCTGGCGGGGCATGTCCCTTTATGGCCCTCTTGCCGGCTTCCGTCTATACTTCCCGGTCAGCGGAGACGCCCATGAAAATCGGTTTTTTGGCCATCGGTGACGAGATCCTTCAAGGCAAGATCCAAGACGCCAACGGACCGTGGCTGGCGCGTTTCCTGCGGCCCTGGAACCTGGCCCTCCAAGCCTGCGCCACCGCGGGCGATGGGGAGGAGCAGATCCGTGCGGCCCTGGACCACCTCTACGGAGGGTGCGACCTGGTGGTGTGCTCCGGTGGACTGGGTCCTACCCCCGACGACGTGACCAAGCAGGCTCTCGGGAATTACTTCGGCAAGCTCATCCACCCTTCGCCAGAAGCACGCGCCTGCGCCGAAGCCCACTATCGCCGCATGGGGCGTGAGTTACCCGAAGGCCACGGTTATGGATATCTGCCGGAGGGCTTCGCTCCCCTCTCCAACCCCAGCGGCTTCGCCCCTGGCCTCCATTTCACCTCCGGCGGCAAAAGTCTGCTTGCGGCACCCGGAGTGCCCAAGGAATTTCGCGATATGCTGGAGGCCCATTTCCCGCGCTTCGCCGAGACGCAAGGCCTACCCGTAGTCAAACTCCTCAACTTCCGCACCCAGGGAGTTGCGGAAGAAAAAATCTTCGGCACGCTCTGTCCTGGTCTTTGGGAGGCGTTGTCGCGTTTCGGCCAAGTCAGCTCCCTCCCGCACCCCCTCAGTGTGGACGTGGGAATCGCATTGCGAGGGACACGAGAGCAGGTGGAGCGTGCCGAGAGCGAGGCCCGCGCCCTTGTCTCGGCATCTCCCCTCGCCCCCCACGTTTGGCACGTGGGGCACGAAAGCTTGGAGGAAGTCATCGTGACCAAGGCCGCGGCCCGGGTCCTCAAGATCGCGTTTGCCGAGTCCTGTACCGGAGGACTGTGTTCCCACCGGATCACCAACGTCCCGGGTTCAAGCCAAGTTTTCCTAGGGGGCGTGGTGAGCTACGACAACGCTGTAAAGACCAGCTTCCTGGGCGTGCGGGAGGAAACCCTGCGGACCCATGGGGCGGTGTCAGAAGCCTGTGCGCGGGAAATGGCCCGGGGATTACGGGAGCGCACCGGAGCGGACATCGCGGTTTCCCTCACCGGCATCGCCGGCCCCGGAGGAGGGTCCGCCGAAAAGCCGGTGGGCACATTGTGGGTGGGAGTGGCCACGGTGGACGGGGATCAAGCACGGATTTTTACTTTCAAAGGAGACCGCGAAAGCCTGAAGACGCGCTTCTCCCAGGCCGGCTTATTCCTTCTCCATGATTCTCTTCGAAGCCCCAGCGTCACCTGAAGACGCCGGGACTCGTCCTGATGCCGAGTTGTAACAGGCCATGATGGCCTCTTTGAAGTCGTCTCCCCCGAGCGCCATTTTCGCCTTGAGGCACTCCCATTGCTGAGGACTGAGGTTGGCGAGGAACGAACGCGTGATGTTGGCGTGTTGGGGCGAGATTTTTCTTTCTTTGACCATTCTGGCCAAGGAACGCTCCACCGTGGCCGGGCCGAATTCTTCCTGAGCATCGGCTTGCTCCTCGGGTATCTCGGCCAAGTCTTGGTTTCGCATGGCTAAGCCGGAAGTGGATAAACTCAACGCCAACACCATCACCCAAGTTTTCATGCTCTCCTCCCTACATCATTCCCTCGCTTCGGTAGTTTGCCTCAAGCACTTGAGCGCGAATGTCGGGCACTTCCTCTATCCCCTTAGAATCCTTGCCCGGCAAATCTTGCTTCCAGAGGAAAGGCCTTAAAACGGACGGGGTGAGACAACCGATACATTCCTCGAGAGGAGTACTAACGGGCCATGATGGAACGTTCCCGCTTCCCCCTTACCCGCCTGTTCGCCCAGCGTGCCTGGGTCACCCTCCTTTTGCTTTCCCTCGCCTCATGCCTCGGACAGGCCCCCAAGCAACAAGCTCTCCTCAATGCCGGTGGACAAGAAGACGGCGGTGGAGGGGGCACGGAAACGTTGGCGGACTTCGGTGATGAGCGCAACTTCTTCCATTACGCCGGCGTGCGCGTATTCGACACATTGACCGTCCCTTTGGACGAGGAAGCCACCTTCATGCTCTGGGGCAAACAGGTCCAAGCTCGGGTGGCGGCGCTTCCGGCCGACGCCAAAGTTTGCTTGATGGTTCAGTATAAGCACAAGACGCCGAGTCCGGTGCTGGTTCTCTCGGCCGTGCGCCGCCGCCAGGTCGTGTCTCAATCCGCTAGCTCCGCCACCGTGACCTACCACTGGTTGCTCTACCCTAATGATGTGCAGAGGAACCAGCAGGACTGTCTCACCACCGGCATCATGGCCACCAAAACCCAGCTCTACGGCGCTGGTGCCCCCCTCAAGTTCGGAATAGCCGATCTCTGCCAAGACTGCGCAGGCTCCACCATCGGCGAGAATCTCGCCGCCTATTTCGACTCCGGTAGCGCCGTGGGCAGCGTAGACCTCTCCGCCCTCAAGCTGCGCCTCCAGCCGGTGTCTACCACGGGTGGCGGCGGTAGCCTCAGCTGCTCGGCCCACTCCGCCTGCACCGCCCAGGGATACAGTTGCTGCCTGGACGGCCAATGCGTGGTGGATAAGGCCATTAAGAACGGCGTGGACCAGTCTTCCAGCGGTTTCCTCTCTGCCCTGGCGGACGTGCAGAACAACCCCGCCCGGTACTCCGTCTACCCCCACTACTTCTACATCTGCCCCCAGAGCACGGGTGGCGGTAGCAGCGATCCCGACCCGGTAGATGCCGACTTCGAGGCCCTCAAGCGCCTCAACGAGTTGCGGGACCTCCACCAGTGCCTCAACGCCCAGTGGGACGAGATGGGTTACTGCGCGGTCCGCACCGAAAACGCTTCTGCCCTCATCTCCTCTGGCGTGCCCGCCAACCGCGTCTTCAGCGCCCGCAAGGACGACAACAATTTCTCCTGGACCGGCAATGCCCTATCTGCCAATTCGCTCTACGAGATCCGATACGGCGAACAGGTACTCTATCGCGAGGGCCTGGCCGGAAGCGACTCCACCACCTTGAACGGCAGTCACCAATTGCTGGGCACCGGAAATGCCGACCTAACCAACGCCCAGACTGCGGAAGTCACGAAGACGGCCACAGCCGCCCTCCAGGACGACACGCTCGTCCTGCGCTACAAAATGGACGCCACTTGTGAACGGCTAACCAGTTCACTGGCCCGTTGCCGGAAAACCTACGTCCAGGGCCAGGTCTCCACGCCCCCACGCCCCACCGACCACGCCAACAGCCCCTTGTTCAAACTTCCGTCCTACGCCAACCTCGCCGGCGGCAACCCGCCCGCGGTGAAAATCGGAGGCACCAACGTGGCGGCGTCTCCCTCCACCTGGGTCGTGTCCGGGCAAAACATCAACTTCATCATGCCCGTGACCACTAATCAGACGGTGGAAATCACTTACTACGTGACCTCCAATGTGTCTCATCTGCTCGCGGGCCGGGATGCAGCCCAAGCTCGGGTCAACGCCATTTGCGAGTGCAACGAGGACAACTGCAACCTCAAACCCAAGACCAAAACGGTGAACGGCGTCACCTCCATCGTAGACTACGAGTGCCTATTCACGGGCTCCGACGAAGGAGATGGCCCCCTCCACCAGGTGGTCTACCTCAACAGCAAGACCGTCCCCTCCCGCTACTACGACGTCAATGGCGTAGTCTGGGACGGCGACTCCGGCGCCACCGCCCCCGCCCAAGAAGGACTTGAGTTCAATTACACCAACTCAGACGCTTTCAAGCCCAACAACGCCTCGGCCTACGTGGGCTTCCACGAGATCTACGGCTCGTTCAACAAGCAGGCCACCGCCCCCCGCGCGCCGGCCGTGGTGACAGTGCAGAAAGACCGCACGTACGACATCTATGTGGACAGTGGCGGTGTCACCAATTGCGCCAACTGCGGGAATGATCCCTACCAGCCCCTCTTGAAACTCTTCCCCCAAACTTTCACCGGGCGCGGCGGCGGTTACCAGCCCAACCTCCGCAACGCTTCCCGGACGTCCTCCTCCGCGGTTTACCGTGCCGACGACCTGTTGTTCGGCCGGGCCTGCTTCGTTCCCGCCACCATGCTCCCTTGGTCACACGCCACCGGCAGTGACCTGCCCACCCAGCGCAAACGCCGCCTGGCTGCCCAGCACTTCTATTACGCCAACGGTTACCAGAGGGACTGGTACGGATTCGACTATGGCGCCGTCATCGGCTCCTATGACGGGGTCACTTGGTTCGCCATCGGAAACGAACGCCGAATCAAGGCCACCGGCACCAAACTGCTACTTGCCGTGAACATGCCCTTTGGCGACCTCTCCGAATCCGGCTCCCTCAAGGTGGTGGTGAGCGAAAACGCCGTGGTGGACGCGGGCTCCAACGTGGACCACGACACGGAGAGCGACGGTGCCGAATGCCAGAAGAACCACTTCTGTTCCAGCGACGACGATTGTCTGCGCCAATTGGGCTATGACTATTCCTGCCAGACCGTCACGGGGATCACCAGCCCCTGGCCGCGCTTCGATAATGCCGGTAACGAGTACGTCGCCTCTGAATCCCGCACCCTGATCTCGCTGCTTGGAGGGGCGAACGGACAGTCCAAGCGCTGCGTTTACCGTGGCCGTGGCGCTCCTTGCGCCCCAGACCTCGCCTCCCTGGGTAGTACTTACAACGGCACCTCCCTCCCGGGCCTCGCCGCCTGCTCACCCAACCACTACTGCGCGCGCCTGGACGGTGGCTCGCGCTTCAACACGGCCATCAGCCGCTGGGCGCGTTCGCCGGAAAGTCAGAATCTCCTCGGGGACCAGGGCGTGCGCGACACCGTGGGTCTCGGGGCGCGCGTGGTGGGCCGTCCCCAGGATTACTACGGCACTAAAAGCCCCGCCTCCATCAACAGCTCGGCCTGGGGCTTCGGCGCCACGAACCTCCGTGACCACCTCATGACATCCGTTGGCGTTCAAGCAGTATGCCTACCCGGACGAGACGTGGCCTCCACTACCTACGGCCTTGCGCACTCCAGGATCCCCTCGGCCAGCGACAAGGAAGCGGCCGACAGGATGTTCGGCGTGGGGCCGACGGTCAAGCTCACCAGCGCCGGGACGAAGAAATCCTCCACCGCCCTCGCTTTCTGCCCAGCCACCGAGGCTGGCACGTACATCCACCACACTGCCAGCCGCAGCACCCAGGCCTCGGTGGTGGCGGTGGCCCAGAACATCCCCACAGCGGTCCTCGACATGACGGAGTTCTCCGCTCTCAACCTCCTCAATACCAGCGCCGGCAGCGCCGCCACGGCCGTGGGCTACCAGCGCCATGCGTGCCTCCGGGCACCTGGCGCCCCGTGCTTCAGTGACCTCGAGTGCGCCCCTGCTCCCTTCGTCGCCAACAAGATGAAGACACTGGGGGACTGGGGTGGCTTCGCCAACAACACCGCCGAACAAAATTTTTGGAAAGAGGACCTTACCTGCGGCAATCCGGAGCCCACCAAACTCTACGACAGCACCCTCAACGCCTCTTTCGACGCCAAAAGCAACAAGTGTTGCCGCATGACCGGAAAAACCATCCAGGTCTACAGCCAATACGACCAGGACACTTCGTTCACGGCATGCGTGGCCAAACCAGGTGGTGGGCGCCAGCCTGCCATCGCTGGGGTCACCACCGACTTCAATTCCACGACCCGCTACACGCGAAACCACACCGTTTTCGACCAGGTCAGCTGCGTGGATCCTACGGCTCCCTCCACCCAGTCCTTCCCCGCCCTCGTCGTGCCCACCGCACGCACGGTGGCAGGTAATGGGCTGGCCGTGGAGTTCATCCTGAACCAGTACAAAACGCTGGATCTCATGAACAGTCGCACCTGCTGCACCGGCCATTGGGTGCGCAGCTTCGCCTCGGAGAACGGCGGGGGACACACTTGGGGCGAGGCCAAGTCCCAGAGCATAGCCAAAGACATTTTCTACGCCTGGAACTGGTTCTACGATCAGAAGTTCAGCACCCTGCTGGACGAAACCGAGAACCTCGCTTGCTCCAACACCAACTTCGGCACTCTCTCCTGCGAGATCCGCAACCTCAGTGAGGCCCAGGGGAATACCTACCTCAAGTGGATCGATCGTTTCGAGCTAGTGGGCATCCCACAAGTGCTCATTCCCTTCCCCTCCGATGCCGGGGTGGAGAAACTGGTCGACGAGAACCAGGCGAGCCGGGAAGGCCTGGGCGACCCCCTGGACGACACCCTCAAGACCCCGTTGGTCGAAGACGTGAGTGGCGGCGGCACCGACTACATCTCCGCTGCCAGCTACGACAAACTCGAGATCGGTGCGGGGAAACTCAAGAAAGTTTTCTCCGAAAAAGAGTTCAACTGCTGCGTGCCCGCCGGCGGCAAGGTCCCTGAGGGCGCCACCGCCAACACCTGCTGTACGGGCACCCTCACCAACCAAGGCGGCCCCACCCGATGCTGTCTGGGGGATTTCGCCGACGTGACCGTTTACTTGAACCGCTACGTTTCTTCCGAGGGCCGCGGCCTTCCCGACTCCTCCTATGACTCGGAAACCGGGTATATCAAGGATCCAGCCCAGGTGTATGCCATAGCCCAGGCCAAGAAACTCTGCTGCTCGGGCCGCCTGGTCATGGGTCGCGCCATCAGCGACCTCTATATCCCCCTCGAAGGCGGTGGCATCAATCCCGCGGGGAAAACCCGTCGCTTCACCTACCGTTCGGATGCCGTGGACAACAACGAGGACACCGGCGTGGCCGGCGACGTCTACGACGCCGGCTTCCGGTGGAACAACCACTGGTACTGCGAACCCTCTAACTGAGCAGCAGGCCAGCCAGCACCCCCGCCAACACCAGGCGATACAGGGTGAACCATCCAAGGGATATCCGCGCGATCAGCTTGAGGAAATAATGGATCGTGGCGAATCCTACAGCGAAGGACGTGGCCACTCCGGCCACTAGCACGGAGGGCTCCACCCCTCCCCGGGCCAACTCTTCCGGCAAAGTCGGCAGTTCTACCAGCATGCCCGCCAGGATGATGGGCAGCGAGAGCAAAAATGAAAAGTGCCCTGCCTGGGTGCGGCCCAGCCCCAGGAGGAAGGCGGCCGTCAAGGTGACGCCGGAACGGCTCACTCCCGGGAAGATTGCCAGGGCCTGGGCGGCTCCAATGACCGCGGCCACTCTCCAGTGGTGGGCGCGTCCAAAAAATTCAGCCGTGCCTTCGGCTTCTCCGTGCTTACGTTGGGCACGGTCCGCGACCCACAAAAGAATGCCGAACAGGGCCTGGTTGACCATGATGGCCCAAGGGCTCCGTCCAAGGTCCGCGAAGGGTTTGAGTACCAGGATCACCGCCACCGACACCGCCGTGGCGCAGACGAAGTTGCGCAAGAAAACTCGCGCAGGTTCCTGCCGCGAGAGATCCAAGATACCGGGTCCCGCGGCGCGGGCGAGTTCTGCCACCCGCGTGCGGTAATACAAGAGTACGGCAAGGGCCGTGCCCAAATGCATGCAGAGATCAAATAGGACGCCGGGATCCTTGAACTCCATGAAGAAAGGAAGCAGGGCCAAATGCCCACTGGAGCTCACGGGCAAAAACTCGGAGAGGCCTTGGATCACGCCGTAGAGCAATGCGGTGGCAAAATCCATCAAAGGTCCCGTGTGGGCGCGGGGGCCGCCTCAGGCGGAGGTGTTTCCGCCGGTGCTGTGCTCTCGTACCCAAAGAAGGCCAGGTTTCCGGCCTTGAGTTGGGCGTGGAGTTCGGTCAACCGTGCTGCCAACCGGTCCAACTCAGCGGCGGCTTCAACATCCTTCGCCCGGGCACGCTGACCGCGCAACTGCCGCATCACTTGCCGCGCGTCTGCCAAGGAGGCGAGCAAAGCCTTGCGGCGAGGGGATTCTACTGGGGATCCCACGGTGGCGGAAGCCGCTTCGTAAAAGGAGCCGTAGACTTCTTCCAACGCCGCCACGGCGGCAGGGGCGGGGCCAGGTGTGGCCAAGGCAGCCGCCACGTCCACGATTTTGCCCATACCCACGGAACTTGATGCCCCAGCCCCGCTCCAGGCAGTGCGGCCCCAAATGCCCGCCTCGGCACGGGGATGGATGCGGGCACGGGCGCGGCCGGACGGGTAGCTCACGCGGAGAACACGGCCCTTTCCGGGCAACAGGGGAATGAAAGTGTCGTGGGGCCGCTCGCCCGAAGAACCGTAAAACAGGAAAGACGTGTCTCCCATGGTCGTCACCGACCAAATGCCGTCCGGGGAAGAAGCCACCAGTCCCATGAGTGCGCGGCGGAAATCCAAATAGCCTTTGTAGGGGAAGCCATGGGCCTGCACGTGGTCAAGGACGTTAGAAGCTTCCAGCGCGAACGCGGTGTCGATGAGACGCTGGAGTTCACGGGGAAAAGCTTCGCGCTCGGATGCCCCGAGGCGCTGCTTTCCGCGCCAAACCGACTTGAGCGTCGGATAAGCGGCACGGGCCGCTGGGTTATGGGCCATCACAGGTGCGAGGAGATCGCTCCACGCGAAGGTCCGCGCCAACACCAGGGGCACGGAGGTCCCGTCGGAATGTTGGAAAAGGAGGGCCGGTAAAAGGGAGCGGGTTCCGTCCCGCATGCTCCAGGTGAAACGGGGCAGGGCCCACCAGTCATCGGCCTCGAAGCGGAAACGCGCCCCGAACCAAGGCGAGGGCAACTCTCCCGTGGCGGGCATGGGGGCCGGGATTTCCTTGGGTGCCGTTTTAGACAGCGGCACCGCCACCGCGAGTTCGCCTCCCTCAAGTAGGGGCGCCGCCACCAGCGCCACCAAGGAAAGCGGAAGGAACAGCACCAAAGACGCCACCACCGCCCCTCTGGAGGGGGTGTAGACCAAAGTGCGTGTGAGCACTTCCTTCAATGAGCGCTTGGAAAGGAGGGTGGGTAAATCCGGAATGAGGAGGGGCCCCGTGAGCAGGCCCAGCAACTCGCGGAGCACGCCCCCCAAGCGTTTGCCGATCCAATTACCGGAAGCCCGGATGCCTGCCATGTAGCTTCCCAGGCTTGTACCCCACAACAGGGTGGGTCCCACCCGCAGCAGGACGAACAGCATCGCGAGGTAACTCAAGTCAAGGCCCTCGTCGGCCTCGGCGAGGATTCTCACCAGAAAGTCCCATCCGCCTTTCAAACCCACGGAGGCGAGAGCGCCCTCCACGACCGGCAGGAACTCAGACTGCAACCAGCGCGGGACGAGTTCCAGACCTTCCCTGAAATCCACGAACGGCGCGAACACTTCCCACAACACCACGGACCACGCAACGTCCAGCAGGAGGGCGATGACCCGTGGTAGGGCATTGGCGGCGCGATCCTTACCGCCCCCAATGGCCTTGGGCCTGGCCGGGCGCGGAGCCGCCTCGTGCCGAGGAAGCTCGGGCACTTCCTCTTCATCCGAGGTGACCCTGGTCTCGACGTCTTCCGGCGCGTCCTCCGTGGGAGGCAGTGAAGGAAACGCGGGCACACGGACGGCGTCACTCACCAGCTTCACCACGACGTCACCGAGAACGACTTCGTCCCCCACTTCGAGAATCACCGCCCGTCCCCGGGGTAACGGTGAGCCCGCCAACTGGGTGCCACGCGCGCTGGCATGGTCCGTGACAGTTACCACGCCGTCTTTCAAATGGAAGGTGGCATGACGGGGGGAAAGAGAGGGTTCATCCACCACGAGATCACCGATTTCGGAACCCACGGTGAAATGCTCTTCCAAGGCGTAGCGGGGGGTGTCCTGAATATTCGCAAACTCCAGGAAGAAACGCTCCACGGTAGGTCGGCGCATTGGCTCAGGGGCGGGCGTGCCCGCTTTTTTTGGCGCCCGCAGGCGCTGAAACAACCCCGGTAAATCCATCCCGTCCCCGCAGTGAAGTCCGCAAAATTACTAGCTTTAGTGTAATCCTTTTTCCGGGGATGCCAAGAAACCAGCGACGCAGAGGGCCCCGAAACGGGACCGGCCTTAAAATATAAGGGAGCAGACCACTTTTTAATGATTCCCGGGAGTTGACCGATAAGCCTGCTAAAATGAGGGCTTAAAGCCACCCAAGGATTTCTTATGAAACCGAGCCGCTTCACCCAAACTTTCACCCTCCTCACCGCCTTCCAGCTGGCACTCGCGCCTGTAGCTTCGGCGGACACGAGTTTGGCCAGCACCATCCTAAACATGGGTGCGCAGTTGGCGGCGCAAGCACAGATGAGCCAGTACGGAATGATGTGCCAGCAGGCGGTGCAGTCCATGGACGTGCGCCCTTGCGGCCCCGGCCAACATTGCGCCAGCCAGGTTTTCCCTGAGTGTCGCGTGCTCCAGACTCTCCCCAACATCGTTGTCCATGAAAGCTGCACCGGGGACTTCGACATGTCCAATCCCATGGAAGCGGCTGCCCGCGCCCAATGCGCGCACCAGATGGCCACCCAGTTCGACCTCATGAACAACGCTTACGAAGTCATGTCCGTGGAAGACAACCAGGGCAGCAACGAAGGCATTGGATGCCTCACGCGTTCAGCGGCCGCCTTGGAGCGAGCCTTGCTGAACCGCGAGCAACAAATCGACAACCTCATCAACCAACTCAAGTCGGCCACCGATGCCTTCAAGCGCGCCGCCGCCGCCGACCGCCAGCAAGTGGAAATGGCCCAGGCCCTCCTCAAGGGGCCCAACAACGCCACTTCACGCCAGGCTTTGGCCCAGCAGAACGTGCAGTTCGCCAACCTGTTCGCCGACGCTGGCTGCCGGATGGTGATGAACGCCAACGACTTCAACAACAAGGGTAACGCCGGCAACGGCAACGGAGGACTTGAGGCTATCCAAACCGAACTCAGCAACCGCGCCAACGCCAAGGCCCCGGGCGCCGGCAACTTCAGCGCCGCCGAGTGGAACTCCGGAACCGCTAGTGCGGTGGAGAAAGACGTCCGCAACCTCGCCCAGCGCATGGCCAACCAGACCAGAAGCGGCGGCCCCCAGGCCCTGACCAGCCTCAACTCCTCCGGCTCCACCTACGGCTTCAACCGCGAGCGGGAACCATTGGCTTCTGTCCTCGGAACCTTTGCCAGCGAGACTGAGACCTCCCTCGCCGAGTTCCGCAACAAAGTGGATGACCTCGGTGCGGTGGAAAGTGGCCGCCCGGCCCCCCCGAACTTGTTCGGCAATCCCCGCACTTTCGCCAGCGAGCTGGCTAATTGGGAGCGCAGCTACAAGAACGCCTGCCTCAGCGGCCAGCCCAACATCCGTGCCTTGGGCGGCGATCTGCGGATTATCAACCAGAATGCCACCATCGACGCCGACAGCGCTTACGTGACCTTCATCCGCGACACCCTCGCCAATAACGGCCTCTCCATTGAGGAGAAACTTCGTCGCATCCGTGAGTTCGAGTCCACCGGCTCCAATTCCAACTACGTGGTGGACACCCAGCGCTCCGCCACCGTCGGCAACACGTCCGTCAAGGCCTCCACCCGCATGACCCCGGCCGCCTTCATCCAATTGCATGTGCAGAACTGTCAGCAGCAGTTTGAAAGCAACGCCAACTCCCAAGGCGTCACCCCTGCATCCTTGAGCAGCCAGCTGAAAAGCATCCACTCCCAGTACCAGGCCTTCACCTCGAGCCTGGGCACCAACCTCGCCAACCGCATCATCAACCAAGTCATTGACTGCGCCGACAACCGCACCGCCAACGCCCAGGGCGTCGCCACCTGCTCCAGCCAGGATTTGAGCACCGGCAGCGCTAACTTCTGCGTGAAGCGCGCCACCTCCTGCGCCAACGGAATGAACGGCTGTTTTGCCAAGGCCCAGACCCTGGTTCAAACCGAGACCCAGAAGCGCAACCAGGCTGCCCAGCGCTACAACGCCAGCGTGGAAAACCACAAACGCAACCTCATGGCCATGTACCGGAACGCTCAACAGCACTTCGCCATCCAAGGCGTGGCCATCAGCCAGACCCTTCAGCAGGGACTGGTCCTCCCCACCGACGTGAAGTTCGACTACGCCGAGGGCGAGCGCGCCCGCGCCTTCCTCGATGGCCTGCAGGACATGAGCATGGAAGACCCGGACAAGTTCTTTGACCTGGTCGTGAAGAAGAACCTGGACGAACTCAAAGAGCAGCTGCGCGCACAGCGGATCGCCGTCATGACTGGCAACCGTCCCGGCGAACGCAACAGCGGCGAACAAAGTGGAGCCAGCGGCGGCGTGAACGGCCACATCCGCCAGATCCGCGAGAACGTCCGCCTGGCCCAACAGCGGATTCGTGAGGCACAGCAAACGTGTACCAACAACATCTCAAACTACAACCAAGCTTACGGGGCCTATCGCCAGATGATGCAGGAGCGCATGGAGGCCCAGCAGCGGGCCTGCGCCGCCCAGCAAGCCATAAGCCACAACCCTAGCTGCGACATCGCAGATTTAGCCGAGTCCTCATTCCAGTCCGCCGCCGAGGCTGGCAACTCTTCGGCCATGGCTTATATGGGGCAGTTTCAGTCGATTTGCCGCACCTACAACTCGGAAGTGGAAGACGTCAGCGATGTGGACCGCCTTCTGGCCCGCGGCGGGGGAGACGAACCTTCCAGCGTCCGTGAATTCTGCAGCCTGCGCGAGAACGCCAATCATGATGGCTGCCAAGCCTGGCGTGTCTGCTTCCAAGACGGCGATGAAATGGAGAGAGAGCAGCAGGTGGCGGCTCTTCGGCGGGCAGGGGCACGTGCTTTGAACTGCGGAACCAGCGCAGATGCAGCCGCTTGTCAGCAATCCATTACTACGGCTTGCCAGGATGACGATGTGGAAGAGTACATCGCCGAAGAGTTTCGTGAAGAGATCGCCAACCGTCGGGAGAGCGCCCTCATCGCCATGCGCTCGCAAGCTAGTGGTCTGGGCGAAAACCGCGGCAATGGGTGTGGCGCCGAGTTCAACAGCTTCTCCGGAGGAGATGCCGGCGCCCTCCAAATGATCGAAGGCCTCCTCGGAAGCGCCCGCGGCCAGTAATCCCCCGGGCTAATGCCCGCCCCCCCGACTGCCGATAAGTTCCTAAGATATGGAACCGGCAAGGAAGCACTTCCAACCACTTAACCGCACGGCGCCCCTCTCGGGGGGCGTCCTGCTGGTCTTTTTGCTCTCGATGGCGGGCTGTAATCCCCTCGAAGCGCAAAAAGTTGCTGTCCGAGCGGGAAGCTCGGGTGATGGCAGCATGCTGGGCAAGGCCTACATCTATCCCCATGACCCTCTCACCGCCTCTGGGGACGACGACAAGGGCCCGAAAGTCGACATGGGCAAGTACCTGGCCCAGGACGCTCAGCAGATCACGCCCGCCGGCCGCACCACCCTGACCAACGACTGCGCTTTCCAGCAGCCCCAATACTACGTGGCTCCCCTGGAAACCGCCTTCTCCGATTGTGTGCGCGTGGTGGAAAACGGGAAACCCGGCGCGGCCCCGCTTCAGAGCGTGGATGGCACCTGGGAGTTTGAACCCAACTCGTCCGCGTTCTTCCAAGTGAACGCCATGTACCAGGGCAACAAGGTCATCAAGCGCATGATGGACACCATGTCCTTCATCCACGGACGACTCCATGAGGGTGGGCAGAAATCCCTTCCGCCTTCTGTTCCCTATCCACTCGCGGACATGGGGACCTGGTGGTTCAATTACCTCGCCGGCACCAGCATGATGACCTCCAGCGCCCAGCTCAGCATCCAGGCCCTGGGAGATGCCCCAAACAACGCCTACTACGATCCCATCACCAACCAAGTGGTGCTTGGTTCCTCCAGCGCCCACCGCAAGTACGTGCACATGGTGCAGGACCCGACCATCCTCTACCACGAGATGGGGCACGTCTTCATGACCTTGTTCCTGAACCTGCGCAACGCCGAGAAGGTTGCCGGCGTGTGGCAACCCTTGAAGTACCAGGCCTTCCCCTATTACGGAAAGTACGACGAACTCGGGGCCATGGGCGAAGGCATCGCGGACTACTTCGCCTACGCCATCGGCGGGCTCGAGACCATGGGAACCTGGGGCCTAGGACGTTTCACCAACGTCGCTCGCCCTCTGACAGAAGACCATCCGCTGCACGCCCCGGGCATCAGTTCCGCCAGCGACGAGCGCGTGGCCTACCCCGACATGCTCCTGTACATGCCCCAGGCGCCGGGCACCCCCGTAGAGGGCGTCCACAACGCCGGCATGATCACCTCCCACTACCTGATGGCCCTCACGGACACCCTGCGGACAGAATGCTCGCTCAGCGAGCGCGCCGCCGTGGACCACGTGATGCTGCTCCTGGCGGAATCCTTCGCGTACCTGGGCGATCTCACCGGCCGTGGCACCGATTACAACGACACCAACGACGGCACCGGCAAGCCCAAGGCGGTGGTGAACCTGCACCGCGAGGGCGCCTACGAGTGGTTCTATGGCACCCGCCGCATCACCATGCGCCGATTCTTCCAAACCTTCTCCCGCAACATCCACCACCTGCTGACGCTGGACTCCTGCCCTTCTTTCACCAAGGAAAAATCCGAGCGCCTGTTGGACATGTACGGTCTTCTGTTGTTCCGCCACTACGACGACAACGGCACCTTCTCTTCCTCACCTTCCGATGAGGCCACCCGTGTGGACGCCCACGCCTTGGCCACCCCGGCTGGCTTCAAGTGGAACATGATCAACGCCATTTTCGACTCCGAATTCGGGAACAATTTCCCCTACGCCCCCACCGTCGGCTTCCCAAACACCACCACCTTCACGACGGTGGACGAAGCCAACCGCCTGCGCTCGGTGCTCATCCCCAAATCCGCGCTGAGCTGGAAAACCGGTGGCGCGCTGGCAACCCTCCTGCTTGACGACACTCAGACATATGCTCAAAACGTGGCCGCCACGACCCTCTTCGAGGGGCGGGTGATCACCCCCACCACCGGCATCGCGGGCTGGGAGTACAACAACTCCAACCGCAAGATCTCTCCGGGGGAAGTCGTCGGCCTCGTGGTGGACTTGGTGAACAACTCCAGCACGCCCATTGGCGGAGTCTCCATCCTCGCGACCCCCTGGGCCCACATGAAAGTCACCAACGCCGCCACCGGCAAGGCGCAACCTTGCTCGATCAACGGTTTCCCTTCCACCAGCGAAGGCGGCTTGGCCGCGGCGGATTGCCCCGATTCTGCCATCCTCCCCGAGAAGGGCGTGCGCTTCAAAAAACCCACGGCCGGTGCCTATCCTTCCAAAGCGCTCCACCCCGTTTGCCTGGTTCAGCAGAGCTCCAACAACGAGACCCGCTGGGTTTCCCAGGACGATTTCCGCAAGAACATCCTGCAGCTCGAGGATAAGCATTGCCTGGGCTACGGAACTCCCGACTTCACCCCCGGCGAATGCTTGATGCGCTTCCTCCCGGGCAAGGACGCCGCATTCCTGGCGAAGATCGATCCGCAGAAAAGCTACAAGCAGACCGTGGATCCCGCCGGGCAGCAGAGCACCGTCACCAGCGCGGGTCTCGCCCTCGAGGTCAACAAGTGGATTCCTCCCGGCACCATGTTCACCTGCCGCCTGCGCGCGCAGTTCAGCAACTGCTCGGACTGCTTCCAGGCGACCCCCACCTCCGACGAGTACACGGACATCGAGTACGGCGGGGCCAAGCCCTTCCGCGTGCTGGACGTGGGCTTCACCATCCTGGACTGAATGAGACGGTTGGTAATTTTCCTGCTGGTGGCGGGGGGCGTGGCCTTGGCCCTCCTGTGGCGACAAGGGGGCGTAGTCCCCTCCACCCCCATCCCTAGGCCCAAACCAACGCCTCGAGAAGTTGCGCCTCCCCAGGAGGCTCCCACACGCCCCACTGCGGAGCCAGTGGGCGCCCCGCCCGCTGCGGCCACTCTCAGCTCCGCCCCCCCCAGAAAAGGCACCCGTAGCCTTTATGGCGATCTCCCCGAGGGGGTCCAGGACCTCTCGGAGCTTCCCATGGCAAATACCCCCTCCCCAGATTGGCTTCCGCGCCTGGAATCGCGCCTGCGCCAAACCGGCGGCAAGGAGCTGGCGAAGCTGGAGCTCGTTCCCCAGGAGTCCTACATCATCGTGGAAGGGGGCGAGGGCAGGAATGTGGAGCGCGTGGTGGTGACGGTGAGGCGGCACGACGGGCGCTTCACGCGCTTTTTTGCCGAGGTGGACTCCGAATCAGGCCACGTGCTCAAGTCCTGGGGCGCTACCATCCACGAGTCTGGCCCTGGCCATTGATCTTTAGGCTCGGATCACGCCTGGGCCTTCGCCCGCAACTGCGCCTCAAGTTCCTCAATCACCTTCGGGTCGATCTTGGGTACCAACCCTTCCGGCGCCACAGCAGGCTTGAACCCACCGTCAAACACCTTCAGCATTGTGCCCACGTCTCCCCGATAGATGGCGGCCACGGCTGAGTCGTCAGGCTTGAGTCCGAAATAAGCCAGAATCTTAGCGGAGAGCCCCGGCACGTACGGGGCCAACATCACCCCCAGCGCGAGCGTGTACGCGCACGCGCTCGCGATGGTTTGCCCGGCCTTGTCGGGATCCGTCTTGAATTCGGTCCAAGGCGCTTTCTCAGTGATGAACAGGTTCACCTCCGCGCCAAGTTCCATGATGTGTTCTTGGCCACGCTTGATCTGGAAGCCGTCCAGGAGCTCGAGCTGCTCCTTGATGAACGCCTCGAGCTCCTTGTCCCGCCCTTCGGCCTTGAAGGCCGCAAATGAGGACGCGGGCAGGCCCTCCGGCCACTTGCTCGCCAGGAACTTGAGCGCCCGGTTCACGAAATTCCCCAGATTGTTGGCGAGCTCGGAGTTGATCTTCAGCTCAAAGCCCTTCCAAGTGAAACTCGAGTCAGAAGTCTCGGGGATCAGCGAGGTCAAATAGAAACGCAAAGCATCCTCACCGAACTTCGCCACCGCCTCGTCAGCGTCCACGTACCACCCCTTGGACTTGGAGAACTGCTTGCCCTCCAGGTTCAGGAACTGGTTGGCGGGGAGCTCGTCCACCGGGCGCACGAAACCGCTCGCCATGCTCATCACCGGGAAGATAATGGAGTGAAAGATGATGTTGTCCTTGCCGATGAAGTTCACGATTTTGGTTTCGGGATTGCCCCACCAATCCTTCACGTAGTCTTCTTTGGATCCCGTCTTCCGCAACCATTCTTTGGTGTTACTCACGTACCCGATGGGGGCGTCGAACCATACGTAGAGTTTTTTCCCTTTCGCCTCGGGCAAGGGCACGTCGATGCCCCAGTCCAAGTCCCGGGTGATCGCGCGGTCCACCATCTCGTTCTTGGAAAGCGACTCCACGAAGGGCACCACGGTCTTGCGCCAGGAGTCCTTCTTGCCGGCAAACCACTGGCGGAACTGCTCGTGGTATTTTGACAGCAGCAGGTACCACTGGAACGAGTCCACCGCTTTCACATTTTTGCTGCTGCAGAATTTGCAGACTGGGTTGATGAGCTTCAAGGCGTCGATCCAGGTGCCGCATTGGGGACACTCGTCACCGCGCGCTTCCTTGTAGCCGCAACTGTAGCACTCCCCTTCCACGAAACGGTCAGGCAGGAAGTTCTTGCAGTCCTGGCACTGGAGCTGTTTTTCGGCGCGCTTCTCGATCATCCCCTTTCCGTGAAGCTCGTTGAACCAGCGGAGGGTCTCCTCCTTGTGGTAGGGTGCCGATGTCTGTCCGAAGAAGTCGAAATGGATGCCATAGCTGTCGAAGAGCGCCTTGTGGCTTTTGTGCCACTCGTTCACGTACTCTTGATACGCGCGGCCCGCCTTCTGCGCGTTCTGCATGATCGCCACTCCGTGCTCGTCGGAGCCGCAGATGTGGACCGCCCGCTCGCCCTTGAGCTTCTTATGGCGGGTGAAAATGTCCGCGGGTAAATAAACGCCGGTTATGTGCCCAAAGTGGATGGGGCCATTGGCGTAGGGAAGCGCGGAAGTGATGAGATACTTAGTGGGTTTCATGGGCCCGATTTTAGCCCATGCTGCACCGAATTCAAACCCGAAGTTTTTGACGGGGTGCGACCCATTACCTAAGCTGTGCTCCCCTATGATTTCCCTCGAAGGATTGAACCCGGAGCAACGTGCCGCCGCCGAGACGGTGAATGGTCCCGTGCTCATTCTGGCGGGCGCCGGCTCGGGAAAGACGCGCACCATCACCTACCGGGTGGCGCACATGCTCCAGAACCTGCGCATCCCGGGCAAAGAGATCCTCGCCGTGAGCTTCACCAACAAGGCCGCGGCGGAAATGCAGGAGCGGGTGAAGAAGCTGGTGCCCGAGTCGCGGCTGCGCAAAGGGCTCACCATGAGCACCTTCCACTCGCTCGGCATCCGCATCCTGCGCGAGGACATTCACCACCTGGGCTACAACAACCTGTTCACCATCTATGATTCCGCGGACCAGATGAGCATCATCCGCGAGGGGCTCAAGCATTTCCGCGCCAACAAGAACTTCGACCGCTCCATGGTGCAATCACGCATCAGCTGGCTCAAGAACAAGGGGATCTCCCCCGAGGCCTTCATGTCCTCGGAGCACTTCGACGCCGAGAACCCCTACGACGTGGCCGCCGAGTCGGTCTACCACTTCTACCAGGACAAGCTACGCTTCTATAACGCCTTGGACTTCGACGACATCCTCTTCTTGGTAGTGAGGCTTTTCGAGGCCCACCCCGAGGTGGCGCGTAAGTACTCCGAGCGCTGGCGCTACCTCATGGTGGACGAGTACCAGGACACCAACGGACTCCAGTTCCGCCTGATCCAGGGCCTCACCAGCACCCACAACAACATCTGCGTGGTGGGCGACGACGACCAGGCCATCTATGCCTTCCGTGGCGCCGACATCAGCAACATCCTGGGTTTCGAGCGTGTCTTCCCCGGCGCGAAGGTGGTGAAGCTCGAGGAGAATTACCGCTCCTACAAGCCCATCCTCGACCTCGCCAACCTCGTCATCCGCGAGAACAAGCAGCGCAAGGAAAAAACCATGCGCACCTCCCGCACCGGTGGCGAAAAACCTTTCCTGTGGGCCGCCGGCGACGCCGACCACGAGGCGGCCGTGGTGGTGGACGACATCATCTCGCTCCAGCAGGAGGGCGTGCACCTGGGCGAGGTCGCGATCCTCTACCGCAGCAACACCCAGATCCCGCCCTTCGAGGACCAGCTGCGCCTGAACCAGGTGCCCTACACCATCATCGGCGGCCAGAAGTTCTATGAGAAAAAAGAGGTCAAGGACCTCATCGCCTACCTGACGGTGATCCTCAACCCGCGCGACGAGATCGGACTGCGCCGGATTCTCAACACGCCCAACCGCGGCATCGGCACGGCAACCCTCGAGAAGTTCCTCGCCCGCTCGACTGAGACGCGCACCCCGCTCTTCAACGTCATCGAGCAAGACGGCCCAGGCATGAAGCGCGCTGAGGTTCCCGAGTTCACTTCCCTGATCCGCGAGATGGGCCACGTCTTCGAGCGGCAGGGCCTGGTGGCGGGCGTGCGCGAAATCATCGCGCGTACCGGTTACATGGACTACGTGGAGAAAAGCTACGACAACGTGAAGCTCGCCGCCCGCAAGAAGGAGGACGTTGAGAACTTCGTCCTAGCGGCCATGCGCTTCGCCGAGCGCTTCGGCGAGGACGCGACCCTGCGCAACTTCGTGGAGCGATTGCTGCTGGCCGAGGCCCATGACCCCAAGGCCGGCGGCGGGGACGAGGAGCGCCACGAAGTCACTCTCATGACCTTGCACTCGTCCAAGGGCCTCGAGTACGACTACGTCTACCTGGTGGGCATGGAAGAGGAGCTTCTTCCCCACAAGAAGACCATCGTCGAGAACGGGGACATCAACGAGGAACGCCGCCTGTGCTACGTGGGCATCACTCGGGCCCGCAAGCGCCTGGTTATGACCCACGCCAAACAGCGCAAGCTCTACGGACGCGATGTCCCCCGCCACCCTTCGCGCTTCGTGGTGCCCCTGGCTGACGCCTTGACCGCCCAGGACCGCACCACCTTCGTCGGCATGACGGAGGAAGAGATCGACGCCCACAAGACCGATTTCTTCTCCAGTCTCATCAAATCCCTCGACTGACCTCCTCTCTCACAGCATCCCTGGCACGCTTTTTCCGCTCAAACGGGGTGGGATGTTAGGAGGCAAGGAGGGACGGGAGGAGGCGTGCTCCTGCACGCCGCACGACCAACCGACGCGGCCGACGACGCAGACCGCCCCGTTTCAGCGGAAAAAGAAAAAGGGCCATCCATGGCCCATGATCCATCCGTGGAAGACAGTCTTCCTGACGGTCAGTCGTTCAATTCGTTGGCAGGTTGCGAAGGCTCACCTTCGGTAAAGCCCGTGATGGTCCAGGCCCGGGGCATGTAGATGCCGAAAGTGAGGAAGCTGATCAGGATGTTCTGCGGATTCTTCTGCTCGTAAATGATGGCCTTGGAAAGGGCCGGGTAACCGGCCTTGCGGACTTCCTCGTCCACATAGACCACGTGGTGTTCGGGGCTGGTTCCCCACCAGAAAAAATCCTGGCGCCCCTCGATGACCACCTCTTTCTGATGTCGCCCATCTCCGGTGAAAGTCACGGGCACGGTGTTGTTGGAGCGGAAATGGATGGTCGCGCATCCGCTCAGGAGTAAAAGGCAAAAGCCGAGAACAGCTTTCATAGAGGATGTCCTTTCCTCCATTGTTCGGGGCCCCGCGCCGCTTTGTCAAAAAATAATCGGCGCCCCTATTCGTGGCGGAAAATCGGGGCGCGTTTCTCGGCCGCCGCGGCGAGCGCCTCCGCATGGTCCGACGAGCGCTGGGTGATCCCCTGGAAGGCCGCCACCATGTCGAGGTGGGCGTGCAAGGTGCTCCCCTGCGCGTGCTGAAGCGCCTTTTTCGTCATTTGCAGCGCGATCGGAGGAAGCGAGGCCAGGTGGGCGGCTAGCTCCTCACCCCGTCGGACCAATTGGTCCGACGGAACCACTTCGTGCACGAGTCCCATCCCGCGCGCTTCCTCGGCTGAATAGTTTCGTCCAGTGAGGAACATCTCGCTGGCCTTGGCGTGGCCCACGGCCCGCACTAGGAACCAAGCGCCGCCATCCCCGGGCACCAGCCCGACCTTAGCGAAGGTCTCGGCAAAGACCGCACCCTCGGCGGCCACGCGCAGGTCAGCCATGGCCACGAGGTCGCAGCCAGCCCCCACCGCCGCTCCCTGAACCAGGGCCACGAGGGGCTTGCGCATGCGCGCAATGGCCAGCGGGATGCGCTGGATGCCGTCCATGTAGCGCTCGCGCAGTCCGTTGGGTCCACCCGCGAACATGCCGGTGTGGCCCCGCATGGCCTTGACGTCCCCCCCCGCGCAGAAATTCTTACCTCGAGCGGCGAGTACCACCACCCGAACGGCAGGGTCTCGGTCCACCTGGTCGAGGACTTCCGGCAAGTCGCGCACCATGCTTTCAGAATAGGCGTTGCTGGCCTCGGGGCGGTTGAGCCAAATCCACAGGGCGTCGCCTTGGCGTTCGGTCTGCACATGCTCGTGGGGTACGCTCATAGTGATCCCGTGTTGAGATAGGCGCGCAGGAACTTGGAAGGGGTTTCCTTGCCGATCTTGCGCAGGATGAAAGTGGAAGCCGCCACGAGTTTATCCAAGTCCACGCCAGTGGAAAGACCTTGCGAGCGGCACAGGTACCAAACGTCCTCGGTGGCCACGTTGCCAGTGGCGCCCTTGGCGTACGGACACCCTCCAAGGCCGCCAGCGGAGGCGTCGAAGGTGCGGATGCCGCCCTCGAGCGAGGTCAGGATGTTGGCCAGGGCCATGCCCCGGGTGTCGTGGAAATGCATGGCTATTTTTGAGGAACCGTGCGCTTTAGTCAGTGCCGCAACTGCGGCTTTGACTTGGCGGGGGGTGGCCACGCCAGTGGTATCTCCCACGGAAACTTCGTAAACCCCGAGGTCGATAAAGTCCTCCACCACCTTTTGTAAGCGGGATAAAGGAATTTCGCCCTCGTAAGGGCACCCGAACGAGGTGGAAACGTAGGCGCGCACCCTCAAGCCGTCCTTAGCCGCCTCGGCGGCTATGGGCCGCATGCGTTCGAAGGTCTCCGCCACAGTGGCATTGACGTTTTTCCGGGTGAAGGAGTCTGAGGTTGCCGAGAAAAGAGCGATTTCACGCACGCCGGCCTGGCGGGCCGCCAGGTATCCATGCATGTTAGGCACAAGGCAGGGGAAGGAGACGGGCAGGTTTTTGAGCCGAGTGCTTACGAGGTTGAATAGAGCCGCGGCATCGGCCATTTGGGGAATGGCCGGGGCCTTCACGAAACTGGTGGTCTCGATGGTGGACAAACCAGACTCGGCCAACAGACGTATAAACTCGAACTTGTCCTCGGTAGAAAGTACCTTGGTCTCGTTCTGAAGGCCGTCCCGAGGGCCCACTTCCACCAGTCGGACGTCGGCGGTGCTCATTCAAGCTCCACCAGCAACGCACCACCTTGGACCATGTCACCTTCCTTGCAGGCGAGCTTCCGGACCTTGCCGTCTTTGTCCGCCTTGATGGGATGTTCCATTTTCATCGCCTCCAGCACAACCAACGTCTGCCCCCTTTCGACCATGTCCCCGGGGCTAACCAGAAGCTTGAAAACCTTGCCAGGCATAGGGGCCACAGGTCCCGCTCCCGCGCCTGCCCCGCCCCGCACCCTGGCGACCGCCACCCCACCCACAGCGAGCTCGGCGTCACGGCCATTGCCGCTAATCCAGGCCGTATTGCTGTCTCGGACCACGCTGATGCGATGTTGTCGCCCTTTGGAATCCCGCAACACTAAAGTGTCGCTTTCACGAGCAACGACCTGGAAGGTTTCCTCCTTGCCGGCCCAGACGAACGAGACGCTGTCGGCGCTCTGGCCGGTGACGTCCAGCACGATGGGGGTGTGGTTGAGCAACAGATGGCGTTTCATGTCAGTTCCTGAATCCTTGCAACCGGGTCCACGGGGTGGATCCCGTCATCTCCGTTCCCCGGCCCGTCATCGTGGCGGCCGTTTGTCCTGCGAGTAGGTAAGCCGCCACCAGCGGCGCGAATTCGACCCCAGTGACGGGAGCCGGCTGGAGGGCCTCTTTATGGTCGGGGATGAAATGGGTGTGGGTTTTCCCCTGACGGAAAGCGGGATGGGCCAATAAGCGCCTGAGATAATCGCGGTTGGTCTTCACCCCCGCGAACACCACCTCGTCCAGCGCGTGCAGCATCTTGGTGATGGATTCCTCTCGGCTGGGGGCCCATGTGATGAGCTTGGCCAACATGGAATCGTAATTCACGCCCACGACCCCGCCGTCGGCGAAACCACAGTCCAGGCGCGCGTCCTTAACCGTGGGACGACCAATGCGCAGAAGGGTACCCACCGTGGGCAAAAAGCCGTTATCCGGGTCCTCCGCACAGATCCGGCACTCCACTGCGTGGCCATTTTGGCGGATGTCCTCTTGTCTCAGGGGCAACTTTTCTCCAGCCGCTACCAGGATCTGCAGGCGCACCAGATCCAGCCCCGTCACCATTTCCGTGATCGGGTGCTCCACCTGCAGCCGCGTGTTCATTTCGAGGAAGTAAAACTTGTTGTCTTGCCCCATCACGAACTCGACTGTGCCGGCACCGCGGTAGTTGATCCCGCGGGCGATGGCGGCTGCCGTGCGACTTACGTCCTCACGCACCGACTGGGGAAGGTTAGGAGCGGGGGTTTCTTCGATGACTTTTTGGTACCGCCGCTGGATGGAACATTCGCGCTCCCACAAGTGCAAGTGGTTGCCATGGGTGTCGCTCATCACCTGTACTTCGATATGGCGGGGCTGGGTGACGTATTTTTCGAGGAGGACGGCGTCATTGCCGAAGGCCTTGGCGGCTTCGCTCTTGGCGCTGGCTAAAGCCTCCCCAAACTCCCCGGGGGCATGGACGATCCGCATGCCTTTACCGCCTCCTCCTGCCGAGGCCTTGATCAGGACGGGAAATCCGATTTCCGCTGCCTTTGCGGCCAAGAAGGCAGCGTCCTGGTTGGGCCCGTGGTAACCGGGGATCATGGGCACCTGGAACTTCTCTACGGCAACCTTGGAGCCGATCTTATCGCCCATCAGACGGATCGCCTCGGGAGTGGGCCCGATGAAAACCATACCGGCTTTTTCCACGGCTTCACAAAAACCCGCGTTCTCCGAAAGAAAGCCATACCCCGGGTGGATGGCGTCCGCACCGGTCTTGCGGGCGATCTCCAGCAGCTTGGTCTGGTTAAGATAGGTGTCCTTGAGCGTCCCACCGCCCAGGGCGTGGGCCTCATCGGCGACGAGTGTGTGTGGCATGCCCGCGTCGTCATCCGCGTACACGGCCACCGTGGCGATTCCCATGCTGCGGGCGGTTTTTACCACCCTGACGACGATCTCGCCTCGATTGGCGATCAGGATTTTTTTGATCTTCATTTCACGCTCCACGCAGGACGGCTTTTCTCAAGCAGGGCCCGCATGCCCTCTTGGCCCTCTGCACCTACCCGCAAGCGGGCGATGCGCCAACAAGTTTCGTCTTCCACGTCTTGGGCCAGCCTCACGCGGAAGACCAGGGCCTTGGCTTCTCGGGCGGCAAGGGGGCCGGCCGCGAAGAAACTCTTTTTGAGTTCTATGAGGCGCTCGTCCATTCGTCCTACCGGGACAGTTTCATGCACCAACCCCATCTCCCGGGCGCGGGCGGCGCTGAAGCGCTCGCCAGAGAGAAACCAGGCCCGTGCCTGGCTTTCGCCGATTTTTGCCATCACATAAGGGGAAATCACGGCCGGAATGAGTCCTAGACGGGCCTCGGTAAACCCGAAGAGGGCCTCTTCAGCGGCCAGGGCATAATCACAACAGGCCACCAGACCAGAGCCACCGCCCAAGGCGTGGCCATTAATCCGACCGATGACGGGAAAGGGCATCTCGTTTAGGGCGCGGAAAAGCGCCGCTAGGGCCTTGGCGTCACGGTAGTTTTCATCCTCGCTATAGGCCTTCATGGAGCGCATCCAATTCAAATCCGCGCCCGCGCAGAAAGACGGCCCGGCTCCCGTGACCACCAAAAGGCGCAAAGAGCTGGACGCCAATTGTTTAAAAAGGGTCGTTGCCTCGGCGATGAGTTCCGCATTGAAGGCGTTATGCAGCTCAGGCCGGTTCAGGATCACTGTCCCCGTCGCGCCGTCCTCACTGTATTCCAACATCCCCATGGTCACATCCTGAAGACGCCGAACTTGGCGTCGGGGAATTCGCGGTTGTGGCCGGTGGAAAGGCATAGCCCCAGGACGTCACGCGTCTGGGCCGGGTCAATCACTCCGTCATCCCAAAGGCGAGCGCTGGAATAGTAAGCGGAGCCCTCTTTTTCGTATTTCTCGAGAGTGGGGCGCTTGAAATCGGCCAGCTCCTTCTCCCCCATCTGGGGTTTGCCGGCGGCTTTGAGCGCGTCCTGCTTGACGGTGGCGAGCACATTGGCTGCCTGCTCCCCTCCCATGACGGAAATACGGGCGTTGGGCCACATGAAGAGGAAGCGGGGCGAGTAAGCACGGCCGCACATGCCGTAGTTGCCAGCCCCGAATGATCCCCCGATGATGACGGTGTACTTAGGAACGTTCACGGTGGAGACCGCCGTAACAAGTTTGGCCCCATGTTTGGCGATCCCTTCGTTCTCGTACTGGCGGCCAACCATGAACCCGGTAATGTTTTGCAGGAACACCAGGGGCACCTTGCGCTGTCCGCACAATTCCACGAAGTGGGCGCCTTTCACCGCCGACTCTGAGAAGAGAATACCGTTGTTGGCAACGATACCAACCAGGTAGCCGTGGATCTTGGCAAACCCGCATACCAGTGTGTTGCCATAGTTTTCCTTGAACTCTTGAAAAGCGGAGCCATCTACTAGGCGGGCGATGATCTCCCGCACGTCAAAGGGTTTACGTGTGTCACGTGAGAGGACCCCATAAATACCCTCTACGGGGAACAGGGGCGGGGTCACGTCACCCCTAACAAGCTTCGCCGGGTGCGAAGGGCGGAAATTCAAGGTGGCAATGACATCGCGACACTTGGACAAAGCCTCTTCTTCAGTCTCGGCAAAGTGGTCGGCAACGCCGGATTTAGTCGTGTGCACTTGCGCCCCACCGAGATCCTCCGCGGAAACCTCCTCACCCGTTGCGGCCTTCACCAGCGGTGGCCCCCCCAGGAAAATCGTCCCGTTGCCTTTTACAATAATAGTCTCATCCGCCATGGCCGGCACATACGCTCCCCCGGCGGTGCAGGAGCCAAGCACCACCGCCACTTGCGGAATCCCTCGAGCGGACATGTTGGCCTGGTTGTAAAAGATGCGGCCGAAATGCTCTTTGTCCGGGAAAACCTCGTCCTGCCGAGGCAGGAACGCACCTCCCGAATCTACCAAGTAGATGCATGGGAGATGGTTTTCCAGAGCGATTTCCTGCGCCCTAAGATGCTTTTTTACGGTCAGCGGGAAATAGGTCCCACCTTTCACGGTGGCATCATTGGCCACGAACAAGCACTCCACGCCGTGAACCAAGCCGATGCCCGTGACCATGCCTGCGGATGGCACGTCGTCTTCGTAAACGCCGTCTGCGGCCAAGGCGCTCAACTCCAAAAAAGGTGAGCCTGGGTCGAGCACGCGCTCGATCCGTTCGCGGGCCATCAGCTTTCCCCGTCCGCGGTGTTTCTCGACCGCCTCCTTGCCCCCGCCCGCGCGGCTTTTTTCTAGACGCTTGTTCAGATCCTGGAGCAACTCCCGGTTATGTTCCAGGTTGCTGCGGTAGTCGGCCGAATTCGGCTCAATGAAACTGGTCAGCGGCTGCATGGAGGCATCCTAAAGTGAAGGAAATTGATGATTTATGGTAGCTTAAGGGATTTTTGAGTGGCAACCCGGCGGGGTCATTCGCTGCGCACAAATGGCCATTGTCCACGCCTCAGCCCATTCAAAAGGTACTGGATCTGCGCCTTAGCTTCCTGTTCCAGGCCTTCCACCGAGGTCGAGCTCAATTTACCGCTTTCCGCATCCCAATGCCGCGCTTTCCCGGGAGTATTTTCATCCCAGAACCAGACCCTGTCCCCTCGGACATATTGCCATCCCGGCAAAAGGTAATGCAGGGCCTTCCCCGGACCCGGCGAGAAAACGCTCTCCCCCACCCAGTTGAGGCCCGTGGCAGGAACATCGAGCAGATCAAGGATGGTGGCGGGAACGTCCACGTGCTGGGTGACTTTCCTCAGGTTAGTCGGGGGCAGCTCCCAGCCGGGATGGAAGAGGACCAGGGGCACGCGATAGACGCCGACGGAATTACGATATTTCTCGGTGGCTATTTTTTGGGTGTGGTCCGCAGTGACGACGAATAGCGTGTTTGGATACCACGGCCGCTTGGACGCTTCCGCGAAGAACTCCCGTAACATCCGGTCCGTGTATCCAACGCTCTCATGGATCTCCAAGGTCCCCCCGGGAAACTTCCCGCGCCACTCGGGAGGGATGGAGTAAGGCTGATGGGAGCTCAAAGTGAAAATGCCCACGAAAAAAGGCGGGACCAACGCGTCGATTTCACCGAGGGAATAACGGAACCATGGTCCATCGTAAATGCCCCAGTGCCCGTCGTAGGCATTCGCGCCCCCCCGATAGTCTTCTCGCGAGTGGTACCGCTGGAAACCATGGGCCAGGGTATAGGCTTCGAACCCCATCGAGCCTCGGGCGGCCCCATGGAAAAAGGCACTGGACCACCCCTCACTACGTAACCGGGTCCCAACTCCCTCCAGGGCCATGCCCTGTGATGCCGATTTGGAGAACGGGACGTCGAGCACTGAGGGCACGCCATCCAAGAGAGACGAAAGCACTTCGATGGAGCGCCGACCGTTGGCGAAGTGACGCGAAAACATTAAGCCCTTCCGTCCCAACTCGGTCAAAAAAGGCGCATAGCCTTGTTCCACCGTTTCCAGCGAAAAACTTTCCAGAATAATGAGAATCACGTTCTGTTTGGGTCTACCCGGCACGCCAACGTTCGGGGAGAGAGCGTGGATGCGCTCTTGCAACTGCTCGGGTTTGAACCAGGCACGCTTGGAAGGCAGAGGCAGGTTGAACGTCCTTAGGAAATGGTAGGGAGTGTTCAGTGTAAGGTGCCCGAGCTCGTTGGCCCTGTGTGCAAAGGCCGTTTGGACTTGGATGGACTTAAGCTGTAACCCCCCACGAATTCCCACGAAGAAACAACCCAGAGACAGGGGCAAGACCACCCACCTCCACCACCGACTCCAGTGTGAATCCCGTAAGCGGTTTTCCATGGCCACGTCGGCACGCGCCAGTGCCATGGCCATGAGGATACCGGCCAGCGGGAGATACCAGTAATTCATGAACACTTGGGGCAGTTGCTGCCAGAAGTCGTCACCCAGCGATGTGAAGAACTCCCGGGATAGGCGCTTTCCGTTGAATGCATACAGCTCTAAATCGTTGCAAGAAACGATCACGAAGCAGGCGTTTACGAAAATGAAGGCCAACCTTTCTAGCGTGCGAGGGATCCAGGGGACGAATGCGATAAGCAAGAAAGGCGCGTTGATCCAGCAGAGGGCCGCTACGTCAAAGCGTACTCCGTGGAGAAATGCCCATGCCACGTCCCCTGTCGGGAGTGTGGCGTATACCCCCCGATGATAAAGGAAGAATGCTACTCGCAAGCATGTGTAGACCCCCATGAGGGCCGTCATTCGAATGAGGAGAAGCTTGAGAGGTCTTGTGGCCATAAAATAAGAAAGGCCCTCTTTCGAGGGCCTTTCCAAAAAAAGGTGGGTGCATCTTG
>CAYNPO010000015.1:0-91584 GCA_964399165.1 uncultured Bacteriovoracaceae bacterium | reverse complement strand
TGGACCACCCGCACGGCGGCGGCGAAGGCCGTACGTCTGGCGGCCGTCACCCGGTCACGCCCTGGGGTATGCCCACCCGCGGCTACAAGACCCGGAAGAATAAGCGTACCGACAAGTTCATCGTCAAACGTCGTAAGTAAGAGAGGGTATATAAATGGCACGTTCAATCAAAAAGGGGCCCTTTGTAGACGCCTACCTCTACAAGAAGGCCGAAGAAGCCAAGAAAGACCAGAAGGGCAACAAAGTGATCAAGACCTGGTCACGCCGCTCCCTAATCGTCCCCGATTTCATCGGGCTGACCTTCGCCGTCCACAACGGGCGCAAGTTCATTCCTGTTTACGTGACCGACAACATGGTCGGGCACAAACTGGGCGAGTTCGCCCTGACTCGTACCTTCAATGGGCATACTGCGGCTGACAAGAAAGCCGAAGACGCCGCTAAGAAGTGAGGCCGTAAATGATCACCGTCAAGAACAACAACGTCCAATGCTCCGCCCGCAAGGTCCGCGGCGTGGCTGATCTCATCCGCCGCAAGAAGGTGGAAGAGGCCTTGGTCATCCTCCGCTACAATGAGAAAAAAGAGATCGCTATCGCGATCACCAAACTCATCAACAGCGGCTTGGCCATCGCTTCCGAGTCCAAGAAGTACGACTTGGACAACCTAGTGGTGGAGACCATCAAGGTGGATGAGGGCCCGCAACTGAAGCGGATCATGCCCCGCGCTCAAGGGCGCGCGTACCGGATTTCCAAGAAATCCAGCTACATCACCATCGGTTTGAAAGAAGCCTAAGGCAAAGGGGAACACGAAAATGGGACAAAAAGTAAATCCAGTCGGCTTCCGCCTCGGGTACATCAAGACCTGGAACTCCAACTGGTACATGAAAAACAACTACGCCACGATCCTCCAGCAGGACTTAGCGATCCGTAAGTACATCGATACCGAGCTAGCTTCCGCGAGCATCGCTAAGACCGACATCACCCGCACCGCCGACCAAGTGAAGGTGACCGTCTACTCCGCCAAGCCGGGCATCGCCATCGGTAAGAAAGGCACCGGGATCGACAAAATCCGCGCCGACCTCCGTAAGATCACGAACTGCCCCCTGGTGTTCAACATCGCTGAAGTGAAGCGTCCCGACGCCGAAGCTAAGCTGATCGCCGAGAACATCGCCCAGCAGCTCGAGAAACGCGTGGCTTTCCGCCGCGCCATGAAGAAAGTGATGACCTCCGCCTTCCGCTCCGGCGTGAAGGGGATCAAGGTGAAGTGCGCCGGCCGCTTGGCTGGAGCCGACATCGCCCGTACCGAAGGGTACTCCGAGCGCAAAGTTCCCCTGCACACCCTGCGTGCCGACATCGACTACGCAACCGCCCTCGCCAAGACCACCTACGGGATCATTGGCGTGAAGGTGTGGGTGTACAAGGGCGAGATTTACAAGTAACCGCAAGCTGAGGTTTTTATGCTGAGCCCGAAACGAGTCAAATTCAGAAAGCAACAAAAAGGCCGCATGACCGGCGCCGCCCATACCGGCAACGGCATCACCTTCGGTGAGTACGCCCTACAGGCAATTTCCTGCGGTTATATCACCAACCGACAGATCGAAGCCGCACGTATCGCCATCTCCCGGGAAACCAAGAAGGGCGGCAACATGTGGATCAAGATCTTCCCGGACAAGTCCCTGACCAAGAAGCCGGCTGAAGTCCGAATGGGCAAAGGGAAAGGCTCTCCCGAGGAGTGGGTGGCCGTGATCAAGCCCGGTCGAGTGCTCTTTGAGGTCGGTGGCATGACGAAAGCTGACGCTGACACTGCATTGCGCTTGGCGAAATACAAACTTCCGGTTAGAACTCGCATCGTTTCCAAAGAAGATCTGGAGCGCGAGGGGCATGTGCCCCCCCGCGCCGAATAAGGAAGGTACCCAGTGGTTAAGTACTCTGAAGCAGCGAAAATGAGCGAAAAAGACCTGCAAGGCAAAGTCGCTGTATTGAAGACTGAACTGTTCAACGCCAGGTTCTCCAAGCACACCGTGGGCGTGTCCAAGCCCCATGAAGTGCGTGGGCGGAAGAAAGACATCGCACGTCTTCTAACCGCGTTGAACGCCAAGAAGAATTAAGGTGGTGCTATGAGCGAAACAACCCAAAAATTTAAGCGCAAACTGACCGGTGTCGTGGTGAGCGACAAGTCAACCAAGACCATCGTGGTTAAGGTTGACCGCAAGACCATGCACCCCAAGTACCATAAGTTCGTGACGCGCTCGAAAAAGTTCCATGCGCACGACGAAAGCGAAAAAGCCGAAGTTGGTAACACCGTGACCATCATTGAGTCACGTCCCCGCTCGGCCTTGAAACGGTGGGAACTCCTCACCGTCGTGAAGTAAGGAAGGTGTCCAGTGATCCAGCAGCAAACTAACCTCATCGTTGCCGACAACTCTGGCGCCAAGACCGTCCAATGCATCAAGGTGCTCGGCGGCTCCAAGCGCATGTCCGCCAACATTGGCGACGTGATCGTGGTAGCCGTGCAGAGCGCGATCTCCGGCGGCAAAGTTAAGAAAGGTGACGTGAAACGCGCCGTGATCGTGCGAACCGTGTTCCCGATCAAGCGCGAAGACGGCACAGTCATCAATTTCGATGACAACTCCTGCGTGTTGCTAGCCCAAAGCAACGAGCCCATCGGCACACGTATCTTCGGGCCAGTGGCGCGTGAACTGCGGAACAAAAGCTTCACTAAGATTTGTTCCCTCGCCCACGAAGTGTTGTAAGGGGAAGACCATGCAAAAGATCAAAGTTAACGACACCGTCCTCGTGCTCGCCGGCAAAGACAAAGGCAAGCAAGGCAAGGTGAAGACGATCAACTGGAAAACCAACCGTGTGCAGGTTGAGGGCGTCAACATGGTGAAGAAAGCCATGCGCCCCAGCCAGCAGAACCCCCAAGGGGGCATCGTGGACCTGGAAAAGAGCCTGCACATCAGCAACGTGGCTCTTACCGATCCCAAATCCGGCAAAGCCACCCGCGTGAAAGTGCAAGAGAAGAACGGCAAAAAAGTTCGCGTCGCCAAGTCCGGCGCGGATATTAAGTGAGGAAATGACCATGGCAGCCCGTCTCAGGACCCAGTACCAAACTGAGGTTAAGAAGAAGATGATGGAGAAGTTCAAATATCAGAACGTCCATCAGATTCCTAAGCTCGAAAAGATCATCGTCAACGCCATCACCCGTGATGCCGTGACCAACGGCAAAATCGTGGACTCAGTGGTTGAGGATCTCGCCACCATCACTGGTCAGAAGCCTGTTGTTGCTCGCGCGAAGAAGTCCATTGCTTCCTTCAAGTTGCGCGAAGGTCAAGCCATCGGCGCTTTCGTCACCCTCCGTGGCGAAACCATGTACGAATTCCTCGACCGCCTGATCAACTTCTCCCTCCCGCGCGTGAAAGACTTCCGCGGCCTTTCTCCGAAGGGCTTCGACGGCAAGGGGAACTACACCATGGGCCTCAAGGAACAGATTATTTTCCCTGAGATCAACTACGACAAGATCGACAAAATCCGCGGAATGGGAATCAGCTTTGTGACCACCGCCGTTAACAACGAAGAAGGCCGCGAGCTGCTTAAGCTTTTCGGCATGCCCTTCCGCGAGAAGTGAGGAAATAAGCCATGGCGAAACTCAGCGCGATAATCAAGAACAACAAGCGTGCCAAAATGGCGAAAAAGTACGGCCCGAAAGCAGCCGAACTCCGCCGTAAGGCCATCGACCCCAAACTGACCGAGGCCGAGCGCGACGCTGCCCGTGCTAAGCTCCAAAAGATTCCACGTAACGCGAACCCCAACCGAGTCCGCACTCGTTGCGAGCTGACGGGACGCCCTCGCGGCGTTTACCGCGACTTTAAACTGTGCCGTAACAAATTCCGCGAACTGGCGCTGCTCGGGCTCATCCCCGGCGTGACCAAGGCTAGCTGGTAAGGAGACAAGACATGATGACCGACCCCATTTCGGACCTCCTCACACGGATCCGCAACGCCAATAAGGCGGGGCTGGAGAAGGTAGATGTCCCCGCCAGCAAAGTGAAAGCAAACATCTGTCGCGTTCTCAAAGAAGAAGGCTTCATCAAATCGTTCAAGATTGTGGCGAAGGGCCCTGCAGACATAACACTCCGCATTGGCTTGAAGGAGGGCGCCCTGGTGAACCTCCAGCGCGTCTCTAAACCCGGTCTGCGCGTTTATAAGGGCTATCAAGATATGCCGCGCGTTTTGAGCGGTTTGGGCATATCCATCGTATCCACTTCCTCTGGCCTCATGTCTTCCCGCAAAGCGCGGACCATGAAGTTGGGCGGGGAAGTGCTCTGTAACGTCTGGTAAGAGAGGAACTTATGTCCCGTATTGGAAAAAAACCGATCGCTCTCCCGGAGAAGGTCGAGATCAAAGTAAGCCCCACCAACATGGTGGAAGTTAAGGGCCCTAAGGGTCAACTTTCCTATCAGCTCACCCCGGAAGTGAAGATCGAGAAGAAAGACAAGGCTGTAACAGTCACCGGTGAAGATACGCGTACGGGCCGCTCTCTGTGGGGCCTTAGCCGTACCATCGTGGACAATATGGTGACGGGCGTCACGACTGGTTTCAAAAAAGAGCTAGAGTTCAATGGAGTTGGATACAAGGCTGCTGTAGCTGGTTCCACCCTCCAGCTCAACCTGGGTCACTCACACCAAATCGACTATAAGTTGCCGAAAGGCATCGAAGTAAAGGTTAACAAGAACGTCATCGAGGTCCATGGCTCCGATAAGGAACTTGTGGGATTCGTCGCCGCTGAGATCCGGGCTTACCGCCCCCACGAACCCTACAAAGGCAAAGGCCTGAAGTATGTGGGCGAGAAAGTCATCCGGAAAGCTGGTAAGACGGGCGCCAAGAAATAATTAAGAGGCAGGGGAACAATGAGAAAAGTACTCGGTAAAATTAAAAATCCGACGAAAGCGAAAGAATACCGCCGCCGTCTCAGCATCCGCAAAAAAGTCGAGGGCGACGACGTTCGCCCCCGTCTATGCGTGACCAAGACGAACAAACACCTCCGCGTGCAAGCCGTGAACGACGTCAGCGGGAAGACCCTCTTCTCTGTTCAGACTTACGGGAAAGGCAAAGCCGCTGAGGTGGGCAACTCCGAAGGAGCGAAGAAAGTCGGCGCGGCCGTCGCGGCTCAGCTGAAAAAAGCCAACATCGCCACCGTCGTCTTCGACCGTAGCGGAAAGCAATTCACCGGCGTGATCAAAGTTCTGGCGGACGCAGTCCGCGAGAACGGCATCCAAATGTGAGAGAGGGACAAATGTCTGACGAGAACGTAAAAGAAGCCAGCGAGACCAATGAGAACGACGCCGACAAGAAAGGCAAAGGCCCCCGCGGCCGCGGCCCCCAGCGTCCGGACAAGCGCCCCCCCCGCAAAGAAGCCACCGCCGGCAGTGACGGTTTGGCTGTAGACCTGGAAGAGCGGGTCGTTGCGGTTAACCGCGTAGCCAAAGTCGTTAAGGGCGGCCGCCGATTCTCCTTCGCTGCTCTGATCATCGTGGGAGACAAGAACGGCAAAGTCGGTTACGGCTTGGGTAAAGCCAAGGAAGTGCCTGATGCCATCCGCAAAGCCGGCCAAAAAGCTGCCAAGCGCATGATCAAAGTGCCCATCGAGAATGGCACTATTCCCCATGAGATCCTCGGCGAGTTCGGCGCTGGCAAAGTGCTGATGAAGCCGGCTGGCGAAGGTACCGGGATTAAAGCTGCCGGCGCATGCCGCTCCATCCTGGAGCTCGCGGGTGTCCGTAACGTGCTCACTAAATCTCTCCGCGGCAGCAACCCGCACAACATCGTGAAGGCTACATTCACGGCGCTCAAGCAGATCCGCGCCGTCGAGGAAGTAGCCAATGCCCGCGGCAGCTCCACCAAGGGCCTCCGTATGAAGGCGAAAATCTGAGGTAGACCATGGCGAATAAACAGATCACCGTAAAACTCGTTAAAAGCCCTATCTCCTGCACGGAAAAGCAAAAAGCCACCGTACGCGGCTTGGGCTTGCGTCGTATCGGTTCCAGCAAGACGCTGGAAAACACCCCGGCCGTCCGCGGGATGATCAAGCAGGTCATCCACATGGTCGACATCCTGAACTAAGAGGCTCACCATGCTGACCCTGAAGAACCTGAAAAGCCCCAAAGGCGCCCACAAGAACACCAAGCGCATCGGCCGCGGCCAAGGCTCTGGTCAAGGTACCCAGGCCGGTAAAGGCCATAAAGGCCAGAAAGCGCGCACTGGCGGCGGCATCCGCATCGGTTTCGAGGGCGGTCAAATGCCCCTGTACCGCCGCTTGCCTAAAGTCGGCTTTAACAACAGCGCTTTCGCCACCAGCTACGCCGTGGTGAATCTAGACAAGGTCGCCGAGAAATTCGCCGCCAATGAGCCGGTAACCCGTGAATCTCTGGTTGCGAAGGGCTTCCTGAGCGGCAAAAATAAGAGCCTGCCGCTCAAAGTTTTAGCCAAAGGCGAGTTCGACAAGGCCCTGACCTTCAAGGGGATCGAGAAGTTCTCTGCCAAGGCTCAGGAGCTGATCACGAAAGCCGGCGGGAAGATCGTCAACGAATAAGGACTTAAGGAAGAGAAATGTCCAACGTTTCCAAGCTGGAAGAACTCAAGAAGCGCGTCCTCTTTACCATCATCATGCTAGGGGTTTACCGCGTAGCCACCCAGGTGCCGACACCAGGGGTCGATGGGAACGCGCTGGCTTCGTTCTTCAGCGGAATGAAGGGCTCAATTTTCGGCGTGTTCAATACCTTTAGTGGTGGTGCCTTGGAGCGCTTCTCTGTGCTCGCCCTTGGAATCATGCCCTACATCACCTCTTCCATTATCTTCAGCCTGCTATCGTACTCCATTCCCGCCCTGGCTGAGCTCCAGAAAGAATCCGACGGCCATAAGAAGATCAACCAGTACACCCGTTACGCCACTGTCCTCCTGTGTATCTTCCAAGGCTACGGATTAGCCGTTGGCCTTGAGACGATCCGCAGCCCCAATGGCATGCCCGTAGTCATCGAGCCAGGTTTTGGTTTTCGCGCCCTTACTGTGATCAGCCTCATGGCGGGCACTATGTTCGTCATGTGGCTGGGTGAACAAATCACAGAGCGTGGCATTGGTAACGGCATCTCACTAGTAATCTTCGCTGGCATCGCCGCCGGCATTCCCACCGGCATACGCGACACGCTGAACCTTCTTGGGAACGGGGAACTGACCTTGGTGAACCTGCTCATCGTCCTGGTGATCATGCTGGTGTCCTTCTGGCTCATCATCTACATCGAGCGCGCTTTCCGCAAAGTGCCGGTCCAGTACGCCAAGCGCGTTGTGAACAACCGTGTGTTCGGTGGCCAGTCCACACACCTGCCTATCAAGGTTAACATCGCAGGTGTCATGCCCCCGATCTTCGCCTCTGCCCTGTTAGGCTTCCCCATGACCGTGGGTCAGTTCGTCCCCGAGGACAGCCCTGTCAAAATCTATTTCTCCAACATCCAGAACATGCTCGCCCCTGGCCGCATGCTCTACAACGTAGTTTTCCTCGCCTTCATCGTGTTCTTCGCCTACTTCTATGCCTCGATCCAGTTCAAGACCGACGATATTTCGGAGAACCTCCGCAAGAACGGCGGCTTCATTCCCGGAATCCGTCCCGGCGAGCAGACTGCCCAGTTCCTCAATACCATCATTAGCCGCCTGACCCTTGTTGGCGCCATCTATGTGGCCCTGATCTGCATCATGCCGGCGGTGTTACTAAACTATGCAAAAGTGCCTTTCTACTTCGGTGGCACATCACTGCTGATCCTTGTTGGCGTCGCCATCGACACTATGGCGCAAGCCGAGAGCTTCATGATCTCACAGCGTTTTGACTCGGCATACAAGGTCCGTGGCAAATACTCCGGCGCCAAAAGGTTCTAATGAAGCACCTGATCCTCATCGGGGCCGCCGGGTCAGGGAAGGGAACGCAAGCGGCTAAGTTCGTTGCGGATAGGGGCTACAAGCACATCTCAACCGGCGATCTTTTGAGAAATGAGATCAGCAAGGGTTCTGACCTGGGGAAGCGGGTAAAGGCTGTGATGGACGCCGGTGCCCTTGTTTCGGATGAGCTGGTCATTGAACTCCTCCAAGCGAACACCAGCCTTGATCAGCACTCGTATATTTTCGACGGCTACCCACGTAACATTGCTCAAGCCGAAACCCTCGATAAAGAAGTCTTGAAGGGGCACCCTAGCCTGGCTGTCTACTTTGAGATTGACCGTGGCAAGCTTGTTTCTCGATTAACGAATCGTCGAACCTGCAAAACCTGTGGGGCCATTTATAATCTTGTAACTCAACCCCCCAGGACTCCCGGCGTATGCGATAAATGCGCTGGTACGAACTTAGTACATCGGGACGACGACAAGGAAGATGCGATCAAGAAGCGGCTTGATATCTTTCAGCAAAACATCCAGCCCGTGTTGGATCACTATGGTAAAGCCAACCGGCTTTTGACAGTGAACGCGGAAAACCCCATCGAAAGTGTCTTTAACCAAATCTCTCGCCAGCTCTGACGCGAGGCCGGAATGCGGTTGCCAAGGATGCTAGTAATTAGTTATAAGGGCTCTTACTTTTTTGGAAACTGAATGACCGAAACGAAAGACACCATCGAAGTTGAGGGTGAAGTCCTTGAGCTGCTCCCCAACACGCGGTTCCGGGTTAAGTTACCGAATGGACACATCGTTTTGGCCCACATTAGCGGCAAAATGAGAATGAATTTTATCAAGATCTTGCCAGGGGACAAAGTGGTTGTGGAGATCAGCCGTTATGACCTCGATAAGGGCCGGATCACCTTCAGAAGCAAAGGTTGAGTTATGAAAGTCAGATCTTCCGTAAAAAACATCTGCAAGGACTGCAAAGTGGTGAAGCGCAAGGGCATCCTACGCGTGATCTGTAAAGGCAATCCGAAGCACAAGCAACGTCAAGGCTAAGTGAGGAGACGAGAACATGGCACGTATTCTGGGCGTCGATTTGCCCCGTAACAAAGCGATGAAAATCGCACTTCGCGCCCTCTATGGCGTGGGGCCCAAAATCGCTCTTGAGGTACTGGAGAAAGCCGGTGTCTCTCCCGACAAGAACTCTACTGATGTGACTGAAGAGGAAACTCAGCAGATTCGCGCAGCCCTCGAAGGGTATTCCGTTGAGGGTGACCTCCGGCGCGAGATCGGCCTCAACATCAAGCGCCTCAAAGATCTTGGCTGCTACCGTGGTATCCGTCACCGCAAAGGCTTGCCCGTGCGCGGCCAACGGACACACACGAACGCCCGCACCCGTAAGGGCCCCGCTGTGGCGATCGCCGGTAAGAAATCTATCAAAGCGATGAAGTAATTTAAGAGGGCTTTATGAGCGAAACTAATCAACAGAAAGACAAGAAACCCGCGACCGGCAAGAAAAAAGCTCGTAAACACATCTCCCATGGTGTGTGTCACGTGTACGCTTCTTTCAACAACACTATCGTGACCATCAGCGACCCAGACGGCAACGCCGTCTCATGGGCATCTGCAGGCCACCAGGGTTTCAGGGGCTCTAAGAAGTCCACTCCCTTCGCGGCTCAAATCGCCTCCGGCGAAGCCGCCCGCAAAGCCATGGAGCAGGGTCTGAGCTCGGTTGAAGTAAAGGTTAAGGGCCCCGGGGCTGGACGTGAAAACGCCATCCGCGCTCTCATGGCCGCCGGCTTGCGTATCACCTCCGTCGCCGACAAATCCCCCATGCCCCACAATGGTTGCCGCGCACCTAAGCGCCGCCGCGTATAATTCTAACGCGTAAAACTGGTAAGGAGCCCGCGCACATGAGCAACTTTATGAGTAAGAACTGGGTCGGAATGATTCGCCCTGCGGCCTTGGAAGTGGACACCGAGTCTCTGCGTCCGAACTACGGCAAATTCACCGCAAAGCCCCTCGAGCGCGGCTATGGTTTGACCCTCGGCAACTCTCTCCGCCGCGTGCTCTTGTCCTCCCTTCAAGGGGCGGGCATCGTCGCCGTAAAGATCGATGGCGTCGACCATGAGTTCGGCACCATCAACAACATCAAGGAAGAGGTTTCCGAAATCATTCTGAACCTCAAGGAAGTACGCTTCAAGATCACCGATAAGGAAGAAACTACTTTGGTGCTCGAGAAGAGCTCAGAGGGCGCAGTGAAAGCCGGTGATATTCAAGACGGCGCCAACGTGAAGGTACTCAACCCTGAGCATGTCATCTGCAACATCTCATCCGGCGGCTCCATCCGCATGGAGCTCAAGGTAGCCCGGGGCAAAGGGTATGTGACGGCCCTGGACAACAAGGAAGGCTACGACCTGCCCGTGGGCTGGATCTACCTGGACACTTTGTTCTCCCCGGTGACCCGCGTAAACTACACTGTGACCAACGCCCGCGTAGGCAAGCGCACCGACTACGATCGTCTCACCATGGAAGTTTGGACAACCGCCGGTGTAGACCCAGTGGATGCTGTCGCCGTGTCTGCCAAGATCATGCGTGACCAGCTCACCGTCTTCCTGAATTTTGAAGACAAGGACGCCCCTGCCGAGGTCAAGCCCGCGACCCAGGCCAGCGCAGCCGTTGCCAACGACGCCCTCCTCAAGCCTGTTTCCGAGCTCGAGTTGTCCGTCCGTTCAGCTAACTGCTTGCAGAACGCGAACATCAAATACATTTACGAACTGGTTTCCAAGACTGAAGGTGAGATGCTGCGTACGAAGAACTTCGGCCGCAAATCCCTCAACGAAATCAAGGAAATCCTCGCTTCTATGGGCCTCGGCCTCGGCATGAAGGTCGACAACGTCATGAAGCAAGTGCAAGGCGCCCAGGCTGACTAAGCCCAGGCTAAGACGAGAAGGGGAAAGACCATGAGACACGGCAATCACAAATACCGCTTGAGCGTAGCTCCCTCACACCGGGTAGCTATGATGAAAAACTTGGCATCAGAGATTCTGGATCACGGAAAGGTGAAGACCACCGTTACCAAAGCTAGGGCTCTTAAGCCCTATGTCGAGAAGCTGGTGACCCTGGCTAAGAACGACACTCTGGCTAACCGCCGACTGGCTTACACTAAGTTGAATAATAAAGCCGCGGTGAAAAACCTGTTTGAGACAGTAGCACCCAAGTTCAAGCAGCGCCCGGGTGGGTACACGCGCATGCTGAAGATGGCGGATCAACGCCTGGGTGACGCCGCCAAAACGGCTATTCTGGCTTTCGTCGAGTAAAACTGTTTTTTTGATCATTGTTGAACCTTCCCCTGGGCAACCACGGGAAGGTTTTTTACTTTAAGGCATGCCAAAGAAGCTGCTCATGGCGCTCTTACTTGTGGGAGGTGCCATTGCCTACTCCCTCTACGCCCGGAAAAGTCTGCAAAGTCAGGTAGCGGTTGAAGAGAACCTACTCTCGGCCATACCCCAAGCATCCTTTACCGGCCTAGGAGGGGAGGTGGTCCCCATGGGTATGTCAGCCTATGCTCCGGGGACTGAGGCCGTCCTGGTGCATTTTTGGGCCACGTGGTGCGGCCCGTGCGAGGCTGAGCTGCCGGAGTTGGTTCGTTTTCTGGGAAAGCTGCCGGGGAAGGACAAGCTTAGGGTATTATTGGTGGCGGTCAACGACGAGCTTCCTAAAGTTCGCAAATTCGTCGCGACCCTCCCCATACCCGACGGCGTCCGAATTGAGTGGGTTATGGACAGTACGCATGCCCATCGGGACGCATACGGCACGATGAAGCTGCCAGAGACGCACGTTTTCGGGCGCCAGGGACGTTTCCTGAGAAAATTGGTCGGCCCCCAAGAGTGGGGTAAACCTCTCTTCTTCGACATGTTTGGGGCGTGGTTACCCTGAAAGCGTCCACTCTTTAGGCGCTCCCGGCATATTACCCGTCAAGTTCCTGGGCGAAGTGACGACAAGTTTGACGAGTCACTACCCCCCAACACGGCCCATGGATGAGGCCCGGAGGAACGTCGCATGATCATCGATTGGAAAACCATCAAAGACCTCCATGTGAACAAGAAGATGGAGGAGATCATCGGGCAATGGTTCGGCCTGGACCTCTTCTACGTGGACGAGCAGTCCCGGATCCATCATCTGGTGGGCCAGAAGGACCGTCCGTACCACTCCCACTTCTTCAAGGTGCAAATGTCCCAGGCTTATGGCCACGAATGGCTCGAGCAGGACGTGGAGCGTGCTTACGAGGGCATTCAGCAACGTGGTGAGCGCGTCTTTGCATATAAGACATTCTTCCCCCACGTGCAGGGCCTATGCGCTCGCGTAGTGGTGGACGGCGAGTTCCTGGGTGCCGTCTTCGCTTATCCCTTTCTCCATGACGACGTGACTTCCGAGAATTTGGAAGAAGTTGTGAAGCAGATGATAGCCAGTGGTGTCGCCGAGGCAGACGCGCGCGAATCCGTCCAGAAAATGCGCAAGCTCTTCCCCCGTGAACGCGGGTATTTGAGCGAGATGCTGGACATGGTGGCAGAAGAAGTGGGGAACTTCCATGAAGAGATCTCCAAGCGCGAAGCGCGCATCCACGACCTGACCCATGAAGTGGGTAACAAGTACCGCTTCCATAACCTGATCGGGAAATCCAAGAAGATGCAGCAGGTATACAGCCTGCTCCAGAAGATCGCGAACTCCGAGAGCACCATCCTGATCCAGGGTGAGAACGGGACCGGTAAGGAACTGGTCGCCAAGGCCATCCACTACGGCTCACCCCGCAAGGACGCCGTGTTCATGGCAGTGAACTGCTCTGCCTTCAACGACAACCTGCTGGACTCCGAGTTGTTCGGACACGTGAAGGGCTCCTTCACCGGCGCCGTGAAGGACAAGAAAGGGTTTTTCGAGGTCGCCAATGGTGGAACCTTGTTCTTGGACGAAATTGGCGACACCTCTTTGACCATGCAGGTGAAACTCCTACGCGTTCTACAAGAAGGCACCTTCCTCCCCGTCGGCGCCACCACACCTAAGAAAGTAAACGTGCGAGTGATCGCAGCGACTAACAAGAACCTCAAGGAAATGATCGCCAAAGGCGAATTCCGGGAAGACCTGTATTATCGGATCAACGTCATCAACGTGGCCTTGCCGGCGCTGCGCGAGCGCGCCGACGACATCCCGGTGCTGATGGATTTCTTTTTGGGTAAGCGTTGTGCCGAGGCCGGCGTTCCTCTAAAAACCTTCGCCAAGAAGACGTTGGAGAAGATGCTGGATTATCCCTGGCCCGGCAACGTGCGCGAACTAGAAAACGAAGTGGAACGCTTGGTGGTACTGTCCGGCGAGGACAAGACCATCGGGCCGGAAATCCTTAACCAGCGCATCTTGGACCATGGGGACGCGAGCCACGGTCATGGCCATCACTCAGGCGCAACGTTGCGCGGTGTGAACACCAATGGCAGTCTTAAGGACGCGCTGGAAGAGTTGGAAATCCACATGATCCGCGAAGGGCTCAAGCGTTGCGGCTTCAACAAGTCGCGATTGGCGAAGGAGCTTGGCATCAGTCGTGCGGGTCTCATCATGAAAGTGGAGAAGTATGGCCTCGACAAGCGGGCCATTAAAAAGGCTGTTGGCGAGTAGAGTCAAAAACGCAGGATGACTTCGTGGAGGGTCCCAGGTGGGACCCTTTTTTTTTGCGTCGGTGCCTTGGCGCGGGGTATAACTTCCGGACTCGTTTGAGAGAGGAGGAGGAACTATGCTTTCCAACCAGGAGCGGCGAGAGCAGCTCATCGCCCTTAACCAGAAGGCCGAAGCTGGCGGCGGGTCGGATCGCGCCCAGAAGCAGCGGGAGCAGGGCAAGTACACTGCCCGGGAACGTCTGGACAAGTTGCTCGATCCAGGAACTTTCATCGAGTTTGATAAGTTCGCCGTCCACAAGTGCAAATCCTTTGGCATCGACAAAACCCAGTACCTGGGGGATGGGGTGGTCACAGGCACTGGGCGCATCAACGGGCAGATGGTGGCGGTGTTTTCCCAAGACTTCACCTGTTGGGGGGGGGCCTTGGGCGCGGTCTACGCCAAGAAGATTTGCAAGGTCATGGACTTCGCCATGGAGAACCGCATACCAGTCATCGGATTGAACGACTCCGGGGGCGCTCGCATCCAAGAAGGCGTCGAGTCCCTCGCGGGCTACGCCGAGATTTTCTGGAGAAACGTGCAGGCTTCCGGCGTTATTCCTCAGATCTCGCTGATTCTGGGGCCGTGCGCTGGCGGTGCAGTCTATTCCCCCGCCATCACCGACTTCATCTTCATGGTAGAAAAGACGTCTTACATGTTTGTTACGGGACCGGATGTCATCAAGACGGTGACCCATGAGGAAGTGACCAAGGAGCAGCTCGGAGGTGCGGGAACCCATAATGAGAAATCCGGCGTGGCTCATTTTAAGTGTAGCGACGAGGACGAGTGCTTTGAGCGCGTGCGCGAGCTTCTGAGTTACATACCACCGTCAAATGCCTCAGCACGCTCCAGCGTTGCCACCGCGGATGCGGCTTCCAGATCCGTGACGAAGCTCAAAGACTTTGTCCCCGACAACTCCCGCAGACCCTACGACATGAAGGAGTTGGTCGTAGAGGTCGTCGATGACGGCAACTTTCTCGAGGTTCACCGTGACTTCGCCAAGAACATCTTGTGCGGATTCGCCTCTGTGGGTGGGGTCAAGATCGGCATCGTTGCAAACCAACCGGCGGTGCTCGCCGGCGTCCTGGACATCGACAGCTCGGTTAAGGCCGCTCGCTTCGTGCGTTTCTGCGACTCCTTCAACATCCCCGTAGTGACCTTCGTGGACGTTCCCGGTTTCCTCCCCGGCACCGTACAGGAGTACGGTGGCATCATCCGCCATGGCGCCAAGCTACTCTACGCCTATAGCGAGGCGACCGTTCCCCTGATCACCGTGATCACGCGCAAGGCTTATGGCGGGGCTTACGACGTTATGGCCTCGAAGCACATCCGCGCCGACGTGAACCTGGCGTACCCCACAGCCGAAATTGCTGTCATGGGAGCCGAGGGGGCCGTGAACATCATTTTCCGCAATGAGCTGGCGGGCCTCAAGGGAGATGCCTTCGATAAAAAGAAGAAAGAACTGGTGGCGAACTACGAGAACGAATTCGCCAACCCGTACCGCGCGGCAGAGCTCGGTTACATCGACGAGATCATTTACCCCGAGCAGACGCGCCAGCGACTACACCAGTACCTTAAGATGTTAGAGAACAAACAAGTAGAACGTCCGGCGCGCAAGCACGGCAATATTCCCTTGTAAGGAGACCACGATGAAAGGCAAACGCGTCCTCATCGCCAACCGTGGGGAAATCGCCATCCGAGTAGCCAAGGCCCTTAATGAGCTGGGACTGGTCAGCGTCGGTGTATGGACTGACAACGAGCCTGAGGCGGCTCACCTTGAGTACTGCCAGGAATGGTTGCACCTCCCTGGGTCGACCAATCGCGACACCTACCTAAACGTGCCCAAGCTCATGGGTCTGATCAAAGATTTTAAGATCGACGCAGTCCATCCTGGTTACGGATTCCTGTCCGAAAACGGGGAGTTTGCCAGAACACTCAAGGAAGCGGGCGTTGTTTTCATCGGTCCGAACCCGGAGGCTATTGCCGCAATGGGGGATAAGGCCATTTCCAAGCAATGGGCCCAGAAAGCCGGTGTACCGGTCGTCCCAGGTTCCACAGGGGAAGTGCCCAACGTCGAGGAAGCGGTGAAACTGGCTTCCTCGATCGGCTACCCGATCCTGCTCAAGGCGGTGGCAGGCGGAGGTGGGAAGGGCATGCGCCCATGTCACAGCGACGCCGAGGTACGGGCCAACTTCGAGCCCGTCCAGCGTGAGGCGCTCTCAAGCTTTAACAACTCCGGTTTGTTGGTTGAGAAGTACGTCCAGAACCCGCATCACATTGAGGTGCAGATTCTGGCAGACAAGAAGGGCAACACGTTCCATTTGTTCGAGAGAGAATGCTCGATCCAACGCCGTCACCAGAAGATCATAGAGGAGGCGCCATCACCCTTCATCGGGACGGACGACAAACTCCGCCGCGAGATCTGCGAAACGGCGGTCAAGCTCGCTCGGGCCGTCGGCTACGACTCCGCCGGCACCGTCGAGTTCATCATGGGAGACGACCGGAAATTCTACTTTCTGGAGATGAACACCCGTATTCAGGTCGAGCATCCGATCACGGAGGAAATCACGGGCGTGGATCTTCTCGCGAACATGGTCAAGGCCGCGTTCGGGGAGCCGCTGGATTTCAAGTCACAGGACGAGATCGTCTTGCGCGGACACGCCATAGAATGCCGAATCTGCGCCGAGGATCCAGTCACCATGTTGCCGGCGCCCGGCAAAGTTGCCGGATTCGAGACCACCTTTCCCCAGGGGATCCGTTTCGACCATTGCCTCTATCCCAAGTTCACCATCACCCCAGACTTCGACCCCATGGTGGGCAAACTCATCGCCCGCGGCCTTGATCGTGCGGTGGCGCTGAGAAAGGTGCGAGCGGCCCTGGAAGGTTTGGTGCTGGACGGCCTCAAGACAAACATACCTTTGCTCAAAGTGATACTGGACGAGGAGAACTTCCGCGCTGGCGACTACACCACCCATTACATTGCGGGCGTGAAACCACAGGAGAAAGTCGCTGCTGCGGAACCGCCTGAGGCGCTTTTCCCGCGAATCGCCTCGATCGAGATGGGACAAATCCAAGGATAAACCATGCGCTACACTTTCATGGACCAGGACCGTAATGAGACCGTCATAGACCTCGATGGGGTAACCGAAGAGGGCGGTGTCCGCCACTTCCACTTCTCCCACAGGGGTGAGAAGAAGCGCTTTCTCGTGCGCCGCCTGGCAGGAAAGTTGTTTGGCTCATGGGATGGCAAGCGATGGACCAAGCTGGCTTCCCTCCATCCAGGCGAAACTCTGGTTTCCCATGCTACGACTTACAAGGTTTACCGTGGCTACAAACCCTCAGGGCTTTTCAGCGGGGGGGCCGGCGCATTGGTGACCCAGATGCCGGGCAAAGTGGTGAAGCTGCTTGTGAAGGCCGGAGACAAGGTCGAGAAGGGCCAAACCGTGTTGATCCTCGAGGCCATGAAAATGGAAAACGAGATCAAGGCAGGGGTTTCGGGTACCATCAAGGCCCTGAACGTGCAGCCCGGCCAAGCCCTCGAATCCGGTATTTTGATGGCGGAAATTGAGGAAGCGTAAGCACCTGAAACCGGCAGGATTTGCCGGATAGGCCCACCGCCCCCTACCCGAGTGTTATAATGGGGGATGAGGAGGGTGTGACCAGCCATGACGGAAAAGAAGAACGCCATCATCACAGTTCCTGACCTGAAATCTTTCTTCTTCCAGGGCCTCGATGAGCTCAATAACCGCTCTCTGTGCCCGGTTCCCCAAGAGACCATTTTTTACTCCAGCACCGTGCTCGATCGCCTCGCCCTGAGCGCCACCTTCTTCGAAGAAGATGGTGGGAAAATGCGAGAGAAGATACTGGGAACCAAGCTGCTAGAAGCCGCGTCCTTGGGACGAGAGGAGCAAAGGCGCATATACCAGGACGTGGGGGACGCCGCGCTCGTACTTTGCGGGTATTTCGCAGAGTCGGTCACCAAGAAGAAAATTCTCGACACGGGGTACTACCAGCAGCTGGGAAGCACCGCCTACGGTAGGTTGAACGCTCTGGTTCCGCGCCACATGGATGTGCCGTCGTTCTTCGGCGTCTTGGCCACCAGCTTTGTGCCACTCACCGCCCTCATTGGCATGCTCGCCAGCCGTGACCGGTTTGACCAGGACAAGCACCTGCTCTTCAATAGGGCCATGGCAGGCATAGCCGACGAACGGGAGCTGCTCGTCGGGGGAATCCTGCCAGGCACGAAAAAGGTTTCTTAAGCGGCGCTACCGCTGGGGCCCACCGTCACCACGTTCCAACCGTCAGCCAGGAACTTCCTCAAGAACGATTGGAAGTCGTTGTAGGCTGCATCGCGAACGCGGCGGTGACCCTCATGTTGGAAATCAAGACCCAAGCCGTGGAGAGCGGGCACAGAATAGAACTGGGCGTAGTCCTCGTTCGTCTGGAGCGCCAGTTGTTGCTGGCCGTCCAATGTGTCCTTCACGCGGTCGAATTCGGTGCGCTCTATGCCCTTCTCAGACAGGCGTTTCAAAATGGCCAAGATGGCAGCTTCCGCTTTTTTGCGTTTGTCATGGCCCGAGCCGATGTAAATGCCCCAGCACCCAGCCTCTAATGCGGTAACGTGCACTGGCTGTACGGCGTAGCATAAGCCTTGACGATCCCGGACCTCCACGAAGAGTTCGGAGCCTTGGCCTGAGAGATAAGCCGTGAGCATCTTGAGAAAGAGGTCTTCTTTTGCTGTGAGCTTGTAGGCAGGTTTGCCTATGATGATCTGAACTTGCTCACGTTTCATCTCCAGGTGGAGGTGGACACCTTTTTTCCCCTTCCACTCATGGCGCTCGGGTTTGGGCCCTTTACGCCCCTTGAGTGGCCTGAGAGAGGAGCGAAGCTTCTCTGCCACTGTCTCAAGGTCCAGGTCGCCGCAATAAGTGAAAACCATTTCCTCCTTGGCCATGCGGGTGGCGTGGAGGCGCTTGAGTCCAGACGAAGACATGCCCTTCACGCTCTCGGGGGTGCCCGAGGAGTCCAGAGCATAGGGATGGGCGTTGAACACCAATTGGTACCAATGCCTGAAGGCCTGCTTAACGGGATCCTCCTTCTGGTTGTCGAGCATGCGCAGGAGGATTTGGCGCTCGTGCTTGAAGAACTTCTCCGGCATGTCCGGAGTTAGCAACGATCCGGAAAAGTGACCGAGGAGCACGTCGAAGTCCGCGGTTTGCCCATGCATGGTGAGGCCATATGCGTTCTTCCCCGCGAAACCAGAGAGAGAGGCAGAGCGAGCTTCCAGATCTAGTTTCAGCTGTTGATAGGGCATTCCCTTGTATCCATAGGTCAGGAGGCGTGACATTAGGTTGTGCTGGCCGCAGTTGCGCGCCCTCTCCGTGGAAAGCCCCCCCTTGACGTAGTGGTGGAGGACGAAAGTGGGAGTCAGCTTGTTGATCCGGTGGAGCAGTTTGATCCCCGGAACGATCTCGACCATGGCCACGGCAGGATCGTGGGATGAAGTCTCGCGTTTCATGACTGGAGACTTGGCCGCCTTAGATCGGGCAATCTTAGAGATGCGGGCTTGAAACTCCCGTAGGACCTTCTCCGCCGGCGCGGTTTTGGTGCCTTCGGGGACCTGGAGGGTGGCATGGACGGGACGAGAAAAAACGCGGGGCAATGCCGCGCCAACCAAGCTATGAGGAGTTTCCTTGATACGCTGGATGAAACCCTCTTCGCAGAAGATGTCACCGTTCTGGGCAAAGCCGTGGCCTAGCGTAAAGGCGAAAGCTTCTAAGGACTCTTTCTCATAAACCTTGCTGGCGACGTATTGGTTGCGGATTTTGCCCACCTCGGTGGCGCTCACCCCGCCGGACAGGAGCTGGGTCAGCGTGGCTTCAAACGTTTTCAGAACCCTCGGCAGGTTCTGCATGGGGAAACTCGCCTTCACCATGTGGCAGCCGCCGTGGGCGAAATACATAGTGGAGCCGGCGACTCCGTTGCAAAGGGAGCTTTCCGCCACCAAGGCTTGATAGAGCCGGGATGTCTCACCGTGGGCGAGGCAGTTCACCGCCAAATCCTCCGAAGCGGCAGCATCGTCGGTGTAGCCTGGCGCGGATATCGCCAGGGTTAATGTGGCCTGTCGTATAGGCTTGGGGTGCACGTTGACTTGGGGAGTGTCAGGCATTTTAAACTCGCCGAAGGCTGATTGCTCGCCGGCGGGCAGACGGAAGCGCGTGACCATTTCCTCCAAAGGGCGTCGCTCGCTGAGGTCGCCAGCCACCACCAGAAGCGCATTCTGTAGGTTATAAAAGCGGCGGCGGAAGGTGCGGAGCTGCTCCTCCGAGAAGGAACGGATGGTGTCCTCTCGACCGAGGATGGGATGTTGGTAGCCGCCCTGGAAACAACTTTCCTGCAGGCGCATGAAGTGGAATTGAGAAGGATTGTCGAGGGCGCGGCGGTATTCTTCGAACACGACATCCCGCTCTGCCGGGAAGTCCTCCGCCTTGAACATAGGTGCTGTGACCATGTCGAGAAGGATGTCCAAGGCGCGTGGGATTTTGCTGGCGGGAGCGTTAATGTAGTAGCAAGTGTAATCGAAGCTGGTGAAGGCATTGATCTCGCCTCCGAAGGACTCAACTTCTTGTGCGATGGCGGGGCCCGGACGACCCGGCGTTCCCTTGAAGAACATGTGCTCGAGGAAGTGCGCGATGCCTTGGTTGGAGTGGTCCTCCAGGGCGGATCCGGCGCGGAACCACATCTGTACGCTGGAAGCCGTGGCGCCCGGCGAGTTGATGAACAGGGTGTTGAGGTCTCCGAGGCGAGTCTGTTCGACGTGCATGTCTTCTCCGTTCCGTGGTAAGGGATCATTATCCTTTCCCCTGGAGGGAAAACCAAGGGCCCCATGCGTACCGTCTCCAGTTTGTACCTGCACGTCCCGTTCTGCCGACATTTGTGCAACTACTGCGATTTTTACAAGCGTCGCTTCGACGCGCCTGCAGCGCAATTGGCCGAGTACCATTCTTATTTGCGCGACGCTTGGGAGCGCCATGAGTCATTGTTGCGGGAGCATGGCTTTCTGTGGGGGCCACTTGAAACGCTTTACCTCGGGGGAGGCACCCCCTCGCTTTGGGGTGAGGAAGGCGCGGCTTTTCTCGCCAGCTTATGGGGAGGAAAAGTCCCCTTGGCCCAGGAGTGCGAAGCCACCATGGAAATCGACCCGGGCTCATGGACGGAACATGGGCTGCGCGCCTGGAGCGGCTTGGGGGTGAACCGCTTTTCTTTGGGGACCCAGTCACTGGACCCCCGATTCTTGCGGATTCTCGACCGGCCCCACGGCCGCGACGAAACAGAGGCCTTGCTAGAGAGACTTAAAGGGACCAACTTCTCTGTGGACTTCCTTCTAGGAGTGCCGCTCTCGCGACCACAGGGACGGCAGGTTTTGCGGGAATTGGAGGAACTCCTTTCGTGGAGGCCGGCCCACGTAAGCCTGTACATCCTCAATCCTGCCGGTGGGTATCCTCTTAAGGCCGAGATTCCTGACGACGAATGGAGTGCGCACGAATACCTCGAAGTGAGCAATTTCCTGCAAAGTCGCGGATACCGGCATTACGAGGTTTCGAACTTCGCCCTTCCTGGGAAGGAATCCAGACACAATTTGCGCTATTGGCTGGGCGAGAGCGTGGCGGCGCTTGGTCCCACCGGGACCGGGTACTTTGCCCTTGGACCGGAGCGGGCGCAGCGCTACCAGTGGAAGCCTTCCCGCGCAGAAGTGGAGATCGAGGTACTGGGAGAGAAGGAAGTGACCCTCGAACGGACTTACCTGCGTCTGAGGTTGGATAAATGGTCATGGGCCGAGCAGCTCATGCCGGGTCATGAAGCCCCTTTGAGCGCCTTAATGAGACGGTGGGAGGAGCGGGGCTTGGCCGAGACCCGCCCAGATGGCTCATTCCGCTTGAGGCCAACGGGTTGGGTCATCCTAGACACCTTGATGGGGGAGCTCTTTTCCGTCACTGCTTAACCCTAATTCCGAGCACTTGCATGAGATTCTTGCCATCATATTTATTTTGGCCCTGCAACATTGACGGTGGGGGTTCTGCGCCCATCTTAGGGGTTGAAACCAGAGGAGCCCAGCTTGAGCGATAACGAAGAGACGACGGACAAAAACGCGGCCAGTGAAGCCCCGGCCGCCCCGGCTGAGGCCCCCAAGGTTGAGGAAGTGGATTGGAAGGCCAAGTACTACTACCTCGCCGCCGAGATGGAGAACGCACGCAAGCGCATGGACCGCGAGATGGAGAACCTGCGTAAATATGGCGTCGAGAAGATCTTGGGCGACCTGGTGGACGTGGTGGACAACTTCGAGCGGACAGTGGACATGCTCAAAGATGACCAGGACGAAAAGGTGAAGAACATCGTGACCGGACTGGGCATGGTGAGGAAGCAGTTCATCGACAGCCTTGGCAAACATGGTTTGACGCAGCTCGAGAGCCTAGGGAAAGACTTCGACCCGAACTTCCACGAGGCCATGGGTCAGGAATATGTTGAGGGCAAACGTCCCAACGAGATCGTGAAAGAGTACCAAAAAGGCTACGTCCTCAACGGCCGCCTCATGCGAGCCGCCAAGGTGGTCGTGGCGAGCGATAAACAGTAAACCAAGCACGTAAGGAGAAATCATATGGGTAAAATTATCGGCATCGATCTCGGGACCACCAACTCCTGCGTAGCCGTCATGGAAGGCGGATCCTACAAAATCATTCCCAACGCCGAAGGACATAACACCACTCCGTCTATCATCGGCTTTGCCACCAACGGCGAAACCTTAGTTGGCCAAGTAGCCAAACGCCAGGCGGTGACCAACCCCACCAAGACCCTGTTCGGCATCAAGCGCCTCATCGGGCGCAAAGCCACGGACAAGGAGGTGACCAAGTTCAAGGAAGTTGCTCCTTTCGACATTTTCGCCAACAAGAATGGCGACGCTTGGGTGCGCGTAGATGGCAAGGAGTTCTCCGCTCAGGAGATTTCCGCCAAAGTCCTAGAGAAGATGAAAAAGGCGGCTGAGGACTACCTCGGCCAGCCTGTGACCGAAGCCGTCATCACCGTTCCGGCCTACTTCAACGATGCTCAGCGCCAGGCGACCAAGGATGCCGGCCGCATCGCTGGCCTCGACGTGAAACGGATCATTAACGAGCCCACTGCCGCCGCTCTTGCCTATGGCCTGGATAGCAAGAAGGACAAGAACGTCGCCGTGTTCGACCTCGGGGGCGGAACCTTCGACGTCTCCATCATGGAGATCTCGTCCGACGGCGTGTTCGAGGTAAAAGCCACCAACGGGGACACCTTCCTGGGGGGCGAGGACTTCGACTACCGGATCATCAATTGGCTCGCCGAGGAGTTCAAGAAAGAGTCCGGCATCGACCTGAAGAACGACAAGATGGCCTTGCAGCGGTTGAAGGAAGCAGCCGAGAAGGCCAAGCACGAGCTTTCTAGCGTCACCCAGACCGACGTGAATCTGCCGTTCATCACCATGGACGCCAGCGGGCCCAAGCATTTAAACCTCAACCTGTCCCGGGCGAAGTTCGAGTCTTTGATCGCCGACTTGGTCGACAAACTGGTTGGCCCGTGCAAAACGGCCATCAAGGATTCCGGCCTCTCGCTGAACGAAATCCATGAGGTCATCCTGGTGGGCGGTGCGACCCGTACTCCTATCGTACAGGCCAAGGTGAAGGAGATTTTCGGCAAAGAGCCCTCCAAAGGCGTTAACCCCGACGAGGTGGTCGCCGCCGGCGCCGCCATCCAGGGTGGAGTGCTCGCCGGAGACGTGAAGGACGTCCTGCTGCTCGACGTGACCCCGCTTTCCTTGGGCATCGAAACCCTGGGCGGCGTGTTCACCAAGATCATCGAGAAAAACACGACGATCCCGACCAAGAAAAGCCAGGTTTTCTCCACCGCCGTGGACAACCAGCCCGCCGTGAGCATCCACGTGCTCCAAGGCGAGCGCGAGTTCGCAAACGACAACAAGACCCTTGGCCGCTTCGACCTGACCGGCATCACACCCGCTCCTCGCGGCATGCCGCAAATCGAAGTGACCTTTGACATCGACGCAAACGGCATCGTGAACGTGAGCGCCCATGACAAGGCCACTGGCAAGAGCCAAAACATCGTCATCACCTCCAACTCCGGCCTCTCTGAAGCCGAGATTAAGCGGATGGTGGAGGAGGCGGAGAAAAACCGCGAAGCCGACCAGAAACGCCGTGAGGTGGTGGATGCCCGGAACAACCTTGATTCGCTGGTCTTCGCCAGCGAGAAGGCCCTGAAGGAGAATGGGGACAAAATTCCGGCTGACAAGAAAACGGAGCTCGAGGGCGCCATCGCCGAAGCCAAGACCAAGCTCACATCCGAGAGCTTGGACGAGATCAAAGCCGCTAACGAGCGCCTGCAGAACGTGGCCCACAGTTTGGCGCAGTTCATGTACCAAGGCGCGTCGGGTGGAGCTGCCGGTGCTGAGGCAGCTGGCTCCCAGTCGGAGAGCACAGCCGGGGCAGGAGCGGAGAAGAAAGACGGCGACGATGTCGTGGACGCCGACTTCAAAGAAGTTTAAACCTAAACCAGCCTAGGACGACGGGGCCCCTTTCAGGGGCCCCTTTCCATTCAGGGGACCATGAGCGCCAAACGTGACTATTACGAGATCCTAGGTGTGCCGAAGGGTGCAGCCAAGGAAGATGTTAAGAAAGCCTACCGCAAGCTGGCCATGCAGCACCACCCGGACCGCAATCCAGGGAACAAGGAGGCGGAAGCGAAATTCAAGGAGGCTTCCGAGGCTGCGGAGGTGCTCCTGGACGACGAAAAACGCTCCCGTTACGACCAGTTTGGCCACGCCGGAGTGAACATGGGCGGGGGAGGGGGCGGCTTCCAAGGCGGGGATTTCGGCGACCTGGGAGACATTTTCGGAGACATCTTCGGAGACATTCTGGGGGGCCAGCGGGCACGCGGTGGGCGACGTGGTGGAGGAGGCAGGTCCCGGGCCCGCATGGGCGACGACTTGCAAGCAGAAATGGAGGTCACATTCGAGGAAGCGGCCTTCGGTGTGGAAAAGGAACTTCAGGTCCACAAGGCGGTGGCTTGTGCCGACTGCGACGGAAGTGGGGCCAAGAAAGGCTCCTCACCCACCACCTGCGACATGTGCCACGGCCACGGAGAGATCCGCCGCCAGCAAGGTTTCTTCACCATCGCCCAAACCTGTCCCAAATGCCAGGGTTCGGGACAGATGATCAAGGAAGCTTGTCCGTCCTGCCACGCCCAGGGACGCGTGCGCAAACGCGAGACTTTGAGCGTGAAGGTTCCAGCCGGCATCGATGAAGGCCAGCGCCTCAAATTGTCAGGGCAGGGGGATGGAGGCGTCCACGGGGGACCATCTGGCGATCTATATGTACTCGTCCACATCACTCCTCACGAAATTTTCACACGCGAGGACTTTGACGTGGTCTGCGAAGTGCCCATTAGCTTCTCACAGGCGGCTTTGGGTGCCGAGGTGGAGGTCCCGACTTTGGGTGGTCGCGTTTCCGTGAAAATCCCAGCAGGCACGCAGTCCGGCAAAAAAATGCGACTGAAGAACAAGGGTATTTCTAAATTAGGCGGTTACGGGTTTGGAGACCAGATCATATCAGTCCATGTGGAGACTCCACAGAAACTCACCGCGGAGCAAAGGGAGCTCTTCGAGCGCCTGGCATCCCTGGAGCAGGACCAGAGCAACCCCATGTCCAAGGGGTTCTTTGACAGGGTGAAAGACCTCTTTCAATAAAAGCGGGCAGGAAGGTAAACTGGGGGAACTTTTCTCCCCAGGATGTGCCATGCGCCAGCTGACCCTCGCCACCTCGCTCCTTGTTCTGCTTTTTGCCTGCGCCAAAGCGCCGGTGAAACCCACTCCGCCACCCAAGATTGATGCTCAAGTAGCGTCCCAAATGGAACTCTCGCGACAGGAGCTTGCCAAGGGCAACTTCCGCCAGGCGCTGGCGCACCTTGGGGCACTGGAGGACGAGCAGCTGGCTCCTATTGAAAAGGCCATGAAGTACAACCTCAAGGGCGTTGTTTTGTTCGCTCAGGCCGAGTGGGAAAAGGCGCTGATGAACTTCGAGGTGGCCCGGAAATACGTGCCAGCGAAAAGCACGCTGGAGGCCCAAGTTTGGCTGAACGTGGCCAGTGTCCGTTTCAAGGAAGGCCTTTATGCGGAGCTGAAGCATGCCCTAGACGAGATCGAGCCTACGATCCTCCCGGACCCGGAAGTGCGGAAATACGCCCAACTTAAGCTCGCTTGGGCCGTTAAGTACCAAAAGCCGTTTGAGATGGTTGAGACCTGCGTTCTCCTGCTTAAAAACGCCAAGAGCGTCTCCGAGGTTCAAGGATCGGTTTTGAAGGAGCGCATGGCACTCGCTTTCAAGTCATTGGAGGCGGGCAAGAAGAAAGAAATACTCGAACGCTACAAGGAGGAGGGATGGATGCCGCTGGCCTTCCTGGGCCAGCTTGAGGCCGAGTCGCGCTACTTCAATGGCGACGCGGAGGGAGCGAGGGAAGTGGTGTCCTGGCTGGACGATTCCTTCGACGGCGAACCGCAGGTCAAAGCCTTCGTCGATGATTTTAGGCAGCGCTTGGACAGTTCCTCGCGCCTCTCTATGGATGGGATTGGGGTCGTCTTACCCTTGAGCGGTGAGAAAGGTTCGTTTGGCCAAAAGGCCCTGCTGGGAATAGCCGCGGCATTGAAGGATGCGAACCTAGGCAGAGAGATAGAGGTCCACACCAAGGATGGGCATGACTCGCCTGCCATGGGTACCCAGGCGGTACGCGAATTGGTTCAGCAGCACCGGGTCCCTTTGGTCATCGGGGGACTTTTTCCCGAAAGCGCCAAAGCCGAGTATTTAGAGGCCAAGCGTTGGGGAGTTCTCTTCATTTCATTGGCTCCCGTCCATCTGCCCCGCGAGGAGAAAAATTACCTTTTGCTCGAGGTCCAAGGATCCATCGAGTCCCAGGTCGCAGCCATGGTCACTGATCCTATGCTGGAGCGTTTCGGGAAACGAGTCGGGGTGATTTATCCAGAAGGCGAAGCCGGCAAGGCCTACGCTGATGAGTTTTGGCGTGCGACCGTTACCAAGGGTATGCAGCTCGCTGCCGTGGCTTCCTACCCTAAGGGGACCTTGGATTACCGCGAGACGGTGAAACACTTCCTGGGTTTGCGTTTCCCCCGGGAGCGCAGCGAAGAACTCGCTATATTCCAGCAAGCCTATGAGCTAGAGCGTAACAGCGTCCGGCGCATACAGACATTGCCCCCGGTGGTGGACTTCGATTGGGTCTTCGTGGCTTCGTTCCCCCACGAGGCGCTTTCGCTTGTCCCGACTTTCGGCTACTACGATGCCAAGGACCTCACGGTGTTTGGGGGGCCCAGCTGGGCCAGCCGCAGCCTCGTGAAGGAGCACAAGAACCTAGGGAAGGTCCACTTCGTGGGCGAGGATCCGGGTGACATTAACCAGGAATTTTTCCGTAGTTTTCAGGCCACCCATGGCAAAGCACCCACCTTGCTGGAGACCCTCGGCTATGACGCCGCCAAGCTGGCCACACAAGTGGTGAAAGACGGCTCTCATTCCCAGCGTTCGTCTTTCGACGCCGATCTAAAGAAGCAGGAGGCCCTCAAAGGTCTCGCCGCCCAATGGCGCTTGGCCGACGGACTTTGGATCAAGGACATGCAGACCCTGGTCGTGAAGAATGGCGAGATCAAGAAGCTGTTCGAGGACGAGCCCCGCTAAACTCAGTTGGGATAGCGTAGGGAGTAGAGGTGCTCGAAATTGCGGCCATAATCTTCTAGGTCCAAGCCGTACCCGACCACGAATGTATCGTCGATCTTTTTGCCAATGAGGTCGGCGGTGACAGGTACTGCCCGTTTGTAGGGTTTGTCGAACAAAGTCACCACCGCGATAGAGCGTGGTGAAGCCTGTTGCAGGCGTTTCTTGAGGAAGCTCAGGGCACGGCCGGTATCGATGATTTCCTCCACGATGAGCACGTTGCGGTCCACCAGATTGGTGGTGACATCCTTAGAAATGCAGATGGTGCCCGCGGACTCTTTGCTCCGGCCGACGGATTGGAGACGAACGAAATCCACGTACACCCGCACCCCTTGGATGCAGCGGACCAGGTCGGCCAAGAAAACGTTGCTGCCCTTAAGAATCCCGATCAAGACGACCTCTTGTCCCGCGTATTGCTGGGAAATGGTGTTGCCCAGCGCCTCCACCATGCCGTGGATTTCCCTACGGTCGATGTACTTCACGAACTGGCTGGAAGCGAAACTGGAATGGAACTTGTCTTTTTCGTCCATGGATCCCCCGCTGAGGTGCTCCCCATTCTAGCTTCCCCGGTCCCGCAAAACCAACCGCCCTCCGCCGGAGGAAAACGGTCAGGATAAGCTAAGCCCGACATTTCCTTGAAGTCGGCGGGGGCGGATGTTAAATTTTGGAGACCATCACTTAAGGGCACCGCATGTTCAAAAAAGTCCTCGACTGGTTCTCCAACGACCTCGCCATCGACCTTGGCACCGCCAACACCTTGGTTTACGCCAAGGACCGGGGGATCATCGTGAACGAACCCTCCGTGGTTGCCGTTCACCAGGGATTTCGAGGCGAACAAAAAGTTTTGGCGGTAGGCAAGGAAGCTAAGGAAATGCTGGGGAGGACTCCGGGCTCCATCAAGGCCATCCGTCCCATGAAAGACGGGGTGATCGCCGACTTTGAAGTCACCCAGGCGATGCTTAAATACTTCATTCAGAAGTCCCTCAACGGCTCAAAACTCATTAAGCCACGCATCATCATCTGTATCCCTTTTGGGATTACCCAGGTGGAGAAACGCGCCGTGAAGGAATCGGCCGAGCAGGCAGGTGCCCGTGAAGTCTACTTGATTGAGGAACCCATGGCCGCCGCCATCGGCGCGGGTCTGCCTATCACAGACCCCTCAGGGAACATGATCGTCGACATTGGAGGCGGCACCACTGAAGTGGCCGTCATTTCCCTGGGCGGCATCGTTTACTCCAAATCCGTCCGCGTAGCTGGGGATAAGTTCGACGAGGCCATCGTCAGTTACATCAAGAAGAAGTACTCCCTGCTTATTGGTGAGCGGACCGCCGAAATGATCAAGATCTCCATCGGCAACGCCTATCCCTTCGACGACGAGGTCAAGACCTACGAAGTGAAAGGGCGCGACCTGATCGCCGGCGCCCCTAAGACCATCGAAGTTACTTCCGACGAAATACGCGAAGCGCTCGCCGACCCCATCTCGGAAGTCATCGAGGCTATCAAGATCTCCTTAGAAAAGACCCCGCCGGAACTGGCGGCGGACATCGTGGACAACGGTATCATCCTCGCTGGAGGGGGTTCGCTGCTGGCAAACCTGGACATCCTGATCAAGGAGAAGACCGGCCTGCCGGTGGCCTTGGCCGAAGACCCATTGACCTGCGTGGTTCGGGGATGTGGCATGGCGCTGGAGAGCATGAACCTGTTGCGACAGGTGACGACCCTCACCTGAAAAGGGGGTCACCCCCGTGACGGAAAACAAAGCGAACCAATTCACCTCCCTCAATGAGGCGGAGAAACGTAGTAAACTGCGGCAACTTGCCCAAGCCAAAGGCCAACTGACGATCTGGCGCCGGGGGTCCCCCGGGGAAAGCCGACCCCAGTGCCGCGTGAAGGACTATCGCGCAGAGAGGGGAGCACTGGTGGTGCATTCCGAGCCAGCTGCTTTCCCTGAGGGCGAGGAAATCTTGGCGTCTTTCGAATTGAGGGGCATGTCCTTTTTCTTCTCCGCGCGTTTCTCTGATCGCGGTGAGGAGTGGGAACTACTGCCAAGCGGGAAATTCTACAAGTCTGAGCGGCGGCGAAACTTCCGCCTCATGACGTTTCCCCTTCACGAGGTGCACTTCAGCTTCCTATTACCCGCTTCTTACCAGGGAGGGAAGGTCGTGGACATCCTCAGGCGTCCGGGACACACGGGCCTCTTCAAGAGTTTCCTGCGCCTAGTGGACACAAAGCCAGAGGGGGAAGGAGAAGGCAGGCGCCTCAAATTGCGCGTTCAAGATCTTTCCGTGACTGGGCTCTCGGCACACGTGGGGCCGGCTGAACTGGAGTGGCTTAAGGCGGGCGAGGAAATTCGCGGTGGTGAGATCGTGTTCCCAGACGGCGCGGTATCCGTCCCCTTGACCCGAGTAGTGTATGTGGTGGATCGCATTGGCGGGGGAAGCGAGGGGAAGCAGTACAAAGCGGGCCTCCGCTTTGATGGGTTGTCCGTGGATGCCGAGAACCAGCTGGGAGGGAAAATCAACGCATTCCTCCGGGCCAGCGACGCCAACAAAGACTTCGAAGACTTCACCCAGTGAAAACCGCCATCTCCCTCGTCCTCATCCTGCTCCTCCCTTCCTGCGCCACCGGCCCTGGCTCCTCAGGATTGGGGCAAGGCACCACCGCCACCACGTTCCTCCAGAGAGACGTGAGTGGTGAGTTCCGGCTCGACCGTGAGATCCGGTGGCAAAAGCGCCAGCTGGCTTCTCGAACGACCGTGAGGCCCGACGCCGGCGGGGGGGCCTTGTTGGAAAAGACCTTTGCTCTGTCCACTTATGGCACGGTCAAGGGCAGGAAGGGACGTCTCTCGGCCGTCCGCCCTGAGCTCTCGCAGCATACCGTGTGGCTAGAAGGGAAAGAATACTTCAGCCAGCTCAAGTTAGTGCCAGGGCGGCGGATTCTTGAAGTGATTATGCGTAGCCCTGAGGTCACGTGGAGGGGGAAAAAGGAAGTCCGAGTCCCGCGGGCGCGGGTCTATTGTTTTTATTCACAACTTCCGGAGTGCTTACGCATTTCTGGCCTGGCGGAACGTGTGTCGAGCGGGCGAAGGCCGAGGGAGGGTTTCATGCTGGTTTGGGATTCCTACCCTTACCATCGGGAGCATTTCACGGGCCTTGGAGACTCGCCTTTCGCACCCGCGGTGTTAGTTCGCGAGAAGAGCGTCGTTCCAGGAATTATCCAATTGGGCGTCGAGGTAGCTGGCCAATCCATCACTCTGCATTTCAACAAGGGTGGCGATTTCGCCAGGCTTTTCTGGGTCACCCAGGGAATCACCGTCGTTCCTCCCGCCGAGGCGGAGCAGGATTGAGGAGAGCGCATGGACCATCCCGGAGCGACAGTCATCACAGGCATAAAAGGCATAAGTCTCTCCCCTGAGGAGCGTGAGTTCATCCAAGGGGAGAAGGTCGGGGGAGTGGTCTTTTTCTCCCATAACTTCGAGGATCCCGCCCAATTAGCTGAATTGGTGAACTCCATCCAAACGTTGCGAGATGAATGGCCCCTCTTCACTGCCGTGGACCATGAGGGTGGTCGCGTAGTCCGGTTCAAGAAGGGCTTCACGCAATTCCCCGCCATGTACGATCTGGCCCGACTGAACTCACCTAAGATCACTTATGAGGCCCACATGGTCATGGCACGAGAGCTGGCCGCGTGTGGAGTCAACTTGGACTTTTCACCCGTCTGCGACGTATGGACTAACCCCTCAAACAAAGTGGTGGGCGATCGTGCTTTCGGAAACTCGCCTGATGAAGTGGAAAAACACGTAAGCGCAGCTATACGAGGATTACAGACCCACGGGGTACTCGCATGCGCGAAGCATTTCCCCGGACACGGCGACACACTGAGAGATTCCCATGTTGACCTTCCCTTAATCAAGGATCCATTGGATGCCCTTCGCGCGAGGGAGCTGCAGCCTTTCATTAAAGCTTCCAAGGCGCGGGTAGAGTTTATGATGATGGCCCACCTGCAAGTGGACGCATTGGACGAGAAGCTTCCCACTAGCCTCTCCCCACACGCTTACGCCTTCCTTCGCGAGGAGACCAAGTTCCAGAAGATCATCGTCACGGATGACATGCAAATGAGGGCCTTGACGGATCGTTGGAGCACGGAGGAGGCCGCTGTGATGGCCAGTGGCGCCGGAGCCGACATGCTGCTTTATCGCGATGCTGAGGAGGCCATGAAAGCCGTAGGGGCCCTGCGGGAGGCGCTTAAGACTAAAACGATCAAGAAAGATGAGTTCCAGGCCAAACTTGCGAGGATCGAAGCCTGCAAAAGCACGCATTTTAAAGACTACAAGCCGATCTACGTCCCCAAGATTTCTGGGGCCTTTAACTCAGTAGAGGGTCGAAGCGTACTGGCGGCATATCAGAGTTACATGGACGGGAAGAAAAACCGGGGCTAGACGGCGAAAATTTCCGGGGTCCCGCGATTCCGATCCGTTGCAGCTTCTTCTGCTAATCTATAAGGAAGGAGCATCTCAGCAACCCATGGAAACCAGGATTCTCGCTGTGGTTTTCGCCCTGCTCGGGGTTTGGGCGAATCTCGCCCATGCCCAACGGTGCGCGGAAGATTTCGCCGCGATCGACGAGTCATGTGTCCGCAGCAAAGAAAGCAAGTTCACCAACGCACCGATTCCGCTGACGCAGGAAATGGTGGGCAGCGTTTATTTTTACACCACCAACCTTGGCCATGCGGGAAAGCTGAAAGTGGTTTCCGTCTCGACGGACAAGGAGCGCTCGACGAACGAACGCCGCTCGGGGGCCATGGAATGTTCCATGAACTTCGAAGCTTCTACTTTCTTACCTGACAGGGGAGCCCACACTCCGGATTCCACCCTGAGCATCAAGGCGGAATACAATGTCTGGCAACAAGACAGTGTGGGCCTCGACCGTAACGGGCCCTATGATCTCCGGCTCGAGAGGGACGGGGACAAATGCGTGCTGAGACCAGTTGGCGCGAAGATGGCTTTCCACGCCAAAGGTGCCGGTGGCTCCCTCCAGGAGAGTGGCAGCGTCGTGCTGTACACGGCCGCTTTGTTGCTCATTGGCCTGGCCGTATTCCTGGTTTCAAGGGCCACACTGGAAGAGGAGAGCAAGTTTAAGGCTTCAGAGGCACTGGAAGAGGCAGAAACCGACCGGCGTCCGAAGTCACAGGACTTCATCCTCAAATACTCCCGGCCCTTTTTCAAACGCTACTTCACCCCGATCGTCATGGGCATGAAGGGGCGCCAGAACCTGAAAGCCAAGTACCGGCGCAGACTTGCCAATGCAGGGCTCATCAAGGAGCTCTCCCCGGAGGATTTCTTCGCCTTCAAGCTTTTCCTCATTATTGGATTCCCAATCCTCTTCATCATACTGCGCGTGCTCTTGGAAGAGACTTGGGATATGTCGCTCATCCCCTTCCTGGCGGTGCTAGGCTTCTTCTTTCCCAACCTTTGGCTGGATGGAAGGATTACCGCGCGCAAGGAAGAGATGATCCGAGAAATGCCATTCATCGTCGACATGCTCGCGCTCTCCGTCGAAGCGGGCCTTGATTTCATGGCAGCCATCCAAAAGGTGATTGACCGCGCCCCCCCTTCTCCTTTGGTGGAAGAATTCGAGACCATGATACGTGAGACACGGATTGGGTCCAGCCGCGCCGAGGGCCTGCGCCAACTATCCTGGAGAACGGACGCGCTCCCCATCAATTCGTTCTGCGCAACACTCATCGCCGCAGATTCAGTGGGTGCTTCCATCGGGCCCATCCTCAAGCAGCTGTCAGTCGAGATGCGACAAAAGCGGTCAGCCGAGGCGGAGAAGAAAGGCGCTACCGCAGCTACCAAGATCTTGTTCCCGATGATCCTGTTCATCATGCCCGCGGTCCTCATCGCCATCGCCAGTCCTATGGTGATGCGTTTCGTGGCGGGAGGCTGAGATGTACAAGCTGGTGGCGGTCGGTGGCAAGCTGCGGGGCCAGGAGTTGACCCTCAACGAGGGGGAAAACGTCATTGGTCGCGCTTCGGACGTGGATCACCCGCTTCAGTTAGAAGGTGTATCCAAACGCCACATGCGGATCACAGTAAACGGGGACACAGCCTTTGTGGAGGACCTGGGGAGTTCCAACGGGACCTTCGTCAATGGCAAACTCACGCGTAAAGCTACCGTGGTGGACGGTGACAAGATAGCCCTCCCCCACGTGATCTTCCAAGTGGTGCACGTGTTCGAGAAGAAGATCATCGTGCGCAGGAAGGGGACTTCAACAGACGGTGAGGCCGACCTGGACGTGAAGGAAGCGCCTCCACCGCATCTGGTCGGGAAGGCCGTGTTCTTCTTCAAACACAAGATCATGCCCGTCATCCACAACTTCAACGAACAGTATGAGTGGAGTGCGCTCGTTGGGATTCTCTTGTTCCTGTTCATTGGCATCAACGTCAGCCTCATCATCTTCCCGGTACTGCGGGATAGTAAAAAGTTGCTGGTGCTTGAAATTGCCATGAGGGGCAAGCAGTACGCCGACGAGGTGGCCCGTACGAACTCGATCGCTCTCTCTCGGCGCAACCTGGATAAAATCGAAACCAGCTTCTTAGACTCTGCCGAGGGTGTGCAAAGCTACGAGCTCTACGACTTCGACGGACGTATCGTTCGACCCATCGGCAAACTCAATACTTACGTCAACGATGCGTTTTCCGTGGAGGCGCTGAACTACTACAAGGACGAGAAGAACATTCGCCAGACCTTCGTTGATAGCCTCGGCAAGGGAACCATCGGCATCGCCCGCGCCATCAAGGCATACGACCAGGACACGGATCGGGAGCAAACGGTGGGGGTCATCGCCATTAAGTTCGCCCCCCAATCGCTAATCGTGGAAGCAGCCAACAACTCTAGGGCATATTTGGAATCCTTGGTCACGTCCGCGTTGGTCGCCCTGGTGTTCTTCGGGATGGTGTACTTCCTCACCGTCAAACCCCTGGAGGAGATGCGGCAGCAAGCCGAACTCGTATTGCGGGGTCGCCAGAAAGAACTGGAATCGAAATATCTCTTCAAGGAAATCGCCCCTCTTCGCGGCACCATGAGCTCTCTTCTCCAGCGGCTTCGCGAGCTCCAGAACACGGACAGTGGGGAGATGCAGAACATAGAAGAGGACGGTCCCTACGTGCGCAGCATGATAGAGTTGATGCACGGAGCTGGCGGCCCCGTCATGGTGTTAAATGGGGATAAGCACATCCAGGCCATAAACCCGGAAGGGGAGGACCTGGTCGGGATCCGTCAAACCGCGTCCCAGGGAATGAGCCTGCTCGATGCCGCCCGCGACCAAGGCCTGGCCGCCACTATGATCGACTTGTGCGACCAGAGCGCCAACAACGGTGGATCGCACCAGAAAGAGAATTACGAAATCGGTGGCAAGGACATCGCGATCAATGTGGTGGCCATGCTCGGCAAGGACAAATTCGCCAAAGCCTTCTACATCAGCTTCGTCAGGGGAGGATGAGGGCATGAGCAAGAACGTCCTTGTCGTCAAGCATTTCGAGTCACCTCCCGAGGAAGGGTCGTGGTGGCGCTTGATGTGCCTCACTGGCCAGAGCAAGGGGGAAGCCTACTTGCTGAAAGGCCAGCGGGTGGTTATGGGCCGTTCTGACAAAGCCGACATCCGAGTCAACGACATTAAGAGCTCGCGTGAGCACGCCGAGTTGACTCGCTCCGGTGATGAGTGGGTACTCACGGACCTTGGTTCCCAGAATGGGATAATGCTCAATGATGAGAAGATCCAGCAGGTCAAGCTCAAGGAGGGCGACAAGTTCGTCATCGGGCAAACCGTTTACAAGTTCCACCGGGTAGAAGCCAAGCGTCCGGTTGCAAAGCGTGTTCCTTCCGTCGGCGGCGATGATCCGTTCAATGCCTCCCCCCCTGCGGAGAAGAAAAAGGGCAATGCGCTCCTCTGGCTGGTCATCGTCGTGGCGATAGCGGTGCTCCTGTTGGAGCAAGATCCCCCCGCTCCAAGCCGCAGCACCGCTAAGGGTCCCACCGGAGACCCCACGCGCGACGTGACGGAGGAGTATTTGCAACTCGTCCGCCGCAAACAACTCCAGGACGACAAGGCCCTCAAGCAAAAGATGAACACGATTTTCCAACGTGGGCTGAGAGAATACCGAGAAAAGAACTATTTCCGCGCCATCAACGAATTCAACCTGGCGCTCATACTCAACCCCAATGATCCGTTGGCCGACTTCTACCTGCGGAAGACTAAGGAAGAACTGGATCTGGTCATCGCAGACCACTTCATCAAGGCCAAGCGCGACGATGAGGCCCTGCGCTACAGGAGCGCCATGGTAGCTTACTGCGCTGTCCTGCGCTTACTTCATGATTACCCGAATGATGACCGTTACAAGGCCGCAGAAAACAACTTAAAAGAGCTCGAAGGCAAAATGGGACTGGAACCAGGTGAAAATAGCTGTTCTAAAAAACAATCAGCCGCTCAGTGAAGCGGTATGGCCCGACGCGGGCCTGGACGATGGCTTCGAAGCCTTTATTGGCCGTTCGGAGGATTGCCATGTGCGCGTGCCCGATCCGGTGGTCTCTCGCCATCTGGCGGTGTTACGCCGCGAGGGCGCCGGATGGGTTGTAGAGAGACTCTCGTCAGCAAGTCCGCTAGCGTTAAATGGCAATCCCATTGATGGACCGGTTCCGGTCCATAAGGGGGACATGCTCACTTTCGCGCCTTACGCGGTGGTTTTCGCCGAGTTGCCCGCCACCTCGACGCCTGTTACGCACGCTCGACCCGAAACCAAGCCAGTACAAACGCTAGCAGCTGTTGAACCTGCGGTTGAGCCGGAGTCCCCATCGATTGGCGATGAACTGTTGCCGGCTTCACGCGACGACCTCGTTTCCGAGGTGATAGTGCCGGACGATCTTCCCGCCGACGACTTGCCTGCGCCCCTGGATGAGGAACTCGGAGGTCGGACGGTGGCGGAGGAAACCCCCGCGCCATTCACTACCCTGGAGACAGCGCCGGAGGGAGATCACGCCCTCGATTCACATCCCGTTGACGATCTAAGCTTCGGTGGCGAAGAAGACGTGATCGGTTCGTCCCCTCAGGATCATGTTGAACCTGAGAAGTCCCCGGACACCGACGGTGACATCGAAGGTTTCAATACGGACATGCTGCCTGACCAAGTCGCAGATCCAGATGCTTTGGAGCCGGCGGAAGGGACCCAGCTGCTCCAGAAGTTCGTCACGTATGAGCTCCAACTGTTCGGAGAGTACGCCCCTTACGACCTATACCGCTTGGACCGGCCGGAGACGTTGATTGGCCGCGACCCTACGCGTTGCCAAATTGTTTTGAACGACTCAGAGGTTTCCTCCGTCCATGCCGTGCTTCGCAAAGGGCTTGTGTCGCTCACGGTTGAAGACCTGAACTCTTCCAACGGCACCATGCTCAATGGACAGAGGGTCAACAAGGCCGAGCTCAACAACGGCGACGAGCTGGTGATAGGATCTACCACCCTGACCGTGACTGTGCACTCTGATCTCTTGCAGGCGGAGTCCGGCCGTCTCATGCCAGTGCAGAGCGGGCAAATGGTGGAGAGAATCGAAGAAGTGGAGGAGGACGCCCCTCCGGCTGAAACCGATTTCTCCGACACCGGAGCGCCCGTTGAGAAAAGCGTCCTCAAGCGAATTTGGAAGGATCCCAAGAAACGCCGCATTGCCATGGTCGTGGGAGTTCTGCTCTTGGTAGTGTTCCTGATGGAGGACGAAACGCCCCCCCCCACGCCCACCCCTCAGGCGACCACCAAAAAGACGACACCGACGAAGCCTGGGCCAGCTAAGCGCCAGCTCTCGCCGGAAGAAATCCGCAATCTCGAGGCACGTTACAAAATTGCTGAAGCCTTCGTGAAGGAAAAGCGCCTGGACGAAGCATTGGTGGAATTGCAGCAGATCATGGCTGTAGATCCGGACTATAAAAACGCCAAGACACTCCACCGATTCGTCCAGGAGCAGAACGCCAAACTGAAGGAAGAGCAGGAGCGATTGCGCATGGAAGAAGCGCGGGCAAAAGTCCGCGAACAGGTCAAAGGACTTCTGGCCGAAGCCAAGCAGGCTGTATCCGAGCACAACGTCGTCCGCTCCGAAAAAATTTTTGGGGAAATCTTGGCGATCGATCCTGAGAATTTGGAAGTGACGCCCCTACGGCAGGAACTGGAGGCTTGGATTGCCCAAAGCAAAGCCGAAGCCGAAGAGAAGGCTCGCAGAGCCGCTGACCGAAAGCGCATGGTGGATGCCTTGGGCTCTGGCAAGGCCCATTATCTCCGCAAGGAGTGGTACAAGGCCCTCACAAAACTCGATGAGTTCCTGGGGGAAAAGGGAATGGACGAGGACCTGATCAAAGAAGCCTCTGAAATGCGCTCCGACGCCCGTGCCCAACTGGCGGCTGAGCTGGCTCCGCTGCTAGGTAAAGCCCGTTCCCTGAAAGAAGGCCAAGACCTCAAGTCCGCCTACGAGGCGTATCTGGACGTGCTGAGGGTTGATCCGGTTAACGCCGAGGCCCTGAACGAGGTGGACACCATACGAGCTGCCTTAGACACCCGCTCGAAGAAAGTCTACCGAGAGGCCATCATCTCCGAATCCCTCTCCCTCTTCTCCGACGCCAAGGAAAAGCTGCAGGAGGTCCAGCAGATCTCCCCGACGGACAGCGAGTACTACAAAAAAGCCACCGAGAAGTTGAAAGACTACCTGGAGTGATGGAATGAAACTAAAGGCTTACGCCGCCGCCACCCACCAAGGACCATTTCTCGAGGTCAACGAGGACGCATATGACTTCGACCTGGACCAGCGGTTCTTCTTAGTCCTGGACGGTTTCGGGGGGAGCGGCGTCGGCGACAAGGCGGTCGAGCGGTTGAAAGAGGATCTCAAGGCATTCCTGGGAAGGCTTACTTCCGACCCAGATGCCACCATGCCGCTTTACTGGAGCCAGCGGTGGCTATTGGAGGGCAACGCATTGGTGAACTCTATCTTAAACGCCCATCAGGCCCTGGTGCGTGAGAATTCCACCAAAGACCTCAACCAGCGTGCTGGAGCGAGCGGGGCCTGTGCCCTCATGGCCGATGACATTCTGGTTTTGGCCCAGGTGGGAAACTGCCAAGCCTATCTTATCCGCCGAGGCAAGGCTGAGGCCTTATTCGTGCCCGACACCCACGCCCTGCTCTCGCCGGACCACCGCTCTCCTCGGGCCCTTCACATTCCCGCTTCGGCGTTCGGGTTACATCCGGACCTTACTTGGTCCATGCGCGAAGTCCGCATCCAACAAGGGGACCAATTCGTGTTGCTCACGGATGGCGTGGCCCCCTGGGTGAGTGCAGAGGAGCTTCCCCATCTGCTCTCGCGCCTGGACAGTGATGCTCAAGCGCGTTTGCGAGGGCTGATGAAGCTTTCCAATGACCGAGGAAATTGCTCCAACCAAACTGGCCTAGTCCTCGAATTCTAGTCCTTTTTACTTCCCGCTCCAGAAGCGCGCGCCGTATAATCCGGGTTATGGGCGTGAAAATCCTGTTGGCGGACGACAGTCCCACCGTTCACAAGGTCATCAAAATCATTTTGGCCAATGAGCCCTTCGTGGTGCTCGAGTGCGCACGTGAGGCCGATCTTGAGAAGGGACTCGCCCAGGCTCCCGGCCTCGTTTTCCTGGATTTCAATTTTTCCGAAACCCAGACGGGCTACGACTTGTGTCGCCAAATCAAGTCCAAGCTACCGTCCAGCGAAGTCCTGATGATGTATGGGACTTTCGACACGGTGGACGAGGGGCTCCTAAGAGAAGCGGGATGCACCCAGCATGTGGTGAAACCCTTCGACACTAGCCGGTTCATCTACCAAGTCCGGGCGATGGCGGAGAAGGCGAATGGGGGCGAAGTGCACGTTCCCAAATTATCTGAGCAGAAACGCGCCGCCTCTCCACGTCCTACCACTGCACCAGCCGCCATCCCGGCCGATGAATGGGAGGTAGGCGTACCTGGGGTGATTGGTCGAGACAGCGGACCTGAACTTCCACCCGTGATCTCCACGCCTTCCGTTGCCGCGCCCACACCCGTGGTGCCAAAGAAGGCCCTTGCTTCAGAAGAGCGCGAGAAATTGCCCGCGGCGGAAGACCTGGAGTATCCGGACGTGTCGGACACACGTCCCGAGCTCCCTTCCTCGGCCCCGGCGGCTGCCACCCGTTCCAAGTTGGTGCCATTGAACGAACTCGCCCCGCTGGAGATGGACAACACCCCAGGCACCTTGGAGCTGGACACTCGCTCCGACGACGGCGCAAAGCTCATCGAGGAGCAGATCCAGGACGAGATTGGGGCTGACCTTTGGAGCGTGGACACATTCGAGGAAGCCCGTCCCCGCTTCGCGGAACCGGAGCCCGTGCAGCCCGAGCGCACCTCCCCAGGCTTCTCGCTTGAAGACGATCTCGACTTCGCACCCTTCCATCAGGTGGAGAGCACCCCCGCCACCTCCTCACTGGACATGGATAATTTGCGGCCGCTCATCAAGCAATTGGTCGAGGAGGCAGTAAAAGAGTATTGCCGCACGCATGTGGATAAGGTTGCCTGGGAAGTCATTCCAGACCTCGCCGAAAACCTCATTAAGAAAGAACTCCAGCAAATCTCGGCTAAAATCACCCGCGACTTGTGATCATTCCCAGCGAAGTGTGCCGTTATACAGATGGCGTTCAGCTCCGCCGGTTTCAAGCACCGCCTCGCCGTCGTCACCAATGCACTTAAACACTCCGGAGACTTCCAGTCCGTTCTCGCTCACGCGCACAGTCCGTGCCATGTGGACGCATCGGTGCTCCCATCCCCGACGGAGCACGGCCACCGGCGAGGGAGTGGAGGCCAGGTAAGCATAAACGAACTCTTCCGGGAGCTTGAGTGCCCAGCCTTCAGGCAGTGCCGTTGCTTCGGAAAGCACATGCCCCCAACTGGAGGCGGGGGCTGGCAGGAGATTCAGCCCAACGCCCACCACCACGCGGCCGTCCATGTGCTTCAACAGTATGCCGCCACACTTCTTGCCATCGGCCAGCACGTCATTGGGCCATTTGAGTCCCACGTGGACGCCAAAGCGAGTTTCCAGGAAATCCGCCAAGGCAACGGCCACCTCAAGGGATTGCCAGCTAAGTCGCGGGTGGGGTCGCACGGTGAAGGAGAAAGCCAGGGAGCCGGGGAGGAATTCCCACGTGCGGTCATGGCGCCCCCGGCCTTGGCGTTGATTTCCCGTCGAGACGATGAGGTCGTCCGCTGGCGGCAATCCAGCTTCCAATCGCCGTTCCAGCTCGTCTTGGGTAGAATCGCAGGATTCCAAATGCACATGACGCAACATACGCCGAGGTTAGCATGTCCCTGATCCAGCGCGATACCCCCCGCCCCATCCGCTTCACCCCGCACATCAACCCTTACGCCCATGGCAGCGTGATGGCGGAGTTCGGGAACACGAAGGTCCATGTGACCGTGAACGTGCAGGAGGGCGTCCCGTCCTTCCTCAAAGGCAAGGGCGTCGGCTGGCTCACCGCCGAGTACGCCATGTTGCCTTCCGCCACCCACACCCGCGGGGACCGTGAGCGCAAAGGGGCCTCGGGCCGCACCCAGGAAATCCAGCGGCTGATCGGCCGCGCTCTGCGCTCCATCACAGACATGAAATCCCTTGGCGAGCGCACCCTAATGGTCGACTGTGACGTGCTGGTGGCTGACGGGGGCACCCGTACCGCCGCCATCTCCGGGGCCTACGTGGCGCTGGAGCTCGCGGTGGACCGCTTGAAGAAAGAGGGCCTGTTGCTCAGCCACCCCCTCAAGGATGGGCTTGCCGCGCTCAGCGTGGGCATCAACAAGGAAGGCAAGATCATCGCAGACCTGAACTACGAGGAAGACTCCGGAGGCGAGGCCGACATGAACGTGGTGATGACCGCTTCCGGGAAGATCGTCGAGGTCCAGGGAACGGCAGAAGGGGAGCCTTTCAGCGAGGAACAGCTCCACGCCCTCCTGGCCTGCGCGAAGACTGCCATCAAGAAAGTCGTGGCCGAACAGAAGAAGGTCCTCGGTGCGTGAGTTCCTGCTTGCCTCGGGCAACGCCCACAAAGCGGAGGAGTTCGCGCGGCTCTTTGAGGGTAAGCTCACGGTGAAGCCGGCCCCCCGCGGGCTGGACGTCGATGAGACCGGCATCACTTACCAAGAAAACGCGTTTCTCAAGGCCAAGGCCTATTACGACGCCTTTAAGGCCCCCGCGGTGGCGGATGACTCGGGCCTTAGCGTGGATGCGCTCCCGGACATCCTGGCGGTGGCCAGCGCGCGTTTTCTGCCCGAAAGACCCGATTACCGGGACAAATGCGCCGAGGTCCTCAAGCGCATGGAGGGCCAGCCTACGGAGAAGCGGACCGCCCACTTCACCTCCGTGCTGTGCTTCTACGTCTCTCCCACCGAGGTTTTCTTCTTCGAAGGGCGGGTTCACGGCCACATCGGAACCGCCTACCGGGGCAGTGGGGGGTTCGGTTACGACCCCATTTTCGTCCCGACGCGCCCCGAAGGGGACGGAAAAACGTTGGCGGAGCTACCCGAATGGAAAGATGCCCACTCCCACCGGGCGAAAGCGGCACTTTCCGCCTTGAAATTCCTGGGTTCAGCCTAGATACTGCCCTCAGTCGGGGTGTAGCGCAGCCTGGTAGCGTATCTGCTTTGGGAGCAGGTGGTCGCTGGTTCGAATCCAGTCACCCCGACCATTTTCCCTCTCCGCACCATGAGACGTCCTTCCAGTCTGCTTAGCGGCGGGGCTGCGCTCTACGTAGGGCGAAGCGGAAAACCACCACGCTGTCACGGTCTTCCGGCTTACCATTGATAGCCTCGCTATCCTGTACCACGTGATTCACGGAGAAACGCATGCGCCCGCCGTTCATTGAGTAGCCGGCGCCATAAGAGATGGAGCCGTCGGTGACGTCACGGCGACCGTTGCGGTCTTGCTGGTAGAGGCCTGAGATCCCCCCCTCGATGAATAGCCGGCCGTCGCGCTGGCGCCCGCCGCCGGTGAAGTTGTCGGGGTAGAGGCGCACGCGTCCGCCGGCGGGAATGGCCACTTCTGGGGTTTGGAAGAGGGTGTCGCTCATGTCGCTGCCCACGTGGATCTCACCTTCCACGCGTCCACGCCGGTCGCGTACCTCGGTGGCGCTATCCACCGCCATAGGGTTCACGGTCAAGGCCTCCACGCTGTGCACGCGGTAAGCGTAGATCGGGGGGCGTCCGCCCTGGTTGTTCTGCACGAACTCACCTTCCAGGAACTCTTCGGCGGCTCCCTCGCTTTTGAGGACGAAGGCTTCGATGCGGTCGGGGTCCGGGCGGCTGGCGTCGGCCATCATTTGTTGTCCCCGACGCAGCCCCTCCCGGTTGAGGGCAATGACGGAGGGGCGCTCGTCGGCCTGGATGGCGGTGACGAACAGCAAGGTGGCCAGCGGTAGCAGCTTTCTCATGGGTATCCCCTTCGTTTGGGCCAGGATGAAGCAAGCCCCGGGCCGGCCGGCGGGGGGAAAACAGGGGGAAAAGTGTCTAAAATATAGACACTTGGCCAGGGTCTGGGCGGGATAGGGTTTTACAGAAAGCCTGGTGGAAGGTACTAAAAGGGGCTTCCTTTTCCCTTAGTCGGGGCGTAGCGCAGGGGTAGCGCGCTTCGTTCGGGACGAAGAGGTCGCAGGTTCAAATCCTGTCGCCCCGACCACTTACCTAAAAATCAGCCTTTACCGCCAAGCCACTCTGGCCCCTGGATTGCTCTCTATTTGGGCATGAAAACCACTTTCGCCCTCATCCTTGCCCTCGCCTCGGCCCACACCCACGCCATCATGGGGGGGCGTCTCGTGCCTCTGGCGGAGAATCCGAGCACAGTGGGTTTTGAGAGCTTGGGTGACGTCGTCCCAAGCCCGGTGGTGAAGTGCTCGGGCACCAAGATCGCACCTAATACCTACCTGACTGCCGCCCATTGCCTGGATTTCACCAACCGCGCCTGGCTCAGCCTGCCCTCGGACCATATCCGAAGGCGTGAGGTTGTTTTGACCATCAGCCAGGGGACGGCGGGCCCCGACGTGTGGCCGCCACCCCCGGGCGAACGCCGTTCAGTCACCACCAAGCTAGTCCGCGCTTTCATTCATGCTGGATCGAACATCCACGCCACCGGTCGCGCCCTGCGACGGGACGTGGACGCGGCGATCTTCGTAGTGGACGGGGATTTGGAAGATGCTCCCCCGGCTCGCTTGGGAACCATGCCACCCATCCGCAGGCAGCGCATCGCCTTCACTGGGTATGGCCGGCCCGACCACCTCAAATGTCTCCTGGGCGATTCCTTCATTGAGAGCGTAGGAGAGGTCCAATTCTCTCTCCGCAAGCGCGAGGCTTGGCAGGCCCTCATTGGCATCAATGATTCCGGAGGCGGCGTATGGAGCGTGGATGACCAGGGGAGGTTGCAGGAGATGATCGGCATCAATTCTTGGCAGGAGGCGCGATTGAGTCTGAATTGGCGCAACCGGGACATTTCCCACCACGTGCGCATGGACCTCATCCAGGGGTGGATCCAGAGCGTTCTTGCGGGCCGGGAGGCGCCTCACTACTCCGCGCCCTGACGCCCCACCAAAACGTTCCCCACCACCAACCGCCTGAGGGGAGTGGTGGCAAGGAAGCGCTTCACGTCACCCAGCGTTTCCACGATGGGCTCATTCATCACATTGAGACTCGTATGCACCACGACGCCATGACCGGTCTGGCTGCGTAACTCGACCAGGAGTCGCCGCAATTCCGGTTCGCGCGATGTGACGGTTTGCACCCTCACGGTCTGATCCGGCTGCATCACTTCCTTGAGGAATTCACGGGCATCGGCCCGCACCCTTGGGGCATATGACATGTAGGGGGATTCAAGTCCCGCCGGACATTCGAAATATGAGCCGATGTCCTCCGCCAGGACGGACACCCCATAAGGCCTGAAGGCCTCTCGGTGCTTGTAGCTAGTGTTGAGGATGTCTTTGATCCCCGGAACGGAGGGAAAGGCCAGCAAGGATCTGTGACCCAAGGCGCGGGGCCCACACTCACTGCGGCCGTGGACCCAGCCGATGATTTCCCCCGCGACCAAGGCCTTAGCGAGGGCGGTGTCGTCCGCATGACTCAAGGTGTGACCCTCGAACGCCCGCCTAAGGATCGAATCCCCCCCCAAGGAGGCTGGGCTGCCGAGAAACGCCGTATCCGGGAGGAAGTGGTGGCCGATGGCGTACTCACCTGCCAAGTAGGCGCAGGCGATGGCAGCACCGATGGCCACACCCTCATCGTTCGGATAGGGGGGGATGATAATGCGCTTAAAAAGACCTTCACGGGCCAGCCGAGAGTTAAAGACGCAGTTGAGGGCAGAACCTCCCGTGAAGACCAGGGTGTCATGTGCTGGGTGGCTTTCACGCAGTTTCTGGAAGAGGGCGCTGAAGTAGTGCTCAAAGCAGGACTGGGCCGAGGCTGCAATGTGGGCGTATCGTGAAAAGACGTCGGGGTTAAGAGAGTCAAAAGCGGACTTAGAGAGCCTTGGGTTGGAAGGCATGCCATCGAGCAGATTCCAAAGTTCGGGCGAATTGAGCGTGGGACCTTGATGAAAAGCCGACAATCCCATGAGCTTGCCACAGTTCTCCCAGCCGCCAAAAACGGTATGGGCCGACCAGTTGTAGAGGTCGGAGGCAGTGGGTGTTCCCGCTTGGCCCTCCACGAGTAGGAAGGTGGGGAGTTTGAGCACGCAGCGTACTTGGGCACCGTCTTTGAGATAGACCGAGGTGTTCTCATGCCCCAGGCGCCCACCCGATCCCGAGGTGGAGAGGATGGCGTGGTCATGGGCGTGGGCCATGGCGCTTCCTTCGCCATCGGAAACGACGATAAGGGCCCGTTCCTCCCGTATCAGGGGTAGGACGGAGAAAAGGTGAGCTTCGTGGTGGGTAATGGAGCGGAGGCTAGGATTCGAAGGGGAAAGCTGGGAGCACCCACTTGCCTTGAGGAAGTCCGCGAACATCGGCCGCTGGGAGAGTGAGAGTAGCCGCTCGAGCGGGGGCTCGCGGAAATTTGTTACCGCGCAGTTCGCCGCGGGTATTTCTCCTAGGGGCGCGTCCGATGCCGCGGCGTTGATGGCGGTGAGGGGGTAACCGCCTCGTTGCTTGCGGCGGGAGAAACGTTCTTCCTCGTAGACGACAAGATCTAATTGCGCATTCTGGCCAATCTTAAGCCTGCATAAACCAGCGTCATGGCGCCCCACGTTCATGCCCAGGAAGTTCATTCGCGGCCAAAGGCGTGCAGCGCCAATTCCTTGAGACAGACGCGATGGAGGGTCGCGGCGTCACGGAAGGAATCTGCCGCGAAGAAGAGAACCATCAAGGGACACTCGGAAGGCGTGAGCCTGATCACCCCCCGGCGGGTGGAGCTCGAGTATGGCATGAAATCGGTGCTGAGGGTCTGGCGCGGGCGTCGCAGGATGATCATTTCCCCCGCGCCTGATGGCGGCAGAAAACGTCGCAAGGGTCGCATGAGCCCTCCCATGGTGTGGCGATAATTCACTTCGCACATGGGGTGAACGCCAACGCTGCCGTCGTCCCTACGGAAGAAGAATCCGTCGACGGAGAGGGTCTGCTCGAGGCCTTCCGCGCGCAGAGCGCCCATTATAACGTCGGTTTTCTCCTTTAACTCGCGGAACGTGTCCATAAGCCCTAACTCAGCCAAATGCAGCGCGAAGCCGTCTTCATGGGCGAAAATGGTACTTCCCACGTAATTAGGCCGTGGGAGAACGCGGTTAATATGAAATGATGTTTCTCCGGTGTGAGGAGAGTGGAAGAGCGCGAAGTCGAGGAATCGGTCGAGATGGGGTTCAAGGATGTGGGGGCCCGTAAATTCGGGCAGGTCGTCGGGGGTTTGGAGGGAACAAAATCCCTCACCCGCCATGAGGAATGGGGATTTTAACCACCATTTCCGCACACTCGATCCCGCCATGATCGCGCGCGCTTCCGCCGGACAGTGCACTACGTGGTTTTCAACCGGCTTCAGACCTAAGCGGTTGAGCAAATCGTAACTCCAAAGCTTAGAGTTCAGCCGCCTTTCCTTAGGTAGGTCCGTGAGGTGCCCGAACCAGTTGAACGTTGGGCCGGAAGTAACGATGGAGGGTACAGAGAAACCCAAGTCTCCCATGTAATCGAGGTACTGGTGAGGATACTGCCATCGGCTGAAAAGGGGGACGTTGGGATTGTCATTCAGAATGAAGTAGATCCAGTCGAGTGTGCCAACATGGCGCAGGCCATCGAGATAAGTTGGCTCACCGATGTCGGAGCGGAAGAGCTCATATTCATAGTTGCTGTTTACGGCTGCGGATATCTTCATGCGCTGATTACGCCCTCTGCCCAGCCCGGATTATGATGACGATTCCAATAGATCTTGTCCTGGAGATAGTGGGCCACCGCGATCGCGGAGGAGAAGGCGATGATGATGTCTCCATGTTTCCATAGACCGGACATCAAGCTGGGTCCATGGAGATAAACGTTGTAGCCCAGGCCCAAGAGATAGCCCGCCCCCAGCCAGGCGAGGCCCCTTCCTTTGCGACCAAGGTAGCGGCCTAGAAGGAAGAAGTAGGAAACTGAGTGGGAGAAAATCAAAAGCAAGGATGTGAAGTAGATGGGGCTATCCCACAGACGGCATACCCCCCAAACGACTGCGGCTCCCAGCCAGACCAGGTGCGCGCTCCATGGGGCCCCTCGGCCTTTCAAGCAGAGCCACGCGTGGTGTCCCATGTAAGCGGACACCATCATGCCCACTACGACGCTCATGGTGCCTTTCCAAGCTGCGGGCAGGGTAGGAATGTCGTTGACCACGTACCATCCCACCACGTCTTCACCGCATAAGCCGATAAGAGTGAAACCCCATGTGACGGCGAAGATTCCCGCACGGTTAAACCGGCGTGTCCATGTCCCTCTCTGGGAACGCATGGACAGGTCAAACCACGTCTGGTGCTGGCGAATGAAGTGCCAGATAGAAGACACGGAGAGGACCGTGAAGACATATACTTGATGGCCGTTGAGGACGCAGGCGTAAAAGAGAGCGAAGAACAAAAGCGGCAAGGCAAGCATAGTGCGACGCAAGCCGTTCTGGCCTGTGGGAGTCGTGAGCATCACCCAGTAGCCGCACGCCACATGGGGGCCATCCAACAGAAGCACTAGGATGGGATAGAACCAGTAGGGCGGTTGCTCGGGCCCATAAGAGATAAAGGCTGCCCCAACTAGCATGGCGAGGGCGACGGGCAAGACGAGAATGAGCAGGTCGGTACGGGATGATCCGAACACACCACGGGGAGTGGTTACGGAGGACAAGAACTCAAGCTTTGGTTTTGGAGCCGGCGTAGGCCAGCTCGAGGCTCTTGGGTCCATCCTTATTGCTCGAATTTTTTGAGTTCAAGGTCATGGATCTGCCATTTTGACGGCGTAGATGTCGAAGACCGCTTCTTGCCCATTTTGGGGAAGAGTGACTTCTTGGATTTGGCCGAACGTCTTATAGTCCCGGAGGACTTTAGCTCCATCAGGGTTGGGATTGCTCTCGCATGTCCCGTCCTTCTTGGTTGTATTCTTTGAATTCGGTGTCATACGTCGTTCATTTTAACGGCGTAGATGTCAAAGACTGCTTCCTGTCCATTCTGGGGAAGGCATATCTTCTGAATCTGGCCGTATGCGCCATAGTCAAAAAGGACTTCCAGGTCGGTTGGCATTCATGCTCCTCAGGGGATATCTCCTAAAATGGTGGGCGCGAAAGGGCCCCTCCATCAAAGTATAAATAATCATAAACGACTTTCATCACCGACTATATGCTCGTTTTGCCAGTCTCCGAGTTCAATGGCAAGAACGGCTGCCCAAACGTAGAATCAATGGGTTGAGTGTGGTTGTAGCTCACTTCTTAAGGTCACCATGGTATTCCTAAAAAAAGCCCTCGCCGACTTTTTAGGGCATGAAAGAAAAACGGCCCTTTATTACGATATGGCCGTGATGAACGACCGGATGTCGTTTCTTGAAGCTTTGTCTCACTCATCGCTCCGATTTCTCTTTCCCGTGAAGTCCTTTCCTTCTCCCCAGGTGCTCGGTGCCATCGCACCACACACAGGGGGCTATGACGTGTCGAACGAAGTTGAGCTGGCCCTGGTGATTCCCTGGCTTAAAGAAGGGGATGTTCTGTGGAGCTCCTCCCCCTTCGTTTGGACCCCACAGGAAGAGCGCCTTCTCTACATGGATGTGGGCGATCCGAATCTCTCCGTCCGGGGTAAGGGGATCAAGTCCCTGCGCTTAAGCACGGATTTCCTGGGAACTCCCCCTTCGCGGTTCGGGGTATCTCTGGAGTCCCGTGGATGGTTAGACCCTTCGGTCAGGGCGGTGCACTGCCATCATCCCGGTGAACATTCTAGCTCCGCGCTGTTTCGCCGTCTGGTGGGAACCCTCGCGGAAGTACTCCGAGATGCTCCCCATGTGGAATCGGTGAACCTGGGGGGAGGATTCTTCCGCTTCTCGCAGAGTGAAATGCATGAGGCTGCTTCGTTGGCGTCAGCCGCGTTCCCCGGCAGGGCCATATTCCTCGAACCGGGCCGTTGGATCGCTAAAGACGCAGGTGCCTGCTTGGGAAGAGTTCTTGCCGTGGGGGAAAAGAACGGAGGTTTGGTTGTGACCACCACGATCTCACGCGATTGCCACATGAAGTGGCCAAATGAAACATATTCGGTTCGCCTCATTCCCATGGGGGGGGCTTCGCGTCGGGCGCCAACGGCGCTGCTGGCAGGACCTACGTGTGACGAGACAGACCGCCTTTGTGAAATTCCGGCGAAGGATGGGGTGGCCGTTGGAGACGTCATCGCGGTGTGTGGGGTGAGTGGCTATTCCTTTGGATGGAATCATTCCTTCAATGGTGTTCCCGCGGCTGACGTGATCATGGTAAATTGAGCCATGTCTGGTGGGTCGGTACACTCGGTGAACGGGATGAAAGTGGTGGTGACTCCGGTTGCCTCTTCCATCGATCTGCTGAAGCTTTCCTGGGTCACCAGTGCCCTTCCCCTCGCCCGGCAGGGTAAAACCGACACGGGCATTGCCACCACCGCCCACTATGTTGCCGGCGCAGACTTAACCGTTCTCACCCACAGTCTGGCTTATGGGCGGATCAAGGATGCGGTGGAGGCCCATTTCGGGTTCAGAGGCGTCAAATGCAACCGCGTCGCTTACCGGGAAATGGTTTATGGCGACCATTTCGAATACCACCGGGATTCCGTATCCGAGGGGAGAGTGACGGCTGTGCTTTACTTAAATGACGAGTGGAGTGAAAGCTATCGCGGCGAACTGCTCTTTTTGGGCGCCGACGACGTAGGACTGAGCGTTCTGCCCCGGCCTGGGCGTGCCGTTATCTTCGACAGCCGCCTTAAACACGCGTCCTCGCCCCCTTCCCGGCTGTACTACGGATCGCGCCGGGTCGTGGTCTTCAACCTCGCAGACGGCTAACCCTGGAGCACGCCCATCTTCGTGAGGTCGCGCACGAAGTTCGTGAGGAAGGCCTCGATTTCGTCTTTGCCGTGGGCTGCTGGCTGGGAGAGCAGGTGATCGCGGATGGCGCCGAGGGTTTCCCCCGCAGCCAACTTCTCAAACACCACTTTGCACGCGCCATTCAACCGGAAGATGGAGTCTTCGTCGCTCGCGACGTTCACCAATTGGACGTATTCATTCCCGCTCGTGAAGTAAAAAGTGGGATTGACCTTGTACTTAGCGGCCGCGTCCATGAAAGCTCCTCGTCGTTGCTGATTCAACTCTGCCATGAGGCAGGCCCGTGATCAACCCTTGCCGTGAAAAGCCCGCAGGAGGTCAACATAGACGCCCGCGTGGTCGCGCAAGTCACCCTCTGCCATGTCCGGAGGCGCCACTCTGAGACAGTAATGCCCGCTGTAAAACTCCTGGAAATGGGTCACTACCGAGGCGTCGAACCCGAAGCTCTCCGCATGGTAGATCGGGAAACCCGTTTTCTCTCGGATTGCGGTCACGTGCCGAGGGAAATCCTTCTTGGGGGGGCGAGAGGACCCCACCAAAAGGAACAACCCGTGGGGGGGAAGCGTGGGCCGTCCCCATCCAAGGGTCGAGAGAAAGGAGGTCAAGGCGCGGGAATTGCGCCGGATACGCGCAATCCGCGAGGAATTGAGCGCGGTGACGGCCGGATCGGCGTAGAACGGATATACGGCGTCCAACTGGGGGAAATGGCCCATGGCCCCGCCCACCGTCTTGAGCTCTTCCAAGAACGTCCCCAGGGGATTGGAACGCACCGTAGAGCGATTGCTAGCGGACGGGAAGGAACGGGGGTTCACCACCAGAGCATGGCCCAAGTTACCGTACTCCACGCCGAAGGAATCCAACTTTAAACAGCTGCGCACGAGGATTGCGGGTGATCGGCTGGTTTTGAGGGCGCGGAGGAATTCTCCCAGCTCGGCGTCGTCCCTCGCCGTGCAAGTGGTGTCCAAAACCAAGGGCGCGTCGGCGTCGGTGGGGATCTGCGTCCATCGGAAGGAAGTGGCGGAAGTGTCATAGAAGGGGAGCGCCTTTCCGGAGCGTTTGCGGGGAAGACGCTCGAGTAGTTCCTGGCTTTCGTAATAAACGCCGCCATGGGAGCGGCCCAGGGCATAACCGAAGCGCGCCTGGAGCGCCGCCAGCACGGAATGCATCGCCGCCTGCCCCGAAGAGAAGAAAAAACCTTGTGCGGGCAGGGTGGCGGGCGCGCCCGGGTAGATGGAAGCCGCCTGTCCTGGGCCCAGCATGGGGTCTCCCATGCGTGAGTAGCGCTGCTGGAATTTCAGTCCGAACCAGTCCACCGGGGACTCGCCTGGTTTGGTATTGGGGAAGGGGTTACTCCGCAGGGCGTGCACCCGCAATTCTCGCATCAGATGGGCCTTACGGGAGGCGAAGTCAGCGTAGTCACGCGGCGAAGCCACGTCGGCGCCGGGCACGTGGGCCGCCAGCCTCTCAAGCTCGGGCGTCTTTAGCTGCAAGGTTTCGGCTAAGCGGGGGGACATGCGGAAACCCTAGCACGCGGCTTGGGACGGCACAATTCAGGGCAGGTACTTTTCTCCCGGCTCGTAGTCACAGAGATAGGGACGATAGACGTTTTTGTAAGGGACCAGTCCGCGCCACTTCTCAGCTAACAGGGGGTGGAAGGGCGCTTCCACTTCGCAGATTTCCGCAAACCTCAGGAAGAGCGGAGTTTGCCCCTGGTAAGAGAGCGCCGGCGACGTGAGAATCGCGCGCATTCGAACGAGGAAGGCTTCTGTGGAGAAAAGAGTCCTGGCCCGTTCCTGGTTCATTGCCTTGCGATGGTTGGAGGTAGGGCCGGGCAGAGAAAGCAGCTCAGCCAAGAAGGCCTTCACCGACGGTCGAGGAATCTGCTGCCCATCCACGGTTACTGGGATAAGCCTGACCTCGCCCGCCTCGCGAAATCCCCCATGCCCCCCCCAATCGGAGAGAAGAGCCGGGAGGCCCGCGGCCATGGCCTGGGCCACGCTCACGCCGAAGTCCTCGTCGTGGTATGTACTGAGCGAAGCGGTGACGTCGCACCGACGAAAGAGTTGGGCCAACTCGGCCTGCCCCAGGAACCCGTGGTACTGGATGCGGCCCCCGGCGGCCTCTACCAGGGCACGGAACCGCTCCCGGTAATCCAGGGGGGAGATGCCCAAGCCGTGCATGTGGTAGCCTCTGTCATGGAAATCACCGGCCAAATGCAGCTCGAGACGTGGGTCCAGGGCCGCCGCTTGGTTGAAGGCGGACATCAGTTCCAGCACGTTCTTTTGTGGGGTGATTCTGCCGGCATAGACGATGCGGACGGTCCCGTCGTCGGCTTCGGTCGGCGCCTGGAAGAATTCTTTGGCCACTGGGTAAGGAAGGCATTTTATGGAGGCGCCCTCCGTGAAACTCTCGAGCTGCTGGCATTGGCGGTGGGACGCGCCCAACAGCACTGTAGGCAGGCCCCTCAAGGTTTCATGTAGGCGGAACCACCGGCGTGTTTCGATCGTCATGTTTCCGTACACGGGGATCAGGTGGATTATGTTGGGAATGCGGGCCAGGGCGTTGACGTATTCCTCCAGGCGCAAGTCGTCCGCGAGGTAATAGATCGCGGCTGGCTTCCCCGCCGCGGCGGCTTCCACCCTCTGGAAGTCCTGCGGTCCTGGAGTGATGGGCATTTCCAAGAAAACGGTGTCTGTCTGGGCCGCGAGGGCGCGGGTGATGGCGTCCTCGATCACGTTGAGACTGTGCCACGCCCGGGGGGTGGGGTGGGAGAGCACCACGAGACGTCGGGACATACTCAATTACAGTGCAGGATGGTGCGGCCGCGGGAAAGGAAGAGTACGCAGCGTTTAAGGATGTCCATTCCCAGCGAACCGTCCACCACGCATCCGGGCGGGAGAGGGCCTTGTTGGCGTAAGCGACGGTTAAAGGCACGTCCACCCACGACCACGCGGTGCTTGGGGCGAATGGAGTCTTCCAGGAGGCCCACTAGCATGGTGTGCTCCGCCCCTGAGTCCACCAGAAGGCGAGCGGGGCGCCCATCTACCACGGCTTCGACTGCCGGTATGTGGGCACAGTACTTCACCGCCGGGACGGCGTCCGAGGGTACGTCGTAATCATTTGCCCAGCGAGCTAATGAGCCTTTCCGTAGGAGAGCTTCGCGAAAGTCCACTGTCCAAGCGCCGTCTCCCGCCAACTGGGGGACGAAGACACCTTGTATGCCGTTTTTATCCCATTCCTCTGGCTGGGTGGAGGCGTTGAAGCGCAAGATTCCGAAGGACATCCCGTCTACGGAGGTGGAAACCTCACGGGCTTGGCCCGCCAACGCGTGGGTGGGAGCAGCGGTGTCGACCATGAGGACCATCTGCTCGCCACCCACGTCGGCCACGAAGGTCGGCGTCGGCGTACCGGCGCGCTCAAGGCGCTTGTCGTAGGTCAGCCTCACTTCCTCCCGCGGCCCTGTGTGGGCGCAGGAAGTAGCGAGCAGGAGGATGAAAAGTGGGCGCACGCTCACCACCCCAGGATGTGAGCGAACATCAGCGGCGCCACGATGGTGGCGTCGGACTCGACGATGTAGCTGGGGGTGTCCACGGAGAGCTTGCCCCAGGTGATCTTCTCGTTGGGGACGGCGCCGGAGTAGGAGCCGTAGCTGGTGGTGGAGTCCGAGATTTGGCAGAAGTAGCCCCAGAGGCGGATGTCGTCCTGTTCGAGGTCCTGGCGGATCATGGGAACCACGCAGATGGGGAAGTCGCCGGCGATGCCGCCGCCGATCTGGAAGAAGCCGATGGAGCTGGTCTTGGCGGTGGCCATGTACCAGTCGGCTAGACTCATCATGTACTCGATGCCGGTGCGAACGGTGTGGACGTTCTTCACCTCGCCCTTCATGCAGAAGGAGGCGTACATGTTCCCCAAGGTTGAGTCTTCCCAGCCAGGCACGACCATGGGGATGTTGGCCTCTGCGGCGGCGAGCATCCAGGAGTTCTTGGGATCGATCTGGTAGTGGGGCGCGAACTTGCCTTTCTTCAGCGCGCGGAAGAAGAACTCGTGGGGGAAACAGCGCTCGTTCTTCTTCTCCGCTTCGGCCCATTCGTCGGCCATGATGGACCAGATCTTGCGCATGGCCGCTTCCTCGGGGATGCAGGTGTCGGTCACGCGGTTGAGATGCTTGTCGTAAAGTTTTTGCTCGGCTTCCTTGGTGAGTCCGCGCCAGTCTGGGATGCGCTCGTAGTGGTTGTGCGCGACCAGGTTGTAGATGTCTTCTTCGAGGTTGGCGCCGGTGCAGGAGATGGCGTGGACTTTGCCTTGGCGGATCATTTCGGCGAGTGAGAGGCCCAGCTCGGCGGTGCTCATGGCGCCGGCGAGGGTGACCATCATCTTGCCGCCGGAGGCGAGGTGCGCCTCGTAGCCTTTTACCGCGTCCATCATCGCTGCGGAGTTGAAGTGGCGGTAGTGGTGGTCCATGAATTTGGAAATGGGGCCTTGGGTGCGGGGAACGGTCATGGTTGACCTCTCAGGAAGTCCAGCTGGCGGGCCGGGGCCGGTTAGCGGAAAGCTCCGAAAACAGGGCCATTTTGGACGTTTTCCCTGCGGGCGGTCAAGTGGGGGAGACGGGGATGACCGCCATGGTGAGGCGGCTCACACACACCAGTTTCCCTTGGTCGCTGGTGATCCTGATTTCCCATACCTGGGTGGTGCGTCCGACGTGGAGTGGGCGAGCCACACCGGTGACGATGCCGGACTTCACGGGGGAGATGTGGTTGGCGTTAATTTCCAGCCCTACGCATCGGAACTTCGTGGGATCCACCGACATGTTGGCGGCCACGCTGCCGAGGGTTTCCGCCAGGGCGACGGAGGCCCCGCCGTGGAGGATGCCGTGGGGTTGGTGGGTGCGGGCGTCCACCGGCATGGTGCCTTCCACCAACTCCTCAGTGATTCTTGTGAATTTGATTTCCAGTGGCCCCATCATGGTGCGCGGGGCCCATTGGTTGAGCTGGTCGAGCGGCACGGGACGGATCGGGGCGAGCATGGGCGTCTCCTGGCGTGGCGGCGGCATCGCCCACGATCAGGCGGGCACCGCGCTTGAAGGTAAGGTACGACCAAACCCACTGCCAGAAAACGAAAAATTTATTCTTAAAGCCGATGAGGTAGTACACGTGCACGAAGATCCAGATGAGCCATGCCATGGTGCCTTCGAAGCGCAGGCCCTTGTACTCGCCCACCGCGCGTTTGCGGCCCACCGTCGCCAGTGACCCTTTGTCCAGGTAACGGAAGGGGCGCCGCGGTTTGCCTTTCACGTCCGCGAGCAAGTTGCGCGCGGCCCAGTCCCCTTGTTGCATGGCCACGGGCGCCAGTCCCGGCAGAGGTTGGCCATCCGGGCCTTCCAGGCAGGCCATGTCTCCCACCACGAAGACCCGCGGGTCCCCGGGTAGGGAGAGATCAGGCTGAATCTTGGGACGACCGAGTCTGTCGAGTTCCGTGCCGAGGAGGGCGCCCAAAGGTGAAGGTTTCACCCCAGCGGCCCAAAGCACGGTGCCTGCGGGGACGGGCTCACCCTCCAGGGCAACCCCATCGGCGCTCAGATGCGTGACCCGCTTGCCGGTGACGACTTCCACGCCCAGGTCTGCGAGGTCGGTCCGCGCCCGTTGGGAGAGTGGCTCGGGGAAAACGCTCAAGAGGCGAGACCCTGCTTCAACCAACACCACCCGGGTCTGGGTGGGGTCGATGCGCCTGAAATCTTCCGCGAGGGTGGTGCGGCTGATCTCGGCGATGGCGCCCGCTAGTTCCACTCCCGTGGGGCCACCGCCCACCACCACGAACGTCAGGAGGCGAGCGCGCCGGCTTTCGTCGGCCTCTTTTTCTGCTTCCTCGAACGCCGTGAGGATCCGGCGCCGAATTGCGGTGGCCTGCTCCAGCGACTTGAGGCCAGGGGCATGCTCTTCCCACTCGGGATGGTTGAAGTAGCTATGAGTCGCCCCGCAAGCGAGGACAAGGTAATCGTAAGGGAAGCTTCCGTCGGCCGTATGCACTTCTCGGCGCTGGCGGTCCACGCCCACCACTTCCTCCATGCGCACGGACACGTTCCGTTGACTGGAGAAAAGCGCCCTCACGGGAAAGGCGATGTCCGAGGGTGAGAGAGCGGCGGTGGCCACTTGGTAAAGGAGGGGTTGGAACAGGTGGTGGTTTCGGCGGTCGATCAGCGTGATCTCCAACGAAGCATCCCGGGCCAAGCGCTTGACCGCTTTGATTCCCCCGAAACCGGCACCGACCACGACCACCCGAGTTTTTCCCATGGGAAATGCATACGCCCGGCGGGCCGTTTAAACCAGGTGTGGATGGCCTTGACTGGGGCCCGACAGCGTTTTTTGTCGGGCCACCGTCTTCGGCCTGGCCTAAGGGATGGCGCTACCCTGGTCTTCCCAGGAGGGGCGCCATGGCAAGAGCGTTATGGAAGGGCAGCATCAGTTTCGGCCTCGTCTCCATTCCGGTGGGTTTGGTGACCGTGACCGAGTCCCAAGGTCTGGACTTGGACATGATCGATGAGCGCGACCATGCGCGCATCAAGTATAAACGCGTCAACGCCAAGACGGGAAAGGAAGTCCCCTACGAGAAAATCGTCAAGGGTTACGAGTACACCAAGGGCAAATACGTCATCATCGACGAGAAAGACTTCAAGCGGGCCAACCCCAAGGCCAGCCAGACCATCGATATCGAGGCGTTCGTTGACATCGACGACGTGGACATCACCTACTTCGACAAACCCTACCTTCTAGAACCTTTGAAAGGCGGGGATAAAGCCTACACGCTGCTCAGGGAGACCCTCAAAAAGACCGGTAAGGTAGGCATCGCCCGTGTGGTCATCCGAACGAAGCAGTATTTGTCGGCCGTGGTTCCACGGGGGGATTTGCTTTACCTTGAACTGCTGCGCTTTCCCCACGAGCTGCGCGACCCCCAGGACCTCAAGGTTGCGGGCCCCCATTCCAAGGTCTCGGCCGCGGAGGTAAAGATGGCCCAGCAGCTGGTGGCGAGCATGGACGCCGAATGGGACCCTGAAGCTTATAAGGACACATATCGCGACGACATGATGAAGCTCATAGAAAAGAAAGCAGAACAGGGCGATCTTGCCGATGTGGAAGACGTGGAGGCCGGGAGTGCCGTGGAGCGGCCCAGCGGGCGTGTGCTGGATCTCATGCCGTTGCTCAAGCAGAGCTTGGCCGAGGGACGGCGAGAATCCTCGCGCAGGGCCTCTCCTGCGCGCAAGAAACGTCTGACGGTACGCAAGAAGGCGGTAAAACGTGGGGCTTAAAGCTTACAAGAAGAAGCGCAACTTTAAGGTCACCAGCGAGCCGGCAGGGAAGGTCGAGAAGCGCAAGCGCGGTGAGGCGATCTTTGTGGTGCAGGAGCACCATGCCTCGCACCTGCACTACGACTTCCGGCTTGAGATGGAGGGTGTGCTCCGAAGCTGGGCGGTTCCGAAAGGACCGAGTCTGGATCCGTCAAATAAACGCCTCGCCATGGAGGTGGAGGATCACCCCATGAGCTACGCCTATTTCGAGGGGGAGATCCCGGCCGGAGAGTATGGCGGTGGCCACGTGATCGTGTGGGACATGGGGACTTGGGAAGCGGAGGGTGATCCCGTAGCCGCATACCACAAGGGGCACATCGACCTAGTCCTCAAAGGAAAAAAGCTCAAGGGCAAATGGCGCCTCATCCGCACGGGGGGCCGCGAGCAGGAGCCCGGACCCCGCAGCAAATGGTTGCTGGTCAAGCGCTCTGATGGGGCCGCCAAGCCTGGTTACGACGTCATCGCCGACAAACCCCGCAGCGTGATCAGCGGGAAGTCCATCCGGGACGTGCCTCTCACTCCGAGAAAGGGCAGAACCGTCTCCAAGAAGGCCTTTCCAGTGGCCAAGACCAAGCATAAATTCTCTTCCAAGAAATCCCCCCGCAAAAAAAAAGTCCGCGTCCCGGAATTCGTCAGCATGCCTCTGGCAAAGCTGGTGGCCAGCGCACCCGCGGACGCTGAGTGGGTGCATGAGCTGAAGTTCGACGGCTACCGCACCTTGGCGCGTATCGCTGACGGGGAAGTGCGCTTTCTCACCCGTGAGGGACACGACTGGAGCGACAAGTATGGGGTGTTGGCGGAGCCTTTCCGGGAGCTCGACACTGACGGCACCCTCGTCGACGGCGAGATTGTGGTGCTCGATCCTGAGGGGAAGTCAGATTTCCAGTTGCTTCAAAACGCCTTGAGCGAGGGACGCGCCGACGAGCTGGTCTTCTACGCCTTCGACTTACCTTTCCTCGACGGGGAGGACCTGCGTGACATGCCCCTCTCTGAGCGCAAGGAGCGGTTGGCTGCCCTGTTGGCCTCCACGCCCGAGGGAGGCGCGCTCCGCTACAGTGACCACGTCACGGGGCAGGGGGAAGAATTGTTCCGCCAATCCTGCGGGTTCCGGCTGGAGGGCATCGTCTCGAAGCTCCTGGACTCGGCTTACATGGGAGGGCGCGGGGGTAGTTGGCTCAAGACGAAATGCGAGAACCGCCAGGAGGTGGTGATCGGCGGATGGTCGGAGCCTCGGGGCACCCGTAAAGGCATCGGCGCCCTCCTCCTGGGCGTGTATGAGAACGGAAAGCTGCGTTACGTGGGGAAAACGGGCACGGGTTTCTCGCACCAGTCCCTACTGGACATGCACGCCAAACTCTCTGCAATCGAAGTGGATGAAGCCCCTTTCGACAATCCACCGAGGGAACGGGGGACCCATTGGGTAAAACCGCGGTTGGCCGCGGAGGTTAAATTCGCCAGTTGGACGGGCGGAGGCCACCTCCGGCAGGCGGCTTTTTTGGGGTTGAGGGAGGACAAAGCCGTGGCGAAAATTAAGAGGGAGTCTCCGGAATCCAAGGGCAAGGTGGGTAAGAAGAAAGCGACCACCCGCGCTGCCAAAAAAGGTCCTAAAGCTCCTCCCGTCAAACTGACCAACCCCGACCGCGTCCTTTTTGCCGACGTGGGCGTGACCAAGCAGGGATTGGCGGACTACTACAAGGCGGTGGCGAAGTGGCTCCTGCCCCACACGGCGAACCGCCCCCTCACTCTCGTGCGTTGTCCCCAGGGCGGGGACAAGGAATGTTTTTACCAAAAGCACGGGGAGAAGGGCTTCACCGCTCACTTGGACCGCACCGACATCCGCCAACCCGGCCCTAACAATCCCACGCGCGAGTACCTGTCGCTCACGGGCATCGAAGGGGTGCTGGAGCTGGTCCAAATGGGCACGCTGGAAATCCATTCCTGGGTGGCGAAGGTGGACGATCCCCTCCATCCGGACCAGGTGATCTTCGACCTGGATCCCGACCCCGGCGTCGGATGGAAGGAAGTGGTGGAGGGAGCCCTCGAGTTGCGCGATTTGCTGCTGGAACTCGGCCTGGAGAGTTTCATCAAGCTAAGCGGCGGCAAAGGCGTGCACCTGCACGTGCCCATCGCCCGGCGCTATACTTGGGATGAGGTCAAGGCCTTCGCGCGCACGGTTTCCCAGGAACTGGAGGAGCGCCGCCCGACCCGCTACACCACTAACGTGCGGAAGGCGGCTCGCAAGGGGAAAATCTTCATCGATTATCTGCGCAACGGGTTCGGGGCGACGGCGGTGATCCCCTATGGCGTGCGTAACCGCCCCGGCGCGCCGGTGGCGGTGCCCATCGCGTGGGAGGAATTGTCGGTGAAGCTCAAGCCGAACGCATTCAGTATGGCCAAGACCCTGGTGCGACTGAAAAAGCTCAAGAAGGATCCTTGGAAGGGGATTCTCAAGATGGAGCAAGAAATTTCAATACTGGAAACCGGACGCGGGAAAAGAGCTGCTTAACGCGTATTCACCTCCGCAGCGGAGGTGCGCTTGAGTTAGTACTAATTCAAACATGAAAGAGACTATGCTCGAGACGTAGGACCTTGGCCCACTTCGGGTAGGGGAAGCTCTGTTGTTTCTTTTTCCGTTCCTAGAACCACCGTTGTGCGCGTTCGCGCTACCCCGGGTAGACTCTTGATGCCCACACCTAGAACCTCATCCAGGTGCCGGGTGCCCCGACAACGCAGCTTCAAGAGGAAATCGTCATCACCGCTGACCTGGTGGCATTCCTGAACTTCCGCCAGTTGACGTACGCGCTTGAGGAAGGCGGTCCGGTGCGAAGGCCGTTCCAAGGACACCCCCACGAAGGCGGTGATCCCCAGGCCTAGGGCCTCAGGGTCTAAATCCGCCCGGTATCCGCGGATGATCTTTTTCTCTTCCAGTCGGCGGACGCGGTCCATTAACCCGGGTGAGGACAGGCCCACATGTTGGGCCAGCTCGGACCAGGTCACGCGCCCACGGTGCATCAGCTCGGCCAGGATGGTGAGGTCGGTTTCATCCATAATTCAGCTTCCACCATAGAATGATTTAATAAAATAAGGCAAATTTGAAGTTACGTCTCATTTTTTAATGACGCACATCAATTTAAATAAATGAAAACATACTGTTAGGAAATGAGTGACCGACTGCCCCGACGAAAAACTGGACAAGGCCAAAAGGCCTAGGGGACACTGAGGGCACCGCTCCCGGTCCCCAAAGCAGGACGCCGTTAAGGCCGGAAAGCGACACACACGTTTTCGAGAGGACCGACGCGATGAAACTGTTGCGCCTGCACATCCAGGGTTTCAAATCCTTCAAGGACCGCACCACCATCGAATTCGATGATGGGATCACCGGTATCGTCGGCCCCAACGGCTGCGGTAAGTCCAACATCGTGGACGCGCTCTTCTGGGTGATGGGCGAGCAATCGGCCAAGCACCTGCGCGGCACTAACATGAAAGACCTGATCTTCGCCGGGTCTTCCAAGTACTCCCCCGCGGGCTTCGCCGAAGTGACCCTGGTTCTCGAGAATGACGGCGGCAAGCACATCCACATCGCGGGCAGCGTGGTCCGCCCCCCCGAAATCCAGCTCACCCGCAAACTCTACCGCAACGGCGAGACCGAATACCGCATCAACGGTGAGCCCGCGCGCCTCAAAGACATCCACGAAGTGTTCATGGACACCGGCGCAGGCGCCAAGTCCTATTCCATCATCGCCCAGGGCGAGATCAACAAGCTCGTGCAGGCAAAGCCCGAAGAGCGCCGGGCCATGATCGAAGAGGTCGCCGGCATCACCAAGTTCAAGCTTCGTAAACGCGACTCACTCAAGAAGATCGAGCAGACCCAGCAGAACTTGGCGCGCCTCGAGGATCTCCAGCAGGAAATCTACAAGAACCTGAAGAACCTCGAGAAGCAGGCGGAGAAGGCTGAGAAGGCTCGCACCCTGCGCGAGCGCATCAAGCGCTACGAATTGATCACCGATTCCCACAAGGAGTTCGAGTACCTGCAGGACTGGAGCAACGCCGCCCAGATCATGCAAGGGCGCAAGGAAGAGATGGAGCGCCTCACGCTCCGACGTAACCAGCTGGACCTCCTGCTCGAAGACGAACGGATCCAGAAAGGCGACGCCATGAACCGCATCGAGGAGGCGCAGGAGGATTTCAACCTGCACTCCCGACAGCTTGCCGCTTCGGAAGAGCGCCTCAAGCACCTGCGCCGGGCCATCGCCGAGAAAGAAAAGCTCATCGCCTCGCGCACCCGCGAGAACGAGGAGCTGGCGGTCGACACTGAGAATCGCTCACGACGCCTGGGAGAGTTGCGCGCGCAGTTGGAGGAACTCGAGAGCACCGACTACGGCGCCATGGACTTCGCCGACCGCGAGGAACGCGCCGAGCTGCTCAAGCAGCAACTGGTGGACCTCGAGGAAGAGTTACAGACCGCCCGTCGCGATGTCCAGTCCGCCAAGGATGCCCTGGCGGCCCTGGACCAGCAGCAGTTCCGCAACTCCTCCAAGCTGGAGGAGTACGCGCGCCTGCTACAGGATCTCACCGCCGAGATCGAGGTATTGGAGAAGCAGTCCTCTAACTTCACCGACGATCTCATGCGCGAGCGCGATCGCTTCGTCCAGGCCAAGGCGCGGCTGGAAGAGATCCTGGGGACTTTGCCGGCCGAGAAATCCAAACTCGAGTCGCTGGTCGCCGAGGTTAAGGCGCTGGACGCCGAAGTCCGCGCCCTTCAGCGCGAAACCATCCAAACCGAGAGCAAGCGCGAGTCACTGGTCGCCATGGCGGAACAGGCCGAAGGCAAGAAGTCCGGCGCGCTGGAGATGGTCAAGCGCCACGAAGGCGCGGGCTTGGTCGTATTGGGCCAATTGGTCCAGTGCGAGGAGGGATACTCCTCCGCGGTGGAAGAACTCCTGGGGGAGGCTTTGGATGCCGTACTGGTCACGACCGGCAAAGAGGCCCTGGCCCGCTTGGCTGAGGGCCTCACCCGCCACGCGGACGTGCTGGTGGCGCTGGAAGACGGGGTTTCCCCGGAAACTGAAGAGCGCCTGCGCCTGCAAGGCCTGGAGGGAGTGCGACCGCTGTCAGAAGTGGTGAAGGCTGCCGACGCCTCGTTCGCCACGGCCCTGGCCAAGCTGCTGTCCGGCTACTTCCTTGCTACCAACCTGGATGAAGCGGTCGCCGCCAAGATGAACCCCGCCATCGGCTTCAAGGGCATCGTTTCCCCCGACGGCAAGGTCTTCATCCGGAAATCCCTCAACACCATCACCTACGGGCTGCGCCGGGCGGAAGTCGCCCAGGGCATGGGACCGGTGGAACGCAACGGACTGATCGAGCGCCTGGGCGCCGAGCTAGAGACCAAGCGCGCCGCTCTCGCCACCGCTGAAGCCAACCTCGTCGCCAAAGAGGAGGCCCTGCTCGCCGCACGCACCCGGGTGGAGGAGCTCACCGCCGCCCATCAGGAAGCGGCTACGGCTCATGCCGCCAGCAAGGCCGCCCTGGAATCCCGCGAAGCGGCCCAAGGCACCAGCGCTTCGCGCCTGGAGATCCTGCAGGCCCGGAAGGCCGAGACTTCACGCTTGCGTCTGGAGCTCATGGAGACTGAGGAAAAGGTCGCCCGCGAGCGCAAGGCCGTGGAGGAGCGTACCTCCGGCGGATCCACCGTGGTCCAAGACCTGGAGTCCCGCCATACCGACCTCAAAATCAGCTGGGAGAACGAGCGAGACGAGCTGATGGAGCTCAAGGTGAAGGCCCAGTCCTACGAGCAGCAGCTCAAGTCCCTGCGCTCCCAGGTCGCCGACACCGAAGGCCAGCTGGAGCGCCTGACCCAGAAAACCGAGATGAACAAGCTCCAATTGGAGCAGGCCGAAGCCGAGATGGGTGAGGCGGAGGCAGAAATCGCCACCGGCGAGTCCGACAACCGCACCCTGGCCGAGTCCCTGGGCGACAAGGAGCAGTTCCTGTCGCTCCTCAAGGACCAGCTCTCCCAGATACTGATGGGCATGCAGGACAAGGAAACCGAACTCAAGGAAGCCTCACAGCGCCTGAGCAAGCTCGAGAAGGACAACGTCGAGCTGGAGATCCGCCTGGGCCAGATCAACACGGAAGAGGCCCTGCTGGTCAAGAACGCCTTCGAAAAACACCGTGTGGACCTGCGCAAGACCATCATGGCGCACCTGGAACTCTCTGCCGAGCAGGTGGAAGGGCTCGCCGACGTCTCTACCATGTACCTCATGGAGGGCGAGGATGGCCCCGTCACCGTGGAAGCCGAGGCCTGGGAATTCACCAAGCGCTTCCCGGCTGAGGTGCGCGAGTACCGCGAAAAGCTCAAGGAATGCCGGACCGAGTTCAACCGGCTGGGCGAGATCAACTGGCAGGCCATCGAGGACTACGACCGCCAGAAGCTGCGGCACGACTTCCTCAAGGCGCAAGAAGAGGAGCTCAAGAAGAGCCTGGGCGACCTGCTCACCGCCATTCAGCACATCGACGAAAAGAGCCGCGAGCGCTTCAAGGAGGCCTTCCACGAGGTCAACGAGCGCTTCAGCAAGGTTTTCCCTATCATCTTCGGCGGTGGCAGCGCGCGTCTGGAGGTTACCGGGGATCCGGATTCCCCCGAAGCGGGCGTGGACATCATCGCCCAGCCGCCGGGCAAGAAAATGCAGTCCATCACCCTCATGTCGGGCGGTGAGAAGGCCATGACCGCGGTGTCCTTGATCTTCTCCATCTTCCTGGTGAAGCCGTCCCCCTTCTGCCTCTTGGACGAAGTGGACGCCCCGCTGGACGACGCCAACGTAGGACGCTTCAACGAGCTGTTGCGCGAGATGAGTTCCGAGACCCAGTTCATCCTCATCACGCACAACAAGAAGACCATGGAACTCAACGACACGCTCTACGGCGTGACCATGCAGGAACCGGGCGTGTCCAAGGCCGTGTCGGTTCAGCTGCATTGATGAAGACCCTGGCCCTCGCACTCCTCCTCCCGTGCGCCTCGTGGGCGGCATTCCTGCCGTCCACCTTCACCGCCGAGTATGAGGAGAGTTTCATTTCCGCCGCCACCGGCAAGGAAAAGAAGAGCCGGGGGAGGATCGACTACCAATACCCGCGGCACATCCGTTTCCAGGTGCTCTCCCCCGACCCCTCCACCTTCGTGGCGAACCCCCGCATGAGCTGGTACTACACCCCACCCTTCATCGAAGGGGAGGAAGGCCAGGTGGTAGAGCAGAAGTCCGACGACCTGCCGTTGGCCAAGTTCTTGGACGCCCTCAAGCATGGCACGGAGTCCAACGCTGCTTACGCCGTTTCGCATGAGGGAAAGAAGCTCGTGTTGAGTTTCACCCCGAAGACCAGGAAAGAACTCGGGATGGACCGGGCCGAATTGGAGGGGGCGGGCGAGGCCTTGAAAGCCACGGGCCTGGGGGACTTCAAGGAGCTGCGGCTCCAGCACGCCGACGGAAAGAAGGTTACTCTTCGCTTTCTGTCCTTCAAGGCTGGTGTGGGGTTCCCCGCCGGGCATTTCGAGTTCAAGGCCCCCCCCAAGACCCGGGTCAGCAAGGGCAAATAAAGCTTAAGACGGGGAAACCAGTGTAAATTCTCCCAGCTAGCCCCTGACCATCGCGTTTTTATGGTATGACGGGCGCGCGAGGTTCTATGACCAAGCTCTTGCTGGCCCTTCTCCTCATCTCCACCGCCCAGGCGCAAACCTTGCGCAAGATCCCCTTGCGCCACGGGGACCTGCGCCGCCATGTCCAGGACCAATACCTTCTCACCGTGGACCTCTCAGGCCTTAACGCCGGGGCATTGGCCCAGGTGCGCGCGCAGACGGGCTTCGGCCCCACACAGCCCGTTCCCGGCCGGCACATTTCATTGGTGGATTTCCTCCCGCCGTTCATGCAGGCCACCGTGGGCAAGAACCTCCTGGGCGTGCACCATTACGAGCCCGTTAACCGCGCGCTGATGGACGAGGCCTTCACTTTCGGTGACCACGAGTACAATTCTAAGGGCGAACTCGCCATGCATTCTTTCGCCAACTGCTGGGGCACCGCCTGGGAAGCCGTCAGGCTGCTGCATCCATCGACCCCCAACAAGCTCAACTTCACCGCCTTTTGGTATGGCCGCTACGATGCCGAGCTGTACTTGGAGAAAAACACCTTCTCCGACCCCGTGACGGGTGCTCGGCGTTTCGGAGACGTGGTTCTGTACAAGGTCAAGCGCGCCGGCATGGACGAGCTGCTCCATGCCTCCGTGGTGGTGGGGACATTTGCCGGCCAGGAAGTCCACTTTGAGAAGATTGATTCTCTGGACGGAACGCCGTACCGCTTGGCGCTGGGCGAAGACATCGCGGCCAAATACACCGACGCCGCCCGTGACATGGGAGGCGAGCTCGTGACCTCCACCCGCCGTTTCAATGGCCGTGGTAAGCTGCCCCTGCCCGAAGCGCGACGCCTGGCCGCGCCCATCACCACCCCAACCGTGGATTATCGCGCCCTCTTCCCGCGCTCGGGCCTCGCCATCGCCCGTCTTTTCATCGCTGCCTGTGGAGACAAGAGGATGGGAGGCTGTGAGCCCTTCCCCGTGCTGTTGCAGGATTACCGGATCACCCAGGACCGCGCCAGCGGGCGCCATGTGCTGGATCCCACTTGGCAGAATAACGCGCGTCTGGTGCCGGCGAACTAAACCCTTCGCGCCCTCAAGCGCAGGCCGTGCTTCGGCCTGAGCGTGATACTGGCATCCTGGACGACGGGGAAGCCCTCCAGGGGGGCGAACCGCCACTCGCGCATGACCATGGCGGTGAGCAAGGTCATTTCCAGCATGGCGAAGCCCGCGCCGATGCAGGAGCGGGACCCCGCGCCGAACGGCAGGAAGGCGAAGTTGGCGGTGTGGGTGGAGGAACCCCCGAGGAAGCGACCCGGGTCGAACTCGTCCGCGTTGGGGCCCCAGTAGGCTTTGCGCCGGTGCAGGAAGTAGGAGGGGAGGGCCACGATGGTGCCGCGTGGGACGTGGTAGCCGCACATCTCGTCGTCTTCCGACGCCTGGCGGGTGGAGATCCACACTGCGGGCAGTAGGCGCATGGTTTCCTCGATCACCGCGCGGGCGACGGGCAGGTGGAGGACGTCGGCGGGTGAGGGATCCCTGGGCCCCAGCTTGCGGGCCTCTTCGCCGAGCCGCTCCTGCCATTCCGGGTTGAGGGACAACAGGTGGAACATCCACGCCATGGTGTTGGCGCTGGTTTCATGGCCGCCGATGAGCATGGTGGCGACTTCGTCCCGCAGCTCCTTGTCCGTGTACATGTGCCCAGTTTCGGGGTCGGCGTTGTGCATGAACTTGTCGAGCAGGTCGTTGTGGGCGCCGGCGGGCTGCCCCCGACGCTGGCGGATGATGCCGTAGATCGCCTCATCCATCAGGGCGACGGAACGGTCGAAGTCACGTTTTCCGGCGGAAGGGATGATCTCGCGCAGCCGGGGGACGGCGCTCAGGGTGCGCGCCTCGGCCTCTTTCATGAAGAGGTCCAGGGCCAAGGAGATCTTAGTGCCCTCGGCGCCCATGTCCACGCCGAAGAAGGCCCGGGAGGCCATGCGGAGGGTGACCTGGCACATGTGCCCATACACGTCGAGGGGACCCTCACCCCAGCAATTCATCATCCCCCGCACGGATTCTGTCATGAGCGGGGCGAAGCCCTCGAGCACGGGGCGGGCGAAAGCGGGTTGGACCAGTCGTCGCTTCTTCCTCCAGACGTCGCCCTCGCTGATCAAGAGGCCATTGCCGATCATGGGGGCGAAGAGCTGGTAGCGGGCGCTCTTGGGATAGATTTCCCAGCGGTCGCGCAGCACGTGTTTATAATGGTCGGGATGGTTGGCCACGATGACGTTGAGGGGGCCCACCCGCAGCGCCACCAGGTCACCGTATTTCTCCAGCAACTCGCGGCCGAATCCCAGAATGTCCCTGCGAGCCTGAAGACCATTGCGGAATATTTCGTGCAGGGGAGGGCCGGGAGGTCTTCTCATTTCAGCGTTCCTTCCTGGGGCAACCCGTGAGGTAGATGACTCCCATGCCGAAGCCCGTGGGCGTGCGCCCCACGCGCCACTCGTAATCCGGCGCCTGCAATGGCGTTAGCAACCCGTGCAGCTCCCGCTCGTCGCGGGTGCGCAAGATGGAGACGGTGATGTCCCACCAGGCTACCGCCGGTATGGCGGGGATGACGTAGGTCCAGAAGAAACGCGAGACCTTCCAGGGCCGCAAGAGGGGAGTAAAAAGAAACATCCACAGCGGGGTGGGGATCGCCGCCAGAAGGTTCACCCAACGGCGTTCTGTGAACTCGAAGACCGCGATGGGTCGCCTTTTTTCGAAAGCGTCCCGCAAGATGGCGCGGGCGTCGGCGTCCGTGAAGTGGTGGAGGGCGGTGAAGAGCGTGCGCACCCCATGGATACCGGCGGGAACCGCGCGCGCGTCCACCGAAAAGTCCAAGTGACGTAGGGTCCCTCGGCTACCGGCCTCCAGGCGGCGGAAAAGTTCCACGTTGGGGAATTTGTCCGTAAGGGTGACCACCACGTTCTTGCCGGTGGCCTGGGCAAGGCGTGAGCGCAGTTCGCGGTGGGGGCCTGCCCCACCGGAGCACAAGTCCACCACCTCGTGAGTCCCGGCTCGTTGGAAGAGGTCCAACACCACCGCTTCTGCTGGGGCGTAGAGGTTCAAGGTGGACACAGTGAACTGCAGGTAGTCCGTGACCCCGTTACGGATCGAGGAGGGGAGCCACGGGAGGTCTTGCAGCTCTATCAGCTGGCGGCGTTTGGCGAGGAATCCCATGGGGTTAGCCTAGCATGGTCTGGCCGGGGGATTGCACTCTTCTGGCCTAAAGAAAACCCATAGTGGGAGAATCGTGCCCATGAAACCAAGTGTTTGCTTCGTCCCCGGCATGTTTTCGCCGTTCATCAACGGCGTCCTGGGTGTCTATTTCGTAGACCAGATGGCGTACCTTGAGCAGCGTGGGGTGGAATACGAGGTCGCCCCTATCCATACCGAGGGTTTGGTCGGACCCAACTCCCAGGCCATCCGGGATCTGCTAATGGCCAAGGAAGACGGCAGTGTCATTCTATTCGGCCACAGCAAAGGGGGAGTGGACTCCCTGGACTGCTTGATTCGCTACCCGGAAACCCACCGGAAGATCAAGAAGGCCATTTTCATGCAAAGCCCGCTGCTGGGGACGCCGTTGGCCGATTTCGCCCTAGGGGGCGACCTACGGCGCTCCATGACCTGGATGGGCTTCCAGCTCATGCGCGGGGACATCCGTTCCGCCGAGGAACTCACCACCCAACACCGCCGTGCCTACGTAGCCGAGCACGCCGCCGAGATCAAGGCCATTGGCCGCCACCTCAACATCCAGTGTGTGGGCAGCAGCAAGAGCCCCGAGCCCGGCCGCTTCGACTCCATCCTCAAGATCACCCGGGACCTCATGCATGGTTGGGGCCTCCCCAACGATGGCATGGTCCCCTTGGCCAACACGAAGATCGACGGCTTGGCCCACGAGGCCATCCGTGAGCTCGACCATGCTTCCGCCGTCATCCGCATGACTCCCCAGTTCTATGACCGCCGCTCTTTCAGCAACCGCCTGTTCGGGGAGGCCCTGGCTTGAGCAAAGCGACCTACATAGTCCAGGAACACCGCTACCTCCTGAAGTTCTTCGCAGCGAAGAACCCGTGGGGCGTGCTTTGGTTCCTGCTGCCGTTGGTGGCATTCGGCGTATGCGCCATCGTGGAGAGTTCCGGAACCTTCGAGCCGCTGTGGGCCTTGGTGGCGCTTCCCCTGGCGTATTTCTATTGGACTTACGTGGAATACCTCATCCACCGTTTCTACTTCCATTGGAACCCGCGCCAGAAGTGGCTCAAGAACGTGGTGGGCTCCTTCCATCTTTACCACCATGAGACGCCCGACGACCTGGCCGTGATCACCTCCGGCTGGGTCACGGGCGTGGCGGGGGCTTTCCTCCACTTCGGCATCCTCTGGGCCATCACTGGAGGGAACTCCCTGGCGGCGCTCTACCTCACCACTGCGCTCATGTTGATTTATTTCGGTTACGAATGGGTGCACTACCTGGTTCACCAACAAGTATGGAAAGGAGGTCCCCTCAAGTGGCTCCAGGATTTCCACCTCACGCACCATGTGCGTCCACGGGTGAACTTCGGCCAGGTGTCTCCCATTTGGGACTGGGCCTTCGGAACCCTCGCGCCCAGCCTTGAGACGTCCAAGCATCCCCGCATGCGGGAGTTCGTGAAGCACCGGGAGGATGAGGATGGCTGAAGGACTGTCCTTCGTCCTTTCCCATCTCGGTGCGGCCGCCGGCCTGTGGCTGATGGTCTGCGTGCCCCTGCACGTGGGTCTGTGCCTTCGTCCCTCGGGGTTGCTCGGCCCCTGGCAGGTGCGCGTCCTGCGAGACCATGTGTTGTGGAAGCACGAGGTGACGGGGACCCTGGGTTCCTTCGTCGTGTTGGCCATCACCCTGGGCACCATGGCTTGGGCCCGAGAGACGGGATGGCTCACCATCCGCGAAGGTTGGGGCGGAGACGACCTAGGTTGGGATCTGCTCAGCCTGCCGCTGGTGGTCCTGGCCCACGACGCCTACTTCTATTGGACCCATCGTCTCATGCACGCTTGGCCCTGGCTCCTCAAGCGCCACAACTTCCACCACCGCGCGACCGTGCCGACGCCACTCAGCGTCTTCAGCTTCCACCCAGTGGAAGCCGCCATCCATTTCGGCTTCTTTCTAGTTTTCCCGTTCGTTGTGCCCGTGTCCATGGGCACACTGTACTTCATGTGGTTTTTTATGTTCGCCGCCAACACCGCGGGCCACATGCCCTACGAGTTCTACCCGCGCTTCCTGTACGACTTCCCCCTTTTGCGCGAATCCAACAGCGCCACCCACCACTCCATGCACCACTCGCACCCGCGCAGTAACTTCGGCCTGTACTACAATTTCTGGGACCGCTGGGCGGAGACCAACCACCGGGACTACTTCAAACGCTTCCGTGAGGTGAAGGCCACCACACTCGAGCGCCTAGCCGCCCGCCGTGAGCCCTTGAACCCAACGTTCCAGCGCCTCACGCGCGGTATCCGGCGAGCGCGTCAGGGACGGGTGCATCAGCACGGTCAGGACCTGGCGACCGTCCAGGGAGCTGCTCATGGCCCCGAACGGCTGGGCCCGCAGCACGGGCGGGTAGCCGAACCAATCGAACGCCGACCCTGACCTAGAGTTCCAGTTTCCCAGGTAGGTGAACACGCCCGTGCGCACCTGCAGCCGGTCATTGAGCCCCACCACTTTCCGCAGCAGGTTCTCCCCCAGCACTTGACCCAGGGCCACCCCGCGCCAGCCCCCATAGTGGTCTCCGCGGTTGAAGACGCGGCGGAGTTGGCGCTCCAGAGTGACGGGATCATCACGGTCCCGGATGGCGGCGTCGGCGAATCCCGTCATGTTGCCTTGGGCTGGCTGGGTGAGGTCCAGATTCGGGCGCAGGTGCACGGGCAGGAGCCAATGGCGTGGGTGGGGGCTTTCTGCCAACCACGGGAGGACCGCTCGATCCAGATGGTGGAGCAAATACGCCATGCGCCCCACGCCCAAAGCCTTGGCGTTCTCCCACACTTTCTTCGTCTGCGCCTCATCCAGTACTGCGAAGGCCCGGGCGGTGGGCCGCTCGGGATTCCCGGGGATGGGGGCCCATCCCGTGGGGGGCAGCGTCCAGGGCGGGGAGCGGAAGGGGAGTCGCGCGAGGTAGCGGAAGAACGACAACCAGACGAAAGCCGCCGGGGGAAACGGGCGCGGTGGGAGCTGCGGCAGGTACAGCTCGGTTTCCCCGTCCTCTTGGACCAGACGGAGGATGGCCGAAATGCCGTCCACGTCCCCGTGGAAGAATTCGTTTTCCTTGAGCTCACCCGTCCGGGCGTGGCGCCGGCAGATGGTGAAATCCATGCATTCGCCGCGCTCTCGCAGCAGGCGGAACCATAGGCTGATGGAGGCTTCCGGTGTCATGCCTCCCCATTATACAATCGGAGCGGCATGGAACCGGCGAAGAATCCCATCATCCCGCCACCACCTCCGAGCAATCGGCTCTGGGAAAGCGCCTGCGTGGCAGCGAACCTGGGGTTGTGCGCATGGTTGGCCATGATTTTGTGGAGAAATCCGCCGGCATGGTCTTGGCAGCTAGCGGCCGTCCTGGTCGGCACATGGCTGCTCGCCGACTTCATTTCTGGCACCGTCCACTGGTTCGCCGACACCTGGGGCCGCTCGGACTGGCCCATCTTGGGTCCCACCCTCATCCACAGTTTCCGCGAGCACCACGTGTTGCCGGAGAAGATCATCACCCACGGCTGGGTTGAGACCAACGGCGCTTGCTGCATGATCAGTTTGCCAGTGTTGGTCGTGCCCGCGGCGCTGGGATGGGAAGGCGTGTCCGTGGCGGGCTGCCTCAGCTTCACCGTTTGGATCGTACTTACCAACCAGATCCACAAATGGGCGCATGCCACCGACCCTGGTTGGGTGGTGCGGACGGTGGGACGCACGGGACTCGTCCTTAGCCGCGAAAACCACGCCCGCCACCATTCGGGGGATCACACCACCGACTACGCCATCACGTCCGGCGTCCTCAACCGCGGCCTGGACTACTTCGGGGTCTACCGCAAGCTTGAGTCAGTCATCACCGCGGCGACGGGTTGGAAGCCCAGGGAAGACGACCGAGCCTGGATCAAACGAGGCAAGGGCTGAACCCTACTTGGCCACGTCCGCTTCCACCAGCACGTACTCCACCAATCCCATGCGGTAGGCCTTGTCTAGCACCACGTCGATGACGTGGCCCACGCGCCCGGCGAACCAACCGCGGATGCGGACCAGTTCGGCGATGCACTCGGGGCGCGCCTGTTCCCGGCAGTAACCGGGGATCACCCTCTCGCCCACCTCGTGCACCACCACGTTCTTGAAACCATTGCGCTCCAAGCGCGCTTTGTACTGGCGGGGGGAATCGGCGTTCTCATAGGGAATGTTCCAAAGGGCTGTCACGAGGCGCAGGATCCCCCGCTCCGCCGCGTTCCGGGGTTCCTTACGGACGGCGTAGTCGGAAAAGACCACGCGGCCCCCGGGTTTGAGCACGCGCTGGCACTCTTGGAAGAACTTCTCCCGGGTCTTGAAGTGCACGATGCCCTCAATGCACAAGACGCGGTCGTAAGAAGCGTCGGGAAAGGGCAACGCCGTGGCCGTACCCTGGCGCATCTCTATCTTGTCGCCCGTACCCGAGGCGTCCACACGGCGCTTCACGTGGACGAGGTGTTCAGCCATGAGGTCGAAGGCGGTAATTTTGCCCACTGGGAATTCTTTGGCGATCAAGACGTCCTGGCCGCCCATGCCACAGGCCACATCGAGCAGGCGCGATTCCGGAGCCAGCCGCAGCATGCCCGCGAGCTTGCGCACGAGAGTTTCCGCAGCGACCAGGTAATCCTCCTGGCCGTCGTCCCACCAACCAAAATTCAGGTAACCGCCATGGAAGTCCCCGTAGTTCTCCACGCCGTGGGCGTAAAACCTCGTTACTTTTTCTTCGGCGGATCCCTTGGGCCAAGGAGGCAGGGAATCAGGCTTCATACTTTGTTCTCCATAGGCGGGGCGCGAGCAAATACGACAGGACCGCCGCAATGGCCCCCCCCAAGGCGTCCAGGGCCAAGTGCTGCCCCACCGCCAAAGTGGACCAGGCAATCGAAAGCGTGATGGCGGCCAGGAATAAACCCAAGGGCCGGTTCAACTCCCAGGCATGCAGCGCCACGAGGGCCACGGTGCTCACGTGCAGACTCGGCAGGCAGTTGTAAGGCTGGTCTGCGGTGAGGACGAGGCTGAAAAGAAACTGCTCGGCTCCCCCCATGGCGTGCCATGAGGGGGAAAGACGGGGAACAGTTGTTGGTATCAGGAAGAAAAACAAATTGCTCAACAAAGTCAGGGCCGCAAAGGAGCGCAGGAATGGGCGGTGGTCGCCATGCTCCACGCGCCATCCGTAAAACACGGCTGGAAGGGGGTAGGCGAGTATGTAAAGATAAATGGCGGAAGGCATGAGTGCGACAGCGTCATCGACGGGTGTCCGTGGAACAGTCCACGCCTCTCGCCACTGGAAGCGGTTGTTCAGCAAGTAGAGAACGGCGTAAACCACCAGCAGCGCCAGGAACGGGGCCACCGCGCGGAAGCGCTCCTGGAGTCTGGGCAGGGACATGCAGGGATGATTTCAAAGAACATCGCGAAGATCAAGAAAGTCCGCATGTCCCCTTGGCGCAAGATCTCACTGGGGACTTGGCGGGTGTCCGGCGATTCCAGCGTGTACGGCATGGTGGAGTTGGATGCGGGCCCCGCCCTGGCGATGGTGCGCGAGTATAACGACCGCGGCGAGAAACTCACGCTCACCCATCTCGCCGCAAAGGCGGTGGCCAAGACCATCCAAGAAAACCCCGTCATCAACCGCGTGGTGCGCTGGGGGCAACTCTGGCAGCGCGAGGACGTGGACGTTTTTCTCCACGTGGCGGTGGATGAAGAAGGGGAGGACCTCACCGGCATCGTCTTGCGTGGCTTGGACAAAAAGCCTCTCGCCGAGGCCATGGCCGAGGTGAACCAGCGCGCCCGACGCCTGCGTGCCGAAGGCGACCCACACTTCAACAAGATCAAGAGTGTCGTTGGCTTCGTCCCTACCATGCTCCTGCGTTACGTGCTTGACGGCATCGGGTTCGTCCTCTTCAACCTCAACCTCTGGTCCCCCGCCCTCAACGTGGAACGGGATCCATTTGGTAGCGTCATGGTCACCAGCATTGGCTCCTTGGGCGCGGAGTTCGCTTTCACGCCTATTCCTTACTACAGCCGCGTCCCGCTGATCGTCGCCGTGGGTGCCGCCCGCCCAGGGGCCGTGGTGGATGAGGCCACGGGACAGCTCAGGGTCGGCCAGCGCATCAAGTTCGGAGTCACCTTCGACCACCGCGTGATCGATGGCGTGCACGCTTCTAAAATGGCAAAGTCTTTCAGGCGCCACTTCGAGAATCCCGCGGGCCTGGTATGACCCTCCCCCGCTTCCCATGGGCCTTCGCCTGTCGCCACGCCGCTCGGATGGTGTGGCGGCAGCGGGGCCGCAATGCATTCGTGCTCACCACGGTGACTGGCGTCTGCGTCTTTTCCCTTTGGATGGTGGCCGTGTTCGACGCCAAAAACGCCGACTTGGTGGACGCGATCAAAACCGCCAACACCGGAGAGCTGCAATGGCTCGCTCCCGCCTACGAGCGTGAACGCAGTCCGTTTCCTCCTGCCGCGCTCCCAACGGGATTGACCTGGCCCGAGGGCTGGCGGGCTTCACCCGAACTTGTATCCCCCGCCACCATCGTTCATACGGACGGTCCCAGGGGCGTGAAACTCATCGGCATCCATCCCTCGCAACACATTTCCTTGTTCGGCATGCCCGAGATGCGTTGGCTGGATGGTCAGGAGGGCTTTGCAGCCGTGCTAGGGGAATCCTTGGCGCGGGCTTTGGACGTGGTTCCGGGGGACAACGTACCCATCTATGTCCAGACAGGCGATGGAGGACTGCGTTCCGAAAATTTGCGCGTGGCCGGGATCTACCGCCGTCACGGGCCCAGCTACGAAGAAACTTATTTGTACTTGTCCCACTCTGGAATGCGCACTTTGCTGGGGCTTCCAGACGATCCGGGTCTTTTCCACCGTTTGGTCGCCTATCCCGGCCCCGGTCCCGCGCCGGCGTCTTTGAAGGCATTTCCCCGGCGCACGTGGCAGCAGGTCCACCCGGAGCTCGCGGCGGTGGTTGGCCTTCAGGACGGAATCACCCGCTTCTTCATGATCTACATGCTGGCGGTGGGAATTCTGGCCATCGGCGCCCCTATCGCGGTGTTGTGGCAGGAACGCCTTCCGGAGTTGCGCATGCTCTCCACCGTGGGAGTGCCCCGCGCAGCCTTGTTGCGGCTCGGGGTTTTCGAGGCAGGTTGGCTGTATCTCTTCACGATGGTGGTGACCGGAGTGGTGGGAGGCATGTTCGCGTGGGGGACCTCCCATGTGGGCATCGACCTCGCGTGGCTGGGTCAAACCGCCTCGGCCCGGGCGGGCATCCAGATTCCCCAGGTGGTGACGCCGCTCTACCGTCCGGAAGCATTCGCGGCCATGGCGGCCTTTAACTTCGTGGTCATCTTCGCCGGCTACTTATGGAGCATGCGCAAGGTGGTGGGCGAGATGGAAAGGACCACGGCCCATGGGTGATCGGATACGCACGTGGACGCTTGCCCGCAAAAACCTCCGTCGTCAGCCCAGGCGCACGCGTTTGCTCCTGCTCGCGGTGGGGGGAGGGCTCGCGGTGGTGGTGTGGATCCTCAACTTCCGCAACGACGCCACCAGGCAGATGGTGGGCCATTTCCTCGCCTTCAACCAAGGACACGCACAGATCGTGGATGCGGATTTCTGGCGGGGGGCCCATCGCCCGCCGGACATGACCAAAGTTTTTCCCACTCCACCAATCAAAGGGGAGTGGGTGCCCCGCGTGTGGGTTCCCTTGCTGTTGGCGGGTGAGAAGCTTTCCCGCAGCGTCGCCATTCAAGGCCTGGACCTACGCCGCGAAATGCGAGCGTCCGGCTTAGGGAAACTGGGGGTGGACTGGTCGGAACTGCCCGAGGGCCAAGTCGTCTTAGGTGCCCAGTTGGCCCGGGAGCTCGGGGTCAGGCCGGGAGACGACGTCGCGGCCATCGGGCAGGGTTTGGATGGCACCATGATCCAGGAGTTACTGCGCGTGTGGCGCGTGGTGGATCTGGGTGGGGGAGAATTCGAGGCTGGGTTCGGCTTCATGGCCCTGGACGACGCCCGTGAATTAATGTGCGTTCCAGGCGCGTCCGTGCACGCCTTGGTCACTTATGAGGAGGTCCCCGAAAAATTACGGATGCCCGCTGGCCTCCTCGTGCGGCCGTGGGGGGACCTCTTACCTGACATCCAGGCCGCGGCTTCGTTCAGCGACAATCTCACCAAAATGACCATCTTCTTCTTCTTGCTCGTGGTGGCCTTGGCGACCGCCAACACCCTCGGGCTCTCCTTTCGTGAACGCAAAGCGGAGTTCCGCGCGCTGCGGGTACTGGGGGCCTCCCGGGCTTGGGTCTGGCGACTTCTCTCCATGGAAACGATTTGGGTCCTGGTTTTCGGTATGGCCGCGGGGAACCTTCTCGCCATGGCCGCCCTGACAGTGTGCCATTTCGTCCCTGTGGACATGGCGCTAGTCACGGGAGGTGGGCAAGTCTTCATGGGTGGCTTCCCGGTGGATCAAAACATCCGCACCACTCCCGAGGCAGCCGTGTTTATTGGCTTGAACCTCGTGTTACCCGCACTCGTGCTGACCTTCGTGGCCTGGCCGGTACGGCGCTTCGTGCGCGAGCTGGATTCATAGGCCCCCGTAAAGGGAAAGCAACAATCCCAACGTCAGCACCATCATGCAGGCGTAGCTCATCAAGCTGGCGTAACTCATCGTGCGTCCTTTTTTGGTGTAGACACCCCGGGCGGCAGTCAGTTGCCACCCGGGGCGTGAATAAGGGACGGAGGGTAGGGCCGTCCCCAAGTGGCATTTCAGGCGGCCAGGCTTTCTTCCAGGGCCCAGCGTTCGGCGAAAGTCAGATGGAGCACGTTGCGGTTGGTTTCGGTCAGGGTCGACAAGTGGGGGTCCAACTCACAGTCCACATAGGTGCTGTCCTGGGTACTGCTGGCGGCCCAGAAACAGTCCTCGAACGTGCAGTTATCAAAGTGACAGCCTTTGAAATGGCTGAATTCAAAGCGACATTGCTTGAAATTGCAGTTTCGGAACGTAACCCCTTGAAACTTACAGGCATAAAACACGCAGGAGGAGAACATCACTGAGGTGTAAGTGCTTGATTGCACGGTGGAGCCCGCAAGGGCTTGGGCAGTGATGGTGAGAGAGCTCAAGGTTTCATCCTGAACCCGTTGATGCTGCTCAAAGTGAGTGATTTCGAGTCCTTCAATCACGGTGCGCATGATGTTCTCCCCCGTTTTGGGTTCGAGCGTGTTCCTGACTGCAATTGTAAAGCACTGGATGCATGGCGTCAAGCAATTAATTTCCATAATGCAATTTTCTGCAATTCCGATACATTGCTTGAAGGGGGTCCTTTGCAACTCCCGGAACCAAGGTGGGATCCCATGATCAACTTCGCTCCCGACTTCCTGGAAAACTTCCTGGCGGTGGTCCGCAAGTACATGCAGCTGCGGGGAGGGCTCACCCAAAAAGAGCTCTCGGAGATGACCAACGTGGGAATCTCCACCATGAGCCGCTTCCTTAATTTGAAAACCGCCACCGTGGACGCGCAGTTAGTGGCGAACATCATCGCCACCCTCGGCATTCCCTTGCACGAGGTGATCGATGGCGTGGGGGAGGACTCCACCGACACGTTCAAGCGATTGGTGCAATTCTACAAAGACCAAAAAGTCGCTGCGGCGCCCGGCTCGGCCGGTGGGGGACAAGAGGCTCCCGCGGCCTCGCCCGGCGGAGACGCTCAGTCGCGCACCCGCACCACCGCCTCCATCAACATCGGCGGGAAAACCCGGGACATACCATTCGGGGAGGCCAGCACCGCCAGCGCACCCACCGCCAACGCGCACCTGGGCATACGTGACAAGCTGCAGACCCTCTCTCCGCGGCAAAAGGCTTACATCACCGAATTTCTCGACCTGGAGCACGCCGATCGTGATCTGATGGTGGATTTGGGAGATGCGGTCTTCCGCTACATTCGGCAGCGGAGCGTGGAGTTTTGATTATTCTCGTCCTTCTCTCGTTTCTTGGCGCCGCCCATGCCGCTCCTAAGGAGTTGGAGGTGTGGTTCCTCACCGCCTCCAAGTCGGCCGAACTCGAACGGCGTCTTTTCCCAGGTCCCGTGCGGGGCGTCCGGGTGGCCCAGGCCTGCGAACAGGTGGGGGATTACTGCTTTGACCCCCAGGTCGGCCTGTATAAGCCCACGGCCGCCCCCCCAGACAGACCCGAGAACGAGTTCGTGCCGGAGGAGTTGCCCCAATTGCCCTCCGCCAAGAGTGTGGACCGCAGCCTTGTGTCCTGCGACCCGAAATACGCCTTCGACCTCTTTTGCGGGAAGGCCGTTCCCGAGCCCAGCAAAGGTGTTCCCACACCGGCTTTGGAAGTGTGGATCGACACTAGCTCCTCTATGCGCGAGATGGACTGGGCGGACGCCCAAGGCCACTGCCGGCGGGAAGCATTCCTGAAGAAGCTGGATGAAGCCTGTGGGTTCCAGAGAAAAGTCAGCGTGATGATGTACGATACCTCCAAGCGCGAGATGGGCTCCATGTCGTCAGCCTGCCAGAACGTCGGCATGAACGACGCCAAACGGTTGATGGAGTGGATCGAGAACTCGGAAGCCAAGAAGCTGGTCGTCGTCACGGACGTTCACGAGCTCCAGAAGGAATTCGCGGATTTCCTCGCCGCCCACGGGGCGCGCTTACGCGGGGATAAGGGGAGTTTCACCGGGCAGGACATGGTGGCTGCCGCCGACGCCTTGGCCAGCTCTTGCCGTTGAGCCTCCCGCCCCCCATAATCGGGCCATGTACGTCCCGCTGATCCGCTGGTCCCAGAGTTCTTTCCCCGACCTTCCTTGGCGTCGCGAGCGCTCCCTTTACCGCACGCTGGTCTCCGAGATCATGCTCCAGCAAACCACCGTGGGCACGGTGAAGAACCACTACGAGCGCTTCCTTAACCGCTTCCCTGACTTGCAATCATTGGCGGAAGCTTCCGAAGAAGAGCTGTTGGTGGCGTGGAAAGGGTTGGGGTACTACCGGCGAGCCAAGAACCTGAAGAAGATCGCCGAGACGCTTGCACGCGAGCACGGAGGACATTTCCCCCGCTCGGTGGAAGCCTTGCTCGCCATCCCCGGCATCGGCCCGTATACCGCGAACGCCCTGCTCGCCATCGGCATGGACCAGCCGGCGCTGGCGGTGGATGCCAACCTTGAGCGCGTGTTGGCGCGCCTGCAGGGGATCGACCTGCCCAAAGGGGGGGCTCTGCAAAAAGAGATCCAGCGCCGCTTTGACGCCGGCGAGATACTGCCATCCCGCAGGGGTCTTTCCTTCCGCGCGTTCAACGAGGCGTTAATGGACCTCGGGCGTACGATCTGCCAGGCGCGCCGGGCAGCTTGCGAGTTGTGCCCGGTGAGCCGGGATTGTCATGCCTTCGCTCGCCGCAATCCCCTGGCGTTTCCCCGGGGAGTGGCGACGAAGAAAAAGGCCCAGGAGCACCAGGTGGTTTTGGTGCGGGTGGTGGTGGAGCGCTCCGGCAGAGTCCTGGCCTACCAGAAGGCGGAAGGCGAGTGGCTGGCGGGGCAGTGGGAGCTTCCCACGTTCGTGGTGGAAAGTAGCGAAGACGGGTTCAAACAATATCCATGGCTCAAGCGCCGCTTGGGGCTGCAGGGCGTGCCCGAGGTAAAGACCGGCATCACCAAGTACGGGCTGCGCAACCTCGTGCTGAGGGTGACCCATGAGGAATGGAAGACCTGGGAATTTGACCGGAGCACTTCCTGGAGGGAAGCCACGGCCGCTGGAAACCTTTCCACCGCCAGCCTAAAGTGTCTCAGCAGCCGCAGTCGTCGTTGAACACGATACCATGCACGGCCATCACGTTCTCGCGGAGTCTCCGGGCATCGTCCCCGTAGGCGTTTGTCATGTACGTGCAGGCTGAGCTGGCCCGCAGGGTGAAAAACCTGGCGAAGGCTTCATCGTCTCGCAAATAACTTCCGGTGATGGTGGCGGCTTCGGCTGGACCCGCGCCGAGAATGCCAAAGATCCAACCGACCGGGGCGGCGGGCGTGATGTTGGAAAGGAGCCCAATGGCCCGTAGGGCCCGAGACTCGATCTCGCGGCGGGATCTTTCCTCGGCGTCGGTGTCAAATCCCGCTTCGGGGATAGAGTAGCCACCGTCGCGGATCGCTTGCCGCAAGAAGTGGTTTTGCAAGCGCATGAAGCCTTCGCAGGCGGCTTGAGGCGTGTGGGCCTGGGTGCTGAGGGAGGAGAGGATGAGGACGGACAGGAGGATGAAACGCTTCATGGGGTTCCTGGAGCTCCGTAGAGACTTTGTAGCAAGTGGATGTCGCCTGGGGAAAAGGCGTTGGTCATGTAATCGGAGTAGGTGGGAAGCCAGCGACCTTGGGCGGGACTCCAGAACTCACTTCTGTCGTCGGTAGCCCTGAAGTTTTCCTCAAAACCTCCTTGTGCAATGAGCGATTCAATCAGTGGTTCATTCACGATGAACCCATAATGCATAACGGAGGTGATGTCATAGGGGGTGAGGATGTGGTCATCTGCGGCTTCCGCCGGAAGGGGGGCCTCCTGGTCGCCCTGAGAGCGGCGGACGGCGTCCGATACGCGGTCAGGGACGCCAGGGTGCTGGTGCTCGTGCTTGAGGCCTAAAAAGTGGCCGAACTCATGGTGGACTGGGCCCTGCGCCTTGGCCCGACAGGTTTCTTCGCTGAAGGCGCCTGCTGAGACCGCCTGATCCATAAAAATGGACATGCGCTCACGGTGGAAGCGGTAGTTGCCGATGGTGCTTTCCCCTCGACCGTTTCCGGTGCCGAGGGTGAGGGTGACGTGGGGCAGTCCTCGCCAGGGACCTGTCACGAAGCGGAACCTCAAATCCACCACGCGCTCTACGTCATCCGTCAGCAAGCGCAGGCAACGGCGCTCAGCTTCGTTGCCTCCCACGAGTTTCACCCGGATGGTTGAGCCAGGATGCCAATGGCGGTCCTTTATGGCGATGCCGGCGTGGGCCATGGTGGAAAGGGTGAGGACGAGCGTGATGAAGGTCTTCATGGTGAACCTTCCGGACGTCCATAAATGGATTGCAGGAGCTCCACGTCGCCCGAGGAATAGCCACCTGATGAGAAAAATGATCCGGGGGAAAGAGGTGACCAAACTCCAAAATGCAGGACTTTGTACTCGAGGCCCTCGGAACCCCTGCGGAAGTAGTCGGCAAAGTCTCCGCTTTCCACGAGAGTGGTCACCAACCTCTGGTCCAAGGGTATGTAGTAGTGCATGACGGAGGCGATGTCGTAGGTGGTGTAGATGTGGCGGTCGCGCCGTCGGTCGCGGATGGGTCGATCATAGGACCGGTAGTACCGGGGGACCACGGTGGACACGCGGTCGGCTATGGCCGGTGGGACGTCAGGGTGGCGATGCTCATGCACCAATCCCAACATGTGGCCGAACTCGTGGAGGACGATCATCTGGCCCAGCCGGCGGCATTCCGTTTCGTCAAAGGACGGCATGGCGGCTAGCTGGGGATGGAATACCATGGCCATGCTCTCGATGCGATTGGGTCGGTTCCCCGTGTCGGAGTGCCCCCCCGTCCCCGCGCGGGCGCCGGAGGTCGATCCGACGGTTAAGCGCACATCGGGCCGCCGCAGCTCACCTTCCTGATGGAAGCTCAGGGTGAGAGGGACGACTCGGCTGACATCGGTAGCAATAGTCTTAAGGCAGCGCTCCTCCATGGGGGAAGCGCCTTTGAGTTCAATGTGGATGGTGGAGCCGGGTTGCCAATGGTCACGCTTGATCGCCACGCCGGCCAGGACGGGGAGACTGAGAACCAAGGCCAGGAAGAAGGTCGGCATGGGAGTCCTTTGCTCAAACGAGAGCAAAGGAGATGCCAAGGGAGCAGGGTCAAAGGAGCCGGGAGTGTCTAAACTTTAGACGGCCGTCAGGGGAGGTGGGGGGGGAAAAAAGCCGAGAAAAGGGATAAGCCGGATTCTGTTTTCAACCATCATTCCTCTAGGCCGGAAGTTACCCGCCGGCTCCAGCACCCTACCCGTGGACTCGAGGGGGCCCCTCTCAAGCGTCCACCTACATGGGCTTGCACCTCGTAGAGTTTACCTGATTTCACTACAGCACCCGAAGGCCTGTACATTCTTTCTGTTGCACTTGTCCTCACCTCGCGGTGGACGGGCGTTACCCGCTACGACGCCCTATGGTGTCCGGACTTTCCTCCCGGGATTGCTCCCCAGCGATGATCCCCTTTTCTCGGCTGGCAGGGGTTATAGACGAGGGGGCTTCAACCGGCAACCGCCTTGTGCGGGAGGAAGAGGCGCCCGCATCCGGGGCACGCTTTCAGGAGGAGTTGCGCTTCCACTTCCGACTCGAAAGGGCGGGAAACCGTGAAACGGCAGAAGGCGCACTGGACCCCCTGCAAACGGCTGAAAGGGCCGTGGGCAAGTTTCTTGGCGGCAACTTTGGCGAAGGCGGCGGGCCACCCCTCGGGCAATTCGGCGGAGAGGCGAGCGGCTTCTGCACGGGCCATCTCACGGGCGGATGCAGCCTCGGCCACGGCGGCGGCTACGTCCCGCCTGATCTCTTCTAAAGTCGTGGCGAAGCCTCGCAGGAATTCTTCGTCCTCGGCCGCACGGGCTTCGAGCTCATCTTGTCTCTCCAACAAGGCCAAGCCTTCTTCCTCGAGTTTGGCCGAAGCTTCGGGCGTCAGGTGCTGCGCCAACTGCCGGTCCAGGGCGGCGATGCGGTCCTTGATGGCCCGCGCTTCGGAACGCGCCGCGCTCGCGCGGTTTTCCCGCTCGACCTTTTCGCTCTCCCGCCGCTTTAACCGAGCGAGCTCCTCGGCGGCCGTGTTTTCCCGCGCTTCGGCTTCGGCGAGCCGCGCCGCCATCTCACGCAACCGCAAATAATCATCCACTTCGGGCATGGATTCCCCTAAGATCGGACCGATAAGAGACCCATCATGGCCTCCAAAATCCTCTCCTACAAGCAGCTTGAACTGGTGAACGCACTCGAGAAGGCGCGGGAAAGCCGCATCTTCGCCGTGGTGGACGCACGTTTGAAGAACATGCTGCCGCAGTGGCTGCAGTACGCGCCCGACGTGTATTGGATGCATAAGCCCGAGGAACAGAAGAACCTGGACTCCTACGCCGAGGCCGTGGATTTCTTCCTCAAGCAGGGGATCCAGCGGGGTTCCACTTTCTACGCCATCGGTGGCGGGGCCACCACGGACTTTGGCGGCTACATCGCTGGCACGCTCTTCCGGGGCATCCCCTGGATCGCCGTGCCCACCACACTGATCGGCATGGTGGACGCCGCCATAGGGGGCAAGACCGCGCTCAACACCAAGCAGGGAAAAAACCAGGTGGGGGTGTTCCACTTCCCCAAAGAGGTATGGATCTGCGGGGATTTCCTGCGCACACTGACCAGTGGGGACATTCTTTCCGGCAAAGGCGAGATCCTCAAGTACGGCCTCTTGAGCGACGACATGTACAAGTTCCTCACTTCTAAGCGCGTTCCCATGGACGAGATCGTGCTCCGCTGCGCGGCCTACAAGCAGGAAGTCGTGGCGCGGGATCCTTTGGACCAAGGCGAGCGCGTTTTCCTGAATCTTGGCCACACCGTGGGCCACGCCCTGGAGCATGCCCTGCGCCTACCCCATGGGGTGGCGGTGGCCATGGGAATGCGCTACCTGTTCAAGGCCCTGGCGCTGAAAGAAGCCCTCACCGCATTCGACCACCTGGCCAAGCAATTGGACATGGACTCGTCGAAGCTGGACCTCTCCAGTTACGCACGCTTCGACCATAAGCTGTTCTGGGGCGCCCTCGGTCAAGACAAGAAGCGCGTCGAGCAGAGCATGAACCTTGTGGTGCTGGACGGCGTGGGACTCGCCAAAATCCAACCCATGGCCCTCAACCAGTTGCGCCAGCGCCTAGAGACCCTGGATGAATTCCGGGCTTGAGGCGGGGCCTCTAGCCCCGACGGTCGACCTCCCGGGGTCCAAATCATACGCCAACCGGTATCTCATCCTCGCTGCCCGCCATGGGGGCGTGGTACGTGACGTGCCCAAAGGCGATGACGTTGACCACATGGTGCGTGCATTGCGGATGGTGGGGTTGGTGGTGGACGAGAGTGGGGGCGCGCTGACTTTTCGGAATTCCTTCCCCCTTTGCGAAAAGGCAGAGGGCACGTTGGATTTGGACGTGGGGGAAGGTGGCACCACCGCCCGTTTCTTGGCCGCCTTGCTGGCGCGAGGGTCACGGACGTACCGTTTGCGCTTGAGTGGACGCTTGTCGGAAAGGCCATGGGAGGAACTTCTCGCGGCTCTGCGCTCAGGCGGCGCTCATGCCTCGCTCGAAGGCACCGTGGTGGAAATCCGCGGGCCCGTGGATGTGTCCCGCCTGCCAAGACACGTTTCCGCGGCACGCTCCAGCCAATTCGCCACCGCCCTGGAGCTAGCGTTCAGCGGAGACGAGTACCGCTTCGAGCCCACGGGGTTGGCTTCATCTCGCCCGTATTGGGAACTCACCTTGGCCTGTGTGGGCGAGTACGCCCGCCGGCGTGACGTGCGCGTTCCGAAGGACTGGAGCGGAGCCGCTTTCCCGCTCTGCTTTGCCGCCGCTGTGGGGACGGAAGTTTTCTTGCCTGGTTTGGTCCCGGACAGGTTGCAGGCTGACGGCGCGCTCTACGCCTGGCTGTCCGCCAAAGGCGCGGCTACGTTGGAAGACGGCGGCGTGCGCGCTTGGCGCCTGGCCGACCGTTCACCGTGGGACGTGGATATGAAGGATTGCCTGGATTTGGTCCCGGCCCTGGCCTTCTTGGTTTCGCATTTGGAGGGTCAATCCTGGCTGCGTGGGCTTGAGGGCCTTCGGCACAAGGAGAGTGACCGGTTTGCGGCCGTGTTGGCGCTGCTGAAGGATTGCGGTGTGGAAGCCGGTGAACACGCCGACTCGATTTGGGTGCAAGGCCCCGTGAGTGGTCTAGGCAAGCGGTGTCTTGCTGTTCCGGCCGACCACCGCTTAGTCATGGCCGCTGCCCTTTTCTTGCGCGCGCATGCAGGCGGGGAAGTCTCGCATGCCGAAGCAGTGGCAAAATCGTTCCCGGATTACTTCAGCTCGATGGGTTTCATCCGTTAGGTTTATTTCAGAACCGGCTGACAGTGATGCCACCGCAATAAAAAGGGGAAGCCGAAGCTTCCCCCAGTGAAGACTTTTCTGCGAAATCCTAGAAGTGGATATAAACCACGGTGCCCCAAGCCTGCTCCATAATCGGGGTGATGACCGGCTCCACGGGCTCGGCTCCGGGGGCGGTGGCGGGAGCGCTCACGCGGGCCATGAGGTTGCCCATGCGCTCTACTTTCTGGACGGGGATTTCATTGTTGGTGATACGGACGCGTCCGCCGCCTTCGTTGACGGTGCCGAAGTTGCCAGCCTCGATGCCGCGGCCGGTGCGCATCACTTCCAGGCGTACACGCAGAGAAATATCGACTTCAGAGTCATTGGGGCGGCCGATGGCGCGGGCGTATTCGGGGCCCTGGAGGCGGACGCAGCCGCCGGAGGCGCGCTGGCCCAAGGAGCCCTGGTGGGCGGCGTCGTTCGGGGTGGCGTGGAGGGCGATCCCGCCGAAGATGAAAACGGCGTTGGGCATTTGGGAGCCGGCGAAGGTGCCGGATACGTAGGAGCGGTAGAGCTTGTATGGGCGGAAGAAGCCGGCGGGGGTGGTGGCGCAACGTTGGGTAGAGGCCAGGACCTCTTCTTTGGCGGTAGAGACATTGATGCGTTCGGGCCACAGGGTTTCCACGCGGCCGTTGCGGAAGACGTAGATTTGCATGGTCTGGCCGTAAGGGTTGTTCTCGGTGCGCACGCTCTTGTTCACGTCGATGAAGCGGGGTTCTGGATTTTGGATGCCGGCGGCGAGCATGCGCAGGTGTTCGGCGTGCAGGGCGGATTCAACTTGCTCGTCGGTGGGGGCGAAGAGGTCCATGCGGCGGCCGCAAGCGGTGTCCCGTCGGACCATGCGCGTCTGCTCGGACGTGGGAAGGTCGAGTTCGATGTAGGGTGTGGCGGCTGGGGCGGCGGCGCCCACGGAGCCGAACTCGGTGAGGTCCATGGCAGCCTGGTGGGCGTCCAGCTCGGCCAACTGCTGCTGGTCGAGGGCGCCTTCAGCGATCATTTCCAGCTCTTCAGGGGAGATAGCCGCGTGCTCGTTGGTCTCTTGCTCGGGCTGCAGGTTGGCGACCTCATCCACTTGCTCCGGCGTGGGCTTCTTCTGGGCAAATGTGGGAACGGCCAAGATCAAAACGGCGAGGGCGCATACGGATGGGCGGAACATGGGTCGACTCCTTCAGAAGGGTGTCCGAGATGATTTCCGTCATGGTAGCCCCGGCTAACTCCCCCACGGAGGAAGCCGGTAAAAACTATGTGTCGAAAGTTTAGACGGCCCCTTCAACGCCAATGGACGAAGGAGCCCTCCCGCTGGTTGCCATCGGCGTAAACCACCCGGAATCCCACGACGGGTTTGCCATCCAGTACCGGCCAGCCCCGGGGAAGGGCGGGCGCGGCTTCCGCGGGGATGGTGGTGAGGGTCACGGAGTCCACGGCGTCCGTGCCTGTCAGGGTTCCGCGGAAAGTGCGTCGCAGTTCCAAATTCGTGACGCTGGCCTGGAGCTGGGACCCGTTGAAGTTGAAGGCCATGGTTGAGGGAGTCCGCCTTTCCACCCGGTGGGTGCGGGCCAGGGTGCCTTGGTTGGAGGAGAGCAGCACCATGCTGGCGAGCAAGGAGCGCACGTCCGCGACGATGGCCGGCAAAAGGGAGATGGCCTGGATGGTGGCCCCTACGGAGGGGCCCAGCTGGCCAGCCAGGTTAATCGGTTGCGCCTGGGCGTTCCATGCCCCGCGGAGCGTGAGGCGTTCCGGATCCGAGAGGACCCAGTAACGCGGGTTAGCGGCGTTCCCCCCATGGGCGAGTTGGGCCAGCAATCCGCTGGCCGTGACCACGCGGGCGTGCACGGTCAAGCTGTCCCTGGACTCGACGGGTGAGGCGCCGCGGATGAGCGGATTGGGGCGGCGTGAAACGGTGTTAAGTTGCAACAGCGGTTGGGCGGATGGCGCCGTGGAGAGGAAAGCGGTGTCCACGACGTCGCGTTCTTCGCCCGCCAGGTGCATGCCAAAGATCGCCGTCACCCGCCGCAACTCGGAGGCGTCCGGGCCCGTGGACACGCGGGCAAGCAAAGCGCGCTTGAAGCCGTGAACGGTGCTGAAGGGATCGGCCGCGATGTCTTTGACCGCCTCCACCACCATGCGGTCAAAGGCTCGCTTGTCGGTGAGAATCTCACGGGAGCGCCACAATGCCGTGGACACGCGCTCGCCCATGTCGTGCACGGGCATCATCGGTTGGTACAGCTTCATATTGCCGTCGCGCGTGCGCACCGTGGCGGAGTCCCGCAGCGCTTCACCCCGTAGCATCACCAGCCCAACCCGTGGGTCCCCCAGGAAAACGTTGGCGAAGTAGTCAGCGAAACCTTCGTTGAGGCCACCGATCTCGGTGTTGAAGTAGGTCGGGTAGATGGCCCCGAAGAGTGAGTGCCCAGCCTCATGGGCGATAACCGAGGGGTCAAAGCCGGAACGGTTGATGCGCCCATTGAACAGGACCGTCAGGGGATGCGAATGAGCGGGGTAGAAGCGCAGGCTGGCGTCCATGGGCCTGAACTCAGCGTTGTTGCGCAAGATAGGACCTTGTCCCGTCATGGACCCCGTGATCCGCGGACTGGCCACTGCGGTGATGCGCTTGCCAGGAGTGAGGTCAACGCGCTCGCGCATGTAATCGTAGTACTTCGTCAGCCAGTAATAGATGTTCTGCTGCTCGAGGGCGTCCTTAGGGTCGCCCTGGACGGCCACTGCGCCTTCACCGGAGCCAGCTCCCCTCACCCGGTCCGTGTCGCCGCGACAAGACTCAAAGCACACCAATAAATCGTCGCTTTGGAAGAAGGACCGCGGGAAAGCCGCAGCGTAGGGGTCGGTGGGGGAGGGGGCCTGCACTTGGCGCACCATACGCTCTGGCATGGCGTCGTTGCCGGTACCTCGCCAGACGTCCCGCACCACGGCCAAAGAATAGTTCTCCACCGCGGTGAGGGTGACTTGGGCATGGGCAGAGAAGGCGAGCAGGAGGAGCGCGATCATAGAATTCCTTTGGAAATGGCCACCCAAGTGTAGGCCCTCCAAGAAGTGCGTGATGGCAGTTTGTAAAATTTCCAGAGCGCGGCTATGATGCGCCCATGGAAAATCACGCCTTACATGCTTATTGCCTCTCTCACTCCACCCGTCCCTCCGCCCTCGCTGGGGAACTCGAGGCCCACACCCGCGCGCAGGTCCCGGGAAGCCAGATGCTCATTGGAGAAGCCGAGGCTTCCTTGTTGGCGGTCCTACTCAAAGCCTGCGGGGCACGCCGGGTGGTGGAGGTGGGAACGTTCACGGGTTACTCCGCGCTCGCGATGGCCGAACAACTGCCGGAAGACGGCACCGTCACCACCTTGGACGTGAACCCGGGTACCACCGCCATCGCCCGCCGGTTCTGGGATCGCAGCCCGCACGGAAAGAAAATTACGGCGCTCTTAGGCCCCGCCCGCGATCTCCTAGGCAAAATCGAGGGGCCCGTGGATTTCGTTTTCGTGGACGCGGACAAGCCCAACTATCCCCATTACGTTTCGTGGGCCCTGGAGCGCCTCTCGCCCGGGGGCATGTTGGTCATAGACAACGCTCTGTGGAGTGGCCGCGTGGTGCAATCCTCTCCCGACGAGCACACCCGCGGGATCATGGAAGCCGCGCGCCTGGCTTCGAGCTCGCCCGGTTTCACCACCACATTGGTGCCGGTGAGGGACGGGATGCTGCTGGCCCACAAAGGCCGTTGATTAGCGCAGGAACTCCCCGCTGAAAGGGGCGAGACGGTCACGTCGGTAAACCGCCGGTTGCACCGGACCGGCCCCAGGCAGCCGCATCCAGGAGGAAAGAAAGTGGTCCTGGAACTGGCGCATCCGCCACGTGGTGTTGTTCCGGTTTAGGAGTACGAACCGTTGGACTTGCGCCCCTTGTATCCAACCCGCCAAGACGGTACTGGTTCCCATGGTTCCCCCTTGGGCGATGAGGCCGGACCTGAGGGCGCGGTCGCTGCCGAAGCGGTCCTTGAGGGCCCCCCCGTCCGTGCCGAGCGCGACCACATCCTCCACCTCAATCCTCCGCTCGCGCGCGAGGAACTCCAAGGCTTCCAGCACTTTCAGCATGGCCAGGCAAGGAGCGGTGTTTTCCCGGCCTAACCCGTCCGGACCCACCAGTCCCGGGAGTCCCGTGCCGTTGGTGAGGTTGATGGCGTCGGTGGGAATCAAGTATTCATAGAGAGTGTCCAATGGCGCGCGCTGGGCATAAGCCAGGGCCCACAAATTCTGAGCGATGCGGGAGCGGTTGTAGACGTTCATGACTTTGAGGGCGCGGACCAGCGGCTCGGAGACATGGTTGAAGGTCGTGGCGCCTCGGGCGCCAATCAATGGGTTGTCATTGGTGAATCGCACCGTGGCGGTGGGGATTCCCCGGGCGGGCATGGAGATGCCCAGGCCTTCGTTCATCAGCAGCTCACGCAGCGAATCCGGAGTGACGGGAAGGTTGCCCTCCGGATTGAAGTAGCGGAGCAGGGCCGCCCGCACGTCATCGGGGGTGTTGAAGCGGTGGGCGGGACTTTGCGAGTCCCCGAAAGTGAAGCGGGCGTCGAAGGTGAGTTCACTCAGGCGGGTGACTCCGCGCCGTTGGAGGGAATCGATCAAAGCGAAGATCTTCTCTTCCTCGAACCAGGGGTCCTGGCCGCCGATGACATGGAGGCGCGTGCCCGCGAGCACGAAAGACGTGCGCCAGGTCTTGTCCGCCGGGAAAGAGTCCAGGGCGAGCACGGTGGTGACCAGATGGGAAAGAGGGCCGATGTTTACTGGGACCTCGGCGCGATGGGAGTACACCGGACCGCCCGATTGGCTTTGCACGCAGAACGCCTGGTTGTTCAGCACGCCGAGGCGATTCCTCCTAGGGAACGCTGAATTGAACAGGGCTGTGGGATCCTGGGCATAGGCACTGGCCATGACCAAGGCCCCGAGCAGGAGGGCTTTCATGGGCATAACTATGCCTGGGCCCGAGGATTTGTGCAGTGCGGCGAGAAAAACTTATACGCCCTAAGCCCTTAGAACTTCGCTACAAGGCTGGTTGTCGTGATGTAGTCGTAGTTCTTCAGCCCTTCCACCGCGGGCAAATTGTCGTAAAGGCCCTTGTACGCCACTTTGAGCGAGAACATGGAGGTCAGGATGGCGGTGAGGCTGGCCTCCCCGGTAAGCATCCAGTCGTGGCCGTCGGAAAAGTTGGGCAAGTACTCCAGCCACAGCTTCCACTGCAGAGTCTCGGACTGCTTGCGAGCCCATTCGGTGTAAGCGCGGGACTTGTGCTGGTAGACGTTCTCGGCCACATAACGGTCTTCGACGGTGTAGCGGTAGCTGGCTTCAAGGAACCAGGTCTGCAGGTCCGTCTTGGTGATGTTGTACTTGGCGCCCACGTCGCTGTTGTAGCGGGTTTTCACGTCTTGGAAACGGTTGCCTTCGATAGTCTCGGCCACGATGCCGGACCAGCGTTCAGTGAAGGCGTGCTCGAATTTCCCATTCACGTCCCAGTTACGGGCCGACAGGGCATTGGCGGCTTCGCCGTAGGTGTAGTGGCCTCCGAACAGCACGGCCTCTTTACCGAACTCGTATTTGTTCTTGGTGATGGCGTTGTACGCCTGGAGTTCGGAGTTGCCCCCGGCGTTGAGAAGGGAGACTTCAGACTCGTGGGTGAGGACGGCCTGGGCGGCGGGGGCGATGCACAGCAAGAGGACGGCGAACAACGGGCGCATGGTGGGTCTCCGGCATGATGTGAAAGGGCCGCCAGTGTACGAAGCCCGCGCCGGGATGTTAAGCCCTAAGGTAACCAAAGGGGGATCCATGGGGGTAATGCAGGAGTTCAAACAGTTCGCGCTCAAAGGTAATGTGCTGGACTTGGCGGTGGGCCTGATTATTGGCGCGGAGTTCGGCAAAATCGTCAATTCCTTGGTGACGGACGTCATCATGCCGCCCGTGGGACTCCTGGTTGGTGGGGTCGACTTCAAGAACCTCTTTTGGGTGCTGAAGGAAGGGATCAACAGCCCCGCCCCCTACGCTACCATCGCGGACGCCCAAGCGGCGGGCGCGGTGACGGTGAACGTGGGCAACTTCTTCACCCACATTATCACCTTCGCCGTCGTGGCCTTCGCGGTCTTCTTGCTGGTGCGTTCCTTCAACCGTCTGCGCGGCGGAGAAGCTCCCAAGGCTTAAGCCGAAGCGTCGTTTTCCTTGCGGCGTGCCT
>CAYNPO010000014.1:0-93390 GCA_964399165.1 uncultured Bacteriovoracaceae bacterium | reverse complement strand
CTTTCCCCGCGAAATGGATATCCACCCGCGAGGGCCAGTTCTTCTTCTTAGTGGAGAGGGGAATGACGACCAGGGTGTCCAGCGCGGCGTTCATGGAGTCGGGGGAAATGATCACGCAGGGTCTAGCGCCACTTTGCTCCGAGCCTTGAACTGGGTCAAGGCCCATCCGCCAAACCTCACCACGGTTCAATGTCGACCCCAAGATCCGCATCCAGCCACTCCTTGTCTTCCTGAGTCAGCTCGGGATCAGGAAAACGCCATTCTGAGACGGGAGGGGGACTTTTGACGACAAGGAGCACGCCGCGGTCAGCGACTATTTCATACTCGGAATCCACATCGAAGCCAGCCTTCGCGAGATCGGCCTTGCCGACGCGAAAGCCAAGGGAGTTTCCGATTTTTTGGAGTTTGATGGCGCCCATACCAGAAAGCCTAGCATGTTATAACATGTTATACAATATGACGTAACTAGCTGTTAATACGCGAGAAGGGCAACTGAAATCGCCGATCTACGGCCAGGGACACGGCGTACAGGAACGTGATCCACGTGGCATTGTTGGCGTCGAGAATGACTTCGAACTGCGCCTCGAAGGCCACCGCCACGAAGAACGGCATCATCAGCGCCCGCACCATGCCGCCGGCCTTCCAACATTCCCACATCCATGTGAAGAACCAACCGAGGAAGAAGAAGAGCCCGATGATCCCTGTGCCCGCGGCGATCTCCAGCGGCACGTTGTGGGCGTGGGCATCGTTGTAGTCTTTGCCCGGCAAGTCGTATTGGTGCTTGATGCGCTTGAGCTGGGAGTGGAAGTTGGTGTGGCCCCAGCCCAAGACGGGTTTTTCCTTCCAGGCGATGTAGGCGGCCTGCCACTGGGAGCGGCGGAGTTGGTCTGAGCTGTTGCCGGAGCTGCGGAGAATCTTCAGGGGGTGGTCAGTGTTGGTACCGTAGAGGTAGTTCCAGGCGAGGAAGCTGCCGCCCAAGGCGCCGGCTAACAGCGCCGCGAGGCCGAGCTTGCGCTTCCAGAACACGAGTACAAAAGGCATGGCAAGCAAGAAGGCCCCTTGGGCGCCCCGGGCCTGGGTAAAGATGATTCCGCTGAGGGCGCCCACGATCCCTAGGATGCTCCAAGAGACAGGCAACCAGGCGAAGCGTTTGCGGTGGAGCAACAGCCCCACCCACAGCACCAGCACCAGGGCGGAGCCGTAGCAGTAGCGCATAGTTTCAGTGAGTGGCTGCGCCTTCCAGAGGCCCGTGACCAAAACTTGCCAGCCGCACCAGAACCCCGCCACCGCGCAGGCCACGGCCAGGGAGCGCACCAGGCGGCGCTTGGTCCGATCGCTCACGGTAGCCAGCCACACGCCAAAAGGGAAAATACCGAAGGCGGCCATGACGAAGTACTTGGCCCGACCCAGGTTCTTCGAGGGGCGGGGAACCAGGTCCCAGTTGATGAGGACGCTCAAGACGGCCACGGCGGCGAAGGCCAAGAGCCACCAAGCGCTGGCGGGCAAACGGAAATGGCGCCCTTTAGCGCTCCAGGCGTAGTAGGCCATGGGGACCGCGATGAGCACTTGGTAGGCGCCCTGGACGGTGACGGAGATGAAGGTTCCGATGGCGAGGAAAAACACCGCCGCGGTGATCAGCGTGGTCATGCGGTTAGGAAGCATGCCTTCCATGCTAGCGGAGGCGCAGGGGGAAAGCCAGGGCGCGCAGGAAAAGGCCGAGGGAGGCCCGCTGGGGGGCCGACACCATGGCCGCCAAAACCGGTCCCAAAGCGGCCGCGAGCACCACGGCCCGAGCGGCGCCGTCGGCTCCTTCGCTGGGACACCATTGCCAGAGCAATAGCCCGTTCAGTAGTAGGGTACAACCCGCTCCCAAAGCTAGGGCCCCCAATTGCCGTTGGAGGGTGAAGAGTTTCATGCGTACCACATGGAACGCCGTGAAGGGTTGGATCCAGGCGATCACGGTCAACACGGACACCGCACTCGCGTAGGAATCCCCGAAGAGGAGCGGCACTACCTGTCCCGCCGCCAGGCCCGTCATGGCCGCGAGCCCGATGCCGGTCCAAAGCATGAGGCCACCGAACTGCTCAGCCCTGCGCGCGTAGCGGTTGGCGTCGTCCCCTTGGGCGCGCACCAGGGCGGGGAAAAGTGAAGCAGCCAGTGCGGTGGGGAGGAAAACCCAGATCTCTATGAGGCCCGCAGCCGAGTAGTACAGACCCACCTGCCGGTCGTTGGAGAGCTGCTCCAGCATGAGCACGGCGAGCCGGTCGTTGAGCACGGTCAGGGCTATGGCCAAGAAAGGAGGAAAAGCTTCCCGCCACAGGGAGCGCGCGTACGTTCCGTCCCATGCCCAGGGGAGCGCACGAAGCTCCCTTCGATACGAGAGAAAGATGAAGAGGCGGCTGCAGAAATACTCGAAGCCGCTCAGGAAGACAAAATACCCCACGCCACGCTTGAACCAAACGCCCAGGGCCTTCAAGGTGGCGGTCAGGACATATGAGGCGTTGCGGGAGAAAGTGAGGCGACGCATGTCCAGCTGGGATTGGAAGAGCAAGTCCCAGACTTCCAGGGCGCGCATGATGTAAGCCAAAGAGTACGCGCTCACCAGAAGGACGAGGTGGCGTCCTCCCTCCCCTGGACGAAGCAGGCGTACCACCACCAACATGGCGGCGATGCCCACCACGGCGTTCAATCCGCGCACGCCCAAGGCAGTCCAAAGCACGCGCCCTTTTTGCTCGTCGTTCTTCGCGCGGACCAGGTCCCGGGTGACGATCTCGTCCAATCCGTACTGGATCAACGGCACGAACACCGTCACAAAGTTCAGCACCCAACTGAGCTTGCCGTACTCTACCGGTCCCAAGTGGCGAACCACCCAGGCGTAGGTGAAAAGCCCCACCGAAAGTCGCAGTCCTTTCTCCGTGCCGAGGTGGAGTATGGAGCGGAAAATGGCGGGGAATCCAGCGGTTCCCATGAGCTTGCGGCGGATGCCTCCGGGCAGCATCCCCAGGAAAAGTTTCTCCACGGCGTCCTCAAACCGCTTGATCACGCCCACTCCCGGTACCACTGCTGGAACTGCAGCACGGCCCACAACTGGTGGTGCCACAGGCCCTTGCCTTTCTGGTGTTCGTGCCAGCGGTGTAAGGCGAGGGTGGGGTCGAACAGTCCGTGGGAGAAACTCTCCGGGCGCAGCAGCTCTTCCGCCCAGGGGCGTAGCTCTCCCCGCAGCCAACGGTCCAGGGGGACCTCGAAGCCGCTCTTGGGACGATCCGTGAGAGCGCGCGGCACGTGGCGCGCGAGCACGTCCCGCAGGACGCATTTCCCAACGCCCCCGTGAACTTTAGAGGAAAGCGGAAGGGAACGCGCGAACTCCACCACCCGGTGATCCAGGAAAGGAGCGCGTACCTCCAAAGAGACCGCCATGGAGGCGCGGTCTACCTTGGTCAGGATGTCGCCGGGCAAATACTCGAGCAGATCCCGCTCCATCATGCCATCCACCCCATGAGTGTCCGGCAGGGGCAGCACGCTGGCATGGTCGGGGGTGGAAATGTAGTAGCGGTAGAGTTCGGCCCAGCTGCCTTGAGCGAGCGCCCCAGCCAATTTACGCACCTGGGCCGCACGTTTGGCGGAAGCCCGATTGAGCAAACCATCGGGCATGCCATGAAGAACGGCGCTGCCCATAAAACGCAGCATCCCGGGAATCCCCATGATCTTGGATGAGAGCACATGGCGGTTGTAGCCGCCGAACAACTCATCCGCCCCGTCCCCGCTCAGGGCCACGGTCACGTGGGCGCGCGCGGTGCGGGTGACCAGGATGGTGGGGAGCTGGGAGGAATCAGCGAAGGGCTCGTCGTAGACGCGGGCGAGGTCCGGGACTTCCGCCAAAGCGTCTTTGCCAGTGAGGCGCACCGTCGTATGGTCGGTCTTCAGGTGCCTGGCCACCGCCTCCGCCGGGCCCGACTCGTCATGCCCGGGTTCGTCGAAGCCGATGGTGAAGGTGCGCACGCGGTCTCCCCGGGCCGCCATGAGCGCGGTGATGACGGAGGAGTCGATGCCGCCGGAAAGGAAAGCGCCCAAGGGAACGTCGGCCACCATCTGCTTGGCCACGGCGTCCCCGAGGAGTTTCTCCAGCCTCTCCACTGCCTCTCTGTGGGAGCCGGTGAAGGGGACCACGTCACGCATGTTCCAGTAGGGAACAGGGTTCCCGTGCCGACCCGTGACGTCCACTTCCAGGAAGTGGGCCGCGGGAAGTTTTCGGATGCCGCGGTAAATGCTTAGGGGTTCGGGGACATAAACGAGGGCGAAATACGCGGCCAGGGCATCCTTGTCCACTTCACCCCGGAAGTCCGGATGAGCGCGCAGGGCCCTCAGCTCAGATCCGAACAGGAAGGTCTTACCGCAGGTGCCGTAATAAAGTGGTTTCTCCCCCATCCGGTCCCGGGCGAGGAAAAGCTTCCGCTCACTCTTGTCGTAGGCAGCCAGAGCGAACATTCCCACACAGGCCTTGAGCGCCCGGGCCACACCCCAGGCGGCGATGGCCTCCACCAGCACTTCCGTGTCTGAGTGCCCGCGCCAAGGGCCGGGCAAACTAGCCCGGAGTTCTTCGACGTTGTAGATTTCCCCGTTGAAGCTGAGGCACCAGCGCCCGTCCCGGGACGACATGGGCTGGGCACCCGCGGGAGAAAGATCGAGGATGGAAAGGCGGCGGTGGACGAGATGGACTTGCCCTTCAGCCAGAGTCATCGCGCCGTGGGCGTCAGGGCCCCGATGGCGAATTGCCTCCCCCATCCTCTTGAGGGTTTCGGCGTCGGCCCTTCCCACCACTCCTGCGATGCCGCACATTCAGGCCCCCATCCCGTGGCGCTTGAGCCACAGCTGGAAGCAGACCGCGCTCCATAGGGGGTACTTGTGGTCGTGGGTGCCTTGCTCGTGCTGACGGCGCCAGCGGGTGAGCATGTCGGCGTCGAGATAGCCTTGGCGCTTGAGCGTGGATGGATCGAGCAAGTCACCCACCCAGTTTTTCAAGTCATGTTTCAACCACTGCTGCAGCGGCAAACCGAACCCCTGCTTAGGGCGATCCACTAACTCCCGCGGTAAACGCCGGCGTAGGAGTTCCTTCATGAGCCATTTGGCCTCGCCTCCACGCACTTTGTAACGGTCCGGCAACTGCCAGGCCCACTCGAACAAGGTGGGATCCAGCAGTGGCACGCGGCACTCCAGCCCGTGGGCCATACTGGCCCGGTCCACTTTCACCAAGATGTCGTCGGGCAGGTAGCGTTTGATGTCCGCCCATTGGGCACCCAGGCGGTCCTGGCGTGCCCAAGGGGTGACGGGAGAAACGACGCCCCCGAGCACCGGATTCTGCCGTGACTGGGCCGACAAAGCGTCGAATTGTCCCGCATAGTCCTTGTGGGCCCAAACTTCGAGCACGCGGCGGATCTTGTGGCCCGCATACTCCCCCATCCAAGGATTGATCCGATCCCAAAGACCCGAGCCCGACAAAGCACCCGCTAAACCCGCGGGCACAAACTGGCCCGTGGCCCGGAGTTTCTCCGCGCGCGCGTAATTGGCGTAGCCACCGAAGACTTCGTCCCCGGCGTCCCCGGAGAGACACACCGTCACATGCTGCCGCGCCATCCGCGCCACCAGCCAAGTGGGAACCTGTGATGGATCGCCGAACGGCTCGTCGTAAGCGGCGTTGGCAGCCTCCACATGATCCAGCACGGCCTTGGGGGTGACTCGGAACTCATGATGTTCGGTCCCCAGGTGCTTGGCGATTCTCCCGGCCCAGGCGGCTTCGTCCGCCGGCATGCCATCAATGCCCATGGTGAAGGTGCGCACGGGGCCCTTGCCCGCGCGGACCATGGAGGAAACCACCAGGGTGGAATCCACGCCGCCGGAGAGGAAGGCGCCCAAGGGCACATCGGAGAGCATCTGGCGCCCGACGGAGGCGTCGAGGAGTTCGGAGAAGCGGGCCAAGGTTTTCTCATCACCGGTGTCGGTCGAGGAGGAACGGGGATCGAAGTTCCAATAAGGGCGGCACAAGGAAGGATCCCACCGGGGGGAATCCACGGGCAATTTCACGTAGTGGCCAGCAGGAAACTTCGAGCACCCCTTCCAGATGCTGCGCGGGTTGGGCACGTAACCATAGCGCATGTAATCGGCCAAGGCATCGCGGTCCACTTCCAGGGGGAAAAACGGCTTCAATGCACCCAGTTCGGAGGCAAAACCCAACTCGTTCCCACGTGAGAGCACATACAAGGGCTTTTCGCCGAAGCGGTCCCGGGCCAGCCATAGGGCGCGCTCCTGGCGGTCCAGCAAGGCCAGCGCGAACATGCCGTGAAGCCGCTCCAGCGCCATGGGCACACCCCACTCGGCGCAGGCTTCCAGGAGGGTTTCCGTGTCCGAGTGTCCGCGCCATTTGCGTCCAGGCAACGCCTTCCTCAGGTCGAGATGGTTGTAAATCTCGCCGTTAAATACCGTCACCCATCGTCCTTCATGGGACGTCATGGGTTGGGAGCCGCTTTCGGAGAGATCCAGGATGGACAAACGTACGTGGCCCAAATGCACGGGAAGGCTAGCTTCGCCGAAGCTGCCACGGGCGTCGGGGCCCCGGTGGGCGATGGCCTCAAGCGACGCGCTGAGATCAACGGCCCGGGAGGATATCAACCCCATCAACCCGCACATACGCTCTCCAGGAACCGGGCGAAGCGCCCGTACACCGCGGGAAGGGAATAGTTGGCCTCAACGCGTTTGCGCAGCATGGAGCCGAGCTGGGCACGTTCTCCGGCGGACATCGCGCTCAAGCGGGAAATGCCTTGGGCCAAGGCGCGGGCGTCCCCGCGAGGCACCACCCAGGAGGGCTCCTCCAGAATCCGTGCGCTATCGCCCACGTCGCTCACCAGGCAGGCGGTTTCGCAGGCCATAGCCTCACCAAGAACGTTGGGAAATCCTTCGCCCCAGAGTGAGGGAATGACCAACAAGTCCAAAGCTGAAAGCACGCCGGGCACATCGTCCAGCGGGCCCAAACCTTGGGCGCGCCCCGCGATCCCTTGCTGGTGGATCCAATGCCGGAAGGTGGTGCTCTGGGTTCCTTCGCCGGCAAAGACCACCTTCACGTCGTCGGGCAAACCGCGCAGGGCCTCCGCGAGCACGTCGTGACCTTTCATGGGGTGCACCCGGGCCACCAAGCCGACCACCGTGTGACCCTCCTCCACTTTCCAGCGGGCGCGCCACTCGGCACGTTTCGCGGGATCCCGGCGGAAGGCCCCGGGGTCGAAACCGTTGGGGATCACGCCCACCTTGGCGTTTCCGCCACAAAACTCAGGATGCTGCCCGCGTGCTGCGTGGGAGTTGAAAATCACGGCGTCGGGAAGAAAGCGCAGGCGCCCCAGCAAGCGGATCACCCAGCGAGTGGTACGCTTTTCGTTTTGGATGTCATGCAGGGAGCATCGGACGTTCCATACCAACTTGAGACGAGGGCATACCAACTTCAGCAAGGCCCCGACCAAACAGGAATGGTACATCCAGCACACCAAGGGGCGCTCGGATTGAAGTAGAGTCCACAGGCCTTTCAGCGAAAGCCGCTGCGTGTCCGCCACCGCCCGGGCCTGGGCCTCCAGGGCACCCACGGCTTTGATGGTGTAAATGCCGTGCTTCTCCCCACTCCGCTGGGCCTCGCCGGCGAGCTTCACCAGCATGCGTTCAGCACCGCCCAGGTCCAACGAGTTGATGAGATGGTTCGCGCTTGGCGCCATACTGGGGATACCGTATTGTGGAAGACGGGGGAAACGGGTGCTCTTCAGGATATTCTGGGCCTTTCAAACCATTTTTTCAAAAGGTGTTTTGACCGTCCTGGTCAATAAACTGATTTCCTCCCGCTTCGGTCCTCAGGGACTCGCCGCCTATGGCTTCTGGCAGAGTTTCTTCGTGATCTCCCATGGACTGGCCAACGGCTCTATCCACAACGGCATCATCATCGAATCGGCCCGCCGCCCGGGCAGCGAGGGCCAGGCTACCTTGGTCCACGAGTTCACTCGCCTCGCCCTGGCTTTCTGCGTCCTCACCATGCTGACCCTGGGCCTGTTGCTGGTCACGGGGACCTTGGAGCGCTTCCAGGCCGTTTCCCCGGGTGGCGTGTTGCCCATTGCCATCCTGCTCACTCCGCTCATTGCCCAAACAGTGAACCTGACGAACCTCGCCAATGGCGAAAAGCGCCACGTGCTCTCAGGATTGGTGCAACTGGCGGGGGCCCTCGCTACACTTCTCGCCACCTGGCTGGCCGTGAGCACAGGCGATTTAGATTTGGCCATCCATGCTCTGCTCATGGCCTTCGTGCCCCAGTTTCTCATGCTCGCCTGGCACTATCGCCATGCCTTGGGTCGGGCCTGGAAAGCGCCACGGGATTTCGACTTGCGAAAAGTCCTGCTCTCCCATGGCACCAACACCATTCTCATGCTGGCAGGCTTTCCCTTGGCCCTCTACATCCTGCGAGCGCATCTACTCGCTTCCGGCGACACGGAGGCCGCGGGCCTGTGGGAAGCCTGCCTCAAGACCGCGGCCATCGTGAGCGCGCTCATGAGCTTCCTCAACTCCTCGTTCTACCTGCCAAGCTTCGCCAAGGCCGATCTGGCCGAGCGGCGCAAGCTGCTGCGCGGGTATAATCTGATCCAGGCGTTGTTCCTGGGAGGCATCGCCCTCTCGCCCCTCGTCCCAGGCTTTTCCCTCTCAACGCTGCTTTTCAGCGACCGCTTCCAGGAGTTGGACGCGCTCCTGCCATGGGTAGCGCTCTTCGAGGCCGTGCGGGGGAACCAGTTCTTCCTCACCAACCTGTTCGTGGCATCCAACCGCTACCGGTACCTGGTGCGCGCGGAGTTCTGCTTCGGCACGCTGCTCTGGCTCGGCCCGCTGGTATTCGTGTCCGCCCCTACCCCCGCCTTGCTTTTGGCCTGGGCGACGGGCGTGTACGGCATCTACGGCGCCACCCACTGGGCGGTGCTGAGGAACTCCCGGGACATTTAGGCTTAGGCCTTAACGCCGACCCATTTGAGGCTCGGGGCCTTGCGCCCCATGGCCCGCTTCGCCGCCGTCTTGAGGCCGCCCAGGAAGGGGCGGTTGGCGTAGGTGAGCTCTTCCACCAAACGCACTTTGAAACCGTGGGGGGCCAGGGCCTGGGTTAGAGCCTCGCCGCGCCAGCTGCGCTGGTGCTGCCAGCGGTGGAAGACGCCACCGCAGTCAGGACACATGACCTTGCTCTCCTCCAGGTCCTCGTCGTTGGGCGTGGTGAGGTAGAGGGTGCCACCAGGTTTGATCAGGCGAGCGAACTCGCGGAAGACGTTCTGCAAAGTCGCGTCGTCCAGGTGCTCCACCACCTCACAGCACACGATGGCGTCGTAGCTGCCGGGGATGGAGGACGGGAAGCCGTCGATGACGTGGGCGCCGGCGAAGGAGGCGTGCCCGGTGAAGCGGCGGCGCATTTCCTCCACGGAGCCCGAGGAGAAATCGGCGCCGTGGTAGCGCAGGCCCGGGATGGAGCCTGCCAAAGGCAGGAAGAGGTTGCCGGGGCCGGCCCCGAAATCCAGCACCTCTTTGCCCCGCAGGTCCAAGGTGTGGGCGACGTCCCGGGCGACGCCCTTCCCCACTTCCAGGGTGAAGTACATGCGGGAGAGGGCCGGGTTGCCGGCGATGTAGTCCCAGAAGCCCTTGATCTTGTCCGGGGTCCACTGGACGTCGTGGCGGTTCATGCGCGGGCCCCTTGCAAGGCGCGCCGGCGGTCGCGGGCGCGGGAGAGGATGGCGGCCAAGGTGGTGGGGATCACCACAAGCCCGCCCAAGAGCAACTCAGCGGGGGTGCCTTGGAGCTTGAAGAGCGTGAAGATGGTCAGGACGGTGAACACCACCAGCACGGCGGTGGCGCGCATGTGCGTGAGCCCCAGGTCCACCAACAGGTGGTGGACGTGGTTACGGTCCGGGGAGAAGGGCGACTTACCCGCCAGCATGCGGATGGTGAAAACCCGGAGGGTGTCGAACAAAGGGACCACCAGGATCCCACAGGTGAACACGGGCACCGAGAGAATCTTGTAGGCGTGGTCCCGGGGCAACACGCGCACGGACTCAATGAACTTCACCGCCAGGAGCGACATGACGAAGCCGATGAGCATGGAGCCGGTGTCCCCCATGAAGACGCGGGCGGGGGTGCGGTTGAACCACAGGAAGGCGCACACGGCGCCGGCGAGGGCGCAGCAGAGGATCGTGTACTGGGTCATGCCCAGGAAGTAGAACCACAGGCCGAAGGCAGCGCAGCCCACCACGCCCAGGCTTCCCGCCAGGCAGTCGATGCCGTCCACCAGGTTGAAGGCGTTGGTGATGACCACGCAGGTGAAGGTGGTGAGGACCCATCCGGCCCAGGCCGGGATGTCGTCCACGCCGAAGAGCCCGTAGAAGGTGGTGAGGCGCACGTTCGCGCACTCCACCAGGATGGCGGCGGCGACGATTTGGCCCATGAGCTTCTTCCAGGCCCGCAAGTCCACCATGTCGTCCTTGATGCCCATGAAGAACAGGATCAAGAGGGCCGAGATGATGTACTGGAGCTCCACGATCTGGGCCTGGTTGGTCCAGAAGGTCAGGGAGAAGAGGAGACCCGCGAAGATCCCCATCCCCCCCAGGGTGGGCACGCTGCGGGCATGGTGCTTGCGCTCATCAGGGACGTCGTAGAGGTTCTTGATCTCCGCCACCCGGATGATGCTCGGGATGGCGAAGAAGGTGATCCCGAACGCGGTCAGAAAGCTCAGGGGATAGTTCAACATGACGCTTCAATCTATCATCTCTGCAAGGCGTCATCAAAGAGGGATTCATACAACTCCGTGAGCTGGCGTCCCACGTGTTCCGAGGAGAACTCAGCCGCCACCATGGCACTGGAGGCCTCGCCATAGCGCTGCCGCAACTGCGGGTTGGTCAAAAGCGTCCGCAGGGCCGAGGCGAGATCGTCCACATCCGCGGGCCTTACCAGGATCCCGTTCATGCCGTTTCTCACCACTTCCCGGCAGCCGGGAATGTCGGTGGATACCAAGGGACGTCCGATGGAAGCGGCTTCGAGGAGTGTCAGCGGTAAGCCTTCTCGGTACACCGTGGGTAAGCACACAATGTCGGCTGCGCGGTAGAACTTGGGCATGTCGCTCTGGCGACCCACCCACTCGACCCAGCCTTTGGCGTTCCACTTCTTCAGCACCTCGGGCGAAACCGCCTCGGGATTGCGCTCATCGGGCTCCCCCACCATGACCAGGCGGAAGTCCAAACCCTCTTCCCGCAGCTTCTTGCCTGCGTCCACCAGGTGTTGGAGCCCCTTGCTCCAGAGGAGGCGCCCCACGAACAGCACCACCGGCACGGGATTCTCGGGCATGGGCGTGGGCGCGAACTTCTGCATGTCCACGCCGGAACCGCGGATCATCACCGTCTTGTGCTCCTCCACCATGTGGTGGTCCACGAAGTAGGCGCGGTCGTCGGGATTCTGGAAGATCACACGCACCCCCGGCAGCGCCAAGGCGTTGCGGTACAGGGACACGGCCACCGCGTGCACCACCTCACCCTTGAGTCCCCGGCGCTCGAAAGCGTAACCAAGGCCGTTCACCAGGTTCACGATGCGCGGAAGCCCCACCACGGTGCCGGCGGTGGAGCCGTAGATGACGGGCTTGATGGAGACGTTGTGGAGCAGGTCCGGGCGCAGGCGCGCCAGGAAGAACACCAGGCGCACGAAGGCGGCGGCGTCGGCGAAGGGGTTGAGTCCCCCGCGGTTCAAATCCACCTCGTGGTGGGTGAAACCGAGCTCGCGGATCTTGGCCGCGTGGCCGAAGTCGGGACAGGCCACGTGCACGTCGTAGCCCGCGCGCTGGGCGGCTTGGGCCATGACCAGGCGCTGGATGATGAAAGTAGCGTCGTCGGGCACCAGGAACAACAAGCGGCGGCGCGGGCGTACGTCCGCAGGTGGGTCCACCCACATGAGAAGTCGTCCCGGCCAGCGCCGGCGGTCCGCGGCCCACAGGGCGGAAAAGCCCGCGAGCTTGACCATGAGGAGGAACGGGAAGCGGTAGCGGTTGATGGCGCCGATGTTGGGGGCGGCGAAACCGAGGGCCAATAAGAAGGGAAGCGCGATAGCGAGGCAGATCGCCACATGGGGCCGGACCAAAGCTGTTGGATTCCACAGGAGTGCCAGGAGGAGGGCGTATACGAGGAGCATCTCGAGCTTCACCAGCAAAAAGAGTAAGCCCTTCGCTCCACCCTGGTTGCCGTTACTGCGCCAGGGAACGGGTTCTAGTAGCGCCAGCTGCAAGGCACGCGGAACGAACACGAGGGCGTCCAGCGTTCCTTCGAGATGTATGTCAGGAAGGAAATTGGTGGCCCCGCCCGAGCGCTGGGAAAGGAAGCGCTCCCGCGTGTAGACCAGGGGCTTGAAGGCGCGGTCGAGGAAGCCCCATCCTGGAAGGCCCTTCCATTCAGCCGCGGTTTTCTCATGTCGTGGCGTCGTCGCTTGGGTCACAGCTGGCGTCGCCTTCCGGGACGCCATCCCATCATCACTGTACTTAGGAGCTTCCAGGGCCACAGCGGCGAAAACACCGAGTACCACCGCCCAAAAGGCCATGCGCCCCCAGCGTCCTAGGATGGTAGCTGGATGCTTCCAAACGAAAGGGAGAGCGAGGACGCTGCCTGCGAGCAGGAGCTCCGCAAAGTAGCTTTTGTTACTAAAAACCAGAAAGCATCCCAAACCCAGGGAGAGGACGTGCCGTATACGGATACGTCGGAAGGTGACCGCCAAAAGCGTCCATAGGAGCACGCAGCATCCAGGCACGAGGAAGGCGTCCTTGTGTGGGTACACCATCCAGGAGAAGGATGTGGGCGTAACAGTCATGAATAGGCCGAGTATCCAAGGCCACCAGCGCCCGCGCACTCCGAGAACGTCCAAACAGGAAGCCAGCGCCCGGATGGTCAAACCGGCCAAAGCGCCTAGCACGGGTAGAAAAACCCACGGGCGGTGGATGCCGGTGAGCTTGTAGGTGAGCCCCATGGCCCCGCCGGGGAAGTTGCCCCCGGGGAAGAGGGTGAAGTCGGCCCAGCTCCCTTGGGCCAATGCCAGCGCCTGGCGATGGTAGTCGTGGGGATCCGAGAGGAAGTTCGTGATGCCGTCGGTGAAAAGGTGGGGCCAAAGAGCGGGGAACAGGAAATGGACCAAAGACCCCAGGGCCATCACGCCCCAAAAGCCCAACCAGAATGGGGACACCACCCACCGGGGCTCTACTTCACCCGGCCGCCTCCCCTCTTCGGCGATGCGCACGTAGTCTGCGGCCAAAGATGGGTAGGTGTGGTGGCGCTCCAAATAATTTCGGCCGGCCGCTCCCCTTCCCCGCAACTCAGTCTCCGGAAGGTCCGCCAATCGCGTCAAGGCGGCCGCGATGTCCTTGGGTTCGCAGCTGGCCACGGTTTCCCCGCAGCCGGCGTTGCCCACGATGTCGTCTTCCGTGTCGATGGCCATGAGCACCGGCAAGGACGCGGCCATATAGTCGAAGAGTTTGTTGGGGGAGACGCCGTGGCGGAAAAGGTCAGTCTTCATGAGGCCCACATAGCCGACGTGGGCGCGGGACAGGATGGCAGGGATTTCGCGCTTGGACACCGGAGGGAACATGGACACGTTCCCGAGGCTGCGCGCAGCCGCTTCGAGTTTCGCTCGGTGGGGGCCATCACCCACCAGCACGAAATGGAAACGTGGGTCGGTTTTGAGCAGACCCGCCGCCTGGAGCAGTTGGTCCAGGTTGTTGGCAATGCCGAGGCTTCCCGCGTACACCACCACAAATTTTCCGCGGGCGAGTTCAGCCATCTTGTCAGCCGTGTCGGATGCCACGACGGGCGAGTCGTCCACCGAGACTCCGTTAGGGAGATAGGCGAACTTGCCGGCGGCCATACCGCGCGACTGGAAATGGCGCCAAGCCAGAGCAAGCACGGACACGACTCGATCAGAGAGCATGTAGGCGAGTCGCTCCAGCAAGGAGAGCAACATGATCACGGGATGATGCGGGCTCACCCTACCCAGTTTAACGATGGTGAGGGGCCAGATGTCGCGCACTTCGTAGACCAGAGTGGCCCCGAACCAACGCGACCAAAACCAGGCGTTGAGAATGGGCACATGCGGAGGCCCGGAGACGATGACGGTCTCCGGCTTGGGCAGTCGCCAAAACGGGAAAAAGAGAAGCAATAATGGGAAAAGGAAAATGGAGAAGAGACGCCCGAAGCTGCGCGACTGGGAATAGCGGGGCATGCGCACCCACCAATAGTCGATGCCGTCTATTACCTCGTGAGTGAAGAGGCCGGTGGTTTTGGGGAGGGTGTGGAAATTGTGGAAGAACGAACCGGAGATGATGACGGCGCGGTGGCCCTGTTTCACCCATTCGCGTGCTACGTAGTAATTGCGGTAGACCATGCCGTGGTGGGGGGAGCCCGCGGTCTGGTTGATGATCCAGAAAGTTTTTCGCGTCATGCCCCGGCCGCCAACCGCCTGGCCACGATGTCCCCGGCGTGGCCGTCACCGTAGAGCCCTTCGGGGAAAACGGGGGGCGCCGCCAGGAAAGCCCGCGCCCCCGCAACAATGTCCTCACGCCGGCTACCCACGACGCGGTTGACCCCGTGCTGGGTCAGCTCCACCCATTCGGTTTCGTCACGGAAGGTTACACAAGGCTTCTGGAACAGGTAGGCCTCCTTCTGCAACCCGCCGCTATCGGTGAGTACCAGCCGGCAGTGTTTGAGCAGCTGGAGCATGTCGAAGTAGCCCAAGGGATCCAGCAGGTTCAGCTTGGGTGCGCGGGAACCCAGCAGCTTGCGCGTGCGCGGGTGGAGTGGCAGGTACACGGGCAGGCCCGAGGCGTGCAGCTCCTCGAGGGCGCCGATGATGGAGCCAAGACGCGCTGGATCGTCGGTGTTCTCCGCCCGGTGCAGGGTGGAGAGCGCGAAGTCCCCGCTGGGTGGTGCTCGGAAGGACACCGCCTTGTCCGCTGCCTCGCGGGCATAAAAGTAGGCGGCGTCCGCCATCACATCCCCGGTGCGCACCACGCCAGTGCTCATCCCTTCCCTGGCAAGGTTGGCCACTGCCGAGTCGGTGGGACAAAACAGTAAGGTGGAAACCCGGTCGGTGAGAATGCGGTTGATTTCCTCGGGCATTCGCATGTTGAAGGAGCGTAGTCCGGCTTCCACGTGTGCGACGGGGATGTGGAGCTTGGCCGCGGCCAGGGCACCGGCGAGAGTTGAATTCGTGTCGCCGTAGACCAGCATCCAGTCGGGTTTCTCCGATTGGAGCACTTCCTCAATTTTTTCGAGCATCCGCCCGGTCATGGCACCGTGGGAAAGCCCAGCCACGCCCAGGTGGTGGTCAGGGTTAGGAATTCGCATCTCTCGGAAGAAAACATCGCTCATGGAGGCGTCGTGGTGCTGACCGGTGTGCACCAGCACTTCCCGGACGCCACTTTGGGCGGCGAGCGCGCGGGACACCACCGCGGCTTTTACGAACTGGGGCCGAGCGCCCACGATGGTCAGGATCTTCTTCATGGGGTCAGAGCTCCTCCCGAGACCGGCGAATGAGACAAAGCGACTTATGCAACGGGGAACGACCGCATTCTTTCTCCATCAGCCGTGCGGCCCTCTCCACCCGCACGTCCTCAGCAAACAGCGAGGCTGCGGTGGCAAAAGCAGGGTCCCCGGTCATGGCATGCAACCAACGCATCTGGGTACCCGCGCGGTTGGGGGCGTAGTCACGTTCGCAAATGCGCAGGTCATAGCAGTTGGTGCGGCCCGGATAGCGGTAGAAGGGCCAGTGGACTGCCAGCGAGTGGACGGCGGCGGAGAACTCGGCCAAATGTGAGCTGATCCCACCCTCGGACCATAGGTAGTACAACCCCAAGAGGCCCCACACGTGGGCGTTGAGTACCAGCGAACGGTGGTTTTGAGCGGGATGCGGGTACTCGTCGATCCAATAAAAGCCGCGCTCGTCGGTAAAGACGGTGCCACGCGGATTCCCGGGCAACGCGAAAGACGCCGCCACTTGCGCCAGCAGTTCCCTCCCCCGGGTGGAAGGGACGGTCTTCTCCAAGAAAACCAGGCCGGTCAGCGCTTGCCCTTGGGCGAATCCGCTATGCCATGGCACCGGCATGTCGTAATCCAAGGGATGGTAGGGAAAGCGGTACTCGAGGAATCGCTTTCCATCCTCCAGCACGCTCCATTCTTCCAAGCGGTCAAAGAGGGCATCGCGGTAGATCGTGCGGGCGGCGGGCGTGAGTCCGGCCCCATGGCAGTGGAGCGCTATGCCGTTCAAGGCGAAGACGATCGGGTTGAAAGGTTGGTGAAACTTCACCACGTACTTTTCAGGCCAAGGATACGCGAGCATTTCTTCCAACGGGGCACCGGGGCGGATTTTCGCCGCGGGAATGGGCTTAATGCCTTTACATTGAAAATGCCGGAAACCTTTGACGGGAAGGGTCCGCGTCGACTGGGGAGTTACGGTGGGACGCACTCGATGAAAAGCCGCCACCAACCGTGCGCGCTCCTTAGCCTCGCGCTTCCAGCGTGAATTGTGGGCACGGTCGGCAAGGATAAAAACCGCGGCAGCGGCTCCGAGCAAAACCAGTGCGATCCCGCTGATCCAGCGGCGCGGGTTCATGGGCGACCCCGCCGCGCCCACCCTAGGGAGGTGAGCACCATCTCGTCCAAACTATCGTGCCGGGGACGCCAAGCGGTCTCGCGCAGGATCGCCTGGTTGTCGGCCACCACGTGCGGAAGATCCCCTGGTCGGCGCACTCCGACCACCACGGGCAACGGGCGGGGAAGGGCGCGGTTGAACGCTTCCACTACTTCTTGGACGGAATGGCCGCGTCCGTAGCCGCAGTTGAACACACGGCTTCCCTTGCCGGCGCGCAAATGCGCTAGGGCGTGTACATGGGCCTCGGCCAGGTCGGAGACATGGATGTAGTCCCGGATGCACGTGCCATCAGGGGTGGCATAGTCGTTGCCGTTTAGGCGGAAAGCCTGATCCACGCCCATCGCCACCCGGCAAAGGGCCGGGAAAAGCCCAATGGCCTGAGGATGTGCGTTTCCGGTCCGGGCCTGGGGATCGGCACCGGCGACATTGAAGTAGCGTAAACTGACCGCGTCTAGTTCTCCGGACAACGCAGCGTCGACGAGCATGGCCTCGGTCATGGCCTTGGATTTGCCATAAGGAGTAGGCGGCGCGAGAGGCGAGTCCTCCGCGCACACGCCTGTGGGAGGCTCGGCGTAGACCGCTGCGCTGGAGGAAAAAACAAAGCGACGCACGCCATGGGCCACACATGCCCTCATGAGGGTCAACGCGGCGGCGGTGTTGTTCTGGTAATAATCCAAGGGGCGGCGTAAGGATTCGGACGGGACGATGGAGCCGGCAAAATGCATCACCGACTCGATGGAATGCGAAGAGAAGAGCTTATCCAAAAGAGCGCGGTCTCCCACGTCTCCCACTACCAATTCTCCGTGGGAGACAGCTTCCCGTCTGCCGGTGCTCAAGTCATCCAGCACCACCACTTTCTCCCCATGGGCCGCCAAGGCCAACAGGACATGGGAGCCGATGTAACCCGCCCCCCCGGTCACCAGCACCGTCATGCGACGGCCCCGCGAATGAGGCGGTCATACAAGCCGAGGATACGCTCCCCGATGGACTCAAGGCCAAGTTCTGCCCGCACCCTCGGAGAAACCTGTCTGGGCACGGCCACCAACTCCTTCACCGCCTGCGCCACCGCCGCGGGCGTGCGTTCCACCAGACGCGCGGATTCAACGCCATCAAGACGTTCGGGCGTATCGCCCACGGCCACCGACACCACGGGGACACCGCAAGCAAGCGCTTCCTGGACCACGGTGGGCGAGCCCTCCTTGTCTGAGAGCATGAGAACCACATCACTGGCGTTCATCCAAACCGGTACGTCGGCAGGGTCCACTTGTCCGCGCATCACGTGGAGCTCTGCGGGCAAACCCTGTGCCACCAGCAAGGCGTGAGCGGCTTCAGCGAGGTCGAGCCGCTTGTTCACCGGGTCCTTGCCCACGTTGAGCAGCAGGTGAGGACCGGGCCCCTGCCATCCCAGGCGACGGCGGCAATCCTCCACCGGCATCTCGCGGAACACGTTCATGTCGACGCCCGTGGGGATCACGGTGGTTTTCCCTTGGCCCCGCAACAAGGGGTGACCTAGACGGGGCGAAACCATAATCGCATGATCGGCGGACATGAAAGCCAGGTAGGAAAGTGTTTTAGCTCCCAGGTTACGCAGCCAACTCACTCCGGGATTCCAATTGAGGTCGCTGCCCCGGTACGTTACCAAAAGGCGGGCCTGGCCCTTGACCAGCGAGCAGAGGAAAGCAGTGATGGACCCATACTGGGCGTGAAGCAGGGCTGGCCGCACCTGGCGGACTAGGGAGCGCAAAACCAGAAACTGCCGCAGCAAATTCCCCGGCCGCAGGGAGGTGTCGAGAAAGTACACGTGGCATCCTTCACGCTTGGCGGAAATCGTCCGAAACTCCCGCTTGGAAAAGATGAACCCGCTCCCTTCCTCGCGACCGGGAATGACCATCAGGACAGGAGGCGGAACGGGGGCTGCGTGCATCGGGTCATCTTACCCAGGAGACACCGGAGAAGGAACGGGAATGTCTCTTTTAAAGCCTCAGGCGAGACGGTATCCTGGCGCCATGAAAATCACCTACGCGGTCCCCCTGGATCTCGGCGACACGGGGGGAGCGCTCCAGCATGTGTTGGGGTTGTGCCGCCACGCTGCAGCCAATGGAGTGGAAGCGCGTTTGTTGTGCCTGGGAGACGTGGGTCGAGCGCCGGTGGGGCTGAACGTGACTGCTTTCCCGTTGACTGGCAGCGCCATGTCCCGCGTGGCAGGTTTTGCCCGGGCGGCGCTGGAGCACCTTCGCCACTCCCCTCGCCCCGATTGGGTTTACACCCGCCCCTTTCCCTTGGACTACCCGTTGTTCACCCGTCCCTTACGCAAGCTGGGGCTGCGCTACGCCTACGAGATCAACACGCTGTGGGCCTCGGAGTTGAGAAGCCAGGGGAAGAACTTCAAAGCCCTGCTCTACCCCGCATGCGAAACCTTCTCCCTCCGCCACGCCTCCGCCCTCCTCCCTGTGACACCAGAAATTACCCGAGACGCGGCTGCACGGGGAGGTAACCACATCCCCACTCTGGTAGCAGGGAACGGAATTGAAATTCCCCCCGTCCCCTCCTCCTCGGTTGCACAAATACGCGCGAAATGGCGGCTACCGATGGAAAGAATACTTTTAGTGATGGCGGGTTTTACCCGCCCGTGGCACGGCCATGACCGTCTTCTGGCCGCGCTACCATCCTTCCCCGAAAACGTTGATTTGGTGTTGATTGGAGCCGACACACCTGAAGCGGCTGCCGCGGTCCAAGGCCCGCGGGTGCACGTGCTTCCCTGGCTTTCCCACGAGGAAGTGAGTGAAGTGGTGTGGGCCTGTGATGTTGGCGTGGCTCCCCTCGCTTTTGACCGAGCGGGCCTGGCTGAAGGCCGTTCGTTGAAAGTTCGGCATTATATGGCCATGGGCAAACCGCTGGTGCACGTCACGCGGGAAGCCCCTGAGATAGAAGGCAGCGGTTTCGCCTTTCGGGCGGAAAGCTCTGCTCCCTCGGCTTTGGCCAAGACGGTGCGAGAGGCGCTCTCGGGGACGGTTCCCCCGGAAACTGTACGTGCCCATGCCATCACCCACCTGTCATGGGAAGGAGTCGCCCGCAAGACATTCGATTTCCTGCGCGAGGTATCCCAATGAGTGCTGTGGTTTGCCACGTGGTCCACAACACATTCACCAACGACTCACGAGTGTTGAAGGAAGTGGCGACCTTGAGTGCCATCGGCATCAGTCCCCAACTGGTCCTGGCCACTGCGGGTGCCGGGCTGCCGGAGCAGGAGTGTTTGGGGGAAGGCGTCCAACTCCGAAGGCTCCGCTTGCCACGCCCGCCCTCATGGGCGCGGAACAAGGCCACCGGTTTCTTGGGCATCCTGGTCTGGGCCTGGCGCTGTCAACGCGAAATCCAGCGGGAAGGCGCGAGAGTCGTGCATTGCCACGATCTTGATCCGTTAATCGCGGGATTCCTGGCAAAAGCGGCGCGCGGTGTGAAAGTGGTGTACGACGCTCATGAATTCGAGACGGAAACTAAAAGCCTGCATGGACTGAAAAAGACCATCACCAAGGTCCTTGAGCGCCTGCTCATCCATTGTGCCGACGCGGTCGTAACGGTGAGTCCCTCCATCGCCGCCAATTACCGGCACCTCTACGGCGTACAACCCGAACTGGTGCTCAACTGCCCGCCGGCACAAACTCCGGTGCCTTCGCGGCTCTTCCACCAGATGTACGGCATCCCAGACCACGTTCCGGTATACCTTTACCAAGGGGGACTGGTCGCTGGCCGCGGCATCGAACTCATCCTCGAGGCTTTCGCACTCCTTCCCCCGGATGAAGGCCATGTTGTGGTTATGGGTTACGGCCCCCTTGCGCCTTTGGTGGAAGCCGCCGCCGCCCGGTACCCGCACCTTCACGCTCACCCCGCGGTCCCTCCATCAGACGTATTCCGCCACGCCTGCGCCGCGGACGTGGGCATCTGCCTGACCGACACCTCCTGTCGCAACCACTTATTTTGCCTGCCTAATAAATTCTTCGAGTACCTCCAGGCGGGATTGCCGGTGGTGAGCACCGACCTGTACGAACTGCGCGTGAGACTGGCAGGCACGGGAGCAGGCGTGGTGATCGAGCACGAAACCCCCGAAGCGCTGCTGGCGGCGCTGCGGGAAGTGCGTCACGGTCTGGAGGCGCGGAAGGCCACTGCCCGAGAGTTGGGGGCTGGCTTCACATGGGAAAAACAAGAACCCGTCTTGCGGGACATCTACCATAGGCTTCTGACATGCAATGCTTGATCCTGGTCGACGAGAAAAGTTGGTTCATCAAATACGTGCCGACGCTTGAAGAGGAGATCAAGCGCCGTTTTCCCGACGCCCTTACTCGCCTGGGGCACGACCACCGCGCCGAAACCGGTGCCGCCGACGTGTGCCTGCTCCTGAGTTATGAGCGGGTGGTGGATGCCGCTTTCCTGGCCCGCCACCGGCATAACCTGGTAGTCCACGCCAGCGCCCTCCCGCAGGGCAAGGGCATGTCCCCCGCCACATGGCAGATTCTTGAGGGAAAAAATCTCATCCCCCTCACTCTTTTTGAGGCAGCGGAAGGTCTCGATTCGGGCCCGGTTTACCTACGGGACGAATTAGCATTTGAAGGACATGAATTGGTGGAGGAGATCCGCGAGGCGATCGCAGCGGCCACAGTCCGGCTGATGGGGAGCTTTTTTGATGCTTACCCCGCGGCGCTAGCTAAGCCTCAGGAGGGAGCGGAATCCCGCTACCCGCGTCGCGGGCCCGCCGACAGCGAACTCGACCCGCACAAGTCTATCGCAGAGCAATTCAACTTGCTCAGAGTGTGCGACAACGAACGATACCCAGCATTCTTCCATCTGCACGGCCGCAAGTATGTGCTGAAGATCCACAAAGGCTGAAGACGCTCAGAACGAACGCACGGATCTGATCACGCGGTCCACATCCGCGTCGGTCATGGCAGGGTACATGGGAAGGCTGAGGCAGCGCCGGTAGTACGCCTCGGCTTGGGGTAGGCGCCCTTCGTATGCCCCCGCGTAGCGCTCGAGGTAGTAAGGCATCAGGTGGGTCGGGATGTAGTGAACCTGGGGGTGGATACCCTCTTTCTTCAGGTGTTCCATCAGCTCGTCCCGACGATCATTGAGCACAACGTACAAGTGGTGGGCGTGGCCCTTGGCGTGGGCGCCCGGCGTGAATGGCAGCGAGGAAGCGTCCCTGAAGGCCTCGTCATAGCGGGCGGCGATCCAGCGTCGGCGCTCCAGAAAGGCCCCGAGCCGCTTGAGCTGAGACAATCCCAGGGCGCAGGCGGTGTCGGGAAGGCGGTGATTCCACCCCAGCTCCTGCATCTCATGGTACCAGGGCCCATCAGGTCTACGTTTGAACTTCGCAGAGTCGCGCACGATGCCGTGGGTGCGTAGCACGGAGATGCGCTCGGCGATGTCAGGGCGAGCGGTGGTAACCATGCCGCCCTCGCCGGTGGTCAGGTGCTTCACCGGGTGAAAGCTGAACACGGCGGCATCGGCATACTTGCCGGAACCGCAGGGTTCTCCATCGGCCGTGAAGCCTCCAGGCGCGTGGCAAGCGTCTTCCAAGAGCCATAACCCGTGTGCATCCGCCAGGGCGCGGAGTTCTGGTAAGGCGGAAGGCATACCCGCGAAATCCACCGTGATAATACCGGCGTACTCCCCGGATTGCGCCTGGGACAACAGCTCTCCCACAGCGCGGGGGTCCAGGTTGCCAGTGGAGGGATCGATGTCGCAAAACACCACTTCCCCATCCGCGTAGCGAACAGAGTTGGCGGAAGCGCAAAAGGTCAGCGGGGTCACAATCACCTTCTGCCCTGGGCGGATCCCCAGCGCTGCCACTGACAGCTGCAAAGCCGCAGTTCCGGTGCCCACCGCTAGTGCGTAAGGGGCTTTCACGAAAGCCGCGAAAGCATCCTCAAAGCGTTTAACCCACGGACCTTGGGTAAGGAAATCACCCTTCAAAACCTCAGTCACGGCGGCGAGGTCGTCGTCGTTGATGTCCTGACGTCCGTAATGCAGAGGTTTCATCCAGTCAGCCCGGGTCGAAAGCCGGATCCAGATGCTGGCGGACGAGCTGGCGGATTTGGTCCACGGTAAGCCAGCTCTCGTTGGTGCCGGAATTGTAACGGAAACCCTGTGGGACCTTGCGGCCGCGGTGGTGGCGAACAAACTCTTCCTCCGCGTGCTGGAGGCTGGCGGGCAGGATCACGTAGTGCGATCCGCAGTCGAGGGTGTTGAGCGCGTCGCTCTCGGTGATCATCTCTTCGTGGATTTTCTCGCCGGGGCGGATGCCCACCATGCGCACTTCGGCTCGCGGGGCCAGGGCCTTGACCATGTCGAGGATACGGTAGGAAGGGATCTTGGGGACGTAAATCTCCCCGCCAATCGCCTCGCCCAGGGCCCGCAGCACCAGCTGCACGCCTTCCTCGAGAGTGATGTTAAAACGGGTCATGTCCTGATGAGTGACCGGCACCACGCCCTCGCCACGCTTCTTGAGAAAGAACGGGATGACTGACCCACGGGAGCCCATGACGTTTCCGTATCGGACTACGGAGAAAGAGAGGTCACGGAAGCCGCGGATGTTGTTGGCGGCGATGAAGAGCTTGTCCGAGCACAGCTTGGTGGCGCCATACAGGTTGATCGGCGCGGCGGCTTTGTCTGTGGAGAGGGCCACCACTTTCTTAACGGATTGGTCTAGGGCAGCGTTGATAAGATTCTGCGCTCCCATGATGTTGGTGTGGATGCACTCCATGGGGTTGTATTCAGCCACCGGGACCTGCTTCATGGCGGCGGCATGGACCACGTAATCAACACCCTCGCAGGCCCGGCGCAGGCGCTCAGCGTCCCGCACATCGCCGATAAAGAAACGCAGCTTTTCGGCGTACGGGATGAACTGTGGTTCGTTCATCATTTCGTACTGCTTGAGTTCGTCACGGGAGTAGACGATGAGTTTTTTCAGACCGGGAAATTTTTCCAGGCAGTGACTAGTAAAGGCCCGGCCGAAAGACCCGGTGCCCCCTGTAATGAGCAGGGTTTTATCCTTTAGCAGATGCGGCATAAGCGTTCCTCGAAGGAGCCCATCATAAAGAAGAATGGATGGAAGCTACAGCGTTTCCGACAACGCCACGCGTCTGGTGAATCCTAGAAGAAGCAGCCCCATTCCATGGCGGTCCCCCGCTTAAGGGGACGGCTGGCCCGCTTGCCCAGCACCACGTCCAGGTATTTGGGGGCGAGCCCGAACCCGGGCCGGATGATGCGAATGTTCTCGCTCGTCAGCTGCTCCCCTTCGGCGATGTCCTTCACCACGTAGAGCGAACGCCGATAGACGCGGGATTTCTGCTCCTGGTCGGTCATGCCGTAGTGGACACTGCCCAACGCCTCCCAGGCCATGCTGGCGTCCCTCACCATGGCGGCGAATTCCGCCGGCTCTAGGGAAAACGCGGAGTCCACGCCTCCCTCAGCGCGTGAGAGGGTGAAATGCTTCTCCACGACCGAGGCGCCCATGGCCACCGCAGCGACAGGGATGGCGCCGCCCATGGTGTGGTCGGAAAGTCCCACGTCCACCTTGAAGGTTTCCCGCAGGTGGGGAATGGAGCGCAGATTAGAGTCTTTGGCCTGGGCGGGATAGGCACTGGTGCACTTGAGCAACACCAGGTCCTTGCAGCCCGCACCGCGCGCAGCCTCCACCGCTTCGGCAATTTCTGGTAAGGAGGCCATGCCCGTGGAGATGATCACGGGTTTGCCGGTGGCCGCGACCCGGCGGATGAGTGGCAGGTCGTTGTTCTCGAATGAGGCGATCTTGTAGAAGGGGGTTCCCAGCCTCTCCAAGAAATCCACCGCCGTGCCGTCGAAGGGGGTGCTGAAGAAAGTCAGTCCCTTTTCATGGCATCGGCGCATGAGTGGTTCATGCCACTCCCACGGGGTCATGGCGGTCCGGTAAAGCTCGTAGAGGGACTGTCCCTTCCATAGGCTTTGCGGGTCGGCGATGAAAAACTCCCCTTCGCGGTGGTCGATGGTCAGCGTGTCTGGGGTGTAGGTCTGGATCTTGAGGGCGTCGGCCCCCGCTGCCGCGGCAGCGTCCACGATGGAGAGGGCCTTCTCCAGCGATTGGTTGTGGTTGCCCGACATTTCCGCGATGAAATACGGACGGAATCCCGAGCCGATTTCCCTGCCGGCGAGTTTCATGGACGTTCCTTCTGGGTTAACATGGCCAACATGGGGGCTCCGAAAAAATTCCTGTTCCGTTGCGATTCATCGTCGGTCATTGGGACTGGACACGTCATGCGATGCCTCGCCCTCGCCCAATGGTTGCGCCACCGGGGACACCTGTCGACTTTCGCGTGCCGGGAACTGGACCACAATATAATCAACGTGATTGAGGAATTACAGTTCAAAGTGACGCGCTATGACGCTTCCTTCACCGAAACTCAGGACGCGGCGGATGTCTTGGCGACCCTCGTAAAAGAGCGTCCCGACGGGGTCATCCTCGACCATTATGCGCTGGGAAAGACTTGGGAGACGACGATGAGGTCTGCCGGGCATCGGGTACTGGTCGTGGACGATCTCTTCCGAGAACATGACTGCGACGCACTCCTGGACCAGAATTTCCACGCGGGCCATGCCGCCCGTTGGGCCGGTCGGGTCCCCATGGCGACAAAGCTCTTCCTGGGTCCCGCCTTCGCCCTGCTGCACCCCTCATTTTTCTCCCACGCCCGGCCCCCCGTCCCACGGGAGGGCGCGCGCCGCCTTTTAGTTTTCTTTGGGGGCACGGATTCCCACCGCGCTTCTGGCATGTTCCTAAGGGAATGGCGGGAGCGCCCCGTCCCGGGGGTGGAAGCCACTTTGTTGGTGGGCGGTGGGCACCCCCTGCGGGAAGAATGGCGCGCGGCTGGGACCGAAGCCGGTCTCAACGTGGTGGTGGGAAGCCGTGACGTGGCGGGGCTGCTGGCGGAGACCGATTTGTACCTCGGTGCGGGCGGTTCCATCACCTGGGAACGCGCGTACTTCGGCGTGTCCGGCACGGTGGTGGCGGTGGCAGAGAACCAAGTAGAACTCTCCCGCAGCCTGGCGACCCATGGATACCAGGAGTACTTGGGCGAGGTCCAGGCGCTCCCCCCGGGAGCGATGAGGGAGGCGGTCGCCCGCCTGGTAGCAGATCGCGCACGCCGTGTGTCTTATGGCCAGGCTTGCCTCGGCCTTGCAGTGGGGAGCCGCGCGCCGGAAGTGGCGGAATGGCTGGCGGGAACGGGCTAAGAGCGGGCGTGGTTCTTTTCCAGCTGGGCGATGCGGTCGGCAACCCCAGCACTGCCTTTCTCGTGGACGGATTCGTAGCCCACGCCTTCCTCACGCCCGATGGGGCTAATGGGGCGGAACGGCTTTTTCTCGTTGTACAAGCAATTGTGGCAAAGAGTGTCTTCAAGCTTCTGATCAATCTGTCGCTGGCGCATCTCCATGATGACTTGGTTGTTCCAGGCTTCCGCCACCGACACCTGGCTTAAGTCGGCGTAGCTGAGCACGTTCTCATAATCGATGCAGCATAGGGTGAGATACCCCTCCCTCGTGAGGTGCAAGCGGTTCCAAAGCATGGCGCAAGGTTTAGCTTCCCCGAGGCGCGGGGGACGGTCGGAGAGAGTGGACTCAAGGAGGGCAAGTTGGTCCAGGGATTGGCCCCCCTGCCCGCCCACGCCCACAAAGACAATCTCCTCCACCAGATCGCCGATGGCGTCGATCAAAGCCTGACGCTCGTTTTCAACGTATTTGGTGACCACGCAGGAGGCGGAGAGCCGCAGGCTTGGATAGGCTTCTCGTTGGCGGGCGGCGATGGCACGGATGTTCGCCACCACGGTGTCGAAGTCGTCCTTTCCATGCACCAATCGGTACGTTTCGCGGGTGCCGGCGTTGACGGAAAACTTGAGACTATCCAGGCCCGCGCGCAACAGGGGCTCCACCTTGTCCATGGTGGCCATGGCGCCGTTGGTGGTGATGTAAACATAATCCACGCCCGCGTCCTTGGCGACACTCACAAAGTCTACCAGGTTCTTCACAAAGAAGGGCTCACCCGTGGTGTAGAGGCCCAGTTCCTTCAATCCCAGGCTAACCGAATCCTGGACGAACCGCCGGTACAGGCCGATATCCAGGAACCCCTTACCCCGTACCATGCGCGGGTTGGTGCAAAACACGCAGGCGTGGTTGCACCAATTGGAAAGTTCCACCAATGCCTTGGTGGGGAAAGGTGCACGAGCCGAGAAGGTCTGGGCGGTTTGCTGTCCCTGGATTTTGGCGGACAAGAAATTCTGTTGCCGGGAGCTGTAGGTCTCAATGGCCATGGCTGCCATCTTTGGCCAATTTTCCATGTGAGTCAAAGACCAAATTCATCCTCCATGCGAGTCCGCTCCCACAAAGCAAGGTAGTCCGGTGGGTCTAGCAGGGACTCCTCCTTGCGCTGGGCCATCAGCTCATCCAAATGCGGGTTTTCATTGAAAATTGCCAACCCATCCCGCACTAATTCTGGATAAAACTCCAGTGAGCGGGGATGGGTCATGATCGAGAACACACCCAACAACGCCGCTTCAGCCACCACCCCCGAGTAATGGGTCACATGGCAATCTACGTTCCGAAGCACAGTGGGAAGGGCCGCTTTCGTAGGCCACTCTACCCATACGCCTGGCCCTAGACGGCGCTGCCATTCGGCGGCTTCAGTACGCATGGAGGGATGCAGGCGGATAAGCCACGTCCAGCGGGGGTTGGCGGCGAGAATGGCGTCAACCTGAGCTGGTTCCGTGCGCTGATCCACGGTGAAAAGGGCACATCTCTCCCTGGGAAGCTCCGCCGGCACAGGGGCCAAAGGGAGTTTCGCCGTGGGGTACCCCACCACCTGGACCGATGTGCCCTCGCCCACCCAGGATTTGAGCCACTCGGCTTCACGCGCTCCCCAGGTCCAGAACGCGGTGGGAAGGGTGTTATAAGGCTGGATAGCGTGCCCCTCGAAACCGCAGTAAGCGTAATGGCGGCTGCTTTGAGCGCCGTGCTGCACGTCGATGCAAGGTATGCCCACGCTGCGAGCGGCCGCGCATAAGGCCATGCCCGGGCGGGTGTAATAACAAAGCATCCACACACCGCCAGTGCGATGGAATCGCAGCAGGCGCTCCCACCACCCTGCCAGCACATGAGCGGCAGCCACATTTTCCAATGCCTGACTCGCCTGAGGGGCCGGCACCCCCATGCGCTCCAGCGCCACGCGCAGCTCGCCCAGGCCGGGAGGGGAAAGACGCAAACGCCGCACCAAGAAAGAAGCCATCCAGATGAGGGCTTCCCCGTGGGAGAAGGCGCTAAAAGAACGCACCGGGGATTTCCCCTGGGCCCCATACTCCATCACCAGCACCGGATGACGAGCCGAAAGCTCTTTCAAGACTGGGAAGAGGTGCGGAGCCACCAGCTCGCCGGCATTTTCCAGAAAACGGCTATTGGCACTGTGGAAAGCCAGTACGCCTCCGCGTGTGCGAAGCAACTCCCACCACAGCATAGGTAGGTGACGGAGCCCGCGCCAGCGAGGAAGTGCCGTGCCCGCGCCAGAACGTGGCGCGGGCACCAGTAACAAACCGAGCGCACTGGCCCAACTCAGTCGCAGCAAAGGCCATGCGTCCACCCGCCCCACGCGCAACCTGCGCAAGGCGGGATCGGCTTCGCCCTCGCGAATCCAGCGGGCGAGTTCGTCGGCAGAAGGGCTCAATGGACATCCTCGGACGCCAAGAAATCAATCAGCGAGCGTCCCATGGCCTCCACCTGGGCGCCATATGCGGCGGGATCCTGCCGCTTCAGCTCGCGCACCTCCCGCTCCCGGAACAAGTGGGGGAACTCACCCTCCAAACGCAACAACGTGTTGAGGTAGCGTTTGTTGTACTCCAGATCATTGGCGTAGCCAGCGGTGATCTTGGCCAAAGCGGCGGTGAACTCCGCCCGGGTTTCCACTCTGAAGGCGCCATCCACCCCCTCATACCAGGGAGATCCCCAAATGATGGCCTGTTTCCCGCGCAAGGCTGCCTCCAATCCCACCGACCCCGTGGCCGTGACGCAAAACTTGGCGTGATCTATGAGCTCGAAAGAATCGTGGTCGAGACTGAGAAGGCGGACTCCCGGTATGGAAGATATCTCGCGGTAAAACAGCTGGTCCCGTAGCAGGTAGCCCCGTGAGCGCGGATCGAAGTTGCGCGGGTGTTCCTTGTAAAGGATCTCCCACTCCTTAGGCACCAATTCACGCACCAGCCGCAGAAGGTAACCGGTGTCCACGTACAGCCCGGCGTCCGGGGACGTGGTGCGCTCAGGTTGGTAACTCGGGGCGAAGTACACGTATGGGCGCGTGAAATCCGCGCGTCCCTCCAGCCTCCGGTAAGCGGCGTAGTTGGCGATGTTCAACAGCCCCCCCCTGTAGAGGTTCCAGCGGTGGCGCAACCAGGTGGGTGGGAGGGCGGCACGGGTAATGTGTGAGTCACGTGCCAGCGTGTGGTCGTACACGCGGCGGAAAGCCTTCCCCCTCAGCAACTGGCCCAACATGGCGCGGGCGCAGCCGTAACTCCAATTGATCACTCCGCTATTGGCCGCGCGGGTAGTGAACTGGCGCTCCACGAGTGGAACCTCGTACTGGCGCGCCCGCAGCTTCCCCACGTACTCAGTCACCCGTGGATCGAGGGGCGCGTCCTCCATCACCCGCCGGGGATAGAGGGATTTGCGGTAGGGGTCCGCCGTCCACACGCGCCCTTTGCGGAACTTGGTGAAGTAGCCATAGATCGTGCGAACTCCACGTCGGCGCGCCACGTGCATGAGGGCCAAGTCGGAAGTGAAATGCGGAATCTCGGGATGGAAGACCAGGTCGGGCCGCAGCTCTTCCACCAAAGCATCCCATTTGGCGTAGTGGTTCACATAGGCCATCCAACGGTCATGCAAGGTGTGGGTGTCCCCAGCACTCTCCTGTCGGGCATGCATGAAAAAAGCCTCGTAAAGCCCGCTGCCCACTGCATGCAGGTCCGCCCCATCGGGATAGCGCCGGGCCAATCCCGCCAAGTGCTCCATGGCTAGGGCGTCGTGGAAAATGACTTCTGGGAAAAGCCGACGCACATGGTCCTCGTTGGGAAGACGCGAGTCGGTGTGACCGCGCCCCACCCCGCTCCAGAAGACGGCTTGCCAGCCACGCTCCTGTTCGAGCCATTTTGCGGCATCCGCCCAAAACTCCCCCACGCAGCCCACGTAGAAAACCCGGGGACCCATGGTCAAAGCCCGCGCCCGATAAGTTCCCAAGTGGTGTTCTCCTGGCGCGGACGGCGTAGCAGGCGGCGGAAGTCTGAGGGCCACAACGCCGGCATGATTTCCAACTGCACCAAATCGCGGTGACCGCGTTCCGGCAAGGTCGCCTTGTGCACCAAGCGGTTATGCCATATCAAGACCGTTCCTTCGGTACCTTCGGCCACGCGCAGGCGTGAGCGAATGTCGGGCGTGACCAGCGCTTGGGAACGCGTCCGCCGCTCGACGGAGGAGCTGTCGAACCCACGCTGGATGAGACTGGCAGTCGTGTCGGCATCCAGCGCCCTAAAGGCGCCTGTGTCCGCTTGCTGGTCGTTCAAGTAGAAGAACACCTTGAGGCTGCACCAAGGAACGTTGTCGTAGTGGAAGTCGAAAGAACTTCCTGGCTCCATGGCGGCGGGACGTGTGCGTGAGGCGGATACCAGGTTCACGCGGAAAAACGTGCCATAGATTTTCTCGATCTCGGGAGCCACCTGTTCCAAGCACGCGGCGATCTGGGGCGCCAGGCGGGCCAGCGCATCCAAGGACAACTTGCCCCTCCCCTCGCCGCGAGCTTCCCCCCATTCCTGTAGGAAGGCGGCTCTCAGACCCCCTACATCGCAGCGGGTGATGCGAAAAGTCTCCCGCACCAGGGCTTGCATTCCGTCTTTGCGCCAACGACGGCGGACCAGGATATAGAGAGCACGGGCCATGGCATAATGGACCCGGGACCAAACAAGATAGAGAAAACCGTACCGATGCCCGAAACGGCGCTGCTGCCACTCCTTCCATGGAAGCCGCTTTGTCCCATCGAGTAGGAGCGTCGGCCATTGTCTTCCCAGTAACATGCCCGCAATATAGCATTGAGCTTTCGGAGGCGCATCCCAGCATGGCTGAAGCACTGCCCAATATCTATGGGATCATCCCTGCCCGCCAGGGCTCGAAAGGCCTACCGGGGAAAAACAAACGCCGTCTTGGCGACGACACCCTCGTAGGTCACGCCTGCCGCCAGGCCCTTGGATCACGCCTCGGGGCGGTTTTCCTGGACACAGACGACGAAGAACTCATCGCAGACGTGCGGGAGCGTTTTCCGCGCGTCCGCATCCCTTACGTCCGTCCCGCCGCCCTAGCCGGCGACCGCTCCACCGCTGTGGAAGTGGCCCTGCATTTTTTGGGATGGTTGGAGGCGCAGAGCGAACCTCTCCCCCACGCACTCTGCTGGCTACAACCCACCTCGCCCTTGCGCACTTCGGCCGATATCGACGCCTGCCTGGGCCTCCTGGGCCCCCACGGCTCGGTAGTCAGCATGGTCGACGTAGGAGGAAGAAATCCCTACAAGATGAAAAAGGTGGGCGCGGACGGGCGGCTGGAACCGCTGCTACCTGGCACGCACGAAGGCAACCGCCAGGACTTGCCCCAGGCGCTCATTACTAGCGGCGCAGTTTTCGTGGCGACGGTGGAAACCCTCCGGCGCCACCGCACGTTTTACGGCGCCGACTGCGTTCCCTATATGATGCCCCCGGAACGGGGCGTGAACATTGATGACCAGCTGGATTTCCGGCTGGCGGAATTGCTGTGGCAAGAGGGGAAGCGATGAACGCGGATGTGGCACGCCACCTGGATTTCCTGAAAAAAAGCGTCTACCACACCGAAGGAAAGTGGCCCCAGTTCCGCGTGCTGTTCCAGGCGCTTGAACGGTGGCTGGCCACCAACCCTTCCGGCAAACGCGTACTGGTACTGGAGCGCGCTTACTTCTTCGGCGGGCACTCCCTGTACGGCCCGCTGTTCGCGGACCACCACTGCACGGTGGTGGACTGCGTGAACGATTCCTTGGCGCAACGAACCGGACACCAGTCCAGCGTGGTGGACCACCCCGACTTCATCCGCATGCGCGCCCACCATGCCGCCGACCCTGGTCGGCTGGATTTCCTCCCCGACGCGTCTTTCGACCTGGTTTTCCCGCCCAACATCGTCCACCACATCCGCGATCAAAAGGGCATGTTCGACCAATGGGCAAGGCTGCTCGCTCCCGGCGGCGAATTGATGGTATTCGAAGGCCTGGTCCGCGAACTCCACCATGTACCCGACGACTACCTACGCTACACCCCCTACGGATTTCAGGAAGAACTCACGCGACGGGGATTGCAGTGGGAAGGGGCGGAACTTGGAAGCGGGGTGTTCGACGTGATTGCCTACGCATGGCAGATGGCGCTCGAGAATTTTCCCGAAGGAGAGCGCGAGCAGCGCTCCCGCTGGTTCTTCCAAGAAGAATTTCCCCGGCTCATGGAGCTGGAGCGGCGCTACCCCAAGAACCTGCAGAAGCCTGACAAGGCGTTCCCCATGTCCTACGTGGTGAGGGCGCGCCGCCCCCAAGGGGCCTAGCGCCGTTCCTCGCGCGCCTTCACCTGCTCGGCCAACCGGTTGTTATAGTGGTTGAGCATGTCCTTGTTGTAGACCGAACTCTTCGCCTTGTACTGGATGGTCCAACCCTTGCGGGGAAAGTCACTGGTGTTGGCGTCGCTGCCATGAACCGTTAGGGAGTGGTGGAGCAACACGTCCCCGGGTACCAGGGAGGGCACCACTTTCTTCAAATGCCCGATCTCCCCCAGGTCTTTAACTGTCTGGGAAGATCCGGGGGCGAAGGAATCCTTGTGCGCGAGGATGCCCATCTTGTGCGAGCCTTCGTAGTAGAAAATGCCGCCGTTTTCAGGACCGCACGGCACCAGCGCCACCCACACCGTCAAGCCGTTAGCGTCATCCAGACACCAATAGAAGTTGTCCTGGTGGTGGGGGCTGGGCAAACCCACCTTAGCGGGTTTGAGGAAGAGCTCGGAAGCGCGCAACTCTGGGTCGTCATTCAGGAAAGGGCGGACCAGCTCCATTAATTTCTCGGAGGCTGCGAAAGTGTTGAAGAAGTTCTTCTCGCCTGGGTTCCATAGTTTGTGGATGGAGTTGGGAACGCCACTGGAGAAGTTTATGTCGCGTCCGGAAAGTTCGCGGGCCCGTCCGTCGACGTACTCCTGCACGTGGCGGTTGATTTCAGCCACTTCCTGCGGGGTAAAGAAACCCGCGACCTTGGTGTAGCCTTTTTCCTGAAACTCTTGCACTTGGTTTTTGTCCATATGTTGCTCCCAGGTTTTGATTCTCGCCCAATCTATCCCAATCGCCGGGCGTCTCCATGACGGGCGTCAGTTTTCTTCATTCCTTCCATCTGTCCCATTGGGGGAATTCCTCGTGGGCGCGCTTGAGGTCCCCTTCCGAGCCAATATCTAGCCAGTACTCATGGATCGGAAAGACGTGGGTGGCCCCGCCGCCCTCACCGATTTTCTCGAACAGTTGGGGCATATCAAAGAAAGCCCCCGGCTCCACGGAGGAGAGCCATTTCTTCTCCAGCACATAAATCCCCGCGCTCACCATGAAATTGTAGACAGGTTTCTCCTCTATTCCGGTGATGCGTCCCTCAGAGGTTTTGATAACTCCGAAGGGAACCTGGAAATCATAGTTGCGGACACCCATGGTGGCGCAAGAGCGATGCTCCTGGTGGAAATCCAGCAAGCGCGTGAAATTCACGTTGGTCACAATGTCACCGTTCATGACCAAGAGGGGGCCCTGTACATCCTCAGGCAAAAGACCCAAGGCGCCCGCGGTTCCCATCCGTTTGGTCTCATGGACATAGCGAATGCGCACACCGAGGGCCTCCCCATCGCCGAAGTGTGACTTGATGACGTCCGCGCGGTAATTCACGCAGAACACGAAATCTCGGAAACCATGCTCGCGCAGATTTCTCACAATAGTTTCAAGTACCGGCCGCCCGCTCACGGGCAGCATGGGTTTGGGGCATTCGGAGGTCAACTCGCCCAAGCGAGTGCCTAGCCCCCCCACCATCAACACCGCGGTGTACGGGCACACCGTGGTTTCCGGGCGGTCCACGTTACTAATGACTCCCGTCACTTTGCCCCGGCTATCCACTGTTGGCACGTGAGTGATCTGTTTTTCATCCAACAGACGCCTGGCCTCGGCCCGGGAGACCCCGTCGGGAAGGCAATAAGGGTGGGCGTTCATGATCCGCTCCACCGGCTCGGTCAGGGGAATGTTCTTGAGGATGCCCCGGCGCACGTCCCCGTCGGTGACCACGCCCAAAAGCTTGCCCGAATCGTCCATAACGATGACAAAGCGGGTAGCCGCCTGGTCGATGGCCTTCATCGCCTGCAAGATGCTCATCCCCGGCTGGACGATCAGCTTTTCCCAATTATTCATGAAATCTCTTTATCAAATTCCGAGGCAGTTCGGCCCCCGCCAAAACGTCCACGATGCGCTTGGCGACACCCGGGATTCCGAATGGATGGGGCATGCCCGACAGGAGCGCCCGTCTGCCCGGGGCCCATGCCGCTCGCAAGGCGTCCCGAATGGCGGGGGGGTCAAAACCCACGTCCGTCACGGAAGGCGCCCGCACCCGGCCTTCCTGCCGCTGGCCCACGTTCACGCTGGGAGTGCACAAAATCGGGGCCTCGATGACCAAGCTGGAGGAGTTGCCGAAGCCCACGTCAGCCAGGCGCAAAAGGGAGAAGTAGTTGCGGTGGCCCAGGGAATCCACCAGCCGGGCATGGGGGATTTCCCCACCCGCAATGAGTTTTTCCAACGTGGAGTTGACCACGTTCCCTTCCGCGTCCGCGTTGGCGCGGGTGAAGACCACGGTTCCTGGGGCTGCCGCCACCAGGCCTTGCCACAGGATTCCCACTTGGGCGGCGGCTTGGCCTGGGGATTTCGTTTCCGGATGGAAAGTAGCCAGCACCACGGGGGGGCGTAGCTCCAACCCCACGGCCCGCTCCAATTCTTCCTTGGGCACGGGAGTCCCATTCAAAGCGTCCACCGCAGGGGCCCCTAAGTTGAAGACGCGCTGGGGGTCCTCCCCCATACGGATGACCCGCTGCCGGTATTCCTCGGCGGCGGTGAAATGCCACCAGGCCATCTTGGTCAAGGAGTGGCGGAGAGCATCGTCTACCGCTCCCAAGGTCAGCTCCCCGCCGTGCACGTGGGCCAGCGGCACGTTGAGCAACGTGGCCGCGGCGCCGGCGGCGAAAGTTTCGTAACGGTCTCCCAGTACCAGCAGCACATCGGGGTTTTCCGCGCGTAGGAGTTCCGCCACACCTTCCAAAGCGCGGGCGCTGGCGCGCGACACATCACCCTCCCCATCCAAGATCGGCAGGCGGTGAGCGATGGGGATCTGATCGGCCGCGATCTCCCACTCGGTTTCGCCATGAGCGGCGGAGAGATGTGTGCCGGTCACCACCAGGCACAACTCAAGGGCCGGATGCTGCAGGATTTCGCGCAGGGTGTGGCGGAGGAGACCGTAGTCGGCCCGCGTTCCCGTCAGAACCATGACCTTGCGCTTGCTCACCGTTAATCCAGCGCTTCATCCGGGAGATAGTCCCGGGATGCAATCCGACCCATATACTCTTCCCAGCGCATGGGTGTAATCCCGCCGCCAGGGCGCTTGGCGGTCACGTTCTCCTCGGTGAACGCCTCACCCTTGCGGATGGCGCGTGAGGCGACCAAACTCTTGCGGGCAATCACGATGTTCTTGGATTCCGAGCGGGTCGGCCCCTTGAGGGGAAGCCCCAGCGCCAGCTCCACCCGTCGAATGCCTTCCACCATTTGGCGCAGTTCGTGGGGCTCCAACGAAGCTGTCTGGTCAGGGCCGGGCAACCGACGGGAAACGGTGAAATGCTTTTCGACAAGACGAGCGCCAAGGGCGACGGCAGCCAAAGCCACATCGGTCCCGGCGGTGTGATCGGAATAGCCTACTTCAACTCCAAACCGCTCGCGGATCTCGCCCATGGCGCGCAAGTTCACATCCTCCAGTGGGGTGGGATACTCGGTGTTGCAATGGAGTACGGTCAACTGGTCGCGACGAAGCCCAAAGCGCCTCAAAACGGCGAGGCAGTCGCCGATTTCCTCCAGTGTGGCCATTCCGGTGGAGAAAATAGTGGGGAGCCCCAAGCGGGCGACATCACGCAAGTAAGGGAAGTTGGTGATCTCACCGGAAGGGATCTTCAGGCGTTTCACGCCCAAACCCGCCAAGAACTTAGCGGCCTTCACGTCGAAGGGTGTGGACATGAACTCAATGCCGCGTGAGTGCGCCAGCTCCATGAGCTCCCGGTGAGCGGGATAAGGCAGCTCGAGCTTCCTCAGCATGGCGTACTGGCTTTCACCGGCCTGCGTGGTGCTCAGCTGGTAGGCGGCCTTGGGGGCATGGCGGGCGGCGAGCCGTTCCGCGGTGAAAGTCTGGAACTTGACGGCGTCCGCGCCGGAGTCGGCTGCAGCATGCACCAGCTCGCGCGCGAGTCCCATGTCGCCGTTGTGGTTGACACCAGCCTCAGCGATGATGAAAACGCGTTGGCTCATGCAAACCTCCCGCCCACGCGTAGTTTGCCGGCGGTTTCCACTTCATAGATTTCCAAAAAGGAGTCCTCAGTCTTGACCAGCCAGCCGTCTGGGACCTTGCCGATGATCTGGCCAGGGATACCCTTGTACTTGGGGGCCTCGGGGACCAGTCGGGCGCGGTTGATGCTGACCGGAAGGCCTTCGTAGGTGGTGCGCGCTCGTGGACCAGGATGGCAAACGGCGCGGATGAAGTTGTGTAGGTCCTGGGAGGTTTGGCGCCAGTCGATCCTTTCGTCCCCCTCCCCGCGGCGCCCGCAATAGGAGCCAACGGGATGGATGGAGTTTTGGCGGATCCGGGGAGCCTCGCCCTTGGCCAACAAGGCCAGGGCCTCATCCAGCGCCTCGGCGCAGCCGGTGAACGAACGCTCGAGTAGCGTGGCGTAGGTGTCGTCCTCCGCGATGGGGTACACGCGCTGAAGAATGATATCCCCCGTGTCGATGCCAGCGTCCACGTGGTGGACGGTGATGCCGAATTCCTTCTCCCCATTGATCAGGGCCCAATTGAGGATGTTGCGGCCGCGGTAGAAGGGCAACTTCCCAGCGTGGCAGTTGATCACGCCGCCAGGCGCGTCCTCCAACATTGGGCGTCGGAAAATTTGATCGAAGGACATGGACACGTGAATGTCACAGGCGAAGGGGCCAATCGTGGCCAGGAACTCCTGGCTATTCACGTCGGGATGCTTGAAGCATGGCACCCCCATCTCAGCTGCCAAACGTGGCAGTACCTCGTCGGTGGAGTTGGCGCGCACGCAAATGAACGCCACTTGGGCCACGCCCCGGCGACGGATTCTCTCTAAGGCGGAGTGGGACCACGGGCCGTCCGCGAAGTAGCCGATCTTCATGCGGGTACCCCGCTGGGCAGGTTTACCAAACGCCCTGCTAGCTCCCGTGCGTTGACAAGGCCGTCGCGGGGACAAGCCGCGTACATTGGGAGATCGCACATCAAATCCCAGACGGGTCGCAACTGGACCCTCGCGGCCTGGCCCTCTTCGAGACAGCGATCACGTGTGGCGCGGTCGCGCACCAACATGGCGTTGAGCCACCAGTTGGGTTGGGTGCCGGGGCGCGCCCCCACGAACTGTATGTCTTCCCGGTTCCCCAAGAAATCTTGGTAAGCGGAAGAGATTCGGCTTTTGGCCTCCAGGAAAACTGGGAGTCGCTCAAGCTGGGCGAGCCCCAAAGCCGCGTTTAGGTTGGGCATGCGGTAGTTGTAGCCGAGTTCGTCGTGATGGAACGCCCACGGGTGCGGTCGTTTGGCGGTAGTGGAGAGGTGCTTGGCACGGGCGGCAAGGGCCTCGTCGCGAAAGAGCAGCGCGCCGCCGCCCCCAGTGGTGACAATCTTGTTCCCATTGAAACTCAAGGCTCCAACCGGCGCCATGGCCCCTGCTTTGTACCCGTCACACTGGCTCCCCAGGGCCTCGGCGGCATCCTCCAGCACGGGAATTCCCCACTCCTGGCATACAGCCAGGAGTTCCGACATGCGCACGGGATGACCGAATACGTGCATAGGAACGCATGCCGCGAAACGCCGCCCACCGTCCTTCTGGTAAGCGGCCCCGCCGCGTTTCACTGCATGGGACTCTAAGTAGCGGGTAAGGGCCAGCGGGGAAAGGCCCAAGCTGTCCGCGTCCGAGTCGAGGAAAACCGGGGTCGCCCCGGCGTAGCTGATGGCATTGGCGGTGGCCACGAAGGTTAGTGCCTGGGTAAGGACGAGTTCACCTGGCTTCACGCCCAAGACAACCAGCCCCAGGTGGAGAGCGGCGGTCCCATTGACCACCGCCACCGCGCGGGTGGCGCCAGTGAGCCGCGCCAGTTCATCCTCAAAACGCGTCACATGAGGTCCCACTGAGGACACGAAGCCGGAATCCAGAGCCTCTAAAACTCCGCGACGCTCGTCCTCTCCCAACACGGGCGCGTGGAGGGGAACCTCAGGCATTCCAGGGTAGAGAGAGCGCACAAAGCCGAGGAGGTCCTCAAACATTGTAGATGTCCGTCTTGTACAGCCGCAGGTTAGCGGGCTCAGTGAACCACGCGACGGTGCGCTTGAGCCCTTCGTCCAGGGAGACCTGGGGAACGGAGCCGGTCAACCGTTGTAAACGTGAGCGGTCACACACCAGGCGCATGACCTCAGAAGCTTCTGGCCGCAAACGCTCCTCGTCGCGGACTAACTCGGCGTTGGTGCCCATGATGCTTTGAATGCGGTGGAACAGATCTCCGATGGAAATTTCTCCCCCCGAGCCCACGTTGAAGGTTTCCCCCCCCACGTTTTGGGCACGGGCGATGTCAGCGAAGCCGCGGCAGGTGTCCTCGACGTAGTTGAAGTCGCGAGTGGGGCGTAGGTCGCCCAGCCGGATCTCTCGCTTGCCAGCTGCGAGCTGGGAAATGATGGTGGGGATCACCGCGCGTGCGGACTGGCGCGGTCCATAGGTGTTGAAGGGGCGCACCACCGTCACCGGGAACTGGAAGGCGTGGTGGAAGCTCAGCGCCATCATATCGGAGGCGATCTTGCTGGCGCTGTAGGGGGATTGCGGTTGGAACGGATGGGTTTCGGAGATGGGGACCTGCAGGGCGCTCCCGTAAACTTCGCTGGTGGAGGTGTGGAGAAATTTTGTCACGCCCGCATCCATGGCCGCCGACACCAGGTTCAGCGTGCCCTTGACGTTGGTGTCCACGTAGCTGTCTGGCGCGCGGTAGGAATATGGGATGGCGATCAGGGCCGCCAGGTGCATGACCGTGTCGACTCCCCGAACCGCTTCACGGCAAAAGCGCGGGTCCCGAACGTCCCCAGTGATGACCTCCACCTGGTTTTTCACTGGGCTGTGGTCGAGCCAGCCCCAGGAGTTGAAGGAATTGTAGAGGCACATGGCGCGGACTTCCCACCCAAGGGAAACCAGGTACTCCGTGAGGTGGGAACCTATGAAGCCATCCGCCCCTGACACGAGAACACGACCCATCTGCACATCCTTATTCCTATCGCCGGCTTGCCGTCCTTTTTCGCATAATTACCGCGATATCTCCACCGCCCTGCCTCAGCTGGCCTCCTGGGGCAATTCCCAAACCTCATACTCGGCGTCGGCATAGACCTTACGACACGACGCAGCCATGCGAGGGAGTTTCTGGATGTCGCCCGGCTTGCCCACCAGCACCTCCATGCCCGCCTCCCGCCACAGGCCGGGGTCATCCTTGAGGTTGTACATCCCACCTTCCATGTACTTGAAGTAGTATCCGAAGCCCTCTTTTAGGTCGTAGTTGAAGAGGAAGAAATGTTTTTCGGGCATGAGGTTGGAGAAGAGGTAACCGAGTTTCAAGGGTTGGGTGAGGATGTTGCGGTAAGAAGAAGCGGACAAAAAGCTGCGGATGCCCTGCAAATCCTCATAATGTGAATGGCGTCCCGCGTGCGCCACGGTTTTGCCCTCGTATGCGAGCAAATTGAAGGAGCAGAGGGCGAAGGACCATACCGCCAAGAGCACCATGGTCCCTTGATCCATAAAGCCAGGCAGCGCAAAGAGCCCGGCCAAGACGAACGGCACGGTCATTTCCACGTAACGCTCGGACTCGCCCCACACCGCGCCGGGGTAAAAGGTGCAGAAAACCAAAAGTCCCAGGCCCACACGCCCAATCTGCCAAGCATAAATCATGCCTGCGGGCGCGGATGGGTCAGGAGAAGAGAAGAGTAAGAACAACGGGGGGAACATCAGGGCGACCGCGGTCCACGGGTTGGATACGAGCAGTCCGCTGATAACTTTCAGTGGGTCGCCGCTGCGCAAGTGTTCCCAATGCCTGCGCCAGGACAAACGGCTTTTCCGTGTCATGAATCGCAAATACCATGCGTAATGGGCGAAGCGCCCCCGCCACTGTACCCCTCCCCCCCAGGGTGAGAACCAAGTAACCGCCATCGCCGCGGAGAAAATCCCCAGGGGCCAGGGATCCAAGCGCCACACGGAAAGCGCCAGAGAGAAAAAGAACAGCGCTTGGCTGCCAAAAACAGAGGCGTTCAAAGTCAAAAGCGCTGCCCCCAATGCGGCTGCGGTCGCGGCGGGGGAATGGGGCGTGTGGAAAAGCGCCAAGAAAAACGCGAAGAAAAGCAGGTTGGCGTACACCCGCCCTCCGAACGAATTTAAGCGCGCGCCGGGCGGGTGGAGCAGGGGACTGGCGGCGAGAAGGAGCAGGGGCCAAACCAGCTGGCCATCAAAAGGAACCAGGGACTGAGAAGCCAGGACCCATCCAAATAGCCCCAGCAACACCGCGTCTGAAACCAAGTTCAGGCTCACCATGATAGGAGCGTGCCAGGAGGCCGGGAACCGCGCCACCAACCAGTGCGGGATGATGGGTATGGGCACTCGGTCGGCGATCAAGCCATTCGCGAAACGCCGATCCCGCAGCGCCATCCCTCGGGAGAGGAGACCCAGGTACCACAAGTAAACTTGACGGTCGGAGGAAGTATTGTGGCCGCGCTCCGAGAGTACGAAGGGGAGGCGCGTGGCAAAGAAAGCCACCACCAGGACGGCAATTTCGGCCATGGTCAGCATAGGAGGGCTATACTAACATGGGGTCATGCTTTCACACCATGCCTATAAGGCGGTGGTCCTGGCGCTCTACTGCGCGACCGTCACCTTCTCTTTCCGGTGCATCGCTTACTTCCGAAGCATAAATTCCGAAAAAGCCATCGCCTTGTCTTTCCCGTGGCAGATGCCCCCCACGGCCTGGACCGTGGGGCTCATCGCCCTCACCTTGGCGGCGCTCCACCCCCGGCTGCGTGTGACGTGGGACGACATCTCCGATCGCCCGTTGAAAATCTTCTTCATGGTCAGCGCCGGTATCCTCACCTACAACTACGCCTTTCACGACTTCAACTGGTTCCTGGGCGAGTGGCGGCTGGCGGACCGGGTTAGCCTGGTGGCGGCTTTCTTCCTCACGGCTTGGCGGCCATCTTTCATATTGCTGTTCAGCCATCTCTTGTTTGCTTCCTATGCACAGTTCCTGCATCCCTTGGCCGCTTATTCCTCCGTGGACAAGAGCTTGGTCATGCACGGGATTTTCTTCCTCGACGCCCTGGTCCTGGCGGGTCTAGCCGCCAAGGCGCTGGGACGCGACATCCCCCGCTTCCCAACCTTCACGAAGATCGCTGTCCTCGCCGCTTTGGCGGCTCACTACGTGAACCCCGCCCTGGCGAAGATCCTCGTGGGGCATCACCCATTCGACTGGGCACTGAACAACGACGTGACCACTATCCTGGTGCACACCCACTACAAAGGCTGGCTGAGCTGGGTTCCCCTCCCTACCCTCCAAGCGCTGCATGAGGCGACCTATGTGATGAAAGTGCCCCTGCAGTTCATCGCCTTTTTCATCGAGCTGGGTGCCCTGCTTCTGGTGGTACCGCGGCTGCAACGGGCGGTGGCGGGTGGACTCCTCCTGCTCCATGCGGGCATTTTTGCCGTTTCCGGCATTTTCTTCTGGAAGTGGATGGTGCAACTGGCGTTCTTGGCCGCCTTCCCGTTATTTCCCGACCCACGTGGCGTGGAAACCCCGCCGAAGGTCCAACGCCGCCACCTGGGGCTATGTGCTGCGCTGATGGTGGTTTTCATGTGGCTTTTGCCCTATCCGGGACTGGGGTGGTGGGACAATGCCTTTTCCCAGCGCTTTACTTTTTTCTGGGAAGACTCCTCGGGCAAGCGGCATCTGCTCCCGAAAGACGAGTTCACTCCGTTGGAAATGCCCATGGTGTTCCAGGAATTCTTCTACATCATGGATTTTCCGGTCATGGATAAGAAGATCTACCGCAAGCGCAAGGACGCCCTTCTGTCCTACCGGCTGCGCACCCGGGAAGAGGCCCTCGCCTTTCTGGAAAAGAATTCCCGCAATTACCATGATCCCGCCAAAACTAAGAAGTTCCACATGGCCCTGCAAAGCTTCGCTCGCGCCCGTCATGAGCGCCTCGGAATCGTACCTAAGCACATCCTGACTAACGACGAGCCGGTCACTCCTAGGCCGCAGGCGCCTGTAGCGGTGGTGGTGAGATTCGAAGAAAATCTCTCCCACAAACCGGGTGAGCACGTGCTCGTCCGCGCCCATGAAACGCGTTTTCCTCTTGAAGCCTCAATCGCCCAGGACAACGTCCGCTAAGCGGAGGGTTCGGCCTGGCCGCGCTTTCAGGTATTCCAACACGTGGCCGTACAGCTCCCCTACGCCCGGCCCTCGGCCCCGGCAAGACGCCAGACCAGCCGGATCCTGGTAGTGGCGCTTGGACTCCTCATAATGTTGGAGCGACTGCGTGTTGAGGAAAACGTGCACCGGGTGGAAATCGAAGATTTTAAGCCCCGGCGAGGCGAGTTCGAGGGCGGAAAGCGCGAAAGGACGATCGCGCAGAAGATGAGCGTCGTCCTGAAAGAAGTGTGGAAGGCGCGTGAAGCCCCGGTCGTAGGGCAAGGGTACGAGCCCACTAGCGTTATCAGCGTAGATCCCGCTCTCATACCTGAAGCCTTCCTCCTGGTAGTGTGCCAGGAGATGGGAACTCACGACGTGGGAGTGCGCGCGGACGCCCACGGCGCCGGGGTAGTGGCCCCGCAGCTCACGCAGGAGCCCCCGCCAATCCGCCTGCCCCTGGTTCAGGAAATAAGGGTTGTAATTGGGGTGGAGCCCAACTTCCACCAAATTCGGATGGGCCTCCAGCAAGGAAAGCACATAGGGACTGCGGTGGGTGGCAAAAAGCGTGACAGGAATCCCCGCCTCCAGAGCCGGTTGGACCGCATAAGCCACCACTTCGTCGGGGGCCCAGTCCAAGTCGAAGGTCAGAGCGAACAGTGGTTCCATCTTCAGACGTCCAAGAGGGTGTGTACGATAGTCCGGCTGCCCACTGCGTCCTGGATTTTGCTTTTGATCACGGCGCCAAAATTGGCGGAACCGATAAGCACATGGCTGGGTGGGTCAGACTTAAGGCCCTCCAGCCCTTCGATCTTCACTGGGAAGCCGTCGTAGTACTTGCCTTGGGAGCCAGTATCGTCGTCGAAGAAACGCAGCCGTGAAAGTTGGGCCCGATCCAAGTTCATGAGGGAAAGATAGGCGATGAGGCGCAGGGGCACATACAAGCCGAGGGTGGCTCCCGGCTGGTTGAGCACTCCTCGCACATGGGCCTCCACCCGACGGCGGCGCTCATTGAAGCCTTCACGAAACGAGTTGAATTTCCCCGGGGTGCGCCGGAACGTGGGGATGGCGGCGCCGGCACGGACCACGCCGGTGCCATATAGGAGACCACCATAGGTGGAGCGCGCCACCGTCACGTCGGTAAAGCCCGCCTTGGCCAACATGTTTCCGAGGGATTCCCCATCGAAGTAGCTGATGTGTTCGTGCCAGACTATGGAAACGTCGCCTTTAGCCACGCTCTCTGTACAGTCGGGCACCCCCACTACCACCCGGCCGCCTTCGGCGAGGTGGGAGTGGTTCCACCGCAGAAACTCCAGGGGATCCTCCACGTGCTCCAGCACGTTGTGGTGATAAATGAAATCGTAGCCAGTCCCGTGAGTCGGCCCATAAAAGCCGGGGGTGAACTTGATGCCGTAACGGGCACAGGCCTCTTTTGCCACGGGGCTGGGGTCGACGCCCTCCACCTCATGGCCACACTCTTTCAATTCCTTGAGCAGCAGAGCGGCCCCACAGCCGATCTCGAGCACCCGCTTTTTGCCTTCGAGCGGGGCATGTTCCCCTAGGAAGCGTCGGAAAGATGCGCCGTAGGCTTCCGCGAGGGCGTGCCCTTCCTGCAGGTAACCGATGTTGTAGCTGAGCTGATAGACTTTCCTGAGGGCGTCCAGCGTCTCCGGCCGCACCAGCTGCTTCAACAGGCCCAGCTCGTGATCAAAACCTAGGGTCAGCGGTAGCTTTACTGGAATGCCGGGCTCAGGCGCGGGCGAGGGGGCGGTCCGCCAGTAGAAGTGGAGCTCGCCAAGATCGAGGGTGGAGTCGGTGTTCATGTAGCCTCGGTGAGTTTACGGTGCAGGTCCGGCAGCACATGCCGTTGGAAGAACAGGTTGTCCTCAGACAGGATGCCGGCCACCACCAAGTTGGCGAGCCCCAGGGCCTTGATCTCGTGGCGCATGCCCCCGATGATACCCAGGTTCTTCAGCGTCGGCATGGGAAAGGCCTCCCTTAGCACTTCCAGTTTCCCGAACACGATATCGCCGGGGGGAGTGCCGCACATGCGGCCCAGCTCGTCCTTCGCCACTTGGAGCAGGTCCACGCTGGTGAGTTCCGCCTCGTCCACGATCATCTCGACGCAGACCGGGTACCCCAGGGGGTTCTTGGCGGCCGGGCAGTAATTGGCGTAGTTGTTCACGCGGAACGTGCGGAAGGCGGGATCATAACAATGGAAGTACTGGAGTTCCCCGCATGCCAACGGCCGGCTAAGGACTAAATTCGCTAGTACGGTCTTCCTCAGGGGGTCAGGCTTGTCCGCAGGGAATTTCCCAAAAAGCAGTTTATAAAGCTGGGGGAAACCGGTGGTCCACAGGAAGGTTCCGGGGTCCTCTACCAAGACGGGTGCACCACCCGCCACGGGGACGATGCGCAGGCTGGACAGACGTCCGTCCCTCATCTCCAAACCATCCACTGTGTGGCCAGTCATGATATCCACTTTAGCGGCTTTGAGTCGCGCCTCAATGGCCTCCAGGATCCGCCAGGTGCCAAATTTCTTCGGGTAATAACTCTTGCGGCCGGAAGAGAATTGTAAAGGCAATTGCGTTTGCTCGGTGAAGGCCAAACATGTGCGCAGGGAAGGATCCTGCTGGAGTTTATGCATCTCCGGCAAATCAAAGGCAACCACGCGTTCCATAGGTGCGATGGTGGCGGCGGTAAAATGCAGTTTCTCAATGGGATGACCGAAGATTTTCTCCAGTGAGGGCCGCACCACACGCTCGCGCAAGGTCGGACCTAGGTGGGTCGTCCCATAAGCATAGACGTTCGCAAAGTCGGCGGCACGCCCTTCCCGCCTGATAGACATGAGCTCATCCACCGCACGTTGGCGCTCAGCCACTGGAAAGTGGCGGATGTCGGGGTAAATGCTGTTCTCCTGTAGGCGTCCGTCGAAGTATAGGCCAGCCAAGTCGCGCTTAGGGCCTTCCAGCACCAGCCAATCGTCTTCCAGCAGTTCCCATAGCAGTTGATCCAATTCGGGAATGCCCACCTGGTTAAAGTTATGCATCCCGTGGTCGAAGACCAAACCGCCTTCGTAACGGTAGCTCTTCAGCAAGCCACCCACCTGGCTTTCGCGTTCCACCAGGACAATGCGGTCGCGGGGATTCCGCTCACGCAGGAGAAGGGCGCCTATGAGACCGGTAATCCCAGTGCCTACGATGACGTGGCTACCCACCTACCGCCTCCTGGAGAATGCCTGGTGCGGCCTCAAGTACACGAGCAAGCTGCGATTCAGTCAAGGCCGGGTAGAAAGGGAAGGAGAGAGTACTCGCGAAGGCGCGACAGGCGCCCGGATAGCCCGCATCATCGTGCCCTGCCACCCGGTGAAGGAGATCGTCTACACCCCTACGGACCGCGATCCCCCTAGCGAGACCTGCCGCTTGCGCGCGCGGAAAGTCCATATTCTCAACGGTGAGGGGGAAGCGAAAGAAAACGGAAGTGGTTTGGCGTAATGGGTCCGTTACCTTTGCGGGGAGGGCCTGGAAGAATTTCTCCGACAGTCGTACGCGCGCAGCATGGATTTCTTCGAAGCGGCCCAATTGGGTGGCGAGGAGTGCCGCAGTCCAATCGGAGCAACGGAAGGGATTGTCATTCCCACGCCAACCGCGTAGCGCCGCGCGGGCACGCGGGGAGCGGACAATGACCGCCCCACCCTCGCCCGATGACAAGAACTTGGTGGATTGGAAGGACAGCACGGCCACGTCCCCACGATTACCATATGGCTGGAGGGGGCCCAGGCCAAAACCATGGGCGCAGTCCTCCACGACGGGCAACCCGTTCGCCTTCAAGCTCTCCACGTCCGACAGGATGCCGAAGGTGTGCACTGCCACGATAGCGCGAGTGCGAGGACCTATGCGCTGGCGGACGTCAGTTGGATCTAGGCACCAGTCCGAGCCCACGTCGGCAAACACCGCCTGTGCCCCCAAGAACTCTACCGCGCGGGCCACGTCTCGGCACACGTAGGTGGGGACGATAACTTCATCACCCGCGACCACGCCCACGCAACGAAGTGCGAGCACCAGTCCCGCGCTTCCGGAAGAAACGAGCTCCACATCCGCGTCCGGGAAATGCTCGCCTAGGTCCTCCTCAATTCTACGGACCCTCACTCCATGGGCCAGCATCCCGGTCTCTAGCGCCGCTTGGGCGACTTGACCGTCCTGTGGCGTGGTCCAGGGGCATGAATGGGGAATGACCGGCGCGTTCACTCTACTCCCGTGTAAGAATCCCAGAGGCGGCATCATAACTTCCCCAGGGGAAATTGGGAACTAAGCGCGGCGCAACAAGCTCGCCTCTCCGAGAGTGTAGATTGCCAGCCCTAGCGAAATGCGGGAATCTCCCAGCCGTATGCCCACCTTTCAGGCGATTGATGCCCTTATTCAGGGAAAGATCCGCGCTTTCGGCCTAGACCTGACCGGGCTCAGTATTTTGACCGAGGCCGCCACCGGTAATTACGCCTATGGTCCGATCATCGCCGCCCTTGCTGGGGCAGAGCGGGTGTATGTCTACTGCAAGGACTCACGCTACGGCACCCAGGCTGAGGTTTACGCGAACCTGCATGCCATGGCCGAGCGCTTCGGCATCAGCGATCGCTTGGTCTACAGCAGGGAAAAATCCGAACATGCTGGTCTTGCCGACATTGTCACGAACACAGGCCATCTGCGTCCACTCGACGGCGTCTTCATACAGAAGTTGCGGCCCGAGGCGGTCATCCCTCTAATGTGGGAAACCTGGGAGTGGAGGCCCACAGAGCTGGACTTAGATGCCTGCCGCCAACATGGCGTCATGGTGCTGGGAACCCACGAAGGCCACAAGGACATCCGGCTGCACCTGTGCGCCGGACTCATCCCTGTCAAAATGCTATTTGACATGGGTTTCGCCATTTTCGACACCCGCGTGCTGCTGGTAGGAGGGTGTCCCGTGGGAGATTTCATCGAGGACGTATTCAAACGGCTCTCACTCCCCTACACCAGGATTCTCCCCTTCACCCGCGACGAGGAACTTGGGAGCCTCCTGGAGTCGCACGATGTTCTGCTAGTGGCTGATCACCGGGAGAAGCGCCAATTAGTTGGGGGTGAGGACGCCTTTATTCCTCTCACGCTCCTCCGTCGCCACAATCCCCACCTCCCATTGGCGCACATCTGCGGGGACATTGACGCCGACCTCCTTAGGAGTAGCGGTTTTTGCCTCTTTCCCGAACGCATCGCTCCCGTCGGATACATGTCCTGGAGTGGCGACGCGCTAGGTGCGAGCCCAACTTTCACCTTACTCACAGCTGGTATGAAAGTAGGTGAGGTCATGGCCCGCTCCCGGAAGGAAAACACAGCACCTGAGGCGGCGATGGCGGCGGCCCTACGACATCCCTACTGCATGCCCTTCCCCGAGGATGCCCCATGAGAGTCTATTTGGTTGGCGGTGGGTGGCGAGCAGTCCCCCTCCTCCGCGAATATCTGACCCACTTCCGAGGCCGGCTGGATCCCCTCTACGCCGTCTTCATGCGGGGGCACCCCGATGAACATGAAGCGTGTCGGCAACTCGTGGACCTCGCCCAGACCCATGGCCTCGCTCATGTGGTCTCGGAGACCATCGACGACGAAATCTGCCAGCGCATTAAACGAGATCGGCCTGATGTTGTCCTCACTCTGGGGCTGTGGCGCAGCCACATCCCGGACGACTTCTTGCATGCGGCGAAGCTGGGTTTCATCAGCCTGCATGGGAGCGGCCTACCCGCTTACAGAGGATGGGCAGGTCTATACTGGTACGTCATGAACGGCGAAGCTGAGTACAAAATGGCTATGTTCCAGTTGGCCACCCAAATGGACGCCGGCCCCTTGGTCGCCGACAAAAGCGGCAGAATTCTGGAGTACAGTTTTCCCATAGCCCCCGAAGCGCACATCGGTGAGATCCTACAAGAGGTTGAAAAGCTCCATGTCAGGGCCAACATGGACTTGGCCGAGCACTTGTTATCCGGTGATTTCCAATTCGTCCCGCAGGACGAATCACTGGCGACATACTCCTGCCACCGGGGCGAGGCAGACGGCGAAATCGACTGGTCATTGCCTACAAAGAAAGTTTTTGACGCCATTCGCGCCCAGTCCCGTCCCTGCCCCGGCGCATTCACTTATTTCAAGGGGGAGAAAATCCGCCTGTGGCGGGCCAAGCCCCGCTACGACTTCTCCAACTATGTGGGCCGAATTCCGGGGAAGGTCGTGGTGCGCGACTTAGAGCGGGGCCACGTCATCATACTGACTGGCGACGGGGCGATCGAAGTTGTGGAGGCGGAAAACCTGACTAACGGTGAGACGTCACCTTTGCGCATCTTCACTTCCCTCAAGGACCGGTGCAAATCCCGAGTCGAAGCCTTCATTGATAAGTTCCATCCCGACTTCTGAGGAGTTTCATGCGAACGACCCTCTGGACATTGGTAATGTTTCCCCTTCTGTGCCTTGCCGCCCCCGTCACAGTCCATGTGGAGCTCTCTCCTACCGGAAGCTTTGATGCGAAATCGGAAGCCCTGAAGGGCCATATTACCAAGCAGGATGGCGTCTACACCGCCCATAACGTGAGTCTCAAAGCGGAGACATTGGACACGGGCATTGAGCTCCGTAACGAGCACATGCTCAAGCGCCTGGGTGGCAAGGATGCCACGATCCAGCTGATGGAGGCCGAGGGTAAAAATGGCAAAGGCAAAGCTCGACTAACCCTTAAGGGAAAGGAAGTCCCTGTGTTGTTCACCTTTAAGGAGAAGGGGAACATGATCCACGCATATTTCAAACTACGCGCCTCGAGCCTCGGCATCACCGACGTGAGCTACCTGGGCGTGGGCGTGGAGGATGAGCTGTCAGTGGAAGCCCAACTCCCCCTCCACTGAGCGCCACTAGAGCCAGAAGTGAACCTGGGCCAGAATATCCCAGAAATCCTTCCGGCCCATGGAATTAGCCGTATAGCGAGTGTTCCATAGGTCAACGCGCGTCTCAACTCCGACCCAAGGGTACCACTGCACCGCCGGACCCAACCGCATTTGGTCGGTTTGCGTCTTCTTTCCATCCGTCATGTATTCCAGGTTGCCCATAACGAAAAAGCCGCGATCCAGCATAAAGTGACCTTGCACAAGTCCCCATTGGGGCTTGTCCTTGGCCCCGTGTTTCTGGCCGTTATGCCCGACTTCCGCCATCACACTGTGCCCTTGTCCAAAACCAGTGCGGTTATGAACGGCGAAATAGATGTTATCCAAGGTGTCAGTCTTTGTTTGCATGTAGGACGCGCCCAAGCGGGAACGCTCAGCCACGGTGGCCTCGAACATGCCGGAAACTCCTTTCTCACGCAGGTCGCTCTCTTGGTGTAGATCTCCCACGAAGGCATGCACAGCCCCTTCCACCTTCTCTCCCACTGCGTGGGCCATGACACCGTGGACGCCAGTAAAAACGTTAATGCGCGGAACGATCCTGGAGTATGCCACATGATCAGGGATGCGGAGCCCGAAAACCTTGTCTAGTTTCCCAGCATAGATTCCAGTGGTCTTTGTCGGCTTCCAACCTATGAAGTGTTCTCTGGTAAATCCGTAGGTCTCCATTAAGTTATTGGTGTCAGGCCTGTGCTCCTCCATAGGACGCCATCCATAGGTAAAACTGGCGACATACTCGTCGCGCTCTCCCCCCTTCAAGACGACATTGGCTTCTTGCAACATGTTCGTCCACGAGTTCCTTGGATCAGGGTTTCCCTTGGCGCTAAACGCGTTACTTCGGTGGGCCAAGCCGCGATAGGAGAGCATGGGACGTAGCCACTTGTTCTTGGTAGGATTGATGCCCGGAAAATGGGATCGGGCAACGAGGTCATCGTCCGAAATCTTTTTCCCCACGAAAGCGCGACTTGAGATGACACTGGCTCCGAAACCTCGGCCATAATCAGTCAAGGGGCCGTTGCCCATGGGATTGTAATGGCAGTTCATGCAAGTCACTTGCTTGAAGCCTATGAATTGGGGATAGGCCAAAGCCTTTCCTCCAAGCAGGATTAGCGCGCAGAAAATACGACTCATGAATGCCATGACAGTCTCCTCTTTAACTCATTTCAATGTCGAGTAAGGTGCTACGTAGAATCCTGGATAGGCTGACTGGGCCTCTGCCAAGCCTAATCCCCGCAACCCAGGCCCTTGCCGTATGTGGTAACCATACGGACGGTCCACCGCCCCCCATCGGGATTTAAAGCGATAGACTCCTTCCTGACTGCGCCAGGTTCCGCCCCAGTTCCAGTGACGAATCCCATCGGAAACGCCCACAAGCATTGCCTGGAAGATCAGAGCCGAAAGTGCCTGTTCCTCTCGGAATTCCTCCCTCACAACGGGCGTAAAGTATTCCAGGTGATCCTTGAAACGGAAAAGCAAGCACGCAGCCGCCGTGACGCCCGCTTTCTCGGCCACCCACAACTGGTAGGTTTTACCGGCGACAAAGTGCTCGGGGACCTTGCGGAAGAACTCCCAGGGCTTCGCCTTCCCGCCGATCGCTTGCATGTTCTGATCATGGATGGCGTGAAGCTGATCCAGCCGCGCATGATCTTGGAAAATGCGGAATTCACCTTTGAGACCCTTTCTTACGGCGTTACGGGTTTTCACGTGAAACCGGGACATGAGTTCATCTTCGCTCGATGAACCCGCAAGTGGTGTCCACTGTCCCAAGCGGTCGTCCACGCGTTCGCCGGTCAAGCTCTGCAGGGAAGCCGGCAAAACACCATCCCGGTCCAAGGGGTTGGTTATAACCACTTGGCTAACCAGCTCGTCGTGATGGACCAGGCCCGCGAATTTCTCCCAAAGGGCCTTCTCCGCCATTGGGTCAGAAACCAATGGCGCCCCGTGGCTTCCATAATAGGGAAAGGCGTTCACCACTTTTCCACGGGGCGTGGAGGCTATGGCATAGGGGAAGATTCCCCGGATCCCAGTTAAGTCCCGCGCGATTAAACACCCGGAGTCGGTCCGCAGAAAACTGGCCACCAGCTCACGGTAAGGACGGCTGTAGTTGAAGAGGGCCGCCGGATGGGATTCAAGATAAGCATCTATGTCGCTCGCATCCGAGGCGGTCGACAGGGAGATCGTAAGATCACCCATTTTCAACGATCTCAGCCAAATTTAACAAAGACCACACCAGCAGTCGGCGGTTCATCTTACCTTCCACGTGCTCGCGAACCAAGTCTTTGATCTTCGGCCCGAATAGATGGTCCAAGGCATTTCCATCCAGCAACTTCCGTCTGACGTAAGATATGCTGTCCCCCTTGAACCAGCTGGCATCAGGGGCGCTGAATCCCTGCTTCTCTCGGCCAGTGACTTCCGGGGGGATGTAGGACTGCATGACTTTGCGGAGGATTTGCTTTCCATCATTCGTGCGCATCTCAAATTTACGCATTTTCCCGTACTCATTCTCGTTGATCCGCTCGGAACCCATAAGGCTGTTGAGTTTCATTCCCACCGGAACCTTCATCCCGAAATCCACCAGATCATTGTCTAGGAAGGGCACGCGAGTCTCGAGCGAGTGCGCCATGCTAAGCTTGTCTTCCACCACTAAAAGTCCATGGAGGAAAGTCTTGGCCTCGAAGTATAGGGAGTGGTTTATGTAGTCTTCCGGCCGCTCCAGCCGGTTGGCATGGTTCTTATAGACGTCCCGGAAAATATCGTGGGTCCAGACATCTTTTACGTCCCCCCATATGGGTGCAAAGACTTCCTGAATCACGTGATTGGGAATCAAACGCTGCCAATACTGATAGTAGTCATCTACATAAGATTCAAAATCCTTGGACCCCATAGAACGGTAGTAACGCCAGGGATAGCCACCGAATACCTCGTCTCCCCCGCAACCTGAAAGCACCACTTTTGTGAACTTGCTTGCGAGCTTTGAGGCATAGAAGTTGGGATAGCTTTGACCGACCCTTGGCTCCTCCAGGTGGTGCGCAAGGGCGGGGAGGCAGCGCTCCATGTCCCCGGACTTAAGCACCATTTCATAATGCTCGGTCTTGAACAAGTAGGACATCTGCTCAGCCTTGGTGCGCTCGTCGTAAACGAGTTCCATGCCCGAGGCGGAGCTGAGGTCAAAACCCACTGTGAAAGTCTTGATGTAGGGCAACTGCCTTGCGGCCAGTGCCGTGATAGACCCTGAGTCCATACCCCCGCTCAGATAGGAACCGATCTCTACGTCGGAGACCAGTTGCCGGCGCACGGCTTGCTGGATCAGGTGGTCCAGCTCCTCGGCATACTCTCCTTCCGTCATGATTTTGCCGGTGGGTTCCTCAAAGTGAAAGTCCCAGTACTGGTTCCAACTCAACTCGCGGCAGCCATGTCGAAGAAATGCGGTGTGTCCCGCTGGGAACATACGCACGCCTTCAGTTAACGTGCGGTCGGTGAAGAAATTCTGGAAAGTCATGTACTCAAGCAGACCACGCTTATCCAATGTTGGGCGGAATCCGGGAAAGGCATTGAAGGCTTTACTCTCAGATGCGAAAAGGAACGCATCGCCGGCCCACACGTAGTAGAGGGGTTTGACACCGTACCTGTCGCGCGCCAGGAAAAGGGAGCGGTCCACCCGGTCCCATAGCGCAAAGGCGAACATGCCATTGAAACGGTCCACGCACCCGGGGCCCCACTCTTGGTAGGCGTGGAGTACTACTTCGGTGTCGGTGTCGGACGCGAAGCGATGCCCCAACAATCCCAATTGGTGTCGCAGTTCTTTAAAGTTATAGACTTCACCGTTGTAGGTGATTGTGTAGCGGCCTTCTTGTAGCCCCATGGGCTGACGCCCGGCGGGTGAGAGGTCAAGAATGGCCAGCCGACGGTGGCCCAGGGCGAGAGCCCCATCCACATGGTGACCCTCTCCATCGGGCCCGCGATGACGGATAGCGTCCGTCATACCCTTTATCACCGTCATAGAGGCGGGTTTGCCGTCGAGGTGAAGAAACCCGGCTATGCCGCACATTGGTCAGAGTCCTGATTTGAGGAAGCGCCCACTGTAGCAGGCTTCCTCTTGGTGGAAGTGGGCCGTCCCCAATCCGTTGGAGCTGATCCATCCCAGAAATTCTTCCTTGGTATAACGCCGGGCTTGAGACGGGGAATACCAGTCAAAGTTCGTGAGAGTGGAAACATCATGCCCCAGGGTTGGGTTCCAGAAACACTTTAGGAAGTTCCAGTAGAGGAAGCGTTGCACCGACATCTTCCCGGCCTCAATCCCCAGCATCGGGATGGCGGGAAAGTCCAGCGGTCGATCGCCAAAATTGTCCTCCAGCAACTTCCCCAGCTCCGTGAGTTGGCGCGAGAATTCCATCATGTCGTCGTGTGAAATGTCATGAGTGTGCAGCCGGAAATGGTCATCGAGGAGCTCCCTCGGCAGAGCTTTCTTGCGGTACACGTAGGTGAGAACCTCACCCCCCGGACCGGTCACCCGGCAGAGTTCACGAAAGGTGGCTTCCGGGTCGGTGGTGTGCATGATGACTTGGTCGCAATAGACGTAATCGCAGGCCCCGTCCGCCAGGAACGGCATGGTTCCGAGGTCAGCTTGGATGAAAGCCAGGTTGGGCAAATGGGCGTAGTGCTCGGCTGCTCCACGCACGGAATCCGAAATGTCGACACCCAGGACCAGGGCCTCAGGCGCCATTTCCGCCATCCACGCCGCCTTGTAACCCTTGCCACAACCGGCGTCTAGGATCACCCGGCGCCGCGAGACCGTCGCACGCAAGTCCGCCTCATCGCTGTACCCGTAAAGCTTCAAGAACCATTCCCGTTGAAACTGGTCCGCCTTGCGGTAAGCCTCGCTTGCGGCGTCGAGATTCTTCCACTTAAAGGAAAACGAGTCGGCGGTCTGCCCTTGTTCCATGCCCATCTGCGGGCGCGCCACGAAGAGGTTATCGCGAAACTGCATCAATCCGTGGCCTGTGAGAATCGTGGCGATTTCACCGCGTTTCATAGCTTTTCAATCTCTTTGAGGGAAGCGACGACCCAGGCGTAGTCCTCCTCGGTCATCTTGTTATGAAGCGGGATCGCCAGCGTCTGCTGGTCGCACAGCCAGGCGCCGGGAAAGTCGGAGGTCTTAAGGCCGTACTTCTCACGGTAGAAACCCAGAGCGTGGATGGCGTGGGTGCCCGGGCGCGTGGCGATGCCTTTGGCCTGGAGTCGTTCCATGATCTCGTTTCGCGGCATGGGCGCCTTGGCGGGGTCCACCATGGTCACATAAGCCTGCCAGGCGTGGCGCCAGCCCTTGGGGGCTTCCGGCGTACGCAGCCAGGGAATGGAAGCGAGCTCGCGACGGTAGTAGGCGGCCCAATGGTCGCGCTCGTCAATGAAGCGGTCCAGTTTGGAGAGCTGCACGGTGCCCACCGCGCCCTGGAAATCCGTCATGCGGTAGTTGAAGCCCATGACGTTGAACTCAGGCAGCAGGTACGGACGCGGGCCCTTGTGGCGCTGTTCTTCCGAGATGGAGGCACCGTGGTTGCGCAGGCTGTCCGCCAGCTCAAACAAAGCGGTATCATTGGTCGTGAGAACGCCCCCCTCACCGGTGGTGACGGACTTACGCGGATGGAGCGAGAACGCCCCCATCTCCCCCAGCGTGCCTGCGTGGCGACCTTTGTAGGTGGCGCCGGCGGCGCAGGCGCAGTCTTCCAGCACTTTCACTCCAGGAAGCTCGTCCTTGACCGCATCCACGTCGGCACATAGTCCGAACAGGTGCACCGGGATCACGGCTTTGGTGCGGGCGGTACGGAGCTTCTTCAATCCGCGGGGGTCGATGTTATTTGTGAGCGGGTCCACGTCGGCAAACACCGGAGTGGCACCGCAGTAGAGTGCCACGTTGGCAGTGGCAACCCAGGTGAATGAGGGCACGATGACCTCGTCGCCCGGGCCCACGCCCATGGCGGCGAGCCCTAGGTGGAGGGCGGTGGTGCACGAGGTGGTAGCTAGAGCGTGCTTGGCACCATGGCGTGCCGCAAACTTCTCCTCGAACTCCTTGACCTTGGGACCTTGGGTCAGCCAGCCGCTCATGAAGACGTCACGGGTGGCGAGCCACTCCTCCTCGCCCGTGCACGGCACGGCGATGGGAATGTTTCGCTTAACGGTTGTCATGGCCCACCCCTTTCACCTGGGTACGGCGAGCCTCCAGGCCCGCTCGGTCGGCGTCACGCCACTCCACAAGCCGGCGCATGCCCTCGTCCAGGTCGATCTTCCACTCGAAGCCCAGATCCTTCTTAGCCTTCTCGGGGCAGCCAATGCGGTTGGTGACGAAGGTCAGCCCTTGTGGCATGTACTCGATCTCAAGCTTGGATTTGGTGATCTTGAGCAGGACTTCGGTGAGCTCCTTGATGGAGGTGCCGATGCCGCGTCCCACGTTATAACATTCTCCGGAAACCTGGGCCTTCATCGCCAGGATGTTACAACGGGCGATGTCCTCAACGGAGATGAAGTCGTACTGCTGGCTGCCGTCCCCGTAGACCTGGGGGCGCTGGCCCGCCTCGATCCGGTCCAGCACCTTGTGCATGACCGCGGTGTAGGCGCCGGTGTAGTCCTGGCGCTGACCGTAGACGTTCATGTAGCGCAGGCCCGCCCACTCGAACTTATAGCGGTCGGCCAGCGATTTGAAGAAGTGCTCGCCGGCGATCTTGCTGGCGCCATAGAAGGTGAAGTTGTTGTAGGGGTGGTCCTCGGTCATGGGGAGTTCGAGGGCGTTGCCGTAGACGGAGGCGCTGGAGGAGTAGACCACGCGCTTGACACCTGTCTTGATCACAGCCTCGATCACGTTATAGGTGCCCTGCACGTTCACCTCGAAGGCGGTGCGAGGATACTCGTGGCACTGGAGAATCCACAGGGCGGCTAGGTGGAAAACTCCATCTATGCCTTCCATCGCTTTAGCCAAGATGTCCGGGTAAAGAATGTCGCCGCCATGGGGGAAGAGGGTACAGCGGGGGTCACGCAAGGCGCGCTCGATGTTGTCCTGTCGGCCCCGGAAGAAGTTGTCGTAGATCACGACTTCTTTCACGTCCTCCTGAAGTAGTTGGTCCACCACGTGGGAACCGATGAAGCCAGCGCCGCCGATGACCAAGAAACGTTTGCCTTTCAGTTCCATGCGAAAACCCTCAATGCACTTGTTTTTCGTCCACCATGACGAGGACGGAACGTTCCATTAACACTTTCTTCGTTGCTAGGTCATCGAAGCTATCCCGGTGCGTGACGATCAGAAGACCCACACCTTGCTTGAGCAAAGATTCAAAATCCTTTATCAGTGCCAGCTCGGTGGCTCGGTCCAAATTTGCGGTCGCCTCGTCCAACACCAACACGCGCGGCTTGCGCAGCAGAGCGCGAGCGATCGAAAGGCGCTGGCGCTGGCCGGTGGAGAGCTGAACATGCTCATGCATGTGCTCATCCAGGCGGCGGGGGAAAGCGTTCACGAAGTCTGCGGCACGGGCGGTGGTGAGGGCTGCGTACAGGTCGTCGTCAGTGAGGCACGAAGTTTCTTCCGGCGGCAACCCGTACATCAGATTCTCGCGAACGGTTCCCGTGACCATGTAGGGCTCTGGCCCGACATAACCAACCAGGCGCGAAAGCTCAGGCAACATGTCCGGTACCTCACGTCCATTCAGCAACACGCGGCCACGGGTGGGACGTAAAACTCCCAAGAGAATCGCAACGAGCGTGCTTTTGCCCACCCCCGATTCGCCCTTGAGCATCAGTGCCTCGCCTTCGCGGAACTCCAAAGACAGCGCCTCCAGCACGTAACGCTCTGAGGAGGGGTAGCGATACCAAACATCTTCCAAGCGGATAGAAAGCTGAGTCTCACCCGACCTGGCGACCCCGGAAGCGGTGTCCGCCGGTTCAGCATCCGGAAAGCCGTGCCGGTAACGCTCGAGCATCTCCCGGAAGTTGGGCCACAAGAAACGCATGCTGACCGAGCTCGCGTTGACTTCGGAAAGCAGCCCAGCGAAACGCGTGAAGAGATAGACGAAAGACAGCAGCACCGCGGGACGGAAGTCCGGCGAGCCGTGCTCCAGTATGCTCACGGCCACCACGACCAATACGCCCAGGGCGTGCGGCAAACCTGCCCGTAGAGCGGCAAGGAGCGAGTAGGATTGGTTCAGGCGGTAATAGGCGAGAAGTTCGCGATCGACTTCCTTGACCGCTCCAGTGGTGGTGCCGGTGAGGCGCAAGAAGAAATAGTTACGAAAACTCTGCAGGATCACTTGCCACGCTTGATGGCTGCTCTTCTTCGCCTCCTGCCCCAGCGTCCCAACCTTTCGCGCCAACCATTGGAACGGAATCAGCGCAACGGCCGAGATGACGAGAGCAAGCAGAGTGTGACGGGGCGCGACCCCGAAACACAGGACCAGGACCAGGACGGCAGTTACGGTTGACGCCAAGCCTGTCACGGCCGCGGAGGCAAAGCCCCCAGATTTTGAAACCGTGTCAGAGAGGAACGAGGAGATCTTTTGGGTTGATTCCGACGCAGCATTGGCCATGGCGTGCCGGAAAAAGCGCTTGCGCTGCTGGTACAGGAACATGTTTGAGGCAGCGGTGCGGGCGTAGCTCTTCAAGACAACCAATAGCGCCTTGGCTAACCCGGCCACCGCTAGGAAAGCGAGGCAAGACGGCAAGTCGGCAGGGTACCAAACCGGGAGAAGGGAGTTCTCCCGTGGCACCAAACCGATGGCCACAAGAAAACCCTGGAGGATCATGGCGAATCCAGCCTCAAGGAAGGACCAGCTCACCCCAAGGACCACGGAGAAGACCATCAGCCGCGAAACACGCTCACCCATGACCGTAAGAACCTCGCGGACGAGGCTAGGTGCCCGCTTCAGCTCAGCCCAGCTCCACATGGTCGCCCCGCAAACGATAGACGTCCCCGGTGTGGGGGCAGGTGTAGGAACCGTCGGCGCCGAACTTGATGCGTTCACCGAAGCGGCTCATCCATCCCAGCTGCCGCGCGGGCACGCCGCCCATGAGGGCGTAGGGCCGAACGTCGCGGTTCACCACCGCGCCAGCAGCGATGAAGCAATACTCGCCCAAGGTCACGCCGCACACGACGGTGGCATTGGCGCCGATGGTGGCACCCTTTTTCACGTGTGTGTCGCGGTACTCGTCCTTGCGCGTGAACTGGGAGCGCGGGTTATAGACGTTTGTGAAGACCATGCTGGGACCACAGAAAACGTCGCTCTCGAGGTGAACGTTGTCGTAGATCGAGACGTTGTTCTGGATTTTGCAGTTGTCGCCAATCGTAACGTTGTTGCCTACAAAGACGTTCTGTCCGAAGGAGCAGCTCTTGCCGATCTTGGCCTTGGCTGAAATGTGGACCCAATGCCACACCCGGCACCCGTCGCCCACCTGGGCCCCCTCATCGATGATGGCGGTGGGGTGCGCTTGGTAGGCCATGACGCTCACCAGCTGGCAGTGACGTGGCGTTCGTGACAACCGCCCGCAAGCGAGTGCAAGAAAACCTCATCGGAGCGCTCTGGCTCCATGTGGCGGATACCTTCCACGATTCGGATGGCGGGGGAGACGTCGTTGAGACCGTACCCCATTCCGCCGAGGATGGACTTGTAGACCACCACATGCAGGTCGGTGAACCCCTCGGAGAATTCAAACTCCTCACCGTCGATCTTGAGGCTACGGAAGGTGGTCTTCGAGCCTGCCTGGGGAGGCAAGTGCGCACGGTCCACGGAAAGGAACCATTTCACGCTGGCGCGCTCAAGCTCCAGCGCCCCGGCGGCGCACGTCTGGGTCTTGGCCATCACGCGGCTGGAGGAGGGGTGTCCGAAGATCCAGGTGATCATGTCGAAGAAGTGCACCCCAATGTTGGTGGTGAGCCCACCGGACTTGCGGTCGTCTCCCTTCCAAGAACGGTGGTACCAGTCACCGCGGGAGGTGATGTAGGTCAGCTCGATGTCGTGGATGGCCTTGCCTGACCGCGCGATCTTGTTCTTGAGTGCCAGGATGGCGTCGTGAACGCGCAGCTGGAGAATGGTGTAGACCTGGCACCCAGTCTGTTTCTCCAGACCCTTGAGTTCCTCGATCTCGTCGATGGTCAGTACGATGGGCTTCTCGCAAATGGCGTTGGCGCCGTGGCGGAAGGCCATCTTGATGTGGCTAGCGTGGAGATGATTGGGGGAGCAGATGCTGACGAAATGGACTTCATCCCCGGTCCCCTTGATGTCTTGGAGGTAAGCCTCGAAATCCTCAGGGCTGGTGAAAAAGCGGGCGTCGGGGGCGAAGCGGTCCAAGATGCCGACGGAGTCGTTGGGGTCTAGTGCGGCCACGATCCGGTTGCCGGTTTTTACGATCGCTTCCAGGTGGCGGGGGGCAATATAACCGCCCACCCCGATAACGGCGAAATTCTTCATCTAGACACTCCCTTCACGGATTGCGAGAGTCAGATACTAGCCTTTCCAGAGGGAAAAACGCCATGGAATTCATCGATCTGAAGACCCAGCAGAAACTCATCTCGGGCGCTCTCAACGAGGGGATCCAACGTGTTTTGGCGCACGGCCAGTACATCATGGGGCCTGAAGTCAAAGAGCTCGAGGATAAATTGGCGAAATATGTGGGAGCTAAGCATTGCATCGCTAATTCAAGCGGAACTGACGCACTGCTCCTCCCCCTTATGGCCCTGGGCATCGGCGCAGGCGATGAGGTGATCACCACGCCATTTACCTTCTTCGCCACGGGGGAAATGATTTCGTTGGCAGGCGCCAAGCCAGTGTTCGTGGACATTGACCCCACGACTTACAACATTGATCCCGCCCGGGTCCAAGGCGCGATCACTCCACGCACCAAGGCCATCATGCCTGTCAGCCTCTATGGACTATGCCCAGACATGGATGCCCTCGATGCCGCTGCCGGGGCGCTTCCCGTCATCGAGGACGCCGCCCAAAGCTTCGGAGCCACTTACAAAGGCAAGAAGTCCTGCGCGCTCTCGAAGTTCGGCTGCACCAGCTTCTTCCCATCTAAGCCATTGGGCGGTTATGGGGACGGCGGTGCTACCTTCACCGATGACGACGCTCTGGCGCAGGCGATGCGTGAGATCCGCCTGCACGGGCAGGAAAAGCGCTACCACCATACCCGTATTGGCATCAATGGCCGCATCGACACGCTCCAGGCGGCTATCTTGCTGGCGAAGATGGAAATCTTCCCCGCGGAAGTCGAGAAGCGTGCACGCATCGGCGCACGCTACACGGAACTTCTCAAGGGGAAAGCGCGCACCCAGGCCCTGCCCGCCGGCTACACCAACGTCTATGGCCAGTACACCATCGAGGTAGACGACCGCGAGGGATTCATCAAGCGCATGACGGAGCTGGGCATCCCCACGGCCGTCCATTACCCCACGCCCTTGCACCTCCAGCCGGTTTATCGGGGAATGGGGCACAAGAAGGGAGATTTCCCGCACGCCGAGCGGGCCGCGGAGCGCGTGGTCAGTCTTCCTATGCACCCCTACTTGGACGAAGCCAGCCAAGACAAGGTGGTTGCCGCCGTCCTGAAGTGCCTCTGATGGAGCTGGTGCTGGGCACGGTCCAACTGGGACTCCCCTACGGCATCACCAATTCTGCAGGCCAGGTGACGGGCCCCGCCGCGGCTGGCCTGCTGGAGCGCGCCCGCACATTGGGAATCCGCACGTTGGACACATCCCACGTCTACGGTGAGGCGGTGGCCGTGTTGGGCGCTTCACTCCCCACACCCCGCCCCTTCCGCTTCATCAACAAGTTTAAAACTCTGTCCACCGCCGAGGCAGAGATGCGGGCAGACGCGCAGACGCTTGGGGTGGCGGGTTTCCATGCTGTTCTAGCGCACGACCCGTCAGACGTGCTGGCGCAGCCGGAGGCCTACCGGGAGATGTTCCGCCGACTCAAAGGCGAAGGCCTGGCGCAAATGACCGGGGTCTCGGTCTACGAACCACGCGAACTCGTCCGCATCATGGACGAGGTGGGAGCAGACCTGGTGCAACTCCCTTACAACGCACTCAACCAATCTTTTGACGAAGGGGGTTTGCTGGCGAATCTCGCCCGCGGTGGAGTGGAGATCCACGCACGTTCGATTTTCCTGCAGGGACTCTTGTTGGCCCCTCCCGCCCGACCTAACTCCATCCTGAGCGCGGCACACGAACGATTCCAGCGCCGGGCACTTGACCTCGGAACCTCCCCCCTCGCGCTTGCGGCAGGCTGCGTCGCCAACCATCCCCACATTACTTGTGCGGTGGTGGGTGCCACCACCGCGCGTGAACTTGAGCAAGTGCATGCCGCCTTCGCCACCGCCGCCCGAGCGGATTTCTCCTCCTTGGCAGAAACCGACCCGAGGGTGATCGATCCCCGGCAGTGGGCTAACACGTGAAGATCTTACTGATCACCCAGGCCCGCTATGGCTCCTCCCGTTTTCCCGGGAAAGTTTTGCAGAAAATCGCGGATGGCACCATGCTAAGCCTCCACCTTAGGCGATTGAAGCGCGCCCGTCTTCCCACCCATTTCCTTGTGGCCACCACAATGGAACCCGAGGCCGCCGCGATCGCGGAAGAGGCCCGACAAGCGGGATTTCTGGGATACCGGGGATCGACTCAAGACGTCTTGGATCGCTTTTACCAGGCGGCGGCAGGCATGGGGGTGGATCACGTGGTGCGGGTGACTTCCGACTGCCCGTTGAATGATGGCTCCATGGTGGACCGCGTAGTGAAGGCCCACCTTGACGGGGGCGCAGACTACACCAGCAACATCGCCCCCCCGACATTCGCGGACGGTCTGGACACAGAAGTATTCACCTTCAAGGCCCTCGAGAAAGCCTGGCGGGAAGCCCAGCACCCCTTCGAGCGCGAGCACGTAACCCCGTTCCTGCGAGATCCTGCTCACGGTTTCGCGATCCTCAACGTCACGCAGTCCCGGGACGATTCAGGCCTGCGCATGACGGTCGACTTGCCGGAAGACCTCCAGTTGGTGGAAAAACTCCTGGAGCGGCACGGTCCCGACGCCCCGTGGGAGGACTACGTCCGCAGCTTGCGGGAGGATGCGAGCCTTCGGGCCTTAAACCACCACCACGAGCGCAACCAAGGGAGCATGCGTGGCTGACCTCCTGAGCGAAAAAAACTTCACCGCTTCGTTCGCCTACCGCGAGCGTGTACACGACCTCATTCCTGGTGGTGCCCACACCTACAGCAAGGGGGACGACCAGTTCCCCTGGCTCGCACCCGCCGCCATCCGTCGCGGTGAAGGGGCTTGGCTGTGGGACGTGGATGGCAACAAGTTTCTGGACTGCTCGATGGGCCTCACCTCCGTGAGTCTCGGCCACGCCTACCGGCCGGTCCTCAACGCGGTGAGGGCCGAGTTGGAAAACGGGGTAAATTTCCAGCGGCCATCGGTTCTGGAGAAAACCATGGCAGAGAGTTTTCTCTCGCTGGTACCCGGCCACGACATGATCAAGTTCGCCAAGAACGGTTCCACCGCTACCACCGCCGCAGTCAAGCTGGCGCGGGCGCACACCGGTCGCACTCATGTGGCTTTTCCCTCCGACCACCCGTTCTTTTCCTACGATGATTGGTTCATCGGCAGCACCGCCTGCGATCGAGGAGTGCCAGGCCCTTGGAAAGAAATGGCCTTCACCTTCCCTTCTGGGGACCTAGCGGCGCTGGAAAGGCTATTTCTGGAACACCCGGGAAAGATCGCCTGCGTGATCTCGGAACCGGAGCGCGCGCAGTTCGATCCCCCCGCCCCTGACTACTTCGACCAGATCACCAGCCTCTGCCACCGCTACGGTGCCCTCTCCATCATGGACGAGATGATCACCGGCTTCAAAACAGCCTTTCCCGGTTCCATCGCCAAGGGACGCCTCGCGCCGGACTTGGCTACCTGGGGTAAAGGTATCGCCAACGGCTTTTCGTTCTGTGCTCTGACGGGCAAAAAAGACATAATGGAGTTGGGTGGCATCCGCCGCCATGGGCAGGAAAAAGTCTTCCTCATTTCTTCTACCCACGGGGGCGAAACCCACGCTATGGCTGCCTGCCTCGCCACCATCGCCGAATTCCGCGAGAAGAATGTGGTCGCGCACAACCACGCCGCCGGGGCGAAGGTTAGAGACGGCGTTCGCGCTGCCCTCGCGAAAGCGGGTTTGGCTTCTTCCATCAAGGTAACGGATACCCCCTGGATGCTTGGCTTCGCCTTCACAGACAATACAGGCGCCGCCGACGCCGGCCTGCGTACCTTGTTCATGCAAGAAATGATCAAACGGGGCGTCCTCTTCCAAGGTGTATTCGTCCCGTGCTTCTCCCACGGAGAAAACGAAACCTCCTTTTTCCTCACCGCCTTCGAGGCTTGCCTGCCCGTCTATGCGGCAGGCTTGGAACAAGGCTATGCGAATTTCCTCATCGGAGATCCCGCACGGCCAGTCTTCAGGAAAATCCTATGAAACAGAAAGAGTTGTTCCTTGCCGGAGAAGGAGACGCGTGGTTTCGCCGTAACCGCGGTCCCCGGCATGACCCCCCAGGAAAACTTGAATGTCTGCGCAAGTATTTGGGTACCTCCTCTTCCGTGCTGGAGATCGGTTGTGGGGATGGCCATAACCTCGCCTTGCTCCGCCAATGGACGGGTTGCCGAGTGACTGGGGTGGATCCCTCCGCAGAGGCGGTGCAAGCGGCGCGCGTGGCTTTACCCGAAGGCCAGTTTCACCACGCCACTGCCGACGCCCTGGAAGGCGTCGCAGATGAATTCGACTTGGTGCTTTTCGGATTCTGTCTTTACCTGGTGGACCGTCCCCTTCTACCCCGCGTGGTGTGCGAGGCGGATCGCCGGCTTAAAAACGGGGGCATCCTCGCCATCATGGATTTCGACGCCAAGTACCCTCGCGAGCGCAACTACCGCCACCACCCAGGGGCGAAGTCCTACAAAGAAGACCACGCCCAGATCTTCCTGGGTTTCCCTTTTTACTCTCTGTTGGAAAAAGCCAGTTGGTCCCACGCCGCAGGCTCCGGTACGCCGCCAGAAGCCGAGCGCTGCGCCACTACTCTGCTGCTGAAAGACTATGGGCACTCCCGCATCGTGGAGCACGAAGGATGAGGGACCACGACGTCATCATCCTGGGCGGCGGGATAGGTGGCTTGGCCGCCGCCGCCGCATTGGGAGGAGCGGGCCTGAAAGTGCTGCTGGTGGAGCAAGGTGCTGCTCTTGGGGGCGGGAATCGATCCCACCCGTTGGAAGGGCACTTCTTCGACCAGGGCTACCACGCATTGGATTACGGACGCTCTCTGCTCGTTACCCGGCTGCTGGAAAAGGCCCTGGCAGGTAACGCACAGGTGCAACCCCTGTGCCGATGGATCCATCTCAGAGGAGAACTCATCCCCTATAACGCTCCCTTGGAAGACTGGCCCGGTGCTTTGCGGGAGATGATCACCGTAGGAGAGGATGTCGCCTCCGCCGGAGGCCCTCCGGACCGCGCAGAACTGGCGAGGCGCTTCGGGCCCGCTTTCAGCGACTTCATGGCGGAGGAGGTTTTAAACTCCTACCCATCACAAAGATGGTTGCGGGATCAAATGGGGGTGCCTGAGAAAGCGTTGTTGGGCACCGTCTACCCCTGGTTTTTCCCACGTTCCCAGTCCACAGCCTCCGCGCAAGACGAATCCTCCTCCTACCATGCTCGCATGCGCCAAGGGAGCCAGCAGGTGCTCTATCCCCGTGTCGGCGGGTTTGGGGCCGTGGCGACGGGACTGGAGGCGCTCGCTCGCAATGCTGGGGTCGAAATCGTCGTAGGCCCTTCCGACTTCGCCATGAATTTCGAGGGCAGCCAGCTCCGCTCGGTGCAGGCCAACGGCACGCGGAACGCGCGCGTGTACTTGTGGTGCGCGCCTCTCCCGCCATTGATGAAAAACCTCGGTATTCCCCTACCGCGGCTGCAAGGGCAAGACTTCGTTTTTGGCCACTATGTCTTGGAAGCCCCCGTCCCCAGGGACATCCACGAAATTCTGGTTGGTTCCAAGGACCTGTTGATCAACCGGGTAAGCTTCCCCGGCAAACTCGCCGGCGACGACGCCCCGACCCTCCAGCTCGAGTTCAACTTCCCCGCCGGTGAGTACCCTAGGGACGAGCAGTACTGGCGTGAGCGTTGGGCGAGGGATCTCTCCACCATGGGGCTCGTCGAGCCAGCCGGCGTCCGCCGAGCCCATATCCTCGCAACCCCCCGCGGTTTTCTCATGCGTGATGACGCGGAGACGGTGAAGCGGGGTCTCATGGACTCCCTGGATCGACTTGGCAGCAACGTCCGCGTACCCTACCCTTCTTTTGGCCCCGAAAACATCAACCGGCTACTGCCTGGAAACATCCTGGGCGCCTTGGCCCACACCAAAGAGGCAATGCTATGATCCCCCCCGTCCAAGACGACTACTATCTCCGAAAGGAAGCTGACGACTTCTTCACCCGCAACTTCGAGGGCAAAGACTTGCCTGAGCTGAGGGCCAACAAGAAAGAACTCCTGGCATTCCTCGCCAAAGCCAACATCCCCTTCCAGCGCGTGCTGGAATACGGCTGCAACTTCGGCGACATGCTTGCGCACTTTCAGCGCGAGGGAAAGGAAGCTCACGGGGTCGAACCTTCAGCCAAGGCTATAGCCTACGGGCGTTCGCGTTGGGGGGACAAGATCCACTTTCATCATGGCACCATGTCACGTAACCCTCTTGCAGACGGGCATGCAGGAAAGTTCGACCTGATCGTCATCGAAGACGTGTTCGGTTGGGTGGCCCGTGAGACGATCTTCGCTTCGGTCGCCTCGGTGGATGCTTTGCTCGCCGAGGGGGGTCATCTCTACCTTCGCGATTTCTACCCCGATAAAATGATCAAGGTGCGCAACCACCATGTGAAAGACGCGGACGTGTACAACTTCAAGGTGCTCGGGTCCCACGCCTCCCTTTTTGCCGCCAGCGGCTGCTACCAAGTGGTGGAACAGGAAGTATTCTACGACCGCAATGGCTCTTCACGGAATTTCGCGGGGACCGACGGTATCATCTACCGCTGGACCGACGTCCTCCTGCGCAAGTCCACCCTCGATCACTTTCTGACCGTGGGCCGGAACTAACAACCTATGGGCCAGCCGGTGGAAGTGGACGCCGTCATCATCGGCGGTGGTATCGTCGGCCTTCTCACCGCCCTAGAAGCCAAACGCCGTCATCGGGCGTGGGAAGCCGTCCTTCTGGAGCAAGCCCCCTTCTTAGCTGACCACTCCACCGGGCGCAACAGCGGGGTGCTGCATTCGGGGCTCTACTACCCCACGGGTTCCCTGAAACACCGGCTGTGCATGGAAGGCCTGGACGAATGGCGCCATTTGCTGCTGGCCCATGCCCTCCCTCATCGCTTCTGTGGCAAGGTCGTCTTCGCGCATGATGAAACGGAACGACCTCGGCTGGACGAACTCCAGAATAAAGCCCGCGCCAACGGCGTTCCGGTCCGCCGCGCCTCGTCTGCCGAGCTGGGGAAGGCGCAGGCACACGTCAACGCCGTCGACGCGCTGGTGGTGGCCAGCACGGGCATCGTGGACGTTTCCTCTGCCATGGCGTTCTTCCGCCACGAGTTCGAAAAGCTTGGTGGGATCGTACTCACCGGCACACCCGCAACGGCGACGCGGGATGGGGGCGTCTTCCACGTGAACACCGCTGATACTAGCATCGTAGCCCCGCGCCTGGTTAATGCTGCCGGCCTATGGGCACCGGAGTTCCGCACCCAGCTCGGTCTCAAGGGCATGGCGAGCCGCTGGGTGAAGGGCCATTACCTGCGCACCTCCCAGAAGCTGGGCCATGAAACGCTTTATTACCCAATCCCCCCCCCCGATCTGAAAGGACTGGGAGTCCATTCCACCATCGATTGCCAGGGAGACGTGAAGTTTGGCCCGGACACGTTGGACGTGGATGCCATCGACTACCGACTCGAGCCCCAGGACCTCGACGGTATGAGGTCATCGATCCTCCGCTGTTTCAAAGGCGTGGATCCCGCACGGCTTTTCCCTGACTACGCCGGCATCCGGAGCAAAATCGTGGTGGAGGGGAAACTCCACACAGACTTTTGGCTTGAGAACCCGCTGCCCGGCTATGCGGAAGCCTGCGGCATCGAATCCCCGGGCATGACCGCGGCCCCTGCCATTGCAAGGCGATTGCTGGATATGCTTGGCTGAATCAACGGCGGCATTGTCGGTAAGCCTCGGGGTTCTCTGAAACCACTAATCGTCCTTCCTTGCCGTTGCAATTGAAGTGGTATTTCCGTCTTGCGGGGAAGGTCTCCAGCCGCAGGAGATCCACTCCAACCACACCCAGCTTTTGGACGCTTGCCTGGTCGAAGTAGAGGCCCAAAATCGTGGGGAACAAATCAGTCTGCTGGGCCGGAAAGGTCGAAACCTCACCCTTACCCCGCCCACGCGGCTTAACTGCCAAGGGAATGCGGTAGACCCGCGGCCCCGGATCGGCCTGATGTCCGTAAGGGAAGGTGGGCGAAGTATGGTCCAGGCCATGGTCGGACACCAAGAAAACCACGGCGTCTTCGTACAATCCGGCGCGCTCGAGGGTCCGTTCGAGCCGGGCGAACTGCTCGTCGAACTCCTTCAAAAGGAGAAAGTTGCGGCGGAAAATGTGGATGTAGTGAAACTCCCCCGGTCGGGCGCGAGCAACGGAATTGAGGAAAATGTCAAAAGAGAAGTGCTCCTGGCGTGGAACGAACGCGGGATCGATCCCCGGCCGCTCCCCCTTGATACGAGACCAAAGCAGGGCCGCCACAGCGGTATAGGGTGAGGTTTCTTCAGCCTCCTTGGTCAGCGCGCACGAGTCTACGTGCGTCTGACAAAATCCCCGGTAGTAATGCTTATAGAAGAAACCACGAATGGGCCATTCCCTTGCCACCAGAGAAAACATGTCCCAGCCTGCATTGGCGCGGCGATTGGCCTTTTTATACACCGGTTCACCGGTCAGAAAGGAGGGAAGCGTCGAGTAAGTGGCAGGAGACACGGAAACGGACCGCGGAAACCAGTGGAAGTCCTGACGGAGAATGCGTCGCAAGTTGGGGAGCAACTCTTCCCTGGGCCAGCCTTCTTCATCCAGAAAGGAGGAAGTCAATTCGCTCCCATCCAGCATGATACCCACCACCAGTGGCGGGGACTGCCGCGGTACGAGCCGTCCGGGGGCGGGCATGTCTACCGTGTTCCGGCGCTGGACGCGATGGGCCTTATAGATAAGATCTCCCGCTAACACGGGAGAGAGCAGGGCCAGCGTCCATAGGAGGTTTGCTAGCATTTTCCCGTCGCCGCGAACGAAGAAAAACGCCCAGAACCCGCTTACCGCCACCGCCACTGCCCTTCCCAGCGTCCCCATGGTGGTCGTCGCCTGGAGCAGCAGCGTCACCGCAAGGAGTTCCAGCCACACCACCGTCCATATCCGCCACGTGCCAGAACCGGCGCGGAAAGCTACCAAATGCATGAGCGCAGGACCCAACGTGACGATTCCCACCATGCTCCAGAACATGGTGCCGGTCATGCCATAGTACTCGCGCAAGACGGGGTTTTGACGGACAAGGTCCACCACAGGGTATCCCAGCGCCAAAACCGCCAGCGAGAACACGCCGACGCTCGCTTGCCAACCGACCTTCACCGGCGTACTCCGATCTTTAGTTCCGTGATACCGGTGGCTTCATCAGGGAAAGCGAAGTTCAGGGTAGCCGGCGACGGCGGAAGGGTGGATAAGGCCCATGACGTAGCGTTTTCCCTTTCCGACTGAGGGGTGATCGCGCGCCACTCTTCCCCCCACTTGCCCCGCAATGTTACGGCACCCCGTGGCCCATTGTGAGCTGCGTGCAAATCTAGCCGTGGAAGGAGTTCCTTCGGCCAGTCGCGGAGGGTGAAATCCAGTTTGAGCGGGTACTCCTTGAGGCAAGGTCGGAATATTCCTGGTCCCTCGCGCCCATCGAACAAAGTCGTGGGGCCGTTCATCGGGGAGGTCGGCTTCACCACCGGATAGGTTTTGAGACAAGCGGTGGTGAGACGGGGGTAGTCCATCAAAACGACGTCGGTGAGGAGCTGGGGCCCGAGGGAGCCCCTGCAAAGGGTGGCCCGGGGCGTCCCCCCGTGGTCTTCCACGCAAACCGCTTGGCGCAGGGCCAACGTCCCCACCTGCACTCCCTTCCATTGGGAGTCTTTCATGCTGACGCGCTCGAGTTCCAGACGATCGATGCGTGCGCTTTGGAACAGCGGGGCAAGGGTGCTCCCCCCTTCCCAGCGAAGATATCCCAAAACCGCCCCGGCGAAATCCGGTTCCACCCCGTGGGAATCGCGCACGAGAAGCCGGCGCATGCCCGCGCCATGGAAGGAAATCTTAGAGATGGAGGACCGGATGATTTCGGCTTCGCCACGGACACGCTGGAAACTCGCACCCCCTAGGTCGCAGGAGAGAAAACGTACACCTTCGAACACAGCACCAGTGAAGTTGGCTCCCTTGAGATTAACTTGCGCGAAAGTCACTCCCCTCAATGTGGCTCCCCTGAAATCGGCCTCGACCAACGAGCCCGAGACGTAAACCTGGTTCTGGTGGATCCTGTGGGCCAGGCCCTTCGCCGGAATGTCTTTCCCCACGTGGACAGCGGCGGTGGCGCCCCCCCACCAGCTGATGACCACCCATCCCCAACGGCGCACGGCTCAGCGACCCTTGAGTAGGTAAAGCGTACGCGTGCTACCAGCAACCGGCTTTTTGTCGACGATTTCCCAATCGGAGGCGAAGCCTTTCTCGAAGCCAGCTTCGTCGTAATCCCCAAACACGTCTTGGCGGGTGGCAAGCAGGATGTTCACCTGGGAGTCGCCTTTCGGGACGAACTCGATAACGAGCCAGGGGGCCAAGGCACGGAAATAGGAGGACACCATGGAAAAGGGCACGTTATTGCTGATCACGAGGTGGTGGATCAGCGCCAGCGCCATTAAGGCGTCCGGGCCCTTGCGACCCAACAAGCCTTGGCGCTCGTTCTCCCCCCACCCCATGGGTGAGGAGGGGTTGGTCAGGTCCAGTACCAGCGGGAGGAGGTTGGTTTCGCCCAGCCCTCGCACGCGCCTGTAGTTGGTCTCAACGGCGTTCGGATCGATGTCCCAGCACACCACATCCGCACCCGTTTCCCCGGCAATGCGGGAGAAGTCTCCGCGGTTACCACCGAAATCCCAGACTTTCTTCGCGCCCGTGCTGGTGACGAAGGAACGCACGAGCGCGCCCTTCTCCTTGAATCCCGCCTCACTATAGTTGTGGTTTTTGTAGTAGTCCTCCCATTCGGTCCGTTGCCCGGGCATTTGCAGGCCCTTGACCGTACCCTCGAGGGAGTCGATCACGCCCAAGAGTGATTGCAACGGCATCTTACGCGGTACCGCCGGTTTCGTTCCGGCGCCGGCGTATTTACTTTGCATGCGCGCATGCAGATGCACGTGCATGAGCAAGCCTGGCCGGAACCAGGACCGCCAGGGCAAGAGCTTGGAAGCTAGATCCAGTGGTATCCCGTCGATATGGGTTCGCAGGAGCTGCGACAAGCGGATGTCGGTGAAAGCCATGAGGGCCAGCGGCGCAAGGAAGTGCTGGCAGAACTGCTTGTAAGCCACCCAGGGCGACCCGACTGTGTAGGGTTCAAAGGAAAGTGTGTCGATGAAGACCGGCTTTCCGAGGTGGAATTGCACATTATAGGCGGAAGCGTCCTTCAGGACCATGTCATGCTTGAGCGCGAGTTTCTGGATTTCCAAGGTAAGGAGGCAGGCATCCTTCAGCATGCTGAAGGACCACTCATGGGGATACGACACGAACCCTAACTGTTGAGGTCGCAGCACCCGGTGCGCTCCGGTGGAAGGCTCCTCATCGTGGGCCAGTAACCAGCCTTTAGCGGTGAGTTCGGCGTAAAGCCCCGACTGCATGAGCCGGTCGTAGGACGGGACGTAGCCTGGAGCGACCCAACGCTTGACGAAGCCACCATCTCGGAAAACATACCCGGAGGGATCCCGGAATGAAGCAGGCTCGCGCTGCATGGACTATTTCTTAAAGCGCTGGAAGAAAGCCTTGATCTGCACCCAGTAGTTCTTGATCCCAAAGACTGCGCCAGCGAGCACACCTATCAAGACCTGGAAGACGTAGCTCCCCGTACCTGGGTCTAGGTAGGCTTCCGCGGGGGAAGGCACACAACAGAGGGCGAGTAGAACAGCGTAATGCATAGAGGCTCCGAAGGGAGGATGAATGGTCATTTTATGGTTAGGATATAGTGAAGGTCCAGTCCCGAAGGAGTTTTGGCTTACAAAGGCTGTTCAGCGCCGCTCAATCCAACAGACCCCTGATCGTATCGGGATCAGCTCCATGACGATCCAAGGGAAACTGCCTGAAGGCCAACACCCCTGCTCCTAAGGCTCGTTGTCGCTTGAGAGTGTCGTCGAAAAAGACCAGGTCTTTTTCCCCTCGGAAGCAGCAAGGATCCTTCTCATTGAAGTGCTGCGCGTGGAAGCGTCCTGCATCCAAAGCCGCCAACAGGTAAAGTTCCCGGTAGTTCACCACGTTATATATCCTGCCGTCGTGCTGTTCCGCGTCCCCCCAGTTGCGCTTGGACATCCTGCCAGGGAAGGGGATCGAGCCGGCAATGGAGACGCTGCGGCGAATACCCGGATGTAGGGCAGCCGCCAACGTTGTGGTCCACCCTCCCCCGCTAATTCCTGTCATAACAACGGTCTGTCCTTGGGCCTGCAGGACATCTACCAGGGCCACGACTGGCAGGAGGAAGTAGCGCAAAGGATGTCCTTGCGACGGTTGCACCAAGTCCACTAACTGATCATGGCTGGTGATCCGGAAAGCGCCTAGCGACGGGGAAGAATAGAAAGCCGGTGGATTCGCACCATGCAGGGGCATGTGAAACTCGTAAACCCTCACCCCCCGCTTGAGAAAACTTTGAATGACTGCGCGACCATCGCTGTGATCGCCACCATGGCCATGGTGATATAGCAGAGACAACGTAGGATAACGTTGAACCTGAGGACGATACATAATCACGTTAGTCTCAAGAAAACCGTCCATCACCCCATGCAGGCGGACAGCGGCAGAGCAGGATGGCGCCCAAGTGGGACAGTCGGCAGGCACCTCGGCCATCTCAAGTGTCGGCGCGTGCTTGCTTCCAAATACCACCTCCCACAGACGTTTCCGCGCCACGATCGCATCGGATGCTGACCGAAAGCGAATGGGCTCCAATGACGGGCGCGATGTGGCAAGCCTCGCTTCCATCCGGGGGGTGGTATCAGAAATGTGGTTTGAGAACCGGCAAGAGGAAGCTGAGATCAGTAGGACGATGAAAAGGGCCCACGAGCGCCGTGCGCTCATCTGGGAATCTTGAACCCGCGGTGCTTGTTAGCGAGGTACCACTCGCAGCACTGGCGGATTCCCTCTTCGAGAGGAACAGCCGGCTTCCACCCCAGCAGGTGCCCAGCCTTGGAGATGTCCGCCCAGGTTTCTTTGATGTCCGCCTTGTGGAATTCCTTGCGCGCGAAGGTGGCCTTCTTGCCCAGAAATTTCTCCGCCATGCCGATCACAGTGAGGAGACTCACGGGATTGTTGCCGCCGCCCAGGTTGATCACCTCGTAACCGACTTGGCGGCCAGCCGCAATGGTTCCACGGGCGATGTCGTCCACAAAAGTGAAGTCGCGAGCTTGTTGCCCGTCTCCAAAGAGTTCCAAGGGAGTTCCGTCATCGATCCATTGGATGAAGCGGTAAATGCTCATGTCGGGCCGACCGGCAGGACCGTACACTGTGAAGTAGCGCACCACGGACACATCCAACCCATAGAGGTAGTGGTAAGAGTACGCCATGACCTCGGCGGCTTTCTTAGAGGCCGCGTAGGGAGAGATCGGTGTGTTCACCGGCAGCGTCTCGAGGAAAGGCATGGGCTGGCCGGCATAGAGCGAGGACGTGGATGCCAGCACGAGTTTCTTCACTCTGTGTTCCACCATCAAGTCCATCAGGTTCAATGTCCCGATGGCATTGGTGGTCATGTAGACATGGGGATTTTCCATGGAGGCGCGCACGCCCGCCCTGGCCGCCAGGTTGAAGACGGCGTCGAACTTGTGACGCCGGAATAGGCCCGCCAGCGCGGCTTTGTTCTCGATGTCGATTTTGTAAAAGGTGAAACCGTCGCGGCCGGTAAGACCCTCTAGCCGGTGCTCTTTCAGACGGGGATCGTAGTAGTCGTTCAAGTTGTCGACGCCGATCACTTCCACGCCTTGGTCCAGGAGGAATTCCCCTGTCTTGGACGCGATGAATCCTGCGACGCCGGTGAGTAGTACGGTTTTCATGACCTAAAGGATTATCAGAGTGGAAAGGAGCGCGCCACGACAGAGTCTTGGTATACTGCACAACGACATTACCTGGACCACTCTTGGGAGGGAATATAGTATCCTGGGATTCTTCTCAAGGAGTTCCCGTGTCCGACACCATCGCCATCCTGGGCCTAGGCTACGTAGGCCTCCCCTTGGCCGTCGAATTCGCCAAAAAACACGACGTCATCGGTTTCGACGTGAAGGCAGAGCGGATCGCCGAGCTCAAGGCCGGGAAGGACCACACCCTGGAAGTTTCCTCCGATGACCTGCGCGCCACCAAAATGCTCTTCTCTTCAGACACCGCCGACCTCAAACGCGCCAACGTCTTCATCGTCACCGTCCCCACTCCTATCGACGCCGCCAAACGCCCCGACCTCACGCCGATCCTCGCCGCCTCCCGCACCGTGGGCGGTGTGCTCAAAAAGGGCGACGTCGTCATCTACGAATCCACCGTCTACCCCGGTTGCACCGAAGAGGATTGCGTCCCCGTGTTGGAGAAGTGCTCCGGGCTCAAGTACAACGTGGACTTCTTCTGCGGCTACAGCCCCGAGCGCATCAACCCGGGCGACAAAGAGCACACCGTCACCAAGATCAAGAAAGTCACCAGCGGCTCCACGCCCGCCATCGCGGACAAGGTCGACGCCCTCTACGCCTCCATCATCACCGCCGGCACCCACAAGGCCTCCTCCATCCGCGTGGCCGAGGCCGCCAAGGTCATCGAGAACAGCCAGCGCGACATCAACATCGCCTTCGTGAACGAGCTCTCCCTCATCTTCAACCAGATGGGAATCGACACCAAGGAAGTGCTGGAAGCCGCAGGCACCAAGTGGAACTTCCTCAAGTTCAGCCCGGGGCTGGTGGGCGGCCACTGCATCGGCGTGGACCCCTACTACCTCACCCACAAGGCCGAGATGCTGGGCTACCACCCGCAGGTGATCCTCTCCGGCCGGCGCATCAACGACGGCATGGGCGCCCACATCGCCCGCCAGACCGTGAAGCACCTGATCCGCAAGGGCCACCAGGTCCGCGGCGCCAAGGCCATGGTGCTGGGCCTGACCTTCAAGGAGAACTGCCCGGACATCCGCAACTCCCGCGTGGTGGACATCATCGCCGAGCTGCGCGAGTTCAACATGGAAGTGGACGTGTACGACCCCTGGGCCGATCCCGCCGAGGTGGAGCACGAGTACGGATTGCGCATGGTGGGACGAGAGAAACTCGCCGCCCTCCCCACCTACGACGCCGTCATCGTGGCGGTCGGACACAATCAGTTCAAGGAACTCCCTCTCAAAGACTTGTGCAAAGGGAAGAGCGTCGTCTATGACGTCAAAGGACTATTCCCCCGGGAATGTTCCGACGAGAGACTGTAAGTTATCGGAATAACTCAATTTTATTCATGGCGTTGTTTTCTGCCGCCCTTGGCAGTCAGGCTTAGCTCTTGCTATAAAAAGCGTGATGGAGACCTTCGCCAACGCGTCCGAAGTCACTGAACTCACCATGGACCTCCCGGTCTACATGCTGATGCGGATGCCCCACCCACAACCCGCCGTCCTGGAAGAGCTCATGGGCTTCCTGGACCACCGCATGTCCTTGACCGAAGACCCAGACGCCCATTGGGACCTGCGAATGGGCAATGCCTTGGCGGTACTCACCGCCGCGGGCCATCCGGAGGCGCTCGGGCTGTGCGCGGAACTTTACAACTGGGTGGACGACGCCAGCCCGTTCTTGCAGCACAAGATCCTGCGCTTGGTGGAAACCGCTGTGCCCGCCGCCGCCGCCCCCACTGCCCGCAAGTGGATCAAAGGCATGCACCCGGAAAACGAGTTTCGCCTCGCCCTGGTGATTTTGTGTTTGCGCGCGGGCCTAGTGGACGAGGGTCTCAAAGAAATCGTGATGGACCTCTGGCGCCGCGATCCCCTCACCGGCGCGCGCCTCATGGGCATCAGCCGCCACGAAGCCTTCCTCGAACACGTCGAGCGTGAGCTTACATGGCTCGCGCCCTTCATGCGCTACCTCGCGCCGGCCGACGAGTTCCGTGCCCGAGGTTTTGAACAGGACCTCTGGGCCGAATTGGCCGAAGCGTGGTTCGCCATCGCGCATCCGCGCCGACTGGCCCCGCTCTGGTTGGATCCCACGCTGCTCACGGAGGCCGACGATCCCACCCGCGTGGACCCTTCGGCCTTCCACATGCGCCTGAGGGAATGGCAAGAACACTTGGACGCCTATCTGATGGAGCGCTATGGCGCCGACCTCCCGGGAACCGACGAGGAATGGCTGCGCAAGCTCGGTGATGGTCCCGAGGAACAGCGGTGGCGGCAGCGCTACCTGGAGGCCCGCCAGACAGTTCTGGACCAAAGCACTCCTCGCCGCCGAGGTTTGCGTTTGGTTAAAAATCCGGAAACCTGAAAAATTGCGGACTTCCCCGGTTCCCCTCAATCGCGTTTTAGATTAATATCCCTTCATGTCCCTTTTGAAGGCCCTCTCCCTCCTGGTTGTTTTCACAGCTTCTCTCGCCCTGGCTGCCATCGTCCCCAATCCCGGAGCGATGGCCCCAGGTAGCAGCGCCCCCGTGGAAAACATCGAGAACGTTGAAGACCACACGCTGAAGGCCGTTCCTCTCTCACATCACACAGCCCCGGCCAATGACAGCTTCGCGAGCCTGGGCTGGCTCCCACCCCGTCTCCTGCTCTCCCAATACCATCCCCGCGCGATCCCCCGCCCTCCCAGTCGGTCCTGAACGGCCCCCCTTCCGATTCTTAGAACTCGATTTAGAGGATCTCCCATGCGTTTCACCGCCGCCGATTTTCGTGCTTCCGTCGTCGTATTCTTAGTCGCGCTCCCCCTCTGCCTGGGCATCGCCTTGGCCTCCGGCGCCCCTCTCTCTTCCGGCATCATCGCCGGCATCCTTGGGGGGACCGTTTTGGGACTCCTGGGTGGCTCTGAAGTTTCTGTCTCCGGCCCAGCCGCGGGCCTCACCACCATCGTCGCCGCGGCCATCGCCGATTTGGGGGGATTCGCCCCTTTCACCGCAGCCGTGGCCTTGGCCGGTGTGATGCAGCTGGCGCTCGGTCTGTTAAAGGCCGGTGAGTTGGGGAACTTCTTCCCCACCGCCGTCATCAAGGGCATGCTCGCCGCCATCGGCCTCATTCTCATCCTGAAACAGTTGCCCCACGCCGTCGGCTGGGATGCCGACTACATGGGAGACGAAAGCTTCGGCGACATTGACGGCGAGAACACGCTCAGCGGTCTTCTCCACGGATGGCAGAGGCTGCACTGGGGCGCGACCCTGGTCTCCACAACCGCCCTGGGCCTCATGCTTTTCTGGGATAAGTTCTTAGTGAAGCGTTTGCCCAAAGTGGCCCTGGTTCCGAGCGCCCTGGTGGCCGTGGTCGTGGGCGTGTTGCTCAACGAGACGTTGTTCGCGGGCTCCGAGGCCCTGCGCATCGACAACGACCACTTAGTTCGCCTGCCCTTCGCGGGCGGCATCGGAAGCTTCCTGGCCGGATTCTCTGCGCCCCAGTGGGAGGCGATGGCCAACCCGAAAGTTTGGAAAGTCGCCCTCACTCTCGCAATCGTCGCCTCCCTGGAGACTCTCCTATCACTGGATGCCGCCGACAAAATTGACCCCCTCAAGCGTCTTTCGCGCAAGAACAAGGAACTGCGCGGACAAGGCGTCGCGAATTTGATCTCGGGCCTTCTGGGCGGATTGCCCATGACAGCGGTGATCGTGCGCACTTCCGCCAACGTCGCCGGCGGGGGGCTCCATCGCTCTTCGGCCTTCATGCACGGTGTGTGGCTTCTGGCGGCCGTCATCTTCTTCCCCCACGTGCTCAACCGGATCCCGCTCTCCGCGTTGGCGGCGGTGCTGTTGCTGGTAGGTTGGAAACTCGCCTCTCCGAAGCTCTTCGTCCAAGAGTGGCGCCGGGGGAGATCCCAGTTCGTCCCGTTCACCACGACCGTGGTGGCCATCCTCCTCACGGACCTTCTCACCGGCATCGGCATCGGGCTGATGGTGGGACTGTTCTTCGTGCTGCGGGCCAACGCAAAGGCCGCGTTGATGGTGATACGCCAGGACGGCGAAGTGCTCCTGCGCTTCCACAAGGACATCTCCTTCCTTCAAAAAGCGCGCATCCGCGCCATCTTGCGGGACCTGCCCGACGGCACGAGCGTGGTATTGGACGGGTCCCGCTCCATCAGTATTGACCATGACATCGTCGAGCTCGTGGAAGACTTCCTCGAGTCCGCCCCCGGGCGCCGCATAACCGTGCGCCTGCAGAAATCCCCCCTCGCGCTCTGCGCGCTGTTTAAGGAGTAAGCCATGAAAGACGCCAACCGCCTGATGCTCGAGAACAAGGCCTGGGTCCAAGAAAAGACCGTGGTCAACCCCACCTACTTCAAGGAAATGGCCAAGGGCCAGCAGCCCACATTCCTCTGGATCGGTTGCTCCGACTCGCGCGTTCCGCCCAACGAGATCACTGGCTGCAACCCGGGCGAGATGTTCGTCGCGCGCAACATCGCCAACCTGGTGATCCACACCGACCTGAGCCTCATGAGCGTGGTGGAGTACGCCGTGGATCACCTGGGGGTGAAACATATCATCATCTGCGGCCACTACGGCTGCGGCGGCGTGAAAGCCTCCCTCACCCACCAGTCCTTGGGGCCCATCGACAAGTGGCTCCGGAACATCAAGGACATCGCCAACGTGAATTGGTCCGAGCTCCAGCGCATCGAGGGCGAGGACGCCCGCACGAACCGTTTGGTGGAACTCAACACCATCGAGCAGGCGAAGAACCTCACCCACACAGCCATCGTCCAGCGGGCCTGGGCCAAGGGGAAGGACCTTTACCTCCACGGTTGGGTCTTCGACATGGCCACCGGGCTCCTGAAGGAGCTGGTGACCATCGACAAGAGCTATCCCATTGAGCCCGTGTATCGCTACGAGTTTTGATCAGGCTTTGCGACACTCATAGACGTAGCTAACGCCTCCGAACAACGGATGGGCCGTGACGGAGGCGAAGCCCCCCTCGCGCTTGAGTAATTGAACAAGCTTATCACCGTAAGGAAACTCGCGGGAGGACCCGTCCAGGTAGCGGTAAGAATCGGTGGAACCGGTGAGGATACCACCGAACACGGGCATCACCTTGGCGGTGTAGAAGTCCACGGCGTGGCGGAACACTGGCCACTCGGAGCGGCCGGTCTCCAGCACTACCAGGCGGCCGCCGGGCTTGAGTACCCGGGACATCTCGCGCACGGCCTTGGCGGTGTCGGCGACGTTCCTTAAGCCCCAGGCGATGCTGACCACGTCGAACATGGCGTCCATGAACTCGAGGGCGGTGGCGTCGCCCTGCTTGAACTCGATCTCGAGCCCGCGGGAGCGGGCCTTGGCGGGGGCGGGAGCCAACATCTCGGGGCAGAAGTCCACGCCGACCACGCGGCCGTTGGCACCCACAACTTTTTTGAAGGCGATGGCCAGGTCGCCGGTGCCGGTGGCGACGTCTAAGACGGAGTGGCCTTGGCGGGCGCCGGAGAGGCGCACGGCCTCGGCGCGCCAGGCGTGGGAGCGACCCAGCGAGATGACGTCGTTGGCGAGGTCGTAGCGGGGGGCGATGGTGGCGAAGATGCTTTGGACTTTCTCGGCCTTGTTGGCGGTGGCGTGGCTCACGCCCAGCCCCCCGGGGGCGGCGTCAAAGGGCGGTTACAGACCTCGCCCAACTTTTTGAGTTTCGCCATGAGGTCGGAGAATTGCTCGGTGGTCAGGGCCTGGCTGCCGTCGGAGAGGGCGGCGCTGGGCATGGGGTGGACCTCAATCATCACGCCGTCGAGGCCCGCGGCGAGCGCGGCGGCGGCCATGCCGGGGATCAAGGCGGGAATGCCGGTGCCGTGGCTCGGATCCACGATCACGGGCAGGGCGGAACGTTGCTTGGCCCAGAGGGCGCCGGCGAGATCCAGCGTATTGCGAGTGGCGGTTTCGAAGGTGCGGATCCCGCGCTCGCACAAGATGATTTTGTCATTGCCGCCGCGGGCGATGTACTCGGCGGCGAGCATCCACTCTTCTACCTTGGCGGACATGCCGCGTTTCAGGACCACGGGCACTTTCACGCGACCGAGTTCCTTCAGCAAGTCGTAATTGTACATGTTGCGGGTTCCGACCATGATGATGTCGCAGTTCTCGGCGAGCATCTCCACCTGGGACACGGACGTCACTTCGGTCAAGAACGGCAGGCCGGTCTTTTGCTTGGCGGTCTTGACGATGGGAAGGCCGTCGCGGCCAAGACCCTGGAAGGCGTCGGGGCGGGTGCGCAGCTTGAAGAGCCCCCCGCGCAGGACGTGCGCTCCCGCGGCCTTGACGGCGTTCGCGGCCTGCATGAGCTGGTCTTCGGTCTCCACCGCGCAAGGGCCGGCGATGACGGTGAAATTTCGGCCCCCGATATCGAGTCCTGCGAACTTTACATTCATACAGGCTCCTCCCTATAGTGCCCTCCCATGCTGGAAGGACGTTTCTTTTTGGAGCTTTCCCCCGATCTCATCCTGTGCGGTGAAGGGCCTTGGTTTGAGGCTTCTCCAGACGCGGAATGGGGGGTCGCCATCCTGCCTTTTAAACCTCTTGAAGGCGTTCGTCCAAGCTTTCTTACCGCGGCGAGCCTCAGACTGGTGGACCGTGAAGGATTGGCCGGGTCCCGCAAGCCCGATTCCCCTCGTGATTTGCAGTGGATGCCCTCTCCACGGGAAGAGTTCAGCCGTGCTTTCGACGGTTTGCAGCGCCTGATCCAGGGAAAGAAGGCCCAAAAAGGGGTGCCTTGGGCGGCCCAATCCGCGCCACTGCCCAATGCCCGCCCCCAGTGGGAGAAACTCCTCCCGCGGGTGCGCGCTCTCGGAAAAGAACTTGCCGCCTATGGGGCCGAGTTGGCGGGGGAAAGCGTCCTGGGGGCTTCACCCGAGTGGCTGTTCCGCCTGGACGCTGGTGGACGGGTGCTCCACACCATGGCAGTGGCCGGAACCCGGTGGGCCGCGCAGAAGCGCGAGTCCGGCATTGAGGAAAAAGAGCAACACGAACACCGCTTGGTGGTGGATGACATCGTCTCGCGCTTGGATCCCCATGGGGACGTGGTTTTGGGTGATACCGCTTGGGCCAAAGCCGGGGCGTTGGAACATCTGCGTACGCCCATCACTTTGCGTGCCAACCGCGCCCTGGATCCGCTGGAGTTGGTGGAGCGCCTGCACCCCACTCCCGCAGTGGGCGTCTTCCCGCGTTCCGACGAAACCCGCGCCTGGTTGGACGCGCTTCCAGGCCATGAAACCCGCGCTGACTTCGCCGCGCCCTGGGTGGTGCGACACCGGGACGGGCGCGCTTGGGCGCTAGTGGGCATTCGCCAAGTCCGCCTGCGGGAGAACCATGTATGGGTCCCCGCCGGCTGTGGCGTGGTAGCCGGATCCGAAGAAGGGGCCGAGTGGGATGAGATCCAAGCGAAAATCCACAGCGTGAGGGAAGGATGGGGACTGGCCTAGACGGCGCCGTTAGTTGCCTCTCACGTTTGCGCTCCCTGGGGGTGCGCACGGTGGTGGTGTGCCCCGGCGGGCGCAACGCCCCCCTGGTGCAGGCGCTGGAGCTCGCCACCACGGCCTGGGGCATGGAAGCGCCTTCCTTCGTGGATGAGCGCTCAGCCGCATTCTTCGCTCTGGCCCGCGCCCGCCGGGATGGGCGGCCCGTCGCCGTAAGCGTCACCTCCGGCACCGCCGCGGCGGAACTCCTACCCGCGGCCATCGAGGCCCACGCCAACGGCGTGCCACTGATCCTCCTCACCGCCGACCGGCCACGGAGCCACCGGGGTTCCGGTTCCCCCCAGAGCATGTGGCAGGTGGGACTTTTCACGCGGTATGCGCCCACGGTAGTGGATTGGGAGGAAGGCGAAGTTTTCCCGGACTGGCACGATGGGTGGGATCGTCGCTCGCCCCTACATTTGAATCTTTGTTTCCAGGAACCCCGTTGGGTGGAAGCGCCGGTGGCGTTGCCGGCCCCGGCGGCTGACCTCTCGCCTCCCACCTCCCGTGCACCGGCGGAAGTGGCGTACCCCACTTGGAAGAATCCTCTCGTTCTCTTGGGCGCTTTGGCGCCGGAAGAGCGCCCGAGCGTGGAGGCGTTCTGCCGCTGGTACGGGGCCCCCGTGCTGGCGGAAGCCAGCTCCGGCCTGCGACATGTGGACGCGCCGATGTTCGCGCGGGCGGCGGACCGGGTGGTGCGCAGCTGGTTCCGGTCTGGACGCTTCGACGGCGTGCTCAGGCTCGGGGGCGTTCCCTCTTGGCGGCTGTGGCGTGATCTGGAGAAATGGGAAGGCCCGCTTCTCACAGTGGGCCGTAGCGCCTGGAGCGGCTTGCCCGGGCGTGACGTGCACCGGGGCGAGCTCGCCCCTTGGCTGGAAGGCTGGCGCGCAGCCGGTCCCCGTTGCGACGTGCGCGCCGATTTCCACCAGGAAGATGTCGCCGCCGCGCTTCGATTGGACGGGCTCCACGCGGAGTATCCCCAATCCGAGCCGGCCTTGGTGCGCGGGCTTTCCATTCGCGCGGCGACGGGAGCCATGGTTTATCTCGGCAATAGCCGCCCCGTGCGCGACTGGAACGAGCACGCGGACCGCCGGAAGTCCTTCGAGATCCAGGAGAACCGCGGCCTCAACGGCATCGACGGTCAAGTCAGCGCCTTCTATGGTCATTGCCGCGACGGCGCCGAGAACTGGGCGCTGCTCGGGGACCTCACGACCATTTACGACCTCCAGGGTCCCTGGGCCGTGCGCCACCTGGCACCGGGGACGCGCAGCCGCCTCGTGGTGGTGAACAACCACGGCGGACGCATCTTCGAGCGCATGTTCCCCACGCCAGGATTCCTCAACGTGCACCAGCTAGGCTTCGAAGGGTTTGCGCGGATGTGGGGACTCTCCCACGGACATAATTTCGCCATAGACGGCGACCATGCCGTGGTGGAATTACGCCCCGAAGCAGGTCAAACCCGGGCCTTCCGCGAGCGTTGGGAAAAATTATGAACGCACCCGTATGGCTCCTCCCCGGCTTTCTCGGAGACGAATCCCATTTCGGCACACTTCCTCGCGCCCTGGATGCCCACGCGGAAACCATCCATTGGCAGAATGAAGTTCGGAGCGCCGCTTCGATGCAGCAGGCCGGAGAAATCTTGGCGCAACGGGCGCTGGCTTCCGGCACCCGCCCTTGGTTGCTCGGTTACTCCATGGGGGCGCGACTGGCTTTGCAAGCTGCCCTGGCGGCGCCGGGAGCCTTTAGCGGCATCGTCGCCGTGTCCGCCCATCCGGGATATCCCTCCGAGGACGAGCGCGTGGAGCGCCGTCGCGAGGATGCGGAGTGGGCCCAGCTCCTCCTGCGCGACTGGGAAGCTTTCTGGACCGCCTGGAACCGGCGCACGGCCTTGGCCGGGGGCCCTCTCCCCGTCATCACGGTTCCCGACAAAGCCGGCCGCCAGACGTGGGCGGAAGTGCTCGTCAGGCTTGGCACGGGACAGCAAGATTTTTTCCCAGCCCTCCTCTCAGATCCACGTCTCCCGCCGATCCTCTGCGTGGCCGGCAAGCGGGACGCGGTTTTCGTTTCACGACTTTCGCTCTTCCCAGAGCGTGTGAAAAAAGCTGTTATACCGGGGGCCGGACACCGCGTCCCCCTCGAAGCGCCCGCTGCCCTCGCCAGCCTCGTCGCTTCCTTCATCCACGACCACCAGGAGGTCCCATGAGCACTTTGTGGAAAACCATGAAAACCTACAAGGACATCAAGCTCGAGCGCACCGAGGACGGGATCGCCAAGGTGACCATCAACCGCCCTGAGAAACGCAACGCCTTCCGCCCCACCACCGTGAAGGAAATGATCGACGCCTTCATGCTCCTGCGCGAAGACGCCGATATCGGCGTGGTCGTTCTGTGCGGCGAGGGCAAAGACGCCTTCTGCTCCGGCGGCGACCAGTCCATCCGCGGTGACCAAGGCTACATCGACGCCGACGGCGGGACTCCGCGCCTCAACGTCCTCGACCTGCAAAAGCTCATCCGCCAGATGCCCAAGCCCGTCATCGCCATGGTGGCCGGCTACGCCATCGGCGGCGGACACGTGCTGCACGTGGTGTGCGACATCACCATCGCCGCGGACAACGCGCGCTTCGGACAGACCGGCCCGAAGGTGGGTTCATTCGACGGGGGCCTGGGCAGCTCTTACCTCGCCCGCATCATCGGCCAAAAGAAGGCCCGTGAGATCTGGTTCATGTGCCGCCAGTACGACGCCAAACAGGCGTTGGAGATGGGCCTCGTGAACACCGTGGTCCCTTACGCGGACCTGGAAGCCACCACTTTGCAGTGGGCGCGTGAGATGCTTGAGATGTCGCCGCTCGCCCTCCGTTGCCTCAAGTCCGCGCTCAACGCCGACTGCGATGGCCAAATGGGACTCCTCGACCTCGCCGGCAACGCCACCATGCTCTACTACATGAGCGAAGAGGCGCAGGAAGGAAAGAAAGCCTTCCTCGAGAAACGCAAACCCAACTTCAAGAAGTTCCCCCGGGTGCCTTGATGCGCCCCCTGCAAGCCTGGCTGCTCGCCACCCGCCCGCGCACGCTGACCGCGACGCTCGCGCCGGTTCTCGTGGGCAGCGCCGTCGCACTTCACCACCAAGGCACGGTGTCCTGGTACTTGGTGGCGTGCGCTCTCGCCTGCGTGCTGTGCTTGCAAGTGGCCACCAACCTCGTGAACGACGTAGCCGACTACAAGAAGGGCGCCGACACCCCCGACCGCCTCGGCCCCCCCCGGGCCACCGCCAATGGTTGGCTGGACCCTCAGTCCGTGTGGGCGGGTGCCCTTCTGGCGGTGGGCGTGGCCATCGTGGCGGGAATGCCCTTGGTGATGGCGGGGGGCGCGCCTTTGGCATGGCTCGGCGTCGCCTCAGTGGTGGCGGCCATCGCGTACACCGCTGGCCCTTTTCCCCTCGCCTACCTCGGGTTGGGCGAGATTTTCGTGCTGGTTTTCTTCGGCTGGGTCGGCGTGTGCGGACTCGCCTTCGCTCTCACAGGCGCCTGGCCCGTGGCGGCTTTCCTCGCGGGGACACAAGTGGGGCTTCTCAGCGTCACCATGATCGCGATCAACAACCTGCGGGACATGGACGGCGACCGCGAACACGGAAAGCGGACCTTGGCCGCGCGCTACGGTGAAGGTCTCATCCGCCGGGTGATCGACGTGGGCCTCTTCGCCCCATACGCCTTGGGATTGGCTTGGTGGGCATGGTCTCCCTGGCCCGCTCTCGTCCCATGCCTCGCCTTGCCAGCGGCGGTGAGAATCCGCCGAGGACTCGCGGCCACGCGGCCATCCCGGGCCATGAACGCGTTCCTGGGCAAAGCCTCCTTGCACCTCTTGGCTTTCTCCCTCCTGTTGGCCGGGTCTCTCGCGTGGAAGTGATCGATCTCTCCTTCCACCGCTACACACTCGAACCGGTGGCCCAGCCTAACCGCCTGAGCGACGCGCGGCCGCGCAAAGGCGCCCTCCTGCGCGTGCGCTTCCAGGGTTTGCCCCATGCGGGCCACGCCGACCTCTTTCCTTGGACCGAACTCGGCGACGAGCCGCTGGAGGACCAACTCGACGCCCTCAGGAAAGGCGTGCCCTACAGCCTGGGTGCCGCTTCGTTGTGCTGGGCCCACCATGAAGCCAAGGCCCTACGGGAGGGAAAGGCTTTGTTGGGAGAGACTCCCGTGGCCTCCCATGCCACGCTGACCGGCCCTTCCCCTCTCCCGGCGGACTGCAACCGGGCTAAGCTCAAGGTGGGCGCGCCGGAAGTAGGCCGCTGGTCGGAAACGGAGGCCTTCCTGCGCTCCCACGCGGGAGTGCGCTGGCGACTGGACTTCAACGGTCTCTTCCGCGACCTCGAGGGAGCGCGCAAATTCTGGCGTGGCGTCTCACCCGACGTGCGGGAGCGAATCGAATTTGTCGAAGACCCCATGGCGGGGGCACTCATGGAGGACGCCGCCCTCAAAGAAGTTTTCCGCGGCACCAAAGTCGCGGTTGACCGCGCCGCCACTCCCCGGGCCGTGGCCCGCGCCGACCTCTGGGTCGTGAAACCGGTGTGCTTCTCGCCGGATCACTTGTTCAGCCACGTCCGCCATTTCCCGCGGGAAGTGGTGGTGACCAGCAACATGGACCATCCACTGGGACAGCTCATCGCCCTCCACGCGGCCCAGGAATTGCGTGGTTGCCTGGGCGAACGGCTGCTCGACGGGGGACTCATCACCCATGGCCTTTACGCTCCCCACGCCCACTCCCATTGGGTGGAGGTGCGGGGCGCCTGCCTGCGCGCCACCTCCCGGGGACCCGGTTGGGGATTGGGGGAGGTCTGGGAGCGCCTGACATGGGAAGGGGCGTGAACCGCGTACACCTTTTGGAACGTGACCCCTCCGCCTTGCCGGCGGATTTCTGGGAAAGTTCCCAGGGTGAAATCCTCGTCCTCCGACGGTGGGCCCGGGAAAACCCCGGCACGACGGGAATGTTGCCTTCGGCGTTACCGGAATTGCCCTCTCACGTCTGGCTTGCCAGCTCCGGCACCCTGGCCACCGCGGGAATGTCGAAATGGGTGGCCCTGTCCAAGGCCGCCTTGCTGGAGAGCGCCGCCGCCGTGAACGCCCACCTTGGCGTGCAGCCGGAAGAAACGTGGGGGCTCACCCTCCCATTGGCCCACGCGGGGGGCCTCGGCATCCTGGCACGCGCACGCCTGGGGGGCCAGCACGTGCGCGTACTAGGGAACGGTGCTTGGTCCCCCGCTTGGCTCGCGGAGGGCGGATACCAACTTTTGTCCCTGGTACCCACACAAGTGCATGATCTGGTCCAGGCGGGGATGCGGGCCCCGCGGGGTCTGCGCGTGGTGGTCGTGGGCGGAGACCGCTTGTCCCCAGACCTGTTGCAAAGCGGGCGCGCCCTGGGATGGCCCTTGTTCCCCAGTTACGGTTTGACCGAGTGTGCGTCCCAGGTGGCGACGGCAACTTTCAGCCGGCCCGACCAGCTGGTCTTGCTCCCGCATGTGCGCGCCTCACTTTCAGAAGAGGGACTCCTGCGCCTGGAATCGGCCTCTCTGTTCACGGGAACTGCCGTGATCACGGAACGCGGCACCTCCTACCAGGCCCGCCAGGCGGGTCCTTGGACCAGCGGGGACCTGGCCGAACTCCGAGATGGCGCGGTGGTGCCCTTGGGGCGTGCCGACATGGTGGTCAAGGTGCGTGGGGAGAAAGTGGACGTTCCCTCGCTGGAACGAGAACTCACTGCGCGAGGGCATTCCGTGGTGGTGGTTCCGTTGGAGGACGGTCGGGACGGAGTGGCGCTTTGGGCCGTGTGCGAGGGATCGGTTCCCGAGCTGGAAGAACTGAACCGGGGCTTGCTCCCTCACCAGAAGTTGCGGGGGGCGCGCGCTCTGGCCTCTTTTCCGAGGGGAGAATTGGGCAAGATCAAGCGCGGAGAACTGCGCGAGTGGCTGCTTCAGCGCCATACCCAGTAGCGGCGCTTTTGTTACCCCCAAGCCGAGGACTACGTGTATCATGGAGGCATGGTCCCCCCTTATTTTCGCTTCCTCCTGCGGGTCTACGCCTACGCCATGGTGCTGTCCTCGGCCTTCCGCCTCCTGGCGGCGACTTTCATAGCAGGGAATCTCGAAGTGGTGGAAGCGAACCGGGTGCTCACAGCATTCGGAATTGGCCTGCGCTTTGACAACGTGGTGGCCTGCGCGCTGATCGCTATCCCTTTCTTGTTCCTCAGCCTGCTGCATTTCACCGGGCCGCGGCCCGGGGCCTCACGCGTGGCCACCGCTCCCCTCTACCTCCTCCTGCCGGCGTGTTTTGCCCTCCAGGTCTTCGACCTGTTCTACTTCCAACATTTCGGCGTGCGCACCTCCGCGGTGGTGCTCAACTGGGCGGATGACCTCGCCTTCGGCGTGACCATGCTGGCCGAAGAGCCGGCGTGGATGGCGGGCCTGGGTTCGGGAATACTCGCCACCTGCCTGGTGGCATGGCCCGTGCGCCATTGGGAGAAACGCGCGGCGGCCGCCGTGGTCCCGCCCCGATCCTGGAGCTGGGGGCTGGTTTGCGTCCTCGTGATGGGGGCCCTGTTCCTGGGCATACGCGGGCGGGTAGCCATCAAATCCCCCATCCGTGAAGGTCTCGCCTACTTTTCCGACACGCCCGCTTTGAACCAGCTGGCGCTCAACCCTGTTTTCACTTTCGGCTCCAGCTGGATACGTGCAAGGAAGTATCGCGAGAAGCCGTTGCGGTTCATGCCAGAGGCCGAAGCCACCGCCATCTTCCGCGCTGATCTGGGGCTCCCCCCGGTGTCACCTCCCACCCTCCTCCGCCACGCGGAGGGGGATGGTTCCGCGAAAAACTTGGTGGTGGTCATGCTGGAAGGCATGTCCGCGCACTATACGGCCACCCACAAGAAACCCTCATGGACTCCGGTCATCGACCGCCTCATGGCAGAGGGTCTCGCCTTCACCCATGCCTATAGCTCGGGCACCCACACTTACAACGGCATTTGGTCCACCCTTTTCTCTTTCCCAAGTCCCTATGCGGCCCACCCCCTCAAGCGGGATCGCGTCCCCCAGCTGGATTCCGCGGCCAATCAGCTCAAGGCCCGGGGTTACCGCACGCTCTTCTTCACCACCCACGACGAGGAATTCGACAACATGGCGGGTTTCTTGCGCCAGAATGGTTATGGACGTGTGGTGGCCCAGGACGACTACCCTTCCGACCGCGTGTTCAGCATCCTCGGAGTTCCCGACCACGACATGTATCTGAAGGCGGTGGAGGTACTGGATGGGGAGTCAGCCCACGGGCCCTTCTTCGCTGCCCTTCTCTCGGGAAGCAATCACCGGCCGTACGTCATCCCGCCTGAGCTACGGGAGCGTTTCGCCGCCAAAGACGAGAAAGAGAACATCGTCCGCTACTCAGACTGGGCGGTGGGAGCGTTTATCGAGGCCGCGCGCACGCGCCCTTGGTTCAAGGACACGCTGTTCGTCTTCCTCGCCGACCACGGCCAATCCGTGGGCACCTCGCCGCTGGACCAAATCCTCAGTTACCACCACATGCCCTTGGTGTTCTGGTCACCCACACTGGTGCCCTCCCCTCAAACCGTGCCTTCCCCCGTGGCGCAGATCGACGTCCTTCCCACCGCTTTGGGATACCTCCGGCTTGCCTATCAGAACGCCACCTTGGGCCGTGACGTTCTCAAGCAACCCAGGCCCTGGGTCTACGTGGTGCGTGACAACGCCGCTTGCGCACTGACCCCTCGCTTATTGGAGTGCGAGGCCCAAGACGGTTCCATGAGCCGTTTCCCGTTGGGCAAGGCGGAGTGGGAGGCCCTTGAACCGATGCCCGCGGCACTCTGGCGGCAAATCCACGCGGAACTCCAGTTGGCGGACGGCGTGTTGCGCTCCCGCTAGGGCGCCCGTAAAATTCCCGGCATGGACAAGATCATTTGCCTTGGGAAAAACTACGCGTCCCACGCCGCGGAAATGCGGGAAGCCTTACCCGAAAAGCCCGTGCTGTTCCTGAAACCCCCTTCCTGCCTGACCGAACTCAAGGACAAGGGTGTCCTTCGCCTGCCGTGGGAGCGCGGGACCATCCACCATGAATGCGAGGTGGTCCTGCGGTTGTACAAGAAAAACGTCATCGGCGTCGCCCTGGGCCTGGACCTCACCCTGCGGGATCTCCAGAAAGAACTCAAGGCGAAGGGACACCCTTGGGAAATCTCCAAGTGCTTCAGGCACTCCGCCCTGGTGACCCCTTTCAAGGGCCAGAGGGATTTCCCTGACTGGCGAACGGCGGCTTTCTACCTCAAGATCAATGGTGAAATCCGGCAAGAGTCATCCCTGGAACATGCCCTGCTCGGCCCCGATCAGGCCATCCACCACGCAGACGCCCACTTCCCCCTCAGTGACGGTGACCTCGTTTTCACCGGAACCCCGGAGGGCGTGGGCCCCCTCGCGCCTGGCGACAGAGTGGAGCTATCCTGGGGTCCGATCCAGCTTTCCCTGGGCCTGGTGGAGTGATGGAGCGCACCCTCCACGACGTGAAGAACCTGATTCGGCGGCTGGAAATCATGGCCGATATCCTGTCGCGCCCCGAGAACACCGGACGGCGCGAGGAGGTCCTCAGGGACCTGGACGCCGACTTGGCCAAGTTGCGGGAGCTCTTCGGGAAGTTACCTCAATAACGGTCAATGTGGTGGTCCGGCACGGCGAAACGGAACTCGGGCGTTGCCAGGTCAAATGCTTCCCCGCCCTCCGCGCGCATATGGAAGCTTCCCCACATTTTGCCCGTCAGGGTGGGCAGCGGCGAGAAGCTGGAGTACTCGAAAACCCCGCCAGGGGAGAACCAAGGCGTTTGTCCCACCACCCCAGGGCCCTCCACTTTCCGGCGGCTCCCAAGGGCGTCTTCGATGTGCCAGGTGCGCGACTCCAAACGCGCGGGGACGCCCATGAGGTTGGCGATGCGGACCCGATAATGAAAAAGGTAATGCCGCTGCAGGGGATTTGAGTTCTCCATGTCGAAGGTGGTCCGCACCTCCACCCGGTAACCCTTGTCTTCCGACGCGTACAACGTGCCTTCGGCCATGCCTGCCCCCTCCCGGAATCCTAGGCCATCCTTCCCCGGGAAGGGAAGCCGTGTTACCTTGGGTCTCCCGGAGGCCCTTTGTCACCCACCATCGTCTACTCGTTGGCCGTGCTGTCCAACCTATTCTTCAGCACCGCCAGCCTAGGATTCTCCCACTTCGCGCGGAAATTCTCACCGGTGTGGATCAACATGTTCAAGGTGAGCGTGGCCATGGCGTGCTTCCTCGTCGCCCTCGGCTTCGAAGGGGTTGTGCCCATCGGGACGGCGGCGGTGGGGTGCCTCTTGGCCAGCGGACTCATGGGACTTTGCATCGGGGACATTTTCCTTTTCAAGGCTTACGCCACCCTGGGCCCAGGGCGGGCCCTGGTGCTTTACAGTTTCCAGCCGCTGCTCCTGGGGTTCTACGGCAGCATGTTCCTCGGACAGGACATCACTCCCCATCAGATGGGCGCCGTCTTCTGCATGATGGTGTGCCTCGCGTTCTTCGTGGTGGAACGCCGCCGCGCCCAGGGGCATTGGGATTGGAAAAGTTTTTTGTGGGCCTTCGCCGGGATCCTGTTGGACGGAACCGGGGTGATGCTCACACGCACCGCCTACGAGTTTACACCCGAGATGGGGTCCATGCAGGTGAATGTCATTCGCTCTGCGGGGGCCCTGTTGGGTTTCCTGCTGATACGGCCCCGGGGTTATCCGCAAATCCTAAAAGACTTCGCCGCCATGCCCGGGCGAGAGCGCGCCCTCGTCACCCTTTCGGCCGTGTGCGGGACCTTCATCTCCCTTTCCCTCTATCTTGCGGCGGTGAAACACGCCCATATGGCTTCTCTCACCGCTATCTCTATTACCGGACCTGTTTGGGTATCCTTGTTGGAGTGCGTTTGGTCCCGACGCCTGCCCAACGCTTATCTCCTCTCTGCCTTCGCTTTCTTCCTGTTGGGCTTTTACCTCATGACTTGACCTTGAATTCGGGCGTAGCGTGTCCATAGTGTGTGGAGGTCCGCAACCGTGGAGGTCCCCATGATGAAGCCCGTTAAAGTGAAAGAAATCCTGTTGCTGGGGGATGGCGAGCTGGTCAAATCTTCCCTCCCCTCCCTCCAGCGGGTGCTCCGCCGGATGATCAAGCAGTCGGCGCAGAAGAATGTTTTGAAGAAGAAGCGCGCCCGTCTTTAAGACTCAATGTTTTTTGTTAACATGCGGAAATTGCAAGATTTTACTTGGCTGATCAATTAAATAAATAATACTCTAGCGGCTACCAAGGAGTTCTCGTGGCCGCTAATGTCCTCACCGAGTTGTCTCAGCGCGTACTCGTGCTTGATGGGGCCATGGGCACCATGATCCAGAAGTACCAACTCACGGAAGAAGACTACCGTGGGGAGCGCTTCAAGGATTTTCCACGTCCACTGAAGGGAAACAATGATTTGCTGGTGTTGACCCGGCCGGACGTCATCACCGCCATCCACCGCAAGTACCTCGAGGCGGGAGCGGACATCCTCGAAACCAACACCTTCAGCGCCCAACGGATCTCCATGGCCGATTACGGCATGGAGGACCTGTGCGATGAAATCAACCGCGTGTCCGCTCGCCAAGCACGCGAGCTGTGTGACGAATTCACACGCCAGGATCCCGCGAAACCCCGCTTCGTGGCGGGATCCATCGGTCCCACCACTAAGACCGCCTCACTCTCCCCCGACGTGAACAACCCAGGTTTCCGCGCGGTGGACTTCGACGAGTTGAAAGACGCCTACAAGGAGCAAGTCGCGGCCCTAGTCGAAGGCGGCGTGGACATCTTGTTGGTGGAGACCATCTTCGACACGCTCAACGCCAAGGCGGCCCTGTTCGCCATCAGCGAGTACTTTGACGAAGTGAAGAAGCCCGCGCTGCCGATCATGGTGTCAGGCACCATCACTGACCAGTCGGGACGCACCCTCTCGGGCCAGACCGTGGAAGCGTTCCTCTATTCCGTTTCCCATCTCCCGCTCATGTCCATCGGCCTCAACTGCGCCCTCGGGGCCGAGCTCATGCGGCCGTATGTGGAGGTACTGGCGGCCAAGTCGCCTTTCCACGTGAGCATTTACCCTAACGCCGGCCTGCCCAACCAGATGGGACAGTACGACGAAACGCCGGCCCACACCGCCAAGGTGGTGGGCGAGTTCATGTCCAACCGTTGGCTCAACATCGTAGGGGGATGCTGTGGCACCACCGACGGCCACATCCGCGCCATCGCCGAAGTGGCCGCGAAGGCAGCGCCCCGGCCGCTGCCCGCTCCCGAGCACGTGCCCAAGTGGTCGGGCCTGGAGCCCCTGACCCTCTATCCCGGTTCCAATTTCATGAACGTGGGCGAACGCACCAACGTCACCGGTTCTGCCGCTTTCCGCAAGATGATCCAGGAAGGGCGCATGGAAGACGCCCTCAAGGTGGCTCGCGAGCAGGTGGAAAACGGCGCACAAGCGGTGGACGTCAATTTCGACGACGGCATGATCGACGGCGAGAAGATGATGGCGGATTTCCTCAATCTCATCGCCGCCGAACCCGACATCGCCCGGGTACCCGTCATGATCGATAGCTCCAAGTGGAGCGTGCTGGAAGCAGGCCTCAAGCGCGTGCAGGGCAAGGCCATCGTAAACTCCCTCTCCCTCAAAGACGGGGAGGCGGAGTTCCTCCACCGCGCCAAGCTCGTGCGGCGTTACGGCGCCGCCGCCGTGGTGATGGCCTTCGACGAACAGGGTCAGGCGGACACCTACGAGCGCCGGATCCGCATCTGCGAGCGCGCCTACAATCTGCTCGTGGGCTCCGGCTTCCCTCCTGAGGACATCATCTTCGACCCGAACAT